>JBAYVU010000004.1:0-141206 GCA_041674385.1 Sterolibacterium sp.
CCAGCGCCCCCCGCCAGCCCTTGTTGATCGCGTTGTTCAGCGCGGTGCCGATGAACAGCGTAAAGGCGATCCAGGTCGGAAACCCCAGTGCCGCTGACCAGATGCCGACCAGCAGCGAGTCGAGCCGGGCGCTCGACAATTCGACTTTGAGCGGATCGCTGGCGATCCGGGCGCGGTAGTAAACCAGGTGGGGATAAATCAGGAACTGCAACATCAGCAAGCCCCATGCGGCGAGACCGTAGCCCTGCCCTTGCATATGCACGCCGATGGCGGCGAACAGCGTGGCGAACGAGACAGTCCGTATCAGGTAGTAAGTGCGTACCAGCCAGAGGTGTTTCGGCTTAATCGCTTGTTGCCCCGCAGCACTCTCCCGTTTTCTCGGAGGCGAAGGGGAGTCGCTGCTGCCGGGAATGTTGCCGAACATCGGAAGAACCTTGTCGGTTAAGGATTGCCGGCGAGTTTACCATCGTTATGGCAACGGCAAGTCGATGACGGGACCTACAGTACCACCTGCGCTCCCAATTCAACCACGCGGTTGGCGGGCAGTTTAAAGAAGTTGGCGGCACTGCCGGCATTTCTGAACATGGCGATGAAAAGCTTTTCCTGCCAGAACCACATCTCCGATTCGAGGCTGGCAAACAGGGTTTCCCGGCCAAGGAAGAAGGTGGTGTCCATCATGTCGAAATCGAGTCCCTGCTCGGCGCACCAATCGAGCGCTTCGGGCAGGTTGGTTTCGTCCATGAAACCGTAGAACACTTTCACCCGCCAGAAGTGATACGGCAGCTTTTCCACGGTGACCCGCTGCCCCTCGGCGAGTCGAGGAATGTCCAAGACTTCGACGGTCAAAATGACGATCCTCTCGTGCAGCACCTTGTAGTGCTTGAGACTGTGCAGCATGGCCTTGGGCACGTCGTCCGGGTTGGGCGTCATGAACACTGCCGTGCCTGGGACGCGGCTGATCCCATCCTGGCCGAGGCTGTCGAGAAAGGGCTTGAGAGCGATCGCGTCTTGGACTTGCCGCTCGTTGAGCAGCTGCCGGCCGCGTTTCCAGGTAACCAGCACGATGAAGATGCCGAGACCGAAAACCAGCGGAAACCAGCCGCCGTCAGCGATCTTGATGGAGTTGGCGGAGAAGAAGGCGAGATCGATGAGCATGAACGGCAACGCGCCGAAGAAAGCCCGCCAAGGACTCCAGCCCCACAACCAGCGTGTCACGCAGTAGGCCAGGATATTGGTGATGAGCATGGTGCCGGTCACGGCGATGCCGTAGGCGCCGGCCAGTCTGGTCGAGGAACCGAAACCGATCACCAGCGCGAGCACCGCAATCAGCAGCAGCCAGTTGATGCCGGGCAGGTAGATCTGGCCGATCTGCTTGTCCGAGGTATGCTGCACTTCGACACGCGGAGAATAACCGAGACGCACCGCTTGCTGGGTTATCGAGAAGGCGCCGGATATCACCGCCTGCGAAGCGATCACGGTCGCCGCCGTCGCCAAGGCAACCAGCGGGTAGAGCGCCCACTCGGGCGCCAGCAGGTAGAACGGATTTTCGATGGTCTTGGGATCGTGCAGCAGCAATGCGCCCTGGCCAAAATAGTTGAGGACCAAGGCCGGCAGCACCAGGTAAATCCAGGCCAACTGGATGGGCAGACGGCCAAAATGGCCCATGTCGGCATATAGCGCTTCGCCGCCTGTCAGCACCAGCACCACGGCACCCAGCGAAAAAAAGCCGATGGCAGGATTCTGCAACAGGAAAGACAAGCCTTTCAGCGGGTTCAAGGCGCCGATGACACTCGGCTCGACGGCGATGTTGATGACGCCCAGAACGGCCAGTACGGCAAACCATGTCATCATCACCGGGCCGAACATGGCGCCGACGCTGCCGGTTCCCCGGCGCTGAAGCAGGAACAGGCCGACCAGCACCGACAGCGTGATCGGTATGACATAGGGTTTGAAAGCGGGCGTGGCCACTTCCAGCCCTTCCACCGCCGAAAGCACCGAAATCGCCGGCGTGATGGCGCCGTCGCCGTAGAACAGGGCCGCGCCGAACAGGCCCAGGGTGATGATCACGTTGCGCCGTCGCGAATGAGTTCCGGTATTGCGCAACGCCAGCGCCATCAGCGCCATGATGCCGCCTTCGCCTTTGTTGTCCGCCCGCAGGATGAAGGAGACATACTTGAGGGTGACCACCAGCATCAGCGACCAGAAGATCAGCGAGAGTATGCCGAGCACATTGTCCGGCGTGATCTGCAGCGGATGGTGAATGCTGACGAACACTTCCTTGAAGGCATACAGCGGGCTGGTGCCGATATCGCCATAGACGACGCCGAGGGCGCCTACGGAGAGTGCGCCAAGTCTTGCTTTGCCGGGGTGCGACGAATCCATCGAAAATCCTTGCGCAAAGGTCCGCGGTTTGCGGGCAAAAAGTGCGGCGTTAGTGCGGTGTTCCTCTGGCAATCGTGAATGGGAAAGGAATTGCAGGCGGCATTTTACTGAATTTTTACACTCGCCCCCGCGACTTTTTCCAAAACTTTTAGAACCGGCCATCTAATATGAATGGCGAGGACATCTTTTCGCGGGAGAAAAACTGGGACATCGTCTATCTCGCCGGCATCGCATTGTCGTTCGGCCTGATCGCGGCACTCGCGCTCGGCTGCGGCCGCGTATCAGCTGGGGCGCGTCGCCCGAACCCGCCAGCTCGGGAGCTTCGGTGAGCCGCGGGTCAATATCCTCAAACTCAACCTGGCGCTCGACGCCCAAGGTTCGTAATTCACGCCAAGGCCTTTCCGCGCGCCGTTTGCTCGCGCATACTAGTGCCCGATGTTGGTTCTAGGGTACTAGTGCCCGATTCTGGTTCTAGGGTACTAGTGCCCGATGTTGGTTTTAGGGTACTACTACGGGCGGCCAGCGACGCCTCCGGCACCAACAAACACGAATAAGGGAAGAACATGCTGATCAACTGCGTTGCCTACCAAGAGGGTGAAAAACTCGCCGACATCCCTATCGCCGATATCAGCGAATACGTCTCCCGTCCCGATTGCTTCGTCTGGGTGGCTTTGCGCGACGCCACCGATGCGGAGTTGCAGGAAATGCAGATGGAGTTCAATCTCCACGAACTGGCGGTCGAGGATGCGCACCATGGCCACCAGCGACCGAAGATCGAGGAGTACGGCGATTCGGTTTTCGCTGTCATGCATCTGCCCGAAATGGACGACAACGGCGAATTGACCATCGGCGAAGTCAGCATCTTCGTCGGCAATAATTACGTTCTTTCCGTACGCAAAGGCAGCCCGCACGATTTCCTGGGGGTGCGCAGCCGTTGCGAGCGCGAGCCGAATCTGCTGCGTCAAGGGGCGGGATTCGTCTTGTACGCGTTGATGGACGCCGTGGTCGACCGTTACTTCCCGCTCGTCGATGCCCTGGAGTCGGAACTCGAAACCATTGAGGCGAAAATTTTCGTCAAGGGTTCGGCACGCGCGAACATCGAACGAATGTATGCGCTGAAGCGAAATGTCATGGTGCTCAAGCACGCGGTCGAACCACTCATGGAAGCCGAAAGCAAGCTCCACGGCGGTCGCGTGCCCCCCGTCTGCGGCAGCACCCAGGAGTACTTTCGCGATGTATACGACCATTTGGCGCGCATCAACGCTTCCATCGACACCATCCGCGACACCATCGGCACGGCGGTCCAGGTCAATCTCTCGATGGTCACCATCGAGGAGAACGAGACGACCAAGCGCCTCGCCGCCTGGGCCGGCATTTTCGCGGTAGCCACGGCTTTCGCCGGCATCTGGGGCATGAACTTCAAGAACATGCCGGAGTTGCAGTGGGAGTACGGCTACCCGGTCGCGTTGTGCTTCATTGCGGCGGTGTGCGGCTATCTGTTCCGGCGTTTCAAGCGATCCGGCTGGCTTTAAGCTCTGCAAGAATCTGCGTATGACCGACGGCCGCCCCGATCCCGCCCGACGAACGGCGGGCTTGCTCAGGTGGCTTCGGGCGCGTCGATCTCCAGCCGGTTGCGTCCGGCTTTCTTGGCGCGGTACAGCGCATCGTCGGCCCGATTCAGCGCGGCATCGGCAGCGGCATCGTCGGCATGCATGGCGGCGATGCCGATGCTCACCGTGACCGCGATGGTTTGGGCATCCTGCACGATTGGCGTTTCCGCCACCTTCAGGCGCAGTCGCTCGGCGAAGATGCTCGCCGCAGCCAGATCGGTACCGGGCAGCAGGATGGCGAACTCTTCGCCACCCATGCGGCCGACCGTATCGATCTTGCGCAGGCACTCGCGCATGATGGCGGCGCAGTGGATGAGTATGGCATCCCCAGTGGCATGGCCGTAGGTGTCGTTGATCCGCTTGAAGCGGTCCAGGTCGATCATCAACACCGAGACGCAATGCCTGTCGAGCCGCTGCAGGCGGGCCAGTTCCATTTCTATCCGGGAAATGAACAGGCGCCGGCTGGACACTCCCGTGAGGAAATCGGTGGCGGCCATTTCATGCAGTTCGGCTTCCATCCGCTTGCGTTCCGTGATGTCCCGCGCGATCGTCGAATAGCCGGCGACGCCCCCGCCACGGGCTTGGATCGGCGAAACCGTGAGCGAGACATCGATGCGCTGGCCATTCTTTGTCAAGCGCGCAGTTTCAAGATTGACTGCCGAACCCCCTGCCCCGATGCGTTCCAGCAATAACGCGTGTTCTTCCAGTTTCTCGGGCGGGACAATCAGCGCTGAATGCTGGCCGACCGCTTCCTCCGCCGAGTAGCCATAAACTCTTTGCGCGCCGCCGTTCCAGCTGGTGATGATGCCCGTCATGTTCGCCGTGGAAATCGCGTCCTGCGAGGATTCCACAATCACGGCAAGCGTCTTCAACTGGTTTTCGGCGCGATCCTTGCGCCGCAACACAATGGTGATAAACCCTCCCGCAAGGATCACCAGCATCGCCCCAACTACCGCCACATCCCGATCCCGCCGCCAGCCGACCAGCGCTTCGTCGAGCGACAGGCCGACCGCCGCATAGACCGGATAGTCCTTGAGCCGGCGAAAGGCAAAGACCCGTTCGATGTTGTCGATCGCCGATGCGGCAACGATCACCCCCTCCGTATCTCCCGCCTGCAGCCGCTCCTTGACCGGCCCGCCAGCCGCGACCGGCTTGCCCAATATCTTTTCGACCAGGGGATAGCGGACGATCAGGTGATCCTCGGGGTCGCGCAACGATACCGCGCCATGCTTGCCCAGCGTCAGGGTCGAATAGAAATCGGTGAAATTCCGGTCCAAGGCCAGATTGGCGCCGAGCATGCCGCCGAAGCTGCCGTCGGACAGATCGATCCGGCGCCCGAGAACGATCCCCCATTGCCCGGATACGCGCCCGCGAATCGCCTGGGATATCACCGGGGTAGACTGGGGCAGCTGCCGCAAAGTCTGGAAATATTGTCGGTCGGCCACACTAGCTCCCGGCGGCGCGCCGCGCGGATCGGCAATCACCAGGCCCTGGGCGTTGGTCAGATACATGGTCACGATGCCGGACCTGCGCTGCACCTGACTCTGCAGCCGCTTTTCGATCTCCCGGCGGCGCGCAGCGGAGACTTGCCCGGGGCCGGTCAGATCGGCGGGTGTCAGGTGATCTTCCATCTCCAGCAGCGCGATATTGGCACTATCGAAGGTTGCCGCAGCGTGCTCCTCGACCAGCCGGACGCAAGACCTCGCCTCGTCATGGACGCGCAACTCGACGGACTGGCGCGAACTGGCCAGGCTGGCGAACAGATAGCCGACGAATACGGCGATTACCAGCCAGACGGCGAAGAGAACGTGAGAGGTCCTGCACATCATCTTGTGAAAAGGCGATTATCCCGACGGTATTGACCGGAACTTTGCCCTGGTTATTCTTGCCGCGAGAATAACACGGCCGGTCGGGATCGCTCCCGGAACAAAATCACGGAACCAGAGCAATCGCATGAATGCCGGAAGGCTAGCGTATGCACACATCGCATACAGACCGTCATTCCGGCGAAAGCCGGAACCCAATACGTATCTGGATCCCGGCCTTCGCCGGGATGACGACCGAAGGAAGTCCCCTGGCGGGACGGACTTATTCAGTGCTTCCTTAGCTCAAGCCGAACTTCCGGATCAGCCACGACTTGACCAGTTGCGTCAGCGACAGGTAAACCGTCAGCATCGCCGCCAGCGCAAGCCAGTATTGGCCGGGTAGCGGCACCAGGTCCAGGGCGTGGGCAAATTGCGAATAGGGCAGCCAAGCGCCGATCAGGCAGATTGCCAGGGTGGTCATGGTCAGCGGCAGGCTGGCCTTGCTCTGGACAAAAGGAATCCTGCCGGTGCGGATCACATGCACGATCAGGGTCTGCGACAGCAGCGACTCGACGAACCAGCCGGTCTGGAACAAGTTGGCGTGATCCGGCGTGGTGCAGCCGAAGACATACCACATCAGGAAAAAAGTCGCGTAGTCGAAGATCGAGCTGATCGGCCCGATGAACAGCATGAAGCGGCCGATGCTGCCGATATCCCATTGGCGCGGCTGCGCCACGTACTCTTCATCCACGGAATCGGTGGCCACAGAAGTCTGGGAGAAATCGTAGAGCAGATTGTTGAACAGGATCTGCACCGGCGCCATTGGCAGGAAGGGCAGCGCCGCGCTCGCGCCGAGCACGCTGAACATGTTGCCGAAGTTGGAGCTGGCGCCCATCTTGATGTACTTGACGATATTGCCGAACACCTTGCGGCCTTCGATGACGCCCTCTTCGAGTACCAGCAGGCTCTTCTCCAGCAGGATGATGTCGGCCGATTCCTTGGCGATGTCCACCGCGGTATCGACGGAAATGCCCACATCGGCCGCCTTGAGCGCCGGACCGTCGTTGATGCCGTCGCCCATGAAGCCGACCACGTGGCCCCGAAGGTGCAGCGCCTGGATCACCTGCGCTTTCTGCTGCGGCGAAAGCTTGGCGAACACCGACACCTCCTCGGCCACCTGGGCCAGTTCCAGCTTGCTCATGCCCTCGATCTCGGCGCCGATGACGATGCGATCCACCGGCAGGCCGACGTCGTGGCAGATCTTGCGCGTGACCACATCGTTGTCGCCGGTGAGGATCTTCACCGCCACGCCGTGCTTCTGCAGGATGGCGATGGCCGGCCCGGCGGACTCCTTGGGCGGGTCGAGGAAGGCGATGTAGCCGGTCAGGATCAGGGCCGTCTCATCGGCCACGCTGTAGGTCGTCTGGCCCGCCGGCAATTGCTTGTAAGCCACCGCGATGACGCGGAAGCCGTCCTCGTTGAGGTCGTTCACCACCCGGCGCAGTTCGCCCTGATGCCTGAGCTCGATCGGCACGATGTCGTCGCCGAGCTGGGCATGGCTGCATGCCGCAAAGACTTCCTCGACCGCTCCCTTGCAGATCAGCAGGTGCCTGTCGTGGCTCTCCTCGACCACCACCGACATGCGCCGCCGCTGGAAATCGAAAGGCACCTCGTCGACCTTGGTGTAGGTCTCGGCGACATGCAGCTTCTCATTCACCTCGGCATGGTTCAGCACCGCCACGTCGAGCAGGTTCTTCAAGCCCGACTGATAGTAGCTGTTGAGGTAGGCGTATTCGAGCACATGCTCGCTCTCCTCGCCGGCGATGTCGACGTGCCGTTCGAGTATGACCTTGTCCTGGGTCAGGGTGCCGGTCTTGTCGGTGCACAGCACGTCCATGGCGCCGAAGTTCTGGATCGAGTTGAGGCGCTTGACGATGACCTTCTTGCGCGACATGGCGATGGCGCCCTTGGCCAGGTTGATGGTGACGATCATCGGCAGCATTTCCGGCGTCAGGCCGACCGCCACCGCAGTGGCGAACATGAAGGCCTGCATCCAGTTGCCGTGGAAGAAACCGCTGATGAGGAACACCGTCGGCACCATCACCAGCATGAAGCGGATCATCAGCCAGATGAACTTCTGGATGCCCTGGTCGAAGCTCGTCATCTGCCGCTGGGCGGAAATGGTCGAAGCGATCGAACCGAAGTAGGTGCGCGCCCCCGTCTCCAGCACCACGGCGGAAGCCGATCCCGACAGCACGTTGGTGCCCATGAAGCAGACGTTGGGCAGTTGCAGCACCGCGTCGATGGATGCGGGCGCCGGGCCGGGGAACTTCTCCACCGGCATGGCCTCGCCGGTCAGGGGCGCCTCGTTGATGAACAGGTCCTTGGCGGCCAGCACACGCACGTCGGCCGGGATCATGTCGCCGGCGGAAAGCCGGATGATGTCGCCGGGAACGACCTGGGCCAGCGGAATCTCGATGGCATGCGGCGGGCGCACGACGATCTTGATCTCGAAGAGCTGGTTGACCTCTTCGGGCACCCCCGCCGTGACATCCTTGCGCACCACCGTGGCCGTGGTGCTGACCATCTCGCGCAGCTTCTCCGCCGCCTTGTTGGAGCGAAATTCCTGGATGAAAGACAGCAGCGTGGACAGCACCACCATCAGGGTAATCACCACCGCGCCCTTGGTCTCGCCGGTGAAGTAGGCGATCGCCGCCAGCGCCAGCAGCAACAGTGGCAGCGGCTTCAGGAACAGGTCGAGCAGCTCCCGCAACGGATTCTTCTTGACCTCATGGGCAACGGTGTTCTCGCCGAGTTCGATCAGGCGCTCTTCCGCCTCGCGGTCGAGCAGGCCCTCCGGCGAGGAGCCGAGCCGGCTCAAGAGTTGCTCATGGTCCAGGCGTGCCAGTGTCAGCAGCGGACTGGCCGGCAGCGGCACCTGCGCCGCCGCCGCACCCTCCGGCCCGAAGCGCGGATGAAACAAAGAATGTCCGAAAAATTTCAGCGCCACGCTGTTCTCCTGATTTGCAAGGAACAAGCAAGCGCAAAACGCACGACAGCCGATCGCCGCCGCAGGCTATGCGCCATACCAAATCCGACTGGGCTGAATCCCGCAGCGGACCGCCGCGAGAGACTGCTCCGACCTTTTCAGCGCCCCGGCATCCGGCGAAAAGCTCGTGAGCAGTATGCGAAGACTGTATTACGAGGGAATGACGCGGAAGATGCCCGGGCTGATTCTACAGTTACTGTCCAAGGGATGACCCTCAAAACGAGATGGCGCGAAATGTACGTTACGCAAGGAGGAACTGTCAATGCCATGTTTGTTGCAGGATGTTGCGGCGGACAGTTGGCAGCCGGCGGGGATGCCAAATGAATCGACTAAGGTGTTTGCCATATATCCATACTAAAAAGGAGGTGATATGCTCCGTGCCATTTCTTTCTGGGACAAGCTTGGGGATCGACACGCCGCAGGAGTGTTCGGCGGTGGGGTTCTCAGCGCAAAGGTGGGCTAAGTGATGGATGATCGAGTAGATGCGTTTTTTGTCGGATGTTGGATACATGCAGAGGGTAGGAGATATACAACGGTTTGTGTGTTCGCTTAAATGTTAGCCAACCTAGGCTCCTTACCATGTACCAATACGATCAAAAACCAGGCACACGTTTCACCGACGATTCCGCAGCTGTGCTTCAGAACATTCGCGACTCGGAATACTCCGTTCTTGTTGGCCGAAATAACTGCGGTAAGTCATACCTGCTTAAAACTCTCACGCAGCAGTGGGGACAAAATGCCTCCTATCTCGGTCCTGCGCGATATCAGAACTTCAACCTATTGGGTTACTACACGCCGAATCGCAATCGCAAGGATCAGAAGTGGCGGGAGTTCATGAATCAGTGGCAGCAGCAAAACCAGAACATTGACAACTCCCCCGTTAATCTGCAGCAGGCCATAGCGGAACTGTCTGATGAACAGCGAGATCGCTTAACGAAAATAGTCAATACGCTACTTGGCGTGAAACTCGAAATTCGTCACACGGTCGAGAACAACTCGATGTCACAGAAATACATATCGTGCGGTGGGCATAACATCTCTTACACCAGTTCAGGCTTTCGCCTGATTACTACTCTGGTAACAAGTCTTTTAGACACTGACTACGACACGTTTCTAATTGATGAACCAGAACTTGGCATCAGCCCAGAAGCGCAGGGCATCTTGGCCGACTTCTTGTTTGACCGCGGGCACAGAGCCAAGTACTTTCCACACATCAAGTCCATCGTCTTTGCTACCCACTCGACCATTTTCCTGGATCGTGCGCACATCACCAATAACTATACGATCCAGAAGCACGGCGATGAAATCTCAGTTCGCCGCGTCGAGAATCAAATCGACTTCAATGGCATACATTTCTTTCTACTCGGGAATCGCTTTGAAACACTATATCTTCCCTCGGCCATCGTCCTAGTCGAAGGCAAGTGCGATCACGCCTTCATCGAGCGAGTATTGGCCCAACGCTATGCCAGCCATTTGACCAGCGTCATACCAGCTCACTCCGATAGCAGAATCAAGGAGATTCTGAACATCGCAAAAGGCATCTTCGCTGACCTTCAGAAGAGCCCCTATCGCGACCGCATTTTTATAGTCTTGGACTCAGTACATTCTGCAACCCTGCCGGACCAGTTGATCGCTATGGGTATCCCTCGTGAGCATATCGTTACCTGGCCGAAGAATGGCATTGAGTACTACTACCCGCCATTGCTTGTTGATAAGGTATTTGGAACCGGCGCAGAGATACAAATCGCTGGGGATGTCATTTCCCGAAATGGAGTGTCTTACAACAAGGGCGAGCTATCTGAAAAGGTGGTTGCGCTGTTGGAACCAGCAACGCCTATGCATGATGACTTCACGCAGTTGTTTCTGTCACGCATTGAGGCAAGGCTTGGCTAACCTCTCATTCCACCGCACCTGCGCGAAAAACCGTACAGGCCGGTGAATTTATTCGTTGGGCTTCTAGGGACTACTTATGACCTTCAACATCAATTCATTCGCGGCACTTTGGATATTTTTCAGCTTCGGAAGTTTATGCGTAGCCGCTCCGAAACTATGCGAGTCTGAGCCAGATGCAAAATCCCAGCGACTGGATAACTTTCCAAAGAAAAGGGAAGTCATCGCACAAAATGCCTTGATGTCGGTCTTTAGTGCCATTGCGTATGAAGATAGTGGACTTGGCTATTATCAACTCCCTGAAGGATGGCAGCGCGTCCGATCAATTCCTGATTCCTCTGGGTTGTTCGTAGCAACTTTCGAAAACAAACAGAACAAACAGCTAGTCATAGCGTACCGTGGTACCGAGGCTACTTCGGTTATGGATTGGATTCAAAATCTGAGTCCATTAGTCAAAATTCAGAGCAAGCCAGCATTGAAAATAACTGAAGCAGAAATCGCGGATCACAAAGACTGGGGCATAACTCTGACCGGTCATTCCTTAGGGGGTGGTTTAGCCCTTGAGCTAAGCCACAAACTTAATGGCGTTACAGCGGTGGCATTTAATCCATCACCACGTATTGGGCTAAAACGTTCGGGTTATGGTAATCGCCGTATCGTTTTTCGCGAAAAGCACGAGCCATTAGCTGTTCTTAGAGGAAATCCGAGCGCACGTGGAACGTGGAGTTTGACATATGAGGTTTTAGTAGATTTCACATCGGGATTTTTCGGCACTCGATTGGTTACACAGCATAGTATGGACAGCATGGCTATGAATCTCTTGGCGCTAAGTTCTGTATGGTCAAAGGATGCCGAGTTGCTTCGTCGTTCAATCTGCGAGGCCCAACCCGGCGGCGCAGGGGACGCTGCGCGATAACGATTAAATGGGCCTGGCTCGAGTAATTTGGAATCAACTTGCCGTGCTCAAGACTTCTTGTCGAAACACCATCATGGGAGAAACAATGAAACCAAAATATGTCCTGTTCACTGCAATGCTGGCACTGATGATCAATGCCTCACACGCCCTTGCCGACGAATCATCCGGCTTTTACTCCAAGCAAGAGAAGGGGGTTGCAACCACGCAACCCAATGAGGCCAAGAAAGCGGAATCGGTTCCGAAAGCGCCGGACAAATCAGCCCCAAAAGTTGAAAAAGAATCGGCTCCGAAAATGGAGAACAGCATCGATCCTTGCCGTATCGAGCCCGAGCTTCCAGGCTGCGTGAAAGCAAAGAAAAAATAAGGCGGATCGCCATGTCTGCATCGTTCAAGGAAAGGCTTGGGATTGCGCAATCTTTGCTCACTTGCGTCGCGATAATTGTTGGCGGACTCTGGGGCATGAATGAATATCTTGAGAAGAAGAACCAGGATCGAATCAGCAAGTCATTCGAATTCGTGGCCAAATTCAGGTCAAGCGAGGATGTCCGCCTGTATGGCGAATTTGCCGATTCGATCGCCGCAACTTCTGTTCTGCGCGACAAGCTGCTCAAGGCCACCGAAAAATCCCAGCGGATCACGGAGCTTCATACTGACAAAGAACGAGACCAGCTCAAGCGCACGGTTGAGCAATATGAAAACGCGGCGGTTTGCGTCCTGGTCAACCACTGCGACAAGAATGTGATTGCCGCTTTCATGGCGAAGGAAGCCAACGCGACCTACGTTATCGGCTATGGCGTGATCAACAAAATCCGCACAGCACGCAACGATGAGAGTTACGCAAGCGAACTGGAACAGATCCGCTCGTGGTACTGCACATTGCCCGAATCGGCCAATCACAAGCTGAAAAGCGTTTCCTGGTGCGGTTAGAAATCGAACGGACCTAGCGGGTCGTCGCACGCCGCTCTTTCTCGGAAACGTAGTTACCCCAACCATCATCAAGGGAGCATGAATATGCCAAACACCAAAACTCTGTTGTTGATGCGCGGCAATTCCGGCAAGGAAGTCGTCGCACTGAAGATGGCGTTGAAGAAAGTGCTGGGCAAGGAGGCGGCCAAATATGCGATGGGCGCCGACGACCAATTCGACATCGGCACCGAAACCGCGCTGCGCGCTTGGCAGACCGGCGTGGGGTTGGTGGCCGACGGCATCGCCGGGCCGCGCACCCTGGTGGCGCTGGGCATGGCGCCGGCGGCGCAACTGGCCGTGCGTCTGGATGCCGCGCTGGTGGGCGGGCTGTTCCCCTTTACCCGCACTTCCAACATCGCCCGCAACCTGCCCTATGTCGCGGCGGCACTGGCGGCCTTCGGCCTGACCGGGGCCGACATGGTGGCCGCCGCGCTGGGCACGATACGCGCCGAAACCGAAGGCTTCGTGCCCATCGCCGAGCTGCCGTCCCATTTCAACACCCTGCCCGGCCAGGCCGCCTTCAGCAAATACGAAAACGATTCCGATCTCGGCAACACGCAGCCCGGCGACGGCGCGCGCTTTCGCGGCAGGGGCTACGTGCAATTGACCGGGCGGGACAATTACGAAAGATTCGGCAAGCTGCTCGACATTCCGTTGTCGGCAAACCCCGACGGTGCCTGCGCGCCGGAAGTCGCCGGCTGCCTGTTGGCGGCTTATCTCGATGCCAACCGGATCAAGCTGGCCGAGGCGCTGGGCAGGGACGACTTCAAGGCCGCGCGCAAAGTGGTCAATGGCGGAATTCACGGTCTGGAGCGGTTTAAGGACACCTGCGTCAAGGCGCGACAAGCTTGGGCCGCCGCCGCGACGCCGCCGGTCGGGGCGCAGGCCAAGGCGACAGCGCCCGTCGCGGCGCGGCGCGCCAGCCTCAACGTCAAAAGCGACCCGGCGGATTTGCGCGACCGGCCTTACCAGCCGCCGCCGCATTCGCTGCCGCCAATCTTCCCGGCGGATGCGGACATCAAGCGTTTCATGGGCGCCTATACCCAGGCCGGATTGATTCTGGACCAGGGACAGGAAGGAGCCTGCACCGGTTTCGGCCTGGCCTGCGTGATCAACCACCTGCGATGGGAATCCGCCGGCATGCCGAAGCAGCTTGAGTCGGTCAGCCCGCGCATGCTGTATCGCTTCGCCCGACGCTTCGACGAATACGAGGGCGAGGACTACGCCGGTTCGAGCTGCCGGGGCGCGCTCAAAGGCTGGTATCGCAACGGCGTGTGCCTGGATTCCAAGTGGCCCTACGCGGCGGGTGACGATGCCCTGCCCCGGGCCGGGTGGGAGGTCGATGCCGCCGAGCGCACGCTGGGGGTGTATTACCGCATCGACCCGCAGGCCATCACCGACTTGCAGGCGGCTATTCTGGAGGTCGGCGCGATCTATGTCTCGGCCTATACGCATCGGGGCTGGGACACGCTGAAGACCAGCGCCAGGGCGCCGGCCTCGCATGCCGCGCTGCCGGTGATCGCTTACGCCGGCAAGCCCTCGCGCAGCAGCGGCCACGCCTTCGCGCTGGTGGGCTTCAACCGTGCCGGCTTCGTGATCCAGAACTCCTGGGGCAAGGCATGGGGCGCCGGCGGCTTCGCGGTGATCGGTTATGCGGATTGGCTGGCGCATGCGATGGATGCCTGGGTCGCCGCGCTGGGCGTGCCGGGGGTCGTCGCGGGCCGCATCCTGGCGGGCGGCACGCAAGCGGCCGAAGCCGCAGGCAAGGACGACGACGCAGCAGCGGCCGCCACCCACGCCAACTGGTGGGACGAGGCCACGGCCTACCGGCACAGCATCGTGCTGGGCAACAACGGCCGCGTCGCCCGCTTCGACCCGCTCGACGGCGCCACACGCACTTTGCAGCACCAGGCTTGCGTGCTGCCGGATGGCTGGTTCCGGCAGTCGCCGCACGCCCAGAAGCGCCTGGTGATCTATGCGCACGGCGGCCTCAACAGCGAGGGCGAGGCGATCGCCCGCGCCCAGGCCATGGGGAGATATTTTCTCGGCAACGGCTGCTACCCGCTGTTCCTGGTGTGGAAGAGCGGCCTGCTCGAAGCGCTCGGCGACATCCTGGCCGAGAAGACCATTCCCGGCGCGGCGGGCCGGGGTGGCGCAATGCATGGAGTGGGTGGCTGGCTGACCGACAATATCACCGACCCCGTCATCGAGAAAACCATCGGCCGTCCCTTCGCCCGCCCGCTCTGGAGCGAAATGAAGGAGAACGCCGAACTCGCCGCGGAAAGCGGTCGGGGCGGCGACCTGCTGACCGACGCGCTGCACTCGCTGGCCGGCAGTTGGGGCAGCCAATTCGAACTGCATCTCGTCGGCCATTCCGCCGGCTCCATCCTCCTCGGCAGATTGCTCGACAGCCTGGCGCAGAAAGGCCTCAGCGACAAGGTCCAGTCCGTGCATTTGTATGCGCCGGCATGCACGGTGGCTTTCGCCAACAAGCACTACGCACCCCATGCCGACATCATGAACAAGCTGTACCTGGAGATCCTGTCGGACAGCCGCGAACAGGATGACAACGTCGCCGCCATCTACCGGAAGTCGCTGCTCTACTTCGTTTCCAACGCGCTGGAGGCCGATTTGCGCATGCCCATTCTCGGCTTGGCGAATGTTTACGATCCCAAGTATGCGGGCTGGGACGGCTCGTCGAGCAGCGCCGAGACTCTCGCCAACTGGCGCAACGCCGTGGAAATCAGCAAGCTGGACAAACGCCGGACAACCCACGACGAGGAGAAATTCGTCAGCCGGCTCGGCAACGGCGCCGATATCCCCCAAAAGACCGAAAACGCCTCCCACGGCGGTTTCGACAACAATGTCGCCGTCATCGGCAGAACCTTGCAGCGCATCACCGGCGGGGAACTCTCGCTGCCGGTAGACGACCTGGTCGGTTTCTAGGGCATGATCTCGACATATTCGTAGACTTCGCAGTCGGTCAGTTGCCGGCGCTGCGCCAGGTCCAGCCCGGCATACCAGGCTTGCGGGTCGCGCCGGTCGATCTCGCGGCCGATGAACCTCACCAGCTCGCAGATCGGCTCAACCACGTTGCGGCGATAGCGTTCGTCCTTTTTCACATAGCCGAGGTGAAGGTTCTTCATGCAGTTGCGGCGGCACCAGGAGAGCGCCTCGCAGTTTTCGCAGGGCATGTCCGGATGGGACTGCAACGGGCTCTTTTTCAGCCAGTTGTCGATCAGGTCGCCCTGCTGCATGTTCGGCAGGTACATCAGGTCGGGGCAGGGAAATATCTTGCCGTCGGGCATGACGTTGATGAGGTGGCTGGAGGCGCGGCACTGGGTCAGCCCGGCATAGAGTTCCTGGGCTCGCGACGGCAGCAGCTTGTTGCGCAGGATGCCCATCAGCGGGATCATCGGATAGAGCCGGTCGCCGGGGGCGAACATCTTGTCGATCAATCGCGTCAGCACCGCCTGGCGTTTGGCGGCAGCCTCGGCCGGGTATTTCTCGTCGGCGACGAACTGGAAATAGACGTAGTCAAAGTCCCCGGTGAGCGCATCGAGTTCCTCGAAGGTGGTATCCGGGTCGCTCCAGGTGACGCGTGCGGTAATGCTGCCGCCGACCTTGCCGCGGATGTGTTGCAGGTTCTTCAGCACCTGCCGGTAAATGCCGCGCCCGCGGTAGCCGTCGGTGGTCATCTCGCCGCCGTCGATGGAAACCAGGATGTTCGAAAGCTTCGCGAGCAGCCAGTCGGGCAGGTTGTCGAGCAACGTGCCGTTGGTCTGCAATTGGAAGCGGAACAACGGAAAGCGCCGCATCACGGCCTCGATGAATTCCACATTCAGCGTCGGTTCGCCGCCGTAGAAAGTGACGTAGATTTCCTTGCCGGCCAGTTGCTTTTCGACGAAAGCCGCGAGCTGGTCGATGTCGTAGGCCACATGCTGCTGGGAGCCGAGCACTTCGCCGACGCCCAGGGAGCAGTAGCTGCACTTGAGGTTGCACTTCAGGGTGGTCAATAGTTGCAGCTCGACCCGGCCGCCGACAATGGCATCGGCAGGGGCGGATTCGGCAACGCCGACAGACGGTTTGGATAGAAGGCTTTGACAAGGCATGGTCAGTCCCGGTGGATCAGAGGGTCGATTGGTCTGGAACACCCGCAGGTGTTCCGCTGGGTCGCCAGCGACTGGCGTGGCTGAAGGATCAGCGCGTCATCACCTGCCCCGCGGGGGGGCATGCTTGGGAATTGCCGTTTCCCCGAAGCGCATACGGGCGGCGCCGGATTCGCTTCGACGGTGGGGTTGGCGGAGATGGATCACAATGAATTCAAGGATATCGGGGGCTTAATTATAAGTCCAACCACAACCGGAATTGAAGACCGGCGATACCCGCCGGGGAAATGCCGCAGACAGGATTTCAGCATTCGAATTTCATGCGCTGAAAGTCGCAGCGGGTTGGTTGCAGAACAGGCCCTCGCCGATATTGCGCCACTTCTCCCACGACGGCCACCACTTTAGCTCCGGCTTCTCCGACCAACTATCAGCTCTGGCTGGGTGCGCAAGACAATCTGGGCCGTCGCTACTACAGCAAATTCATCGTCACGCTGTAGTCGGCAAGGCCTATACCGGATTGTCGATGTCGACGTAGGTACACTCCAGGCCGAGCCTGTCTTGCAAGTGGGCCCCCACTGCCTGAACCCCGTAACGCTCGCTCGCGTGGTGGCCGGCGGCGATGTAGGGTATCCCCGTCTCGCGCGCCAGATGCACCGTCGGTTCGGATATCTCGCCGGAGATGAAGCAATCGGCGCCGGTGGCGATGGCCTGCTCAAAGTAATCCTGCGCTCCCCCCGAACACCAAGCAATGCACTTCAGCGGCCGGTTGGCGTCGCCAACCAGTTGCGGGGTGCGTCCCAGTCGCTTTTCCAGCTCGCCGGCGAGTTGTCCGGCGTTGGCGGCGCCGGTGCTGCCGAGAAAACCGATCTCCTGCTCGCCGAAGCGACCTGTCACGCGCCAACCGAGGCGTTGCGCCAGTTGCGCGTTGTTGCCCAGTTCCGGGTGGGCGTCGAGCGGCAGATGGTAGGCGAACAGACTGATGTCATGCGCCAGCAGGGTCGCCATGCGGCGCTTGCGGAATCCATCGATGCGCCCATCCTCGGATTTCCAGAACCAGCCGTGGTGAACCAGGATCGCATCGGCGTCTTGGGCCACCGCGGCATCGAGTAGCGCCTGGCAGGCGGTGACGCCGCAAACGATCTTATGAACCTCGGCACGGCCTTCCACTTGCAGGCCGTTTGGGCAATAATCACGGAAGCGTGCTGCTTCCAGGCATTCATCGAGATAACTTGCAAGCTCATCGCGCTGCATGGTGATTCTCCAACCAGTAGGAAAACGAAGTATGCACCGTCTCTGGCTGATTTTCGCTCAAACCGTCACCTTCTGCGTGGCGGCACTGTTCGTCATCCAAACGCTCAAACCGGAATGGCTGCCGCGTAACGCGGGCGGCAACGCCGCCAATATCGTCGCGGTGCAGGAAGCCTCGCCAGGCACTGTCAGCGACGCACGCAAGCTCGGCTCGTATAGCGATGCGGCGAAGCGAGCGCTACCTTCCGTGGTACATGTTTATACCAGCCAGGAAATCAAGACGCCGAACAATCCTTTCCTCAACGATCCGTTCTTCCGGCATTTCTTCGGCGACCGCCTCGACATGCAGCCGCAACGCCGATCCGGATTGGGCAGCGGCGTGATCGTCAGTGCCGATGGTTATATTCTCACCAACAATCACGTGGTCGAAACGGCCGACGAGATCGAGGTGGCCACCCAGGATGGCCGCAAGTTCAAGGCACGCGTGGTCGGTGCCGATCCGGATTCGGATCTGGCGGTGGTGCGGGTCAATACCGGCAATGGCACCAAACTCCCGGCGATCACCTTCGCCCCGGCTGAATCATTGCGCGTCGGCGATGTGGTATTGGCCATCGGCAATCCGTTCGGGGTTGGCCAGACCGTCACCCATGGCATCGTCAGCGCGCTTGGCCGCTCGCATTTGGGCATCAATACCTTCGAGAATTTCATCCAGACGGATGCCGCCATCAATCCCGGCAACTCGGGCGGCGCGCTGGTCGACTCGGAGGGTCACCTGGTCGGTATCAACACGGCCATTTTCTCGCAAAGCGGCGGCTCGATGGGCATCGGCTTCGCGATCCCGGTTTCGTTGGCGAAAAGCGTCATGGAACAAATCATCCGCAGCGGCACAGTGACGCGCGGCTGGATCGGCGTCGAAGTGCAGGAGATCACCGACGAACTGGCCGAGTCGTTCAATCTGCCCAACACCCAGGGCGCACTGATCGCCGGCGTGATGCGCGGCAGCCCGGCCGATCGCGCCGGTATCCGGCCCGGCGATATTCTGCTGTCGGTGGCCGGCAAGCCTATCGGCGATGCGCAAAGCATGATCGAACTGATTTCCGCGCAAACGCCGGGTCAGCAAACCCAGCTCAAGATACGCCGCACCGGCAAGGAAGTCGATATCGCCGTAACGATTGCCAAGCGGCCGAAACCGAATCCGACGCCCGAATAAACTGGGAAATCAGTTCCCGTCGGCGCCGGCTTGGGGTTCTGTCTTGGTCGGCTGGGAGAGGAAGCTGGCCACGACGATGCCCAGCTCGTACAGCAACCATAACGGCACGGCCAGCAGGAATTGCGACAACACGTCGGGCGGCGTGAATATCGCGCCGATCACGAAGGCGCCGACGATGACGTAAGGCCGCACTTCCCGGAGCTTGTCGACGCCGACCAGTCCGGTCTTGACCAGCACGATGACGACGACCGGCACTTCGAAGGTGATGCCGAAAGCCAGGAAGGTCGACATGACGAAAGAGAGGTATTTGTCGATATCGGTCATCACCGCCACGCCCTCCGGCGCGAATTGGTTCACAAAGACGAAGACGGTGGGAAAGACGATGAAATAGGCAAACGCCATGCCGGTGAAGAACAGGATCACGCTGGAAACGAGCAGCGGCAGCGTCAGCTTCTTTTCATGCGCATACAGCCCGGGTGCGACAAAAGCCCAGGCCTGGTAAAGCACATAAGGCAGGGCGATGAGGAAAGCCACCATCAGCGTGACCTTCATCGGGACGAAAAAGGCGCCGGCCACATCGGTGGCGATCATCTGCCCGCCCCGTGGCAACGCGGCCAGCATGGGCTTGGCCAAGAGCGTGTAGATCTCGCGCGCCCAACCGACCAGGCCGAGGAAAACCACGATGACGGCGATGATCGAGCGGATCAGCCGGTCGCGCAGTTCGATCAGATGGGAGATGAAGCTTTCCTGGATGTCAGACATGCTCGGCTTTGGCTTTGTCGACAGTCGGGGCTGCGGCTGAGTCAGACGGATTGACCGGCGCCTGGGCGGATTCCTCCGGTGGCGCGATGGTCTGGTTCAAGGAATCCTCGACGGCACGCATTTCCTGGGTCAGCGAGGTTTCCAGTCCGCGCGTCTGGTTGGCCAGCTGCTCTTGCAGCTTCTTGAGTTCTTCGAGCTGAATTTCGCGGTTGATGTCGGCTTTGACGTCATTGACATAACGTTGCAGCCGCCCCAGCAAAATGCCGGCGGTACGCGCCACCTTGGGCAATCGCTCGGGGCCGATGACGATCAGCGCCACCAGGGCGATGACCACCAGTTCGGAAAATCCGACGTCGAACATACGGTGGACAATCCGGGTCTAGTTCTTGACCTTGTCCTTGATCTCGCCTTCAAGGGTATGGCCACTCGATGGGGGGGGCTCGGTGCCCGCGGTCTTTTCGCTGGTGCCCTCGCGCATGCCTTCCTTGAAACCTTTGACGGCGCCGCCCAGGTCGGAACCGATATTGCGCAGTTTCTTGGTTCCGAACACCAGCATGACGATTACCAACACGATCAGCCAGTGCCAAATGCTCAAGCCGCCCATGTGCTTCTCCTTATTTACAAATCATTCTTCCCAGGGGATCAGGCCCGCCAAGGATATGGATGTGCAAATGATACACCTCTTGTTGACCGATCCGCCCAGTATTGACGATGGTGCGGAAGCCCTCTGTCAATCCCTGTTCGCGCGCCAGGCGGCCAGCCATGGCGAGCATCTTGCCGAGTACGGCCGCGTGCTGCATGTCCGCCTCGGCCAGCGAGGGAATATGCAGTTTCGGGATAATCATGAAATGCACCGGGGCGGCCGGACGGATATCGTGAAAGGCGAAAACGTCCTCGTCCTCGAAGACCTTCTTGCTGGGTATCTCGCCAGCGGCAATCTTGCAGAATAGGCAGTCGCTCATGCTTTCCCCGCAGTGCGCGAGTTTTTCTCGTCGATGCCGGAGATGCCTTCGCGACGACGAAACTCCGCCAGGACATCATCCACGCCGACACCGAAATGCGCCATGAGAATCATGCTGTGGAACCACAAGTCGGTGACCTCGTGAACCAGGTGCCGGAGATCGCCGTCCTTGGCGGCCATGATGGTTTCGGCTGCCTCTTCCGCCACCTTTTTGCAAATGCTATCGGTACCCTTGGCATACAGGCTGGCAACATAGGACGAATCGGGCGCAGAGCCCTTGCGTTCGGCCAGCGTCGCCTGGACACGGTGAATGACTTCGGGATCGATCATGTCAGCTCCTTGAAAATTTTTATCTATATTGCATCAAATGCGGCCATTACGATAATCAACTGCGCATTGATCAGGGGATGAAGTACGAATCATACTGCCTAACGCCGAAAACAAGAATTCTGCCGCAAGGCCTTTAGAATATGATTTACTTATAATGAATTCTGGTGCGTGACTGACCAATTTTATTTGAGGCTTTATGGAACCCGACAGCGATCAGAAAGAGGATGCCCTGGAAGTACCCGCGGAAGCAGCTGCGGAAGTGCCTGCCGAAGCACCCCCGGCAGTAGCGCCCACGGCAACCCCGGCAGCGCCTCCGGAAGATCCCCCGCTAGCGAAGCAGCGGCTATGGCCGCGCATCAAGCAATCCATGCAAGGGACAGGGCGGCTGTTGCTGCGCCCAATACATTTATTGCGGGCCGGCCTGGCGAAAATCGCCGATGCCGGTAGAGGCCTGCTGAAACGCCTCAGAAAACCCGCCGCAGAACCGGCAGAGGAAGAAGCCCACACCGACAAAAGAGGCGCGGAGCGCGATGAGCGCCCCGGCAAAGGCAGCGCTCGTGCAGAGCGCCACAAGGAGGCAGCACCCAAGGAGGCGCCGGCGCCTCAACCGCAGAAAGGCGTGCCCAGTGTTTTGCTCTACCTGATGGTATTGCTCATCGGCGTCGTCGTCGGCATGACATTCTCCTTCGCCTTGCTGTCGACCATGGTTTTCAATCAGGCGCAAAAAATCGAGGCCCAGAATGACGAGATATCCCAGCTGGAGAAGCAACATTCAATACTCCTGGAATCCGAGGCCAAATACCGCAATGAGAATGCCGAATATCGGCAGCGCTTGAATAAACTGGAAACGCTTGCGGCTGCCCAGAACGCCCCCAAAGAAACCCCATCGCATGAGTCCGGAGAGAATCCGACCGTACCGCCGAGCGGGAAATCGGCTGCCCCCAGGAAAACCGGCAACTGTAATCTGGAAGTGGGTAATATCGGCAACAACCTGTCCCGTTGCGTCGACGAGTTCAACCGCAAGTAGGGACGGCAGGCGGGGGGAACTTCGGCAGCCTACTTATAGATGGTCTTGGGGTCTTTCAACACCGGTTCGACTGCTTGCCAGCCGTTTTTCTCCAGCTTCTGGAAAAAGCAGCTGCGCCGCCCGGTGTGGCAGGCGATGCCGCCAGTTTGCTCGATCTTCAGCAGGATCACGTCGTTGTCGCAATCCGTGCGTATCTCGCGGATGATCTGGGTATGGCCCGACTCCTCGCCCTTGTGCCACAGCTTGCGCCGCGAACGCGACCAGTAGATGGCTTCGCCGCATTCGGCACTGCGTTCCAGCGCCTCGCGGTTCATCCAGGCGAACATCAGCACTTCACCGGTCGCCGCATCCTGCGCGATGACCGGCACCAGTCCGTGTTCATCCCATTTCACCTGATTGAGCCAATTGACACTCATAGTCTGACCTCGATTCCCTTCGAATACATGAATTCCTTGGCCTGACGCACGGTATATTCGCCGTAATGGAATATGCTGGCTGCCAGGACGGCATCGGCCTTGCCTTCTATCACGCCATCGGCAAGATGTTGCAGGTTGCCCACGCCGCCGCTGGCAATCACCGGGATATCGATGGCTTCCGACACGGCGCGGGTCAGCGCCAGATCGAAACCGTTCTTGGTGCCGTCGCGGTCCATGCTGGTCAGCAAGATTTCGCCGGCGCCCAGCGCCTGGACTTGTAGCGCCCAAGCGACCGCATCCAGTCCGGTGCCCTGCCGACCGCCGTGGGTGAAGACTTCCCAGTGTCCGGCGGACGATTGCTTGGCATCGATGGCCACCACGATGCACTGACTGCCGACCTTGTCCGAAGCATCGGCCACCAGTTGCGGATTCTGCACCGCGGCGGTGTTCATGCTGACCTTGTCGGCGCCGGCATTCAACAGTCGGCGCACGTCGGCCACGACCCGCACGCCCCCGCCGACAGTCAGCGGAATGAACACCTGCTCGGCAACCTGTTCGACAACATGCAGGATGATATCGCGCTGATCGGAACTGGCGGTAATGTCGAGGAACGTCAGTTCATCGGCACCCTGCTCGTCATAGCGCCGGGCAATCTCGACCGGATCGCCGGCGTCGCGCAGGGCGACGAAATTAACCCCCTTGACGACGCGGCCGGCGTTGACGTCAAGACAGGGAATGATACGTTTGGCGAGCATGAAAGCTGCGGCTGCGGGTCAGCGACTGGCCGACAACTTGTCGGCTTCGGCCTGAGCCTTCTTGAAATCGAGCTTGCCTTCGTAGATGGCGCGGCCGGTGATGGCGCCGCTGATGCCTTCGTCCTGAACCGCACACAGCGCCCTGATGTCTTTCATGCTGGCGATGCCGCCGCTGGCGATCACCGGGATGTGCAAGGCCTGTGCGAGCTTGACGGTGGCTTCGATGTTGATGCCGGACATCATGCCGTCGCGGCCGATATCCGTGTAGATCACCGCTTCGACGCCGTAATCCTCGAACTTCCGCGACAGGTCGACGACATCGTGTCCGGTCATTTTCGACCAGCCATCCACCGCCACCTTGCCGTCCTTGGCGTCGAGGCCGACAATGATATGGCCGGGGAAGGCGCTGCACGCGTCGTGCAGGAAGCCGGGGTTCTTGACCGCGGCGGTGCCGATGATGACATAGGTGAGGCCATCGTCGAGACAGCGCTCGATGGTGTCGAGGTCGCGAATGCCGCCGCCCAGCTGCACCGGAATTTCCAGGCCGACTTCCTTGAGAATCGCCTTGATCGCCGGCTCGTTTTTCGGCTTGCCGGCAAAGGCGCCGTTCAGATCGACCAGATGCAGCCGGCGCGCACCCAGGCTTATCCAATGGCGCGCCATGGCCGCCGGGTCTTCGGAAAACACCGTGGCATCTTCCATGGCGCCCTGTTTAAGGCGGACACAATGTCCATCCTTGAGGTCGATAGCAGGTATCAGCAGCATAGTGAGATGGATTGAAGGGAAAGCGAAAATCGATGGGAAGAAGAATTTCGGATCAAGGTTTCCACTGCATGAAATTGGCGAGCAGCGCCAAGCCGTCGCGGGCGCTTTTTTCCGGATGAAATTGCACAGCGAAGATATTATCGCGTGCTACCGCGCTGGTAAAGGGGATACCGTAATCGGTCCTGCCGACGATCGCGTCAGGCAGCGCGGGTTCGACGTAATAGCTATGCACGAAGTAGAAGCGCGATGCGTCCCGAATGCCGGCCCAGAGCGGATGGGGGCTGGCCTGGGGCATTTGATGGACCTCGTTCCAGCCCATGTGCGGGACTTTCAGGCGGCTGCCGTCCGGCTTTACCATGGCAAGGCGCGGGAAACGCGGCACCCGGCCGGGCAGCACATTCAGCCCCATGACGCCCCCTTCCTCGGCTTGGCCGAAAAGCATTTGCAAGCCGACGCAAATGCCCAGGAAGGGCTGGGTCCGCGCAGCCCGTATGACGGCATCGCGCAGACCGCGGATTTCCAGTTCGCGCATGCAGTCGGGCATCGCCCCTTGACCCGGCACCACGACCCGGTCGGCGGCTGCGATCTGGGCCGCATCGGAAGTGATGAGCACGCGATCCCCGGGGGCAACATGCTCGATCGCCTTGGCGACGGAGCGCAGATTGCCCATGCCGTAATCAACAACTGCCACGGTGCAACTCATGATCGGGTCAAAGAGTACCCTTCGTGGAAGGCATCATACCGACGGCGCGCGGGTCGGCTTCGACGGCCATGCGCAACGCCCGGCCGAATGCCTTGAACAGCGTTTCGGCTTGATGGTGGGCGTTATCGCCGCGCAGATTGTCGATGTGCAGGCTGATCTTGGCGTGATTGGTCAAGCCCTGGAAGAACTCGTGGATCAGGTCGACGTCGAACTCGCCGATCATGGCGCGGGCGAACTCGACCTCGAAGACCAGCCCGGGGCGCCCCGACAGATCCACCACGACACGCGACAGCGCCTCGTCCAGCGGCACATAGGCATGGCCGTAACGGGTCAGCCCCTGCTTGTCGCCGATGGCGAGCGCGAGCGCCTGACCCAAGGTGATGCCGATGTCTTCGACCGTGTGGTGGGCATCGATGTGCAGATCGCCGGTGGCCTCGATTTCAAGATCCAGCATGCCGTGCCGTGCGATCTGATCGAGCATGTGGTCGAGAAAGCCAATGCCTGAAGCCAGCCGCGTCTGGCCGGAACCATCGAGATCGAGCCTAACCTGAACCTGGGTCTCGAGCGTCTTGCGAGTGATTTCCCCTTGCCGCATGGTCATGTCTTGAGCGAAAAATCGCAACGTTACGCAAAGATGCGACAAAAGACAATGGGGACAGCCAAACCTGATGGTTTTTTTACCACAGGCCGGCGCCGCTTGCTACCATCTTGCCTACCCTATTAATTCCCGAAACTGTGATGAATCCAACAAGCAAATATTGGAGCGATGTCGTCGCCGGTCTGATGCCTTATGTTCCGGGGGAACAGCCCAAGCTCGCCAATCTCGTCAAACTCAACACCAACGAGAACCCCTACGGACCATCGCCACGGGTGCTGGAAGCCCTGCGGGGCGAGATGGGCGAGATGGGCGATACGCTCAGGCTCTATCCCGACCCCAACGCCGAGCGCCTCAAGCAGGCCGCCGCCGAATTCCACGGCATTTCGGCACCGCAGGTTTTCGTCGGCAACGGCTCCGACGAAGTCCTCGCCCACGTGTTCCAGGCAGTGCTCAAGCACCGGCAGCCGCTGCTGTTCCCGGACATCACCTACAGTTTCTATCCGTCCTATTGCCGGCTGTATGGCATCGAGCATAAGGAAGTGCCGCTGGACGAAGCCTTCGGGATACGCGTGGATGACTACCGGCAGCCCAATGGCGGCATCATTTTCCCCAACCCGAACGCACCCACCGGGCGTCTGCTGGCCCGGTCCGAGATCGAGCGGTTGTTGCAAACCAACAAGGAATCGGTGCTGGTCGTCGACGAAGCCTATGTCGCTTTCGCGGAAGAGACGGCCTCGGTCGTTCCGCTGATCGACCGATACGACAATCTGCTGGTCGTGCAGACGCTCTCCAAAGCCCATTCGCTGGCCGGTCTGCGCGTCGGCTTCGCGTTCGGCCACAGCGGCCTGATCGAGGCGCTGGAACGGGTAAAAAACAGCTTCAACTCCTATCCGCTCGACCGCCTGGCGATTGCCGGCGCGACCGCCGCTTGCGCCGACCGTGCCTATTTCGAGCGGATGCGGCGGGCCGTCATCGCCAGCCGCGAGGCATTGTCCGGGCAACTGCGAGGACTGGGTTTCGAAGTGCTGCCGTCGGCGGCCAACTTCGTTTTTGCGCGGCATCCCGGCCGGGGTGCCGCTGAACTCGCGACGGCGTTGCGCGCCCGCGGCATCATCGTGCGCCACTTCAAGCAGCCGCGCATCGAGCAGTTCCTGCGCATCACCGTCGGCACCGACGAGCAGTGCCAAACGCTGGTCGCCGCGCTACGGGCTATGCTCGGCTGAAACTGCTCTCAATGCTTGGCATTAATGGCCAGGGAACTGATCATTATCTTGTCGGTATAGGCCAACGCCATCGCGGAAACCAGGAATGTGATGTGGATGACGACACGCCACATGATGACACGATCCTCCAGTTGCCCCGCGTTGATGAAGGTTCTCAGCAAGTCGATGGATGAGATGCCAATCAAAGCCATGGCCAGCTTGACCTTGAGCACGCTGGCATTCACGTGCGAAAGCCATTCCGGTTGATCGGGATGGCTTTCCAGGTCGAGTCGGGAAACGAAGGTCTCGTAGCCGCCGACGATGACCATGATCAACAGGTTCGCGATCATCACGACGTCGATGAGGCCGAGCACGATGAGCATGATCTCGGTTTCGCCGAGACCGCCGATCTTGGTCACCAGATGTATCAGCTCCAGCATGAACTGATACACATAAACACCCTGGGCCACGATCAAGCCCAGATACAGGGGTGCCTGCAGCCAGCGGCTGGCGAAAATCAGCGACTCGATTGACTTGACGAATTGGGGCATTGCTTTTTACTCCACCTGTTGCCTTGCTTGTGACCCGGCGATTTTAGCATCGCTGATTCTGCGGCACGGCCTTATTCGCGGCTATAGGGCTCGCGCAGTTCGACGGGCTTCAGCGCTCTCTTGCGCATGCGGATGTTGAGCGTCTCGACGCCGACCGAGAAGGCCATGGCGAAGTAGATGTAGCCTTTCGGCACGTGGTGCCCGAAGCCGTCGGCGATCAGCACCACGCCGATCACGACGAGGAAGGACAGCGCCAGCATCTTGATGGTCGGGTGGTCGGACACGAAGCGGCCGATGCCTCCGGCAAACAGCATCATCAGGCCCACCGAGGCGACCACCGCGGCAATCATCACGGCCACTTCGCGCACCATGCCGACGGCGGTGATGATGGAGTCGAGCGAGAAGACAATGTCGATCACCATGATCTGCATGATGACGCCGGCAAAACTCGATGCCACCTTGCGCGACGCTTCTCCCTCCTCGCCTTCGAGCAGTTGGTGCACCTCGCCAGTGCTCTTCCAGATCAGGAACAAACCGCCGGAAATCAGGATCAGATCGCGTCCCGAGATACCATGGCTAAACAGCGTGAGCACCGGTTCGGTCAGGCCGACGATCCAGGACAGCAACAGCAGCAGCCCGATGCGCATGAACATCGCCAGGAACAGGCCGAGCCGCCGGGCGGTCTCCTTTTTCTCGCGCGGCAGCTTGTCGACGAGGATGGAGATGAAAATGATGTTGTCGATGCCGAGGACGAGTTCCAGCGCCGTCAGCGTGAAGAAGGCGATCCAGAGTTCGGGAGTGAGCAGGATTTCGATCAATTTCAGCCTTTCAGGCGCAGTTGCGCCGCCTGCGCGTGGGCGCTCAGGCCCTCGCCCTGCGCCAGGGTCACGGCAATCGGGCCGAGCGTCTGGGCGCCGACCGTCGAGACTTCGATGAGGCTGCTGCGTTTCTGGAAATCGTAGACCCCGAGCGGGCTGGAGAAGCGCGCGCTGCGCGAAGTCGGCAGCACGTGGTTGGGGCCGGCGCAGTAATCGCCGAGCGACTCGGAGGCGTAATGTCCGATGAATATCGCCCCGGCATGGCGGATCTTGTCCACCAGCAGGCGCGGTTCAGCCACCGCCAGTTCCAGGTGTTCCGGGGCGATGCGATTGGCGATGACGCAGGCTTCCTCCAGGCTGGACACCTCGATCAGCGCGCCGCGACCCATCAGCGAGGCGCGGATGACCTCCTGCCGCGGCATGGTCGGCAGCAGTTTGTGAATGCTGGCAGCAACCCGCTCGATAAAACGCGCATCGGGGCAAAGCAGGATGGACTGCGCCAGTTCGTCGTGCTCGGCCTGGGCGAACAGATCCATCGCCACCCAGTCCGGGTTGGCGCTGGCATCGGCAATCACCAGCACTTCGGACGGCCCGGCCACCATGTCGATGCCGACCACGCCGAAGACACGGCGTTTGGCGGCGGCGACATAAGCATTGCCCGGACCGACGATCTTGTCGACTTGAGGGATGGTCTGGGTGCCATAGGCCAGCGCGCCGATCGCCTGCGCGCCGCCGATGCTGAACACCCGGTTCACCCCGGCCAGGTGCGCGGCGGCCAACACCAGGATGTTCCTTTCACCGTGGGGCGTGGGCACCACCATGAACGTTTCCTTGACCCCGGCGACCTTGGCGGGCAAGGCATTCATCAATACCGACGAGGGATAGGCGGCTTTGCCGCCCGGCACGTACAGTCCGACGCGGTCGAGCGGCGTAATCTTCTGGCCCAGCCGGGTACCGTCGGCCTCGGTATATTCCCAGGACTCGGCCAGTTGCCGCCGATGGTAGCTGCGGATGCGCTCCGCCGCTTGATCGAGCGCAATGCGCTGCGCAGCCGGCAATTGCTGGTATGCGTCGGCCAATTCGGCCGGCGACAACTCCAGCTCGGCCATCGTGTCGGCTCTGAGATGGTCGAAACGCCGCGTGTAGTCGAGCACGGCGGGATCGCCGAGCATGCGCACGTTGGCAAGTATCTCGGCGACGGCAGACTCGATGCCCGCATCGGTGGAAGCTTCGAACGCCAGCAATGCGTCGAGCTTGGAAAGAAATTCCGGCTCGCGCGAAGACCAACGACGCAGCAATACCGGAGTCACTTTATCGCTCCGGCAAAAGCATCGATGAGCGGTTGCAACAACTCGCGTTTCATTTTCAGCGCGGCCTGATTGACGATCAGGCGCGAGGAAATGGCCATGATGTCTTCCACGGCGACCAGATTGTTGGCCTTGAGCGTGCTGCCGCTCGACACCAGGTCGACGATGGCATCGGCCAAACCCACCAGGGGCGCCAGTTCCATCGAGCCGTAGAGTTTGATCAAGTCGACATGCACGCTCTTGTTGGCGAAGTGTTCGCGCGCCGTATGGATGTACTTGGTGGCCACGCGCAGCCGTGCCCCGCTGCGCACCGCAGCGGCATAATCGAAACCGCCGGGGACGGCGACGCACATGCGGCACTCGGCAATCTTCAGGTCGAGCGGCTGGTACAGGCCCATCCCGCCATGCTCGATCAGCACGTCCTTGCCGGCGATGCCCAGGTCCGCGGCACCGTACTGGACATAGGTCGGCGTGTCCGAGGCACGCACGATGACAACGCGCACGTCGGGGCGGTTGGTGCCGATGATGAGCTTGCGCGAGGATTCCGGATTTTCGCTCGGCACGATACCCGCCGCCGCCAGCAATGGCAGGGTTTCCTCGAAGATGCGGCCCTTCGACAGGGCGATGGTTATACCGTTCATGGGCGTAATTCTACCCTGCCGCCGAATCCCGCACCCGCAGGCGCTTGAAGCCAAGATTTGACTTCGACCAAAATATGGGATAAATTCCCATTTAACGATCAGCATTCATGACCAAGCCATGTCCGAATCCCGTACCGATCTCGTTCTTGCCGCCGCCTTGAGGCTCATGCTGCCGCTGGTGGAATTGCTGTTGAAGCAGGGAGTGGACTACCCCCGCTTCGCCAGCGCGATCAAGACGACTTTTCTTCAAGCTGCCGAGAACATTCTCGACACCGATACGGCGCGCGTGACCGATTCAAGCATCAGCACGCTATCGGGGGTGCACCGCAAGGATGTACGGGCATGGCGTGCTGCCGGAGAAATACCTTCCCAGTCCAGGAATTTGAGCGCCGTGATGGTGTTATTCACCCGTTGGGCCAGCGATCCCGAGTATTGCGACGCACAGGGAAAACCCCGCGTGCTCGATCGCGTCGGCGCAGCAGGATCGTTCGAAGCATTGGCGTTATCGGTATCCAACGACGTTCATCCGCGCACCTTGCTGCAGGAACTCATGCGTCTCGGCGTCGTGCGGCAGCTGGAAAGCGGTGCCGAGGGGAGCGGCGAAAAACTCATGCTGTGCGCCGATGCGTTCGTGCCGAAGGAGGGCATCGCCGAAATGCTGCAACTCTTCTCCGATAACGTTGGCGACCACATGGCGACGGCCGCCCATAACATAGCAAGGAGCGGCGATCCGATGCTCGAACAGAGCGTGTATGCCAACGAGTTGCGTCCGCAATCAGCCGAGGCATTGGACGCATTATCCCGGCAAATCTGGGCAAGAGCTTTCCGCGAGGTCGCCGCCGAGGCGACCAAGCTGTGTCGGCGCGACCGGGGCAAGCCGGATGCAAATCGACGTATTCGTTTCGGCATGTATTACTACCAAGGGCCGACCACCGCACAGCGACCATGAGGAATTTTCAGGAGAACTTGATGTTTCATACCATCGTTTCACGCATCCCCGGAATATTGGCACTCGTCGCAACGCTCCTGATCGCAGGCTGCGGAGGAGGGGGCGGGGCGGCGGCGCTCCTGACCGATGTCGGCTCTGGCGGCACGGGCGGCAGGGTTCTTGGCGTGGCAACCGGTTTTGGCAGCCTGATCGTGGATGGCATGCGTCGCGACGATTCGCTTGCCGGATATTCGTCCGAGGAAGACCAGGGCCCCGCCATGGCGATGGCATCTACCGGGGTGATGCTGGGCCACAGCCTGGAACTCGGCTACGACGCCAACGACCGCATCACTTCGGTGATGGTATCTCCGGAATTGCTCGGCCCCGTGAGCGCGGTCGGCGCGAATGGCGTCACAGTGCTTGGAATGAACGTGACGATCAATCAGGATACGACACTCGGGCCGGTGACCGCGTTGGTGGGCTACGCCGCGCCAAACGCGATCCAGATTGGCGACAGGGTCGCTGTTTACGGCCTGTTGAAGACCGATACTCAAGGCGCTGTATCTCTGCAAGCGACGCTCATCGCCCAGAAACCCATCGGCACGGGCGTGCGACTGACCGGCTACGTGTCCCAATACAACGCCAGCGCAAATACCTTCGTCATAGGCGGCAATACCGTCGCCATTGGCTCGGCGACCCTCAGCCCTGCCGGCGCCGCATTGGCCAATGGCGAACTGGTGACGGTATGGAGCGACACTGTCCCGGCAGGCAGCACGATTACCGCCAGCTCGATACGCATCAAGATGCCGGCAAGCTTCAACGGCAACCTCACGCTCTCCGGTGCGGTTTCCGGCTACGCCAGCTTGGCCGACTTCAAAATCCGCCATGTGAATATCGACGCCAGCACGGCAACGATCTCGCCGAGCGGCGCCGCTGTAGCCGACAGCAAATATGTCATCGCCGTCGGCAGATACGATTCGAGCACCAACAAACTCACCGCGTCCAGTGTGACGGTATACGCCCCCGCCGCCGCGTCGGCAGTCGAACTGCATGGCACGGTAGTGAATTTCGTCTCCGCCTCAAGCTTCACCGTCCGCGGTGTGGTTGTCGATGCCAGCAGCGCCAATGTGGCTGGCGGCAGCCTGGATCAGCTGGCCAACGGGGGTTTTGTCGAAGTCATCGGCGCAGTGGTCAACAACGCGGTGAAAGCCTCGACACTCGTGATAGTGTCGCTCAATCCGCTTAACGCGCCCAATGGCGCCATGCTCGACCTCGGCGGAACGATCACCAGCTTCGACGCCACGACGGGCAACTACACCATGACCATGTCTTCCGGGGCCACCCTGAATGGAACGATGGGTTCATCGATGTTCTACGGCAATGGCACGGCAGCCAACTTTGCCGTCGGTCAGCCGGTCAGTGTCAGAGGCATGATGAAAAATAACCAGCTGTCGACCAGCGTGGTGAATTTTACCCAGATGGCCCCCATGTCCGCTGCCGGAAGCGCCCACATGGAAGGAATCATTTACAACGTCACCGCCAGCAGCTTCATGCTGAACGGACTGACCATACAACGCAACGGCGTGCCCATCCAGGGCGGCGGGGGCATGATGGGTGGCAGGAGCATGATGTCGGGCGCGCGCGTCGGCGTCGATGTGCAGTATTCGGCAGGGCAATACAAGGCCACGGCAATCACGCTGCAGAACGGTTAAGCGCCTGTTTCAGCAGAGAGCGCGGCATGCGTCGCGGCCCAATGCGCCACTCACTCGCCGCCCGGGTTCAGGCGCCACTGCTTGACCAGCGCGTAGATGGCCGGAATAACGATGAGTGTGAGCACGGTCGAGGAAATCATCCCGCCCACCATCGGCGCAGCGATGCGGCTCATGACTTCGGAGCCCGTGCCGGTGCCCCACATGATCGGCAACAGGCCGGCCATGATGGCCACCACGGTCATCATCTTCGGGCGCACGCGTTCGACGGCGCCTTCCATGACCGCCTCATAGAGGTCGCCGACATTTGGCGATCGTCCGGCTGCGCGACATGTCGCCTTGACTGCTTCCCAGGCATGATCAAGGTAGATCAGCATCACCACGCCGGTTTCGGCCGCCACCCCGGCCAGCGCGATGAAGCCGACCGCCACCGCCACCGAGAGGTTGTAGTGGAGCAGCCACATCAGCCACACGCCGCCAACCAGGGCGAAAGGCACCGAAAGCATGACGATGATGGTTTCGGTCAGGCGCCGGAAATTCAGATAAAGCAGCAGGAAAATAATCAATAGTGTCACTGGGATGACGATCTTCATCTTCTCGATAGCCCGCTCCATGTACTCGAACTGGCCGCTCCAGGTGATGTAGAAGCCGGGCGGGAATTTGACTTGTTGCGCGACCGCCTTCTTTGCGTCGGCCACATAACCGCCGATGTCGCGCTCGCGGATATCCACGTAGATGTAGGCCGAGAGCAGCGCGTTCTCGGTGCGTATGCCGGGCGTACCCTTGGCGACTTCGACCTTGGCCACCTGGCCAAGCGGGATCATCGCGCCGTCCATGATTGGTACCAGCACCTCTCGGGCGATCTGCTGCGGGTCGGAGCGCAACTCACGCGGGTAGCGAACGGTCACGCCGAAGCGCTCGCGGCCTTCAACGGTCGTCGTCACCATCTCGCCACCCAGCGCGGTACCTATAACATCCTGCAGGTCACCAACGGCCAAACCATAGCGTGCCAATTGCTCGCGGTCCGGTTCAATGTTGAGGTAATAACCGCCGGTGATGCGCTCTGCAAAGGCGCTGGTGGTGCCGGGAACAGTCTTCACCACGGCTTCGATCTGCTTGGCGAGTTTCTCCATCTCGTCCAGATTCTTGCCGAACACCTTGATGCCGATCGGCGTGCGGATGCCCGTCGACAGCATGTCGATGCGCGCCTTGATCGGCATGGTCCAGGCGTTGGAGATGCCGGGAAATTGCAGGGCCTTGTCCAGCTCTGCGATCAACTCGTCGGTGGTCATACCCGCCCGCCATTCGGATTCCGGCTTGAGGTTGATCACCGTTTCGAACATCTCGGTCGGCGCTGGATCGGTCGCGGTGTTGGCCCGTCCCGCCTTGCCATAGACCGAAGCCACCTCTGGGAAGCTCTTGATGATCTTGTCCTGCGTTTGCAGAATCTCCGCGGCCTTGGTGATCGACATGCCGGGCAAGGATGCCGGCATGTAGAACAGCGTGCCCTCGTTGAGCGTCGGCATGAACTCGGAGCCGAGTTTCGATGCTGGGTAAACCGAGACGCCTAGGGCCATCACAGCCAGAAGAATGGTCAGCTTCTTCCAGCGCATCACCCCGGCGATGATTGGCCGATAGATCCAGATCAGGAAGCGATTCACCGGATTCCTGGCTTCCGGCATGATCTTGCCGCGGATGAACAGCATCATCAGCACGGGCACCAGGGTGACCGAAAGTATCGCTGCGCCGGCCATGGAGAAAGTCTTAGTATAGGCCAGAGGCGAGAACAATCGCCCCTCCTGACCCTCCAAGCTGAACACCGGCAGGAAGGAGACGGTGATGATCAGCAGCGAGAAAAACAGCGCCGGCCCGACCTCCTTGCAGGCCGCAATCATGGCTTCGGTCCGCGATTCTCCTTCCTTGAGCCGCTCCAGATGCTTGTGGGCGTTCTCGATCATGACGATGGCCGCGTCGATCATGGCACCGATGGCAATGGCGATACCGCCCAAACTCATCAGGTTGGAGTTCATGCCCAAGAGGCGCATGGCGATGAAAGCCATCAACACGCCGACCGGAAGCATCAGGATCGCCACCAGGGCGCTGCGCACGTGCAGCAGAAAAACGATGCAGACCAGCGCGACGATAACCGATTCCTCGGCCAGAGTGCGCTTCAAGGTGTCGATGGCGCGGTGGATGAGTTCGGAGCGGTCATACACCGTCACGATGCTCACGCCCTCAGGCAGGCCGGCGGAGATTTCCACGATCTTTTCCTTGAGGTTGTGGATCACCTCCAGCGCATTCTGCCCGTAGCGCGCCATGGCGATGCCCGACACCACTTCGCCCTCGCCGTTGAGTTCGGTCAGCCCACGTCGCTCGTCCGGGGCGAGTTCCACCCGGGCGATGTCACGGATCAGGACCGGAGTCCCCTTGTCAGTCTTCACTACCAGCATTTCGATGTCGTTCTTGCCGCGCAGATAGCCCTTGCCGCGCACCATGTACTCGGTCTCCGCCATCTCGATGACGCGGCCGCCGACGTCGCGGTTGGAGTCACGGATCGCTTGCGTGACTTTCATCAGGGGAATGCCGTAAGCGCGCAACTTGGTGGGATCGACGGTCACCTGGTAGGTCTGGACAAAGCCGCCGATCGAAGCGACCTCGGCCACACCCTGCGCCTTAGTCAACTGGTAGCGTACGTACCAGTCCTGGATGGTGCGCAACTCGGCCAGCGTCTTGTCTTTGGCCAGCAGCACATATTGGTAAACCCAGCCAACCCCCGTGGCATCTGGGCCGATCTGCGGCGTCACGCCCTTGGGCATGCGGCCCGAGGCGAAGTTGAGATACTCCAGGACCCGCGAACGCGCCCAGTAGATGTCGGTGCCGTCTTCGAAAATGATGTAGACGAAGGAGGCGCCGAAGAACGAGAAGCCACGCACTACTTTGGACTTGGGCACCGAAAGCATCGAGGTGGTGAGCGGATAAGTCACTTGATCCTCGACGACTTGCGGCGCCTGGCCGGGATACTCGGTGTAGACGATGACCTGCACATCCGACAGGTCGGGCAAGGCATCGATGGGAGTCTTGAGGACCGCGTAAATGCCACCGATCACGACGAACAAGGTGGCGAGTAAAACCAGGAAAGTATTCCTGCTCGACCAATCGATGATTTTGCTGAGCATGAGGTTTCCTGACTCAGTGGCCGCTTAGTGGCCAGTGCGCGCCGCAGAACGCGCAGCACCCGTGCCTTCGAGCTTGATGATCACCCACTCGCCGGGGTTCCGTTCAATGAAGGTAAATGCCACCGTGGCACCGGTCTTGAGGCTGCCCAGCAGCCCGGAATTGGCGAGTACGAAATCCATCGTCATGCCCGGCCATTTGAGGCTGGCCACCGTACCATGCGCGATCGTCAGCGTCCCGGCTTGAGCATCGATGGCTTCGATCTTGCCTTCGGCCTGGTGACTGGCGCCCTTGGCGGCAGGTGCTGCGTTCTCCGCTACTGCTTCCGCCTTCGGTGCCGCGTTGTGGGCAGAATGGCCAAAGCCACCGACAACGGCCTTCAGATTGCTCTCGGCATCGATCAGGAAGTTGGCGGCAACTACTACCGGTTCGCCGTCATTGACTCCTTCCGTGACTTCAACATAGTCGTCGTTGCGGGCACCGAGTTTGACTTCGCGTGGCTCGTAACGCCCCTCCTTGAGTTGAACTAGGACGATCTGACGCGTGCCGCTATCGATGGCGGCCGAGACAGGTATCGTGACGACCTTGGTCTTCCCGCCGACGGCAAGTTCCATCTGGGCGAACATGCCGGGCTTGAGTAATTGCCCCGGATTGGCGAGTTCCACGCGGACTTGGACGGTGCGGGTCTCGGCCTTCAGCGTCGGGTAGACGTAAGTGATGGCGCCCTCGAAGACCTTGTCCGGATAGGCATTGATCTTGATCTGGGCCTTGGCGCCGGGCTTCACCAATCCGATGTCCTGCTCGAAAACGTCGGCGACGATCCACACCGCGGACAGGTCAGCGATCTGGTAGAGCGCTTCGCCGGGCATGAAGCGCATGCCTTGCACGGCTTTCTTCTCGGTTACGATGCCGTTGACTGGCGAACGGAATGTTAAGGTGCGTTTCGCCTCGCCTGACCTAGTAAGCGCTTTCACCTGCTCCTCCGAGATGTCCCAGTTCTTGAGACGCGCGAGGCTGGCGTCAGCCAACTGTTTCATACTGTTCTGCGCTTCACCGCCGGCTTCCTTGAGGGACTGGACGCCCTGGATGGCGATGGCGTATTCGCGTTGGGCCGAGACCAGTTCCGGACTGTAGACCTCGAATAGTGGCTGTCCTTTGGTCACCGCCTGCCCCGTGACATTGACGCGCAGTCGCTCGACGTACCCCTCGAACTTGGGAGCGATGGTGTAGAGGCGGCGTTCATCGGGCTCAATGCGTCCGGCGGCGCGGACAATTTTGTCCAGTGTGCGCAAACTGGTCGCTTCGGTCCTGACGCCGAGCTTCTGCACTTTCTCTGTGCTGATCTTGATCAGGTTAGCGGAACCCGGAGCCCTCTCGTCGCCACCCTCCTCACCTTCGAAGACCGCGATGTAGTCCATGCCCATCGGGTCTTTCTTCGGTGTCGGTGAGGTGTCGGTCAGACCCATCGGGTTGCGGTAGTAGAGCGGCTTGCGTTCTTTCTTGGCGTCGGCGGACGCAGCCGCTGATGTGGCCGGGGCAACCCCGTATTCGCCGCCGCCGTTGCGCGTCCCGATCCAATACCCCCCACCCGCTGCCAATGCCGCCACGACGATAGCAGCCGCGATTCCCGTTCCCAGTCTCACCCCAATAGGATTCCCTTTGGTCATATATCTTCCCCGACTAGTCGTTCGATGTCGGCCAGCCGCCCCTGCTGCTCGGCCTGGGCCTTGATGATGTCCTGCTTGGCCTTGAGGATTTGCCGTTGCGCATCAAGCAGGGTGGCGAAATCCACCTTGCCGGTCTCGTAGCCCGCGAGCGCTGCCTGGTAGGTCAGTTCGGCCTGCGGCAACAGGCTGGTTTGCGCCTGTTTTTCCACGCGCCGCGCCGCATCGATGGCGAACAGGCTCTCGGCAAGTTCGGCCAGCAATTGGTTGGCGCTGGCCTCCTTGCGAGCCCGCGCGGCATCGAGCATCTTTTCCGTCTCGCGCTCCAGGCTGCGGCGGCTTTCCTGTTGCAACGGAATGTTGAACTCGAACATCAGTTCCCACTCGTTCACACGGTTGCGCGTCTGGATCGGCGAGACGCCGACGGTGATGTCCGGATAGCGATTGCGGTAGGTCAGGTCGCGGGTCTTCTCCGCGGCACGAATGCGGGCGTCGTCGGCGAACAACTGCGGATTTTTGCTGCGGACCCGCTCCTCCAGCGCCGCAAAGTCGAGCCTGGCCGCCGCGGGAATCGAACGCAGGCGTTCCGGCGCGGCCAACGGCGACTGGGCGGAACGCCCCAGCAGCGCATTGATGCGAGAACTTGCATGGTGGTGGTCGGTCTCCATCTGGATCAGCTCGTTCTGCATGGCGGTGCGCTCCACCTGGACGCGGATCGCATCCTGCTGCGGGACCAGCCCGCCGGCATAGCGTACCTGGGTGATGCGTTCGATCCCGTCGATCAGCTCGATGACCTCCCGCGTCAGCCGGAGCAGCCGCGCCACGGCGAAGTATTGGGCGTAAGCCGTCTTGATCCGCGCCGCCTGTTCGGTCCAGGTGACAGCGGCCTTGCCCTTGGCCGCATCAGCCTCCGCTGCGGCCGCTTCACGCTTGAGGCCGCGCTTGCCCCAGAACGGCAGCGGCTGGATCAAAGTGTATTTGGTGCTGCCGACGCGATTCGGCAGAATATTGGGATTGGCGTCCGCACCGAAATTGGTGACGTTCTGCAATTCGGTGCGCAGCACCGGGTCGGGCAACGCACCGGCAGGCTGAACGCGTTCACCGGCCGCTTCGGCTTCCAGGCGCGTGGCGATGAATTCCGGGTTGCGTTCGCGCGCATAAACCAGCAGCTCGTCGACGCCGGCGCCGAGAAGCGGTTCGTTGGCTGGTCCAGCCTGAGCCGGTGCGACGGCAAGGCAGGCAACCAACAGGATCGCCAGCGTCGGCTTGGAAAAATGCCTCATGCAACCTCCGGAAGAATCAAAGCGCCGCCGCTATGTTAGCGTACCGGCTCAAGATGGACGATGGTCGCGGCGCCCTTGAGGTTCTCCTCGACGAAACGGATACGGTCGCCTGGTTTCACCCGCTCCAGCCAGCCCGGATCCTTGACGCTGAATGCCATGGTCATAGCCGGCATGCCGTTGGGCAGGGGGCCATGGGATACCGTCAGCTTGCCGGCGGCCTTGTCCACCTTCTTCACGGTACCATCCGTCATTGCGGCATCGGCCTGGTTTGCTACCATCGGCATGGCATGGTGATGTTCTTCATGGTTGTCCGCGGCCAGTGCGGACAGGGGAAGCGCCAGGGACGCTACGGCAAGAAATAACCCTTGTTTCACGAGAGATACCTCCGTAACAATGATTGAATACCGGCACCAGTATGCAAAAGGGAAACCGACACGGAGCTGACTTGAAGATTACATTTCGGTAATCTTCGCCAAAGCTTTCCGCGCCAAACCAAAATAGCCATTCATGGGAGCGCAGGCATGAAAATCCTCGTCGTCGAAGATGAGCCGAAGACCGGGAATTACCTCAAACAGGGCCTGGAAGAAGCCGGTTTCGTCGTCGACCTGGCGCGCGATGGCCCCGACGGGCTTCATCTCGCGACGACCGAAGACTACGACCTGGCGGTTCTGGACGTCATGCTGCCCGGCATCGACGGCTGGCAGGTGTTGCGGGGCATACGCAAGGCGGGGAAAGAGATGCCGGTACTCTTCCTGACCGCGCGGGACGAGGTCGACGATCGGGTCAAAGGTCTGGAACTCGGGGCCGACGACTATCTCGTCAAGCCTTTCGCTTTTTCAGAACTGCTGGCGCGCGTGAGGACCTTGCTGCGGCGCGGCGCAAAAGCCAAGGAGTCCGACATCCTGCGGGCGGCCGACCTCGAACTCGACCTGATGCGCCGCCGGGTCGTGCGCGCGGGCAAGCGCATCGATCTGACCGCGAAGGAGTTCGCTTTGCTGGAACTCCTGCTGCGCCGCCAAGGCGAAGTCCTGCCCCGGTCGCTGATCGCTTCCCAGGTATGGGACATGAACTTCGACAGCGACACCAATGTGATCGAGGTTGCCATCCGACGCTTGCGGGTCAAGGTGGACGATGGCTTCGAGCCGAAACTGATCCACACGGTGCGCGGCATGGGCTACGTGCTGGAGATCGCGGCGTGAAGCGGCTGGGACATAAATCCCTGACCTTCCGGCTGACCCTGCTGTTCGCGGCGGTGTCGACCACCGTGCTGCTGCTGCTGGGGCTGCTGATCGGGACCCTGGTCGAACGACACTTCGAAGAGTTGGATATGGAGCTGCTCACCGGCAAGCTGGAATTCATTCAGCATGCCCTGTCCAGAGTCGGCTCCGGCCAGGACTTGGACGCGCTGCCGGGGATGTTGCGGGAATCGCTGGTCGGCCACCACGGCTTGGCGGTGATCGTGTTGGCGCCTGGCGGACAAGCTTTATTTTCGAGCGGCGATGCCGAGTTTCCCGAGGCACTGCTGTCCTCGGAGACTCGCAAGATATCCGTGCCGACGCTCTGGACCAACTCAGAAAACCGTCGCTTCCGCGGAGTTTCCGCAGCGGCACCCACCGGCATCAAGGATGCGCCGCCGGCCGTCGTGGCGATAGCCACAGATATCGCCCACCACGAACATTTCATGCACTCGTTTCAAATCGCGCTCTGGTCCGTCGTCGGCTTGGCGGCGCTGCTGACCGGCTTCCTCGGTTGGATCGCGGCGCGCCGGGGTCTTGCCCCGCTGCTGGAAATACGACAACGGGCGGCAAGCATCACGGCGAACCGACTCGACCACCGGCTCTCGGTGACCTCGATACCTGTCGAACTGGCCGCGGTGGCCGAGACCTTGAACGACATGCTGGCTCGCCTGGAAGATTCATTCCGGCGCTTGTCGGATTTCTCCTCGGATCTCGCCCACGAGCTGCGCACCCCGGTCAGCAATCTGCTGACCCAGACCCAGGTCACTCTGTCGAAAAGCAGAACGCCGGAAGAATACCGGGACGTACTGGCTTCCAACGCCGAGGAGTTCGAGCGGCTGTCGCGCATGATCGCCGACATGCTGTTCCTCGCCAAGGCTGACAACGACCTGATGGTCCCGCATCGCGAGGAGGTGGACCTGATGGCTGAAGTGCAGGGGCTGTTCGAGTTTTACGAAGCCCTTGCCGAGGAAAAGAACATCCGCTTGACCTGCACCGGCAGCGGTAGCGTTTCCGGCGACCGGCTGATGCTGCGCAGGGCCGTCAGCAATCTTGTTTCGAACGCGATTCGCCACACCCCCAGCGGCGGGCGAATCGCCGTCCGCGTCGACGCTTCTGTCGGCACCGACATCACCGTCGCGGTGGAAAACAACGGAGAAACCCTGGCAGCCGAGCATTTGCCGAGACTGTTTGAACGTTTCTACCGGGTGGATTCGTCGCGTCGGTACCTCGGCGAAGGGGCCGGACTGGGGCTGGCCATTACGCGCTGCATCGCGCGTGCGCATGGCGGGGAAGCCTCTGTGCGCTCCGTGGATGGCGTCACCACGTTCGAGTTGCGTTTTCCCGCCTGACCTCCGCCCAGGCTACTTCACCCTTCGTACCCTGGCACCGAGCGCGATGAGTTTCTGCTCCAGCTTTTCGTAGCCGCGGTCGAGGTGGTAGATGCGTTCGATCAGCGTCTCCCCTTGCGCCACCAGTCCGGCGATCACCAGGCTGGCCGAGGCGCGCAGGTCGGTGGCCATCACCGTGGCGCCGTCAAGTTTCGGCACGCCCCTGACCACGGCGGTATTGCCGTCGATCTTGATGTCCGCGCCCAGCCGGATCAGTTCGACGGCATGCATGTAGCGGTTCTCGAATATGGTTTCCCGGATCACCGCCGTGCCCTCGGCGACCGCATTCAAAGCCATGAATTGGGCCTGCATGTCGGTCGGGAAGGCGGGATAGGGCGACGTGCGCAGGCTCACCGAAACCAGCTTCTGCGGGGCTCTGAGGCGGATCGCGTCGCGCTCGGTTTGAATCTCGCAGCCGGCATCCATGAGCTTGTCGATCACGACGTCGAGATAGCTCGCCGAGGTGCCGGTCAGCCGGACTTCGCCCCCGCTGGCCGCGGCGGCGCAAAGATAGGTGCCGGTCTCGATGCGGTCGGGCATGATGCGATGGGTCGCGCCATGCAGACGCTCGACGCCGCGTATGCGGATGACATCGCTGCCGGCGCCGGAAATCTGCGCGCCCATGCCGACCAGGCAATTCGCCAGATCGACCACCTCGGGTTCGCGCGCGGCGTTCTCGATCACCGTCTCGCCATCCGCCAGGCAGGCGGCCATCATCAGGTTCTCGGTGCCGGTCACGGTGACCATGTCGGTGAACAGCCGCGCGCCCTTCAGACGCGTCGCCTTGGCATTCACGTAACCATGTTCGACGGATACCTCGGCACCCATCGCGGTCAGGCCCTTGATGTGTTGATCCACGGGCCGCGCGCCGATGGCACAGCCACCCGGCAGGGAGACCTTGGCTTCGCCGGCGCGCGCGACCAGCGGCCCCAGCACCAGGATCGAGGCGCGCATGGTCTTGACCAGCTCGTAAGGCGCCACGGGGATGTCCAGGCCAGCCGCATCGAGGGTGACGGTCGCGCCCTCCCTGCTCACCTTGACACCCATCTGTGCCAGCAATTTGAGCATGGTACCGACGTCGTTGAGGTTCGGCACATTGGTGAGGGTCAATGGCTCGTGCGTCAGCAATGCGGCGCACAGCAGCGGCAAGGCGGCGTTCTTGGCGCCGGAAATGGCCGCCTCGCCGGAGAGCGGCACGCCGCCTTCGATCAGCAGCTTATCCATGGGCTTTCCTTGCTTGCCATTCTTCGGGCGTCAGGGTCTGCATCGACAATGCGTGCAAGATTCCCGAGTCGAGCTTGTCCCGGAGGATGCCGTAGACGCGCTGCTGGCGCTTGACGCGGTTCAGGCCGTCAAATTCGGCGCTGACAATCAGCGCGGCAAAATGCCGTCCGTCGCCGTCTACGGAGATATGCGCACAAGCCAAGCCGGCGGCGATCCACTCTTGAATTTCTATCGGGTCCAGCATAATGTTCCTCATGCCCTCAATTTGTAGCCGCGTTTCAGCATTTCGAGAGTCAATGCGGAAAGCAGCGCGAAGCATATTCCGACGACAGCCAGGCTCAGCCATGGGGAAACGTCGGAAACCCCAAAAAAACCATACCGAAATCCGTCGATCATGTAGAAAATCGGATTCCAGTGCGACACTTGCTGCCAAAAAGGCGGCAGCGAATGGATTGAATAGAATACCCCGGAAAGAAAAGTCAGCGGCAGGATGATGAAATTCTGGAAGGCTGCCAACTGGTCGAATTTGTCTGCCCAGATTCCGGCAATCATCCCGAGGCTCCCCAGGATGCTTCCGCCAAGCAGGGCGAAGATCACGATCCAGAACGGTTCCTGAAGATGCAACGGGGCAAACCACAGGGTGGCCAGCATAACACCGATACCGACCGCGATGCCGCGCAGAACCGCCGCCAGCACGTAGGCAAGATAGAAGGCGCGGTAGGAAATCGGCGGCAGCAGCACGAAGATGATGCTGCCCGTGACTTTGGACTGGATCAGCGAGGAAGAAGAGTTGGCGAAGGCGTTCTGCAGCACCGACATCATCACCAGGCCCGGCACCAGGAAAGCCGTATAAGCCACGCTGCCATAGACTGTCACGTGCGCTTCGAGGACATGCGAGAAAATCAGCAAATACAGCAAAGCCGTAATCACCGGGGCGGCGATGGTTTGAAAGCCGACCTTCCAGAAACGCAGCACTTCTTTGTAAAGCAGGGTGGAGAAGCCGATCATGGCGAAACGCTTTCGGGATGGCCATGCATTACCTTGACGAACACATCCTCCAGGTCGGGTTTGCCGATTTCCAGGTCGTCCACGCGGCAACCGCTGATGCGCAATTCGGCCAACCAGGGTTCGATCTCATCAAAGCGGTCGAAAGGGATCGACCAGACGCCTTCCTTGATCTCCGCGCGTCGCGCCATTGCAGGCGGTAGCTCGACATGCCGGGCCAGGCGCAGACGCAGCGCATGGGCCGAAAAACGCTGCAACAGGCTGGCGGTGGTGTCGAGCGCCACGACTTGCCCTGCCTTGAGCATGGCGATGCGGGTGCACAGGCTCTCCGCCTCCTCCAGATAATGCGTGGTCAGAACGACGGTATGGCCGTCGCGGTTGAGGCGGCGGATGAATTGCCAGAGGGTCTGACGCAATTCGACATCGACCCCTGCGGTGGGCTCGTCCAGCACGATCACCGGCGGCCGATGCACCAGCGCCTGGGCCACCAGCACGCGGCGCTTCATGCCACCGGAAAGCGAACGCATATTGGCGTCCGCCTTGGCGGTCAGATCCAGGTTCTCAAGTATCTCGTCGATCCAGCTGTCACGCGCCGGACTCTGGCGGATACCGAAATAGCCGCACTGGATGTTGAGCGTTTCGCGCACGCTGAAGAAAGGATCGAATACCAGTTCCTGAGGCACCACGCCGAGCTGACGCCGCGCCAGGCGGTAATCGGCCACCACATCGTGTCCCATCACCTCGATCTGTCCGCCATCCACCCGCACCAGTCCGGCCAGCGCGGAGATCAGGGTGGTCTTGCCGGCACCGTTGGGTCCAAGCAGACCAAAGAACTCGCCTTGATGGATAGTGAGATCGATGCTGGCGAGCGCCTGGACTGTGCCAAAACGTTTGGCAACCTGCCTGACACAAATCGCGGGGATCATCTGCGCCTTTGGGCGGTGGCGCACTATTGCTGGGTGAGCGGCAGCAACTCGGTAACGCCGTAGAGGGCGGCCAGGCTCAGGAGATCCTGCGGCGGATGAAGGATGCATATGGCTCTGTCCTGCTGTTGCGCTTTGCGCAACCAGCCAAAAATGACTGCAATGCAAGACGAGTCGACGTCGGTGACCGTGGCAAGATCGAACAGGGTTTCCGGGTTCACCAGGGCGGCGCCACCCTCCGCCAACAGCGCGGCGGCATTAGGCAATGTCATGGCGCCGGACACCTCGACACGATTTCCGGCAACGCGAATCACTTTGGCTCCATGCTGTGGTTTTTTGCCTGCAAGGTCGCGATCAGCCCGTCGATGCCGGTGGTGCGGACCTCATTGGCAAACTGATCGCGATAATTGGTCACCAGACTGATGCCGCCGACTTCGATATCGTAGACTTTCCAGCCTTGGGGCACCAGCTCGAGATAGTAGTCGAGGGTAATCGGCTTGGCGCCAGACTGGATGATCTGTGTGCGGACTTTTACATCGGTCTCGCCATTCTTCAGGGCGAATGGCTTGAACTCGATCGTCTGATTCTTGTACTCGGTCAGCGCCTTCGAATAAGTCCGTACCAGCAGCGTGCGGAACTCTTCGGTCAAGGCCTTCTGCTGCACCGGGGTGGCGACACGCCAATCGCGCGCCAATGCCAGCTGGGTCATGTGCGAAAAATTGAAATGCGGCAACACCTTGGCATCCACCAGATCGATCACTTTCTTGCGGTTGCCGGACTGGATGTCCTTGTCCTTGCGGACGATGTCCAGTACTTCGTTGGCAACGTTCTTGATCAACTGATCGGGTGCCATATCGGCTGGCGACTTTTGAGCGCCCGCCGTGACGGGTAACAGCAGGAAAAAACCTGCCAGCAGCAGATAAGACAATTTCATGCGGGATTCCTTACGGCTTGGTTGGGGTATCAAAATTTATTGGGGCGTTTGGGGAGATGCCACATCGACCCGCGGAGCCAACGCCATGATAGAAGGAAGCGCGGGGGAGGTAAAGCCGCTGGATCCCACGGGTTGCTGCAGGGTGGCGAATTTCCCGTCGGTTTCCAGTTGCGCCCCATCGTCCAGCTGGCGCGGTGGATTGCCGTCATAGACTCTGTTGCGGCGCCGCTGCAGATAAGCCTCGCGGATATAAGCGTAACGGTCGAGAGCGGCTTCCTGGACGATCTTGTCGGCAGACAAATAATCCGACCGGTCGCTGACGCCGCGCACGACCAATAGCGAGTTGCGCGTTGGAACATCATCCAACTGGGCGACTGGATCTGTCCCCGTATCCAGAATCTGGGCAAAAGCGTCGCGCATGGTGCGCGGCCCAAGAATCGGCAACACGAAGTAAGGACCATCGCCGACACCCCAGCGACCGAAAGTCTGGCCGAAGTCCTCGTCGTGCTTTTCGAGTCCCGCATCGCTTGCGATATCGAGCACGCCAAGCAACCCGAACGTCGTGTTGATGACCACTCGCCCTGCGTCGCCCGCGGCCTCCGGCAGCTTGCCCTGCAGCAGGTTGTTCACCGCGATGAATACGTCGGCAATGTTGGCGAAGAAATTGGACACCCCGGTGCGCACGGGTGCCGGCACGACATCCACATATCCCTGGGCGAGCGGCTTGACGACAGCCCGGTCAATTCCGTCGTTGAAAGTGAACATGGCACGGTTGTAGCCTTCCAGCGGATCCTTGGTATTGCCGGTGGTGGCGCAGCCATTCAGCAGACCGAGCATGGCGGCGGCAATTGCCAGTCTCGACACATGCCGGACAATCTTCACATGGATATTGCTCACAATGACGTCCTCTAGTTCAGTCCGGCATCACTTCTTGCTGCCGCCGGGATCCTCATTGGCCTTGCTGAACATGAACTGGCTGATGAGTTTCTCCAACACCACCGCCGACTGGGTTTTCTTCACCATGTCGCCATCTTTCAGCATCTGGGTGTCTCCGCCGACCTCGAAGCCGACATATTGCTCCCCCAGCAAACCCGACGTGTTGATGGTGGCGAAAGTATCCCGCGGAAAATTGTAGCGTTTATCGATCTGCAGGGTGACAACGGCAACGAAAGCTTCCGGATCGAAACGTATTTCAGCGACGCGCCCCACTACCACGCCGGCGCTTTTTACTGCGCCGCGCACCTTCAGGCCGCCGATATTATCAAATTTGGCCTCGACTCGATACGTCTCGCCGACGCTGTTCGAAGCCAGATTGCCGACCTTGAGCGCCAGAAACAGCAGCGACCCCAGGCCAATGGTGACAAAAATTCCGACCCACAGGTCGAGCGTTGCACGGTTCATTATGCCCCCCGGAACATGAATGCGGTAAGAATGAAGTCGGCGGCAAGGATTGCCAATGACGATGTCACCACGGTACGCGTCGTGGCACCCGAGACGCCTTCGGCAGTCGGCTCGGCATCATAACCTTCGAACACCGCAATCCAGCTGATGATGATGCCAAAAACGAAACTCTTGATGACGCCGTTGACAATGTCTTCGCGAAAATCGACCGACGCTTGCATCTGCGACCAGAATGAGCCTTCGTCCACTCCAATCAGTTGAACCCCGACCAGGTAGCCGCCGAATATCCCCATTGCCGAAAACAGTGCGGCCAGCAACGGCATCGATACCACGCCGGCCCAGAAGCGCGGCGCAATGACCCGTGCGATCGGATTCACCGCCATCATCTCCATTGCCGACAATTGCTCGGTGGCTTTCATCAGGCCGATCTCCGCGGTGATCGCCGAGCCGGCGCGGCTGGCAAACAGCAGCGCGGCCACCACGGGCCCCAGCTCCCGTACCAGCGACAGGGACACCAGCACCCCCAGCGCCTCGCTGGATCCATAGCGCTGCAACGTATCGTATCCCTGCAGGCCCAGCACCATGCCGACGAACAGCCCCGACACCAGGATGATGATGAGGCTCAAAACACCGGTGAAATAAATTTCGCGTATGGTCAGATGGAAACGCCGCAAGGCCGTTCCCGAGAGGAGCAGGGTCGCCATTAAGAAGCGGCTGGCGAAGCCGAGACGCCAGATGCGGCTGGTGACGTTGTGGCCAAAGCCGATCAGAATTTTCGCCAACTTACCGGAGACCGGTGGTTGTTTTTCCGGATCAGCCACGATTCACCGCCTGTTCCATGATCTCCTCACCATAAGCCGGCGCCGGATAGTGGAATGGCACCGGTCCGTCGGCCTCTCCCCATACAAATTGATGCACATACGGTGTCTTGGAGGACTTGATTTCCTCCGCGGTGCCCTCGGCGACAATCTTGCCCGCGGAAACGAAATACACGTAATCGACGATCTTCAACGATTCCTGTACGTCATGGGTAACGATGATGGAGCTGGCGCCCAAGGCATCGTTGAGTTTGCGGATCAGGTCGCCGATGATGGCCAGCGAGATCGGGTCGAGACCGGCAAACGGCTCGTCATACATGATCAGCATCGGGTCAAGCGCAATGGCGCGGGCCAGCGCCACGCGCCTGGCCATGCCGCCGGAGAGTTCGGAGGGCATCAGGTGATGGGCGCCACGCAGTCCGACAGAGTGCAGCTTCATCATGACAAGATCATTGATCATGTCTTCCGGCAAATTGGTATGTTCGCGCATCTGGAAAGCCACATTGTCATACACCGACATGTCGGTGAACAAAGCCCCGAACTGGAACAGCATGCCCATTTGTCGCCGCATTTCGTATAGGCCGTTGCTATCCAGCCCTTTCACCGCCCGGCCGTTGACCAGCACCTCGCCGCTGGTCGGTTTGAGTTGGCCGCCGATGATGCGTAGCGTGGTGGTCTTGCCGCAACCGCTGCTACCCATGATCGCCACCACTTTGCCGCGCGGAATATCCATATTGATATCCGTAAGAACCGGACGCTGGTCGTAGGCAAAGCTGACTTTGCTGAGTTTGACCATGCTGTCATCGGATCGGGCAGCTACGGATGCCACGGATTCATTCCATTCATTTGAAAAATTTGAATTCTATCAGATGACTGCGTTTAACTTCAGGGGATTTATGTCACACTATGGACTTTCGAACCACCCGCCACCGTGCCAGCGTTTTGCCATATCGTGAAGCAGAGCATATGAGCGACACAGCCCGCAAACCCCTGTTGTTGATCGTCGACGACGATACCCTGATTACCGACACGCTGAGTTATTTTCTCAGCAGGGACTTCGACGTGTCAGTCGCCGCCTCGCGCGCTGAATGCGTCGAGCGCTTGCGCAATAATGTTGCCCCACCCCAGGTCGCCTTGATCGATCTTGGCCTGCCGCCTCTCCCGCACCGGCCGGATGAAGGTTTTGCGTTGATCTCCGATCTTCTGGCGCATTCGCCGAGCATGAGTATCGTGGTCCTCTCCGGTCAAAACGAGGAAGCTCATGGCAGGCATGCACGCGCTCTGGGGGCCACCGAATTCGTCGCCAAGCCGGCCGATCCGGAACGACTGCGCCAGATACTGCTCAAGGTACTGGCCTTCGGCGATGCGGAAGAAGCGGCGCAGGCCCGGGCCAAGCCGATGGGCGAATGCGACCTGATTGGCGCCAGCCCGCCCATTCTGAAGTTGCACGCACAAACCCGGCAGTACGCCAACTCGCCGTTTCCGGTCCTCATCGAAGGGGAGTCGGGCAGCGGCAAGGAAATCGTTGCCCATTGCTGCCTGCATCGCGAGACCGAAAGGGGGAACCGCCCTTTCTACGCCCTCAACTGTGCGGCAATCTCCCCGACCCTGGTCGAACCGACGCTGTTCGGCTATGCCAAGGGGGCATTCACTGGCGCCACTGCGAACAAGTCCGGTTATTTCGAGGACGCCGGCAACGGCACGCTGTTTCTCGACGAAATTGGCGAGCTGCCGCTGGACCTGCAACCGAAGTTGCTGCGGGTACTCGAGAATGGCGAGTTCCAACGCGTCGGCGAAACGCAATTGCGCATTTCGCATGCCCGCGTCATCACCGCGACCAACCGCGATCTGCGTCAGGAAGTACGCGAGGGACGCTTTCGCGCCGACTTGTACCACCGTCTGAGCGTGTTTTCCATCAGCGTGCCGCCGCTGCGCGAGATGGGCGAAGACAAACGCTTGTTGCTCGACCACTTCCGCCTGCTGTACGCGCAGCAGTCCGGGCAACCCCCCTTTATCCTGGCGCCGGATGCCGCAGCGCGCTGGATGGCTTACGATTTTCCCGGCAACGTACGCGAGCTGCGCAACATCGTGATTCGGCTCACCACCAAGTATCCTGGCCAGACAGTACCTTCCGCAGAACTTGAGTTCGAACTGGACAGCCAGTCGGCCGAGTCATCGCAAAATCTCTTACCGACCGGTGATCCGGGCGATTTGATCACGACTGCCCGGCACCACTTGCAGCAGCGCGGCAACTTCAGCCTCGACGACACACTGCACCAGTGGGAGGAAGCCTACATCGAGGCGGCGCAACGGCTCACCCAGGGCAACCTGAGCCAGGCAGCCAAGCTGCTGGGCATCAATCGCACCACGCTCTATAGCCGGATTGAAACGTTGGCCCGCACGAAGCACCAGGGAAGCAATTGACAATGTACCTAGAGCATTACGGTTTGCACGAAGCGCCGTTTCGGATTACCCCGAACACCGATTTCTTCTTCGCTGGCGCCAACCGGGGAGCCACGCTGGATGCGCTGATCTACGCCATCACCCATGACGAAGGCATCGTCAAGATCAGCGGCGAAGTCGGCAGCGGCAAGACCATGCTTTGCCGCGTATTGATGGAGCGCCTGCCGCCAAATGTCAAAACCGTCTACCTGGCGACCCCCTCGCTGTCGCGCGAAGACATCCTCTATGCGATCGCCGACGAGCTGGCCATAGAAACCCCGGCGGGTCGCGCCAGCGCCATCCTGAGAGTATTGCAGGAACATCTGATCCAGCTTTACGGCAAGGGGCACCAGATCGTGGTGCTGATCGACGAGGCGCATGCGATGCCAGCCGAGACGCTGGAAGAAGTCCGCCTGTTATCCAACCTCGAATCGAACCACCATATGTTGCTGCAGTTGGTGCTGTTTGGCCAGCCGGAGCTGAATGAGGTGCTCTCCCGGCCGAACATGCGGCAACTGAAAGAACGCATTACCCACAACTTCGCGCTCGAACCGCTGGTGCGGGACGACATCGATGGATACATCGATTTTCGCCTGCGTGCCGCCGGTTACCGCGGTCCGAAATTATTCAACGATGCCGCAGTCAAGCTGATCACCGGCGCCTCGCTGGGCCTCACCCGGCGCGTCAATATCATCGCCGACAAATCGCTGCTGGCCGCCTTTGCCGAAAACACCCACCAGATTACCCCGCGACATATTCGCGCTGCCATCCGCGATGCCGAATTTGGCGACTTCCGCCCTTCCCGCATGCCGCTCTGGGCGGGGCTGGCGGCCACGATCGCGATCGTTCTGGGGGGATTCGTTTTCCTGTTCAAAGGCGGCGGATTTCTTCCTTCCCCAGTTCCGGCAACCCCTGCCGCGAAACCAGCCCAGCCAGAAATCGTGGCTGCGGACACCCCGCTCAGCCCGCCCCTGCGTGCCGCGCCTGTCGCAACGGCGAGTCCGGCCAAATTGCCCGCTCCGCCGCCAGAACAGGCGGCGATTCCCGTCGCAAAACTCGGCGAGCAAACTCGCGCCCGTTTCGAAGCCGCACAACTCTGGCTTAAAACCGTGCCCAACGAACGCTGGTTTATCCAGCTGCTGGGTTCGGACATCGGCCAGGCTATGGCCATCGAGAACTTCGTTCTCCGCTCCATCGAACTGCTCGGTGCCGAGCAACTGCGCGTCTATGTGGCCAACGTCCGGGGCGTGTACCGCGTCGGCATCATCTATGGCGAATATCCATCGCGTGAAGCGGCCTTGCATGCCATTCAGCAACTGCCCGCATCGATACGCAGCCTTAGCCCTTTTCCACGTATGGCGAAACATCTTCGGTAATGACATGCGAGAGGCGGCCACGAATCTCATTTCTGGTCATATCGACCGAATAATCATGGAATTGTGTTTCATTCTTAACGTGCTATCATCGAAAAAGTCCCCAAACCGAATGGGTCCGCTTTCCCTATGACCTTGCGACACTTAACGGCAGTATGCCCCGCAATCGGTGTGACACTGTTCCTTGCCGGCTGCGGCAATGCGCCGATACAGCCGGCCTCGTCGGGGCACTTGCGCGCCGAGAACCAGCCAGCGCCGGTTTCGCGCAATATCCCCCAGCCGGTACAGCAAGCCGCCGCTTTGCCCAAGCCAAAACCGGCGGCCAAGACAGAAACATTCAGCGTCGTGGTCAACGAAGTCAAGGTGCAGGAACTCCTGTTTGCGTTGGCCCGCGATGCCAAAATCAACGTCGATATCCATCCCGGCATTCAGGGTACGGTGACGCTCAACGCCATCGACCAGACGCTGCAGCAACTGCTCAACCGCATCGGCAAGCAGGTCGATATGCGCTGGGAATTCGACGGTCCCAATCTGACGGTGATGCCCGACTCGCCGTTTTTGCGCACTTACAAAATCGATTATGTGAATATCGCGCGGGACACCAGCGGCAATACCACGGTGACGACCCAGATCGCTTCCACTGGCACCGGTGGAGGTGGAAGTGGCGGCGGTGGGGGTGGCGGCAACACTTCCTTGACCAAGGTGGAAAACACCGCCAAGAACCGTTTCTGGGAAACCCTGGAAAAGAACCTCAAGGACATCCTGCGCGAGACGGACAAGATTCTTCCCGAAGGATCGAGCGAAACAGTCGTCGAGCATACTGACCAGCAAACGACGACCGGCACCGGCGCACAGCCCGCAAAAACAGCAGGCAAAGCCAATCAGAACTCAGTTCCCAACATCGCCGGCAGTCCCAATCCCGCCTCGCTGCAACAAGAGGGGTCCACCGTCGTGCGCCGTACCACCTTTCGCGAAGCCGCTGCGGTGATCGTCAATCCGGAAAGCAGTGTGGTGATCATTCGCGCGACCAGCCGCCAGCACGAGAAAATCCAGGAGTTCCTGGATCAGGTCTTGTTCCGCGCCAGCCGCCAGGTGCTGATTGAAGCCACTATTGCCGAAGTGATTCTTTCCAAGGATTATCAGCAAGGCATCAACTGGGGTCTTCTGCCAACCGGCAACTCGGGGGTCAAATTGTTGCAGACGGCCTCCGTCAAACCGGCGGCGGGCGTCGAGATCAGCAGCTATGTCACCGATCCTACTGCCAAGGGAGTCACCCTCAAGGGTCTAGGCATCGTCAGCGGGTCGATCAAGCTGCTGGAAACTTTCGGCACGGTCAAAGTACTCTCGAGTCCGAAGCTTTCCGTGATCAACAATCAGACGGCCGTGCTCAAGGTGATCGACAATAACGTCTATTTCACCATCAAGGCGGACACCACCACCAACCAGACCGCTTCCGTGACGACCTACACGACCACCTTGAATACCGTGCCAGTAGGCTTCGTCATGAACGTCACCCCGCAAATCAGCGAAAACGATACGGTGCTCTTGAACATCCGCCCGAGCGTATCCCGCATTGTTTCCTACGTTAATGACCCCAATCCGGATTTGGCCAAGGCCGGGGTAACCAGCCAGATACCGGTGATACGGACGCGCGAGATGGAATCCATGATCCGCGTCACCAATGGCAATGTCGCCGTCATGGGTGGGTTGATGGAAGACACCCTCGACAACACCGACTACGCGACCCCGGGTTTGTCGAATATCCCGGTGCTGGGCAACCTGTTCGTGAATCGCAACGACAAGCACACCAAGACCGAGTTGGTGATCTTCCTGCGTCCGATTGTGATTCGGGATGCCAGTCTCACCGGAGATTACCGGAACTATCGCGATCAATTGCCCAATCAGGATTTCTTCAAGAGCGACAACGGCCCGCAACGGCAGGAATTCAAGCTCGGAGGAGATTCCCGGTGAGCCTGCTGATGGACGCCTTGAACAAGGCCGAACAGGCCAAGCGTCAAGCTCAGGCGACGGAAGCCGAGGCCGGCGCCACGGGGACGGCGCCTCAGCCAGCCCTGAAGCTGGAACTGACCCCCTTGATGAGCGATGAACCACCGCCGGCGCTTCCATCCACTACACAGGCGCCGCCCGCATTGCCCGAACTGCCGACCCATCTGGGGGCGCTCGACGAAGAGTTTATCGCCCATGCAGCGGCCACCAAGCCGGGTGTCAAGGAAAAGAAACCGGCACCATCCGCGCCTGCCGAACCGCCACCGGCGACTGCACCCCTCGCCGCCGCCAAGTCGATGGCAAGCCCCGTTGTCAAAACGACGGCGACTGCCGCCCAGAAAGCCGATCCACAGGATCGCCAGGCAGCGCAAAACCTGTTTGACGCCAAGCAACCAAGCACCCCGCTCTCCAACAAGCGGCGCGCGCTGGCCCTCGGTCTGCTGACCGTAATAGCGGCCAGCGCCATTGGTGTCTATTTCTGGTTGCAACTGCAACCCAGCGGTGGACTGAGCATGGTCAAACCGGGAACGATCCCGCCTCGGCCACCGCCCCAACCAGCCCAGCCTCCCGCCGCCCCGGTCGCGGCTGTTGTTCCGGCGACTCCCGCCGTGCCGCCCTTGCCGGCCAGCGAACCGGCACGGCCCGCGACCGCCGCGGCACCGCTCCGCAGCGAACCGCCCAGCCCGATTCGCGTCTCGACTTCCAAGCTCGCCCTCGATCCATTGCTGGTACATGGTTATGAAGCCTACATGGCCGGTAATTTCGACCTCGCCAGAAGCGAATATTTGGAGGTTTTGAAAAACGAGCCGAGCAATCTCGATGCACTGCATGGCATGGCCGCTGTCAGTCTGCGCCAGAGACAACCGTCTTCCGCCGAAGATTACTATCTGCGGGCACTCGAGGCCAATCCGAAAGACGCACTGGCACAGGCGGGCTTGATCGGATTGAGGGGGCAGGTCGATCCGCTCCAGGCGGAGACGCGCTTGAACGCTCTGCTTGCCGCCCAGCCGGAGCTGTCTTTCATCCACTTTGCCTTGGGAACTCTTTATGCCAGCCAAAACCGCTGGAACGAAGCCCAAGCGGCTTTTTTCAAAGCTTATAAAGGCGAGCCCGACAATCCGGATACCCTGTTCAATCTGGCCGTCAGCCTGGACCATTTGCAACAGCCAAAACTCGCGCTGCAATATTACAACCTCGCCTTGGCGGCAACGGCAAATCGCCCCGCCAGTTTCGACAAGGTACAACTCAACGCACGGCTGCGCGAATTGCAGCCATAATCCTGCCATAATCTGTTGTTGCCAGCATCCTGATGATGCCGGAGAATAGCGACAGAATGAATTCACCAACTCCTTCCCGGCAACCGATCGGCCAGTTGCTGATCGCCCAGGGCGTTATCAGCGAAGACCAGTTGCGCATTGCGCTACTGGAGCAGATGAAGTCGAACCAGCCGATCGGCGAGCTGCTGGTCACCCTCGGCTTCGTTTCCGAAACCACGCTGCGCGACGCCTTGGGCGAATCCCTCGGCAAGAAGTCGATCGACCTTTCCAATGCCATCATCGACCCGGCCGCCTTGCACCTGGTTTCGCACGAACTCGCCAAGCGCCACAAGCTGCTGCCGCTCTACTACAACGCCGAGCAGAACCGCCTGACGATTGCGGTCGCCGACCTGAACGACATCATTGCGCTGGACCGGCTGCGTTCGCTGACGACGCGCGAGCTGCTGATCGACACGCTGCTTGCCGGCGAATCCGAGATCGCCCGCGCCATCGACCAGTATTACGGACACGAACTGTCGATCGACGGCATTCTCAACGAGATCGAGACCGGCGAGATCGATTACCGCAGCATCGCCGCCTCGTTCGACGAATACAGCCAGCCGGTGGTGCGGCTGGTGGATGCCTTGCTGACCGATGCCGTCAAGCGCGAGGTTTCCGACATCCACTTCGAACCGGAAGCCAGCTTCCTGCGCATCCGCTACCGCATCGACGGCATCCTGCGGCAGATCCGCGCATTGCATAAGTCCTATTGGCCGGCCATGACGGTGCGCCTCAAGGTGATGGGCGGCATGAATATCGCCGAGACGCGCGCCCCGCAGGACGGCAGGATTTCGATCAACATCAGCGGCCGTGCCATCGACTTCCGGGTGGCCGCCCAGCCGACCATCCACGGCGAAAACGTGGTGCTGCGCATCCTCGACCGGGAAAAAGGCATCGTGCCGATCGACGGTCTCGGTCTCGACGAGCATCACCTGGAGATGCTCAAGAAGATGATCGCCCGGCCCGAAGGCATCATCCTGGTGACCGGCCCGACCGGCAGCGGCAAGACCACCACGCTGTATTCGGTGCTCAATCACATCAACGAGGAAAGCGTCAACGTGATGACCCTCGAAGATCCGGTCGAGTACCCAATGGCCATGATCCGCCAGACCTCCGTGGCGGAAGCGGCCAAGCTCGACTTCGCCAACGGCATCCGGTCGATGATGCGGCAGGATCCGGATGTCATTCTGGTGGGCGAAGTCCGCGACCCGGAGACGGCCGAAATGGCCTTCCGCGCCGCCATGACCGGCCACCAGGTCTATTCGACGCTGCACACCAATTCCGCCATCGGCGTCTTTCCGCGTCTGCTGGACATCGGCATTTTGCCGGACATCATGGCCGGCAACATCATCGGCGTGATTGCCCAACGCTTGTTGCGCCGGCTGTGCACTCATTGCCGCAGGCCCTATCCGGCCGAGGAACACGAGTGCCGCCTGCTGGGCCAGGCGAAAAACCAGCCGCCGCCCACCTTGTACCGGGCCGCCGGCTGCGAGGCCTGCGGCTATCAAGGTTACCGCGGCCGGGTCGCGATCATGGAACTGCTGCGCCTGGACGGCGACATCGACGAACTCATCGCCCGCCGCGCCACGGTGCGGGAAATTCGCAACGCCGCGCTAGCCAAAGGCTTTCGTCCGCTGGCCGAAGACGGATTGCGGCGCGTGAGGGACGGCACCACCTCGCTGGAAGAGGTGGTGCGGGTGGTCGATCTGACGGAGCGCATGTAATGCTGTTCGCCTACAAGGCGATGGATCCCACGGGACGCACGGCAATGGGCCAGATGGAAGCGGCCAACCTGATCGATCTGGAGATGCGCCTGAAACGCATTGATCTCGACTTCATCAAGGCCGACCCGGTCAAACAGGGCGGCCTCCTACACAGCGCCAAAGTCCCCCGCCCGGAGCTCATCAACTTCTGCTTTCATCTCGAACAGTTGACGCGTTCCGGCGTGCCGATCCTCGAAGGTCTGACCGACTTGCGCGACAGCATTACGCATCTGCAATTCCGGCAGGTTCTGGCCGGCATGATCGAAAGCATCGAGGGCGGTAAGACGCTGTCGCAAGCCATGCTCGAACATCCGCGCACTTTCGATGAAGTGTTCATCAGTTTGATTCGTGCCGGCGAGGATACCGGCAATCTGCCCGGCGTATTGCAAAGCCTGGTCGATTCCCTCAAGTGGCAGGACGAGTTGGCGGCCCAGACCAAGAAGCTGATCATGTATCCGGCCTTTCTCGGCGTGGTGGTGGTCGCAGTCACTTTCTTCATGATGATCTACCTGGTGCCGAAAATGGCCGGCTTCATCAAGAACATGGGCCAGGAACTGCCGATGCAGACCAAGATATTGATGGCCACCTCGGATTTTTTCGTCAATTTCTGGTACGTGATCGTGATTGTTCCGATCGTTCTCTCCGTGGCGACCGTCATTGCCGTCAGCTCAAACTCGGTGGCGCGCTACCGCTTCGATAAAATCAAACTGTCGCTTCCCTATCTCGGCGAGATCTTGCGCAAGATCATCCTTTCCCGCTTCGCCGGCATCTTCGCCATGCTGTATGCTTCCGGGATTTCCATCATCGATGCCATCCGCACCACCGAGAACGTCGTCGGCAACGTGGTCATCAAGGAAGGCTTGATGCGTGCCGGCCAGATGATCGCCGACGGTCAGAACGTCACGGCCGCATTCCAGAGCATCAACCTGTTTCCGCCGCTGGTAATCCGCATGTTGCGCGTCGGAGAGAACACCGGCGGACTCGACAAGGCGCTGATCAATGTCAGTTATTTCTACAACCGCGATGTCAAGGAATCGATCGAGCGCGTGCAAGCCATGATCGAACCGGCCATGACCATGATTGTCGGTCTGATCCTGGGCTGGGTGATGCTTGCCGTGCTGGGACCGATCTACGATATTATTTCCAAGCTCAAAATGTAAGCCCGCGGACTACCGCAACGCCCATGCCGCAGCGCCGCCTCTTATTTCTCGACGCCAACAGCCTGTCAGCCTACCGCTGGCAGGACGGTCATTTGCACTTCGAGGAAAGCTTCGCCCACGACAGCCAAGGGCAGGAAGCTTTTGCCGCATACCTTCCCGCGCATCGGAAAAGCCTTTTCTACCTGCTCGCCGAAGTGGTCGAGGAAGGCTTCCAGTCTGACCTCATCCCCCATGTTCAAGGCAGCGACCGAACCGCGCTCTTGCAACGCAAGATCGATCAGTATTTTCATGGCACGCCGCTGAGCCTCGCATTCACGCTCGGGCGGGAAACAAGCGGCCGCCGCGACGACAAAATACTTTTTTTTGCGCTGACTCGCCCGCAATTTTTCGAGCCTTGGCTGGCAGCCCTACGCTCGGCGGAATGTCAGTTGGCCGGTGTGTTTTCCTTGCCGCTGATCGCCAATACCTTGACCGGCTTGCTTTCCACCAAGACACCAAGTCAGGCCCATCGATTCCTGCTGCTGACTCTCACGCGCGGCGGTTTGCGCCAATCCTTCTTCGAAACCGGCAAATTGCGATTTTCCCGCCTGACGCCACTGGTCGGCGATACCCCTGACGATATCGCCGCCGCCTGTGCGGTCGAAACGACCAGAATCCATCAATACCTGACCGGGCAACGCATGGTGGATCGCAGTGTGATCCTGCCGACACTGGTTCTGGTGCATCCCTCCCAACTGGATAGTTTCCGGGCCCATTGTTCCAATTCGAACGAATTGAGTTTCGAATTCGTCGACCTTCTTGCCGAAGGACGCCGGCTTGGCCTCAAGACGTTGCCGCAGGACTCCCATAGCGAGGCGCTCTTCCTGCATCTGATGGTGCGCAAAACTCCGTCCCAGCAATTCGCAGCCGCCGCCGAGCGCCGAATCTTTCGACTCTGGCAAACCCGTCTTGCCCTCAACAGCGCGGGTCTGTTGATTTTGCTCGCTTGCCTGATATTCTCCGGCAAGCAACTAACCCAGCTTTACCAACTGCGCGACAATACGGAACAGGTGCAGCAGCAGGTGGCGCTGGCCGGGCAACAATACACCGCCGCGCTCATGACCTTGCCGAAAATGCCTTTCAGCAGCGCCAACCTGCGTACCTTGATCGACCGTTACGACAACCTGGTCAAGCACACAGCGACGCTTGAGCCGATGTACCAACGCATCAGCGATGCGCTCCAGCAAGCACCGCGGATCGAGCTTGACCGGATAGATTGGAAAATCGGGAACAATGGCGATGAAGTTCAGCAAGTTCCCGGCAACGCGGCCAAGCAGCCTGCCGCTGCCAAAAACCCCGTCAACAAGGATTTATTTGTCATTGCCGACGTATACGCCCAGTTGCCGGTGACGCTCAAGAATGACGAACGCACGCTGAAAAGCATCATCGACAGTTTCAGCGCCAACCTGAGCAAGGATGGCAAGGCGCAGGTCCGCATCCTCAAGCTGCCGTTCGACGTCGAATCCACCAAGTTGCTGAAGAGCACCGAAGAAGACTCGGCTGTCGTCGAAGTGCCGAAGTTCTCGCTGCGCATCGTGCAAAAATTATGACTTCCCTGTTTGCCCACTCCTTGATTTCACCATGAAGCAACTCACCGAGATCCTGCGGCATATTCGCTGGAACCTGGCGCTGTTCCTGTTGCTGGGACTTCTCGGCGCCGCGGCGGTATATGCATCGAGGGGAATGTATGCCGACGCGCAGAAGGCAAACAAGCAGGCCCTGGATAAACGCAACGAAATCCAGGCGAAGCTTGCCAACGCCCGCAACGAAGAGCAGGAGCTGCGCGACAAGTATTCCCGTTACGAAAATATCGAAGCGCGCGGGTATATCGGCGGGGAACGCCGTCTCGATTGGGTCGAGCAAATACGCAAGATCAAGACCACACGAAAACTGCTGGACGTTCAATATGAACTGGCGCCGCAACAGTTGCTCGAGAGCACCAGCAGCGGCTTCGATTTCATGGTCAGCAGCATGAAGTTGCAGATGCAGTTGCTGCATGAGGAGGATTTGCTCAATTTTCTCGCCGACTTGCGCGATAGCATTCGGGCATACACCAGTTTGAAAGGTTGCAATGTCGTGCGACAAACTCGTCTCGGCACTGCGGCGCAGCTCTTTGCCGAATGCTCGATCGACTGGGTTACGCTGCGGGAAACAAGCCTGGGCCAGCCATGAAATCCGCATATCCCTTGGCTGTTCCAGACAATCCCGGCCAAAACGCATCCGCCGGCGTCCGTCGGCTGCGGTCATTGCTGCCGCTTCTGCTTTTCATCTCGCTGACAGCACAAAGTTCGCAATCACAATCCGCGCCGCTGGGCCGTCTTTTCTTTACGCCGGAACGGCGTGCCGCGCTCGAACGTCAGCGCCTGCTCAACATCCAGGAAAAAACCCAGGAAACCATCGAGGTTGCCAACGTGCATATCAATGGCATGGTCCGCCGCAGCAACGGCAAGGCAACCGTCTGGGTCAACGGACGTCCGCAGCTGGGCGACGAAACCAGCGGCGGCGTGATGGCGCATCCTTCCGCCAAGGAACCGGAACGAGTAGAAATCCGTGTCGGAGATGAAATGCCCGCGTCGTTGCGAGTCGGCGAGAAACTCAATCGTGCGAACCAGGAGAAGACCGACGGACTGGCGGGCGGGCAGGTACTGGTCAATCGCGGCGATGAAGACAAGTCCCGCAAGCGCTGAACTTCCGTCCCTATGTTGCGCACAGCGCCAGCGCGGCTACGCGCTATTGATCATGCTGGTGATCCTGGTGCTGGGATCGTTGTACTCAGTGACCGGCCAACTGGAATTCGCATCACGCAAGTTCGCGCGTGAGGATGCCACCTCGCGCGCGCTTCTCCAGGCGAAGGAAGCCTTGCTCGGCTACGCTGCGACTTACCGGGATACCCATACTTCTCCGCCGAATTATCCGGTATTTGGATATCTCCCTTGTCCGGATACTACCGGTTCCGGTAGCGCCGATGCGACCATGTCTGATACTGCCTGCGGTGTTAGCGGAAAAGCCGTCATCGGTCTGCTCCCTTTCAAGGAACTCGGCCTGCCGGAATTGCGCGACTCCACGGGAGAATGCCTGTGGTATGCAGTTTCCGGCAGCTTTAAGGCCTCGGCTACCAAGCCCACTCCTATGAACTGGGATACCCAAGGCCAGTTTGAAATTCTCGATGCATCCGGTAATTCATTGGTAACCCCCAATGACGCCAACGGCGGCGTTGCGGCGGTGATCTTCTCGGTCGGCTCGCCTCTTGGCGCCCGCATCGTCGCCGGACAAAACTTGGCGGCACAGAATGGCCGTGGCACCGATCAAACAACACCTTGTGGCCGCACTGGCCAAGGCTTTGCCGATTACGTCGACTTCCCCTACAGCTTTCCTTCCTCGGTCAATCCTCTCACCATCCGCTCCGGCCCCATGCCGGACGAGACCTATTCGGACACCAAACCGGACAGCGGCATCAATGACCGCATTCTCTGGATCACCCCGAAAGAAATCTTCGATCGCGTGAAGAAACGCAGCGACTTGGCGGGACAGATCAATACGCTGCTTACCGAAATCAAGAACAATTTGAGCATTTCCAGCCTGCCTGCTTCCGCCACTTCTTATACTGTCGGTAGCATCGACTATAGTGTTGGACAGCTTCCTGACCTCACGGTGGCCGACAGCTCCGCGGATTATCTGAGCAACTTCAGCGATCAGATTCGTTATGCGCGCTGCAACAATACCACCACCTATTGCTTGAGCATCAATAGCCAGTCCTGCGACGGGACGCTGCTGTTTGGCGGCGCCGATATCAGCGGCAACCCACGCATCACGAGCGCCCGCGCAATCAGCAACTACTTCGAGACACCCGGGGCACTAGCCTTGGCTTCTGGAAGCGCTACCAGCTTTACCACCAACGTGGTGGCCTATGACGGCGCTTCCACAACCAGCCGGGCAACCGATGTCGGTTTGTGTCTGTCTCCCTACGGTGGGGATACGTCGGTGAGTTTTGCCAGCAACATCGACAGCTTTACGACCAAGACCTCGGCGACCTCGATCGTCACCCCCGACGTCAATCAGGTTACCCTGGGTCTTGTCGGCGGTGCCGGCTTGGCGAATCTCTATGGTTGCTTCTGGTACCCCACCCCGACACCCTTCCTGGGCGGACTCAGGGCCTACTTCTATTTCAATATCGCCCACAAGGGAGAGGGCTTCACCTTCGCCATCGCCGACGCCAATCCTTCGCGCAACGCCAGCACAAACATGTGCGGAGGCACGGGTGCCGCCTTGGGCTACTCCGATATTGCGGCGGGAGTCACTCCAATTAATATGCCTAAGTTGGCGCTGGAGTTCGATAATAGCCGCAGCGCTGGTCGAGATCCCGCATTTCCAACTCCGCCGAATGCGAATCATGCGGCTTTTGATTATTGGGGCACGGTAGCGAGCGCCACCGACGATAATGTGCATGGCGCCGGCAGCGGGACGGGATTCGAACCCACCAATCCATTAGATACTACAGCCGTACCCTCGGGAATAGCCAATCAGACCATGAATACAGGCACCGACTATCATGTTAGGTTGGATATAGATCGCAATTACAACGCTGGCACCACAAGTGGCACCTATACGCTGACTGCCTATGTGTATAGCAGCTTTGGCGCCTGCGATCTGGTATCGTTTCAGGACTTGAGCGCCAACCTGAGCAGCATAAATGCTTCCTGCACCCGCAAGATAGCCGCTACCATCACCGTTAGCGATCCTGCCGACGGCTTCGGAGAGGCGATGAAAAACATTTATTTCGGTTTCACCAATGCGCAGAGCGCAACGAGGGATCAATCGATTGCGATACACAATTTCCAGATCAAGAATCACCTATGAAACCGACTGGCTTCTTTCGACACCAGAACGGTTTCACCCTCATGGAGCTGTCGGTGGTGCTGGTCATCGTGGCGCTGTTGCTCGGCGGCTTGCTGGTGCCCCTGAGCGCACAGCGCGATACCGATTCCATCCGGGCAACGGAAAAATCCCTGGCCGACATTCGCGATGCGCTGCTGGGTTTCGCGCTCGCCAACGGACGCCTGCCCTGCCCGGCGTCTTCCAGCAGCCTGGGCCGGGAAAGTTTCTGCACTTCCGCCAGCGGTGCTTGTGTCGCAACCACCCCGGACATCACGCCTGCCGTACTTGCGCATGGCGTATGTTCAAATCCCTATGACGGTTTCATTCCCGGCGTGACTCTCGGCCTATCCACAATTGACGACCAAGGTTACGCGCTCGACGGCTGGCTGGCCGGCACCAGCAGCCGAATCCGCTATGCAGTGACGACTGCCAACAGTTCGGCCTTTACCCAGACGGCGGCCCCATCGGGGATGCGAGGCATCACCATTGCGACCCTTGCTCCCGACCTGAAAGTCTGCAATGCCGGTGCCAATGTGACGAATTCGGGAAATCCTGCGGCGGCAACTTGTGCGGCCAATACCTTCCTGGCATCGGACGCCGTGGCAGTGATCTATTCCCTGGGGAAAAATGGCGCCACTGGCGGCACCAGTACCGACGAATCGCAGAATCCCAACCCCAACACGGGGGTCGCCGCCGATCCGGTCTTCGTCAAGACGACGCCGAGTGCCGACTTTGACGATCTGATTATCTGGTTGTCGAAAAACACGCTCTACAATCGCATGATTGCTGCGGGACAATTACCCTGATAACGCGCCGCAATCATCCAGTTCCAGACGTTTTTCGAACCCGGTTTAGGATTGGCACAGTGCCATGAGCAGGGTTCATGGCTGGCTTGAACTCTTCGCGCAAAGAGGCTATTCTTTTCTGAGTAGATGGCAGTTTTGGTACATTAGATGGCTATCGACTCATCCACCTCAGGCATGCAAGTCGTCACTCAGCTTGGCTGGCAACAGTTCAAGTTGCAGCAGGCGAAGAGAAATGCTGACCAGGCCGAGCGGGCTGCGCAGATTCTGCAGCAACAAGCTTGGGATGCGAAGAACGAAGCGGACCGTGCGCAAGAGAATGCCAGATCGCTTGGCGTTCAGTCGGACCAGGCGCAATCCACCGCGGCGAGAGCGCGGCAGGGATTGGCGGCTATATCATCCGCAGCTACGATGCAGATTCAGCTGATGTCTGTCGCCGATCAGGCGATACAACGGCAGCAGAATGTTCCACCCGGCGCTCAAGTGCAAAACAAGGCCTCCCCGGTGCTCAATACCCAAGGCCAGGCCACAGGGAAGATTATCAGTACGACCGATTGATCTACTGCCTCGGCCGATCTGGCCAAACTCCGCCAGATTTATCGACGCCGCACTTGAAATATCCTCGATTCGCCCTTATTATTAGCACTCGCCGGCGGTGAGTGCTAATAGGCATGCTTCCGTCGATCAGTCAAGAGCGGCTCTGCCGCCACCCAACAAGTCATCAATAGGAGAAAACCGTATGAAAATCCGTCCCTTGCATGACCGAGTCATCGTCAAGCGTCTCGAAGAAGAGCGTAAGACGGCTTCGGGCATCGTCATTCCCGATACTGCCGCCGAGAAACCCGACCAAGGCGAGATTCTCGCCGTCGGCAACGGCAAGATACTGGAGGACGGCAAGGTCCGTCCCTTGGCCGTCAAAGTTGGCGACCGTGTCCTGTTCGGCAAATATTCCGGTCAAAGCGTCAAGGTCGATGGCAATGAATTGCTGGTGATGCGCGAGGAAGACATCATGGGCGTTGTTGAAGCCTGATTTTTTCAGAACTATCAAGGAGATATAGAGAATGCCTGCTAAAGAAGTCAAATTTGGTGATTCCGCCCGCCAGCGTATGGTCGCCGGAGTCAATGTCCTCGCCGATGCGGTCAAGATCACCCTCGGTCCGAAAGGCCGTAACGTCGTCCTGGACCGTTCCTATGGCGCCCCAACCGTGACCAAGGACGGCGTATCTGTCGCCAAGGAAATCGAGCTGAAGGACAAGTTCGAGAATATGGGCGCGCAAATGGTCAAGGAAGTGGCTTCCAAGACCTCCGACATCGCCGGCGATGGCACCACCACCGCTACCGTGCTGGCCCAGTCGATCATCCGGGAAGGGATGAAGTTTGTTGCTGCCGGTATGAATCCGATGGACCTGAAGCGCGGTATCGACAAGGCTGTCACTGCCACCATCGATGAACTGAAAAAACTCTCCAAGCCCTGCTCGACCAACAAGGAAATCGCCCAGGTCGGCTCGATTTCCGCCAACGCCGATGCCGACATCGGCGAAATCATTGCCAAGGCGATGGATAAGGTCGGCAAGGAAGGCGTGATCACCGTCGAAGACGGCAAAAGCCTGCAAAACGAGCTGGAAGTTGTCGAAGGCATGCAGTTCGACCGCGGTTACCTGAGCCCGTATTTCATCAACAATCCCGAAAAGCAGGTGGCCATTCTCGACAACCCCTATGTCCTGCTGTTCGACAAAAAGATCAGCAACATCCGCGATCTGCTGCCGGTGCTGGAGCAAGTTGCAAAGGCTGGCCGTCCGTTGCTGATTGTTGCAGAAGATGTCGAGGGCGAAGCCCTGGCCACCCTGGTGGTGAACAACATCCGCGGCATCCTCAAGACCTGTGCCGTCAAAGCGCCAGGCTTCGGCGACCGCCGTAAAGCCATGCTGGAAGACATCGCCATCCTCTCCGGCGGCACCGTAATCGCAGAGGAAGTCGGTCTCTCCCTGGAGAAAGCCACGCTAAACGAGCTTGGCCAAGCCAAGCGCATCGAAGTGGGCAAGGAAAACACCATCATCATCGACGGTGCAGGCGATGCTGCCGGCATTCAGGCGCGCGTCAAGCATATTCGTGCCCAGATCGAGGAATCCACCAGCGATTATGACAAGGAAAAGTTGCAGGAACGCGTCGCCAAGCTGGCGGGCGGTGTGGCCCTGATCAAGGTGGGTGCCGCCACCGAAGTGGAAATGAAGGAAAAGAAGGCGCGCGTCGAAGATGCCCTGCATGCCACCCGCGCTGCGGTGGAAGAAGGCATTGTCGCCGGCGGCGGCGTGGCTCTGCTGCGTGCCCGTCAAGCGATGTCCCAGCTCAAGGGCAGCAATCACGACCAGGATGCCGGCATCAAGATCGTGCTGCGCGCCCTGGAACAACCGATGCGCGAGATCGTCGCCAATGCCGGTGACGAGCCTTCCGTGGTAGTCAACAAGGTGCTCGAAGGCAAGGGCAACTACGGTTACAACGCCGCCACCAGCGAGTACGGCGACATGGTGGCCATGGGCGTGCTGGACCCGACCAAGGTGACCCGCACGGCGTTGCAAAACGCCGCGTCCGTGGCCGGCCTGATGCTGACCACCGATTGCATGGTGGCTGAGCTGGTCGAAGACAAGCCTGCCGGTGGCGGCATGCCTGGCGGCATGGGCGGCATGGGTGGGATGGGCGGCATGGGCGGTATGGACATGTAAGCTGCCAGTTCATCGGCAAGAGCTTCGGCTCTCTCAACCCGGAAGAGCCCTGCTTCGGCAGGGCTTTTTCTTTGGGTTTCCGGCGCTATTGGACGGCTGACAGCAGTTCGAGCAAAGCGACGCCATAGCGCGCCGCCTTCGCTTCGCCGATTCCTGTGACCCGCCTGAGTTCATCAGCCGTTGCCGGCCGCACGGCGGCCAATTCGCGCAACGTCTTGTCGTGAAGGATGACATAGGCCGGTATACCTTGTTCGCGAGCCAAGCCGGCACGCCAGGCGCGTAACGCTTCGAAGAGCGGATCGTCGGCGGGAGAGAATCCACGCGCAGGATCCGGCTTGCTACGCGACGTGCCGCCCTTCTTGCGCAACGCCTGCCGGCGCAGCATCAGCGTGGTTTCGCTCTTGAGCACCGGCTTGGCGTTCTCGGTGAGCTTGAGCGCGCCGTAGTGCTGGGAGTCGGCGTAGAGCAGCCCGCCGGCCAGCAATTGGCGGGCAACGCTGCGCCAGGCGGCTTCGTCGAGATCGGCGCCGACGCCGAAGGTGGGCAGGCGCTCGTGGCCGAACTGGCCGACTTTCTCGGTGGCCTTGCCGCGCAGGATATCGATCAGATGCGCAGCGCCGAAGCGCTGGCCGGTGCGGAGTACCGCCGACATGAACTTCTGTGCGGCCACCGTGCCATCCCAGAGTTCGGGCGGTGCCTGGCAGGTGTCGCAGTTGCCGCAGGGCACCGTCGTTTCACCGAAATAGTTGAGCAGCACCTTGCGCCGGCAGCCGGCGGCTTCGCAGTATGCGAGCATGGCATCGAGCTTGCCGCGCTCGATCCTCTTCTGCTCGTCGGGCGCGGCGGACTCGTCGATACGCATCCGGTGTATGACGACGTCGTTGAGGCCGTAGGTCATCCAGGCCTCGGCGGGTTCGCCGTCGCGGCCGGCCCGGCCGGTTTCCTGATAGTAGGCCTCCAGGCTCTTGGGCAAGTCGAGATGGGCGACGAAACGCACATCGGGCTTGTCGATGCCCATGCCGAAGGCGATGGTGGCGACCATGACGACGCCATCATCGCGCACGAAGCGCTGCTGGTGGGCACGGCGCGTTTCGGCAGCCATGCCGGCGTGATAGGGGATGGCGACGACACCCTGGCCTTGCAGCCAGTGCGCGGTCTCGTCGACTTTCTTGCGCGACAGGCAATAGACGATGCCGGCCTCATTGCGGTGGTCGGCGAGGAAGGCCAGCAACTGTTTGCGCGGACTAATATTGCCAACCCCGCGCTCGACGATGGTGTAGCGGATATTGGGGCGATCGAAGCTGGCGACGAAAACGCGCGCCGCATCGAGGCCAAGCTTGGCGACGATCTCCTGGCGGGTGAGTCCGTCGGCGGTGGCGGTCAGGGCGATGCGCGGCACCGCCGGATAGCGCTGATGCAGGACTGAAAGTTGGATGTATTCGGGACGGAAATCGTGGCCCCACTGCGAGACGCAGTGCGCTTCGTCGATGGCGAACAGCGCAAGCCGTTCTTCGCCCGCCAGCTTGTCCAGCAGCTCGAGGAAGCGTTCGGTCAGCAGGCGTTCGGGCGCGACGTAGAGCAGGTCGATCTCGCCTTTGAGCAAGCGTTTCTCGGTAGCAAGGGCAGCCTCGAAATCCTGCGAGGAATTGAGAAAGGCGGCACGCACGCCGGCCTGCAGCAGCGCATCGACCTGGTCCTGCATCAACGCGATCAATGGCGAGACGACAATGCCACAGCCTGGCCGCAGCAGTGCCGGGATCTGGAAACACAGCGACTTGCCGCCGCCGGTCGGCATCAGCACCAATGCGTCGCCGCCGCCGCACACATGCTCGACGATCTCGGCCTGAGCGCCGCGAAAAGACGCATACCCGAATACCGAATGCAGCAGGTCGGCAGCGGTGTTCACGCTGGCAGAGACAAATAGCGGCAGCCGTTCTCGTCGCAGCGCAGATAATTGCCGTTGTCATACCAGTCGCCGAGCACCCAACGTTCGCAGGTATGTCCGTCGAGATGATGTTCGTGATGCGCCGGACGATGGGTATGCCCATGGATCAGGCGCGGATAAGCGTGGCTGCGCAGCACTGCGGCGACGGTTTTACCATTGACGTCCAAGATTGCGGCGGATTTGGTCTGTTGTGCCTTTCCGCTGCGCTGGCGCAACTTCTCTATCTGCGCCTTGCGCTCGGCCAGCGGTTGGGCCAGGAAGTTCGTTCGCCAGGCGTCGGAGCGCACTTCGGCGCGGAACTCCTGGTAGGCGACATCGTCGCTGCAGAGCGTGTCGCCATGCAGCAGCAGCGTTGCGGTGCCCGCGATGTCGGCCAGATGCGGTTCGCTCAGCAGGCCGGCGCCGCTGGCGCGGACAAAGCCCTCCCCGGCCAGAAAATCGCGGTTGCCGGGGATAAAAAATACCTGCGTGCCTGCTTCGACCAGATTTTTCAGCGCGGCGCAGATGGCGGCATTGAAAGGATCGGCCAAATCGTCGTCACCGGCCCAGTATTCGAACAGGTCGCCGAGGATATACAACGCCGAGGCTTGCCGCGCCTGACGGGCAAGAAAATCCTGGAACAGGCGGCTGATCGCCGGCCGCGACGGACACAAGTGCAAATCCGAAACGAACAGCGCGACCGACATGCCGGTCGTCAGACGATTTCGGCGCGCTCGATGATGACGTCCTCGACCGGCACGTCCTGGTGGAAGTTCTTGCTGGCGGTCTTGACGGCGCGAATCTTGTCCACCACGTCGGTGCCCTCCACCACCTTGCCGAACACGCAATAGCCCCAGCCATTGCCGGTCGGCGCCTTGTAGTCGAGGAAAGCGTTGTCGGCGACGTTGATGAAGAACTGCGCGGTGGCCGAATGCGGGTCGGAAGTGCGCGCCATGGCGAGGGTGTACATCTGATTCTTGAGGCCGTTGTCGGCCTCGTTCCTGATCGGCGCCTTGCACGGCTTCTGCTGCATGCCCGGCTCGAAACCGCCGCCCTGGATCATGAAGCCGTCGATGACGCGATGGAAAATGGTGTTGTCATAGTGGCCGGCCTCGACATATTCGAGAAAGTTCTTGGCTGTTTCGGGGGACTTTTCGGCATCGAGTTCGATGCCGATGACGCCGTGGCTGGTGTGAAGTTTGATCATGGGGAAATTCCTTAATGGAGGGGGACGATTACTTTTCGGATAACAGTTTGACTGACTCAATCACGACGGGGGTTGCTGGTACGTTCTGGTACATGCCGGCGTTGCCGGTCGGCACCTTGGCGATTTTCTGGACGACCTCGAGGCCCTGGGTGACTTTGCCGAACACCGCATAGCCCCAGCCATCGCGGCTGGGGTAATCGAGCGAAGCGTTATCCACCAGGTTGATGAAGAACTGCGCAGTGGCCGAATGCGGGTTGCCAGTGCGTGCCATGGCCAGCGTACCGACGTTGTTCTTGAGGCCGTTTTTGGCTTCGTTCTCGATCGGCGCGCGCGTCGCCTTCTGTTTCATGTCCGGCGTGAAGCCGCCGCCCTGGATCATGAAGCCATCGATCACACGGTGAAACACGGTGCCGTTGTAAAAGCCGTCCCTGACATATTGCAGGAAATTGGCGACGCTCTTGGGCGCTTTGTCGGCATACAGTTCGATAACCAGGGTACCCTGGTTGGTCTTCAGTTCGACCGTAGGGTTGGCGGCGAAAGCGGACAGATTAGACAGCAGGCCGATGGCCAGCAATAGCAGATATCTCATGGGTGACTCCGAAAGGGGAACAAGAAACTTGCTGCGGACAGAGGAACAGGACGTCAGCCCGTACCCTCGTAAATGATCTTCCACTGTCCGTCTTCCTTTTGCCAGTACTGGCGCTTCTTCATGACGTTGGAAAGATTGTTGCTGCGGTAGTCCTGGTCGAAGGTGACCACGACGATGTCTTCTTTGCCCGGGTTGCGCAACATGCTGATGTTGTTGGCGGCCAGCTTGATCCAGGTCTTGCCGCTGCCGACTTGGCGCTTGCGGGCGCTCCACTGCTCATAGTTCTGGCCATCGCCGGAGAATTTCCTCGAATAATGGTCGAGATAGCGGTCGACATTGAGGCTTTCCCAATCGCTGCGCCATTGTTCGATCCGCTTGTTGAGCGCGGCGCGCTCCGCCTGCCAGTCGTCAAGCGACAACCACTCGATGCTGTTGCTGATGATGACCGGCGTCAGGCCAATCTTCAGGTTCTTCGAGATGGCATCGAGATCCTGGTTGGCCAGCACAACGCAGCCGTTGGAAGCCTTGGGCGGGCGCGAAAAGGTGTCGGAAGGCGTGCCATGCAGCCAGATGCCGTGCCCATTGCGGCCGTTGCGCCTGTCCCATTCGTTGGGATAACTGATGGGGAAAGCACCGCTACCGTAGAAATCGCCAAGTTTTTGCCGCGGCAGGCTGGCAGTGACGTGGTACACGCCGATCGGCGTCTTCATGTCACCCTCGCGCACCTTGTCCGTGCCGAGTTTGCCATGGGAAACGTAATAGTCGGCGACGAAGTGCGGTGTGCCCTTCTCGTTCTGATACAGGTACAGCCGCGACTTTTGCGTATCCACGACGATCGCATAATCCTGGTCGGAGCGCATCTGCAAGAGGTAGCGCGGCACATAGTTGGCCGGCGGCTTGTCATGGTATGCCTTGAGGCGGGCAACCGCCTCCTCGCGCAGGTCGGCAAGCTTATCTTTCGGCGCATTGGCAATATTGCCGAAGGCCTGAATCGGCCGGCTGCGGGCCAGCAGCAGGTCGCCTTTGATGAGGTTGGCGAGGTGGAAGTTCGGATAGGCCTTGACCAGCGCTTCGACATCCCGCAAGGCGCTGTCCAGACGATTCTGTTCGATTTGCTCGAAGACTCGCGCCAGTATCGGTTCCGGGCCGCTATCCGAGTAGCGTGCCGGGTTCGTGTCGGCAGCGGCCAGCGAACCGCAGATCAGGAAGCCGACAACTGCCGAAAGAATATGCTTGTTCATACCGTGGGGGTCACTTGCCGACACGTTCCTGCTGAATCAGCCATCTACCATCCTGCCTGACCATGATCAGGACCTTGGTGCTGCTGGTCTTAAGCGAGGCGGAACGGTAATGCTGGCGGAACTTGACAGTGGCGCGATCGGCGCCTTCAGGCGCGACGTGCAGGCTTTCGATGCTGACCAGGATATTGCCCGGCTTGGTCAATCGCTTGCTGCGTTCGGCTTCCCAGGCTGCACGGGATTCGCCGCCCGGTGTCTGGAAATCCTTGGCGTAATAGCTCAGATAGCCCTTGACGTTCTTCTTCGACCAAGCCGAGGCCCAGGCTTCAAGCACCTTGCCGATGTCGCTGCCGCTATTGCCGGAGGGCGACTTGGTCTCGGCGGCAACAGGCGCAGGCGGCGGGACAGCTGCGGCAACTGCAGGCTTGGCCGGCTCGGGCTTGGGTTCCGGCTTCGGCTCAGGTTTGGCTTCGACCGGCGGGGTCGGAGCTACCGCAACAACCGCAGGTTTGCCGGAATTGGTGGCATTGGTGGCAGGACGCGACGAGGCCGTCATCAGTTCGCGAATCATCGCCAGCTTGGTTTGCGCGCTGGTGTTCGATGAGTCGATCTGCAACGCCTTGTCGTAAGCCTGGCTGGCCATACGCGCATAGATGTCGCCGAGATTTTCATGTGCGGTGGCGTAGGACGGATGGGTGCGAATGGCCATTTCCAGCGCCTGTTTGGCCTTGTCGTACTGTTTCTGCTGGGCGTAAATCACAGCGAGGTTGTTGTAGGGCTCGGGCAGTTCCGGATAGTCCTCGGTGAGCCTGGTGAACACCGTGATGGCTTCGGCAGTGCGGTTCATTTCCGTGAGGATCAGTCCCTTGAGGAAGCGCCCCTGGGCATCCTTGGGTTTGCCGGCAAGATACTTTTCGGTTCTTTCAAGGGCCTGGGCATGCTGTCCCTGCTTCAGCAGCTTGCTGATGTCCTGAAGGGTGTCGGCGAACACCAGCGGGGCAATCGTCAGCAGCGCGACGGCAGTAATGGCGGCGAGTGTGATCCGAATCAGGGAGCGGCTGGCTGTCATGTTATAATGTTGCCTGTTGGGAGCGGGGGTTGAGACCCGCCATTCTAACAAAGAAGCAGGCGCTATTCACAATCTCCGCCATACCTGCCATGACCGGCGCATCCGGCTTGTCCAGCAAGCCATACAGCCCCTTCCGACCATGTTGAAAATCTACAACTCCCTGACCCGCGACAAGCAGACTTTCGTCCCGATCGAACCCGGCAAGTTGCGCATGTATGTCTGCGGCATGACCGTGTACGACGATTGCCACCTCGGCCACGCCAGAATGCTGCTGTCGTTCGATATGGTGTATCGATGGTTCAAAGCGAGCGGCTATGATGTCACCTATGTGCGAAACATTACCGACGTCGACGACAAGATCATCGCCCGTGCGGCTGAGAATAACGAGTCTATCGGCGAATTGACGAAACGCATGATCGCAAACCTTCATCGGGATACCGAACGCTTGTTGATGCTGCCACCCACCTTCGAGCCGCGCGCCACCGAACATGTCCCAGGCATGGTGACGCTGATCGAGAAGCTGATCAGTAACGGCCTAGCCTACCCGGCATCGAACGGCGACGTCTATTATGCCGTGGCGAAGTTCCCCGGATACGGCAAACTGTCGGGGAAAACCCTGTCTGATCTGCGTGCTGGCGAACGTATCGAGATCGATCCGCACAAGCGTGACCCGCTCGATTTCGTCCTGTGGAAAGCCACCAAGCCCGGCGAACCGTCCTGGCCATCGCCCTGGGGACCGGGCCGGCCGGGCTGGCACATCGAGTGCTCGGTGATGAGCGAGTTCCACCTCGGCGATCATTTCGACTTGCACGGCGGTGGCCACGATCTGCAATTCCCGCACCACGAGAACGAAATCGCCCAATCCGAGGGCGCGCATGGTCATGCTTTCGTCAATTACTGGATGCACAACGGCTTCCTGCGCTTCAACGATGAAAAAATGTCCAAGTCGCTGGGCAATTTTTTCAAGATCGACGATGTGCTCAAGGTGTTCGATGCGGAAGTGGTACGCTTTTTCGTGTTGCGCGCCCATTACCGCAGCCCGCTCAACTACACCGAAGCAACCCTGGCCGACGCCAAAAATGCGCTCGACCGGCTCTATACCGCACTCAAGGGTATCGATGCGCCAGCTGTCGCGATCGACTGGGACGAGCCGAACGCACAGCGTTTTCGCACAGCGATGGAAGACGATTTCAATACGCCGGAAGCCGTTGCGGTGCTGTTCGAACTGGCCAGCGAACTCAACCGAACCCGCTCGGCCCAGACTGCGGGTTTGCTGAAAGCGCTGGGAGGAATTCTGGGCTTCCTGCAGCGCGATCCGAATGCCTACCTGCAAGCGGTTCCGGACAGCGGCGAGGGGCCGAGCGCGACGAACATAGAGGAGCGGATCGCCGCCCGGATCGCAGCAAAAAAGGCCAAGAACTTCGCCGAAGCCGACCGGATCCGTGCCGAGCTGCTGGCCGCGGGCATCGTGCTGGAAGATTCGGCGCAGGGCACCACCTGGCGGCGAAATTAATCTCAATGTCATGAATTTCATCGAGCGCCTCAACCAAGCCAGCCGGCAGCGCGACTCTTTGCTCTGCGTCGGTCTCGATCCCGATCCGGCACGCTTCCCCGCCCGGTTTGCCGGCGGTAGCGATGCCATATTCGAATTCTGCCGCGCCATCGTCGACGCCACCGCCGACCTGGCGTGCAGCTTCAAGCCGCAGATTGCCTACTTCTCGGCGCGGCGTGCGGAAGCGCAGCTCGAGGATTTGATCGCTTATATCCACGAGCAGCACCCTGGTCTGCCGGTGATCCTCGATGCCAAACGCGGCGACATCGGCAGCACTGCCGAACTCTATGCCATCGAGGCCTTCGAGCGTTATGGCGCGGATGCGGTCACCGTCAATCCGCTGCTCGGACGCGATTCGATCGAGCCCTTTCTGGCGTATCGGGATCGCGGTGTGATCCTGCTCTGCCGCACTTCGAATCCGGGCGGCAGCGATTTGCAATTTCTCGAAGTGGCTGCGGCGCAGGGCAAGGAGCGCCTCTACGAGAGAATAGCGCGTCTGGCATCAGGGGAGTGGAACGCGCAGGGGCAGTGTGCGCTGGTGGTCGGCGCCACCTATCCGGCGGAGATCGGACGCGTGCGTCAGCTGGTTGGCGACATGCCGCTGCTGGTGCCCGGCATCGGCGCACAGGGCGGCGATATTGCGGCAACCGTCAAGGCCGGATTGAATTCCCAGGGCTTGGGCCTCATCATCAATTCTTCCCGTGCGATCCTGTATGCGGGCACCCAGATCAATGGGGGCGAGGGCTTTGCCGAAGCCGCGCGACAGGTGGCGCGCGAGACCCGTGACGAAATCAATCGTCACCGGGCCGGGTAGCGGATAAAGATTTGGGGAGCGGTTGCGGGAGCGGTCAGTTACATCTTGCAGACGACGAGCCCAAAAGCCTCGACCTGCCGCCAGTCGGTAAATTCAACCACCGTACTGGGATGGGTAGGCCCCTTGGTGATCCACATGATGAAACGAATCATCAGGCGATCGAAGAAGCCGTATTTGGGATAATCGATCTTGCCGGCGAACACCGCCAATTGTTTGGGCTTCCAGGGTATCCGCTTGAGGAATTTCACCAAATAGGGATTGGTGTGCGGCTGGTTTTTTTCCGGTTTCCGCGCGACCACATTCACTGAAAAAAAAGCGTTGGGTTTGCTATCCAGCAGTTGCAGGTTTCGGTTGATGAAATCGACGACTTTCGGATTGTGCTTGCCATAACGGATGCTGGCTCCGATGACGATCTTGTCGAAAGCCGGCAGATCAACTGTCTCCCAGTCATCGACGGATACGAGCGTCACCTGATGCGATTGCTGTTCTATCACCCGCTGCAGTCGCCGACAAATGACTATGGTATGGCCATCCGTGGTGGAATAGATGATCAGAATTTTCTGCTGGCTTGGCGTTTGCAATTGCAGTCCCTTATCAAACAACCCGCTATTCCCCGGTCCGTTCGGCGTGCCTATGCGGGCCGTCCCAACGCTTGACCGCTGTCGTATCGATGTCGAACAAGTCGAGCACCCGCCCGACGCTGTGGCTGACGATGTCATCCAGGGTTTCCGGCCGATTATAGAACGCCGGCATCGGCGGCGCGATGACGGCACCCAGCAAGGAAGCCTCCCATAACAGTTTGCAATGCCCAGTATGCAAGGGCGACTCTCTGACCATCAACACCAGCTTGCGTCCTTCCTTGAGAGTCACGTCCGCGGCGCGCGTCAGCAGATTGTCGGAATAGGAGTTGGCGATTCCCGACAGGGTCTTGATGGAACAAGGGGCGACGACCATCCCGGCGGTTTTGAAAGAACCACTTGAGACGCTTGCCGCGAGGTCTTTGACGTCATACACCCGATGGGCCAAGGCCTCGACGTCCTGCGGCAGCCAGTCCGTTTCCAGTTGGAGGTTCAGCTTTGCCGAGCGGGACATGATCAGGTGTGTCTCGATGTCAGGGATTTCCTGCAGATACTCGAGCAAGCGAATCCCGTAAATCACTCCGCTCGCCCCCGACATCCCCACGATTAGCCGTCTAGGTGTTTTCTTCTTTGCCACGTGAATCTCTCCGTTTCCCTTGAGGATGTCCCGCGAGACAGCTCGAGATAGCCGACTAATCCAATTTAAGCGGGTATTCGTCAGGAAGTCGCCAGCGAAACCCACCCCTACCCGAACAGCATCCCATGAATTGCCCGAATATTATAGTTATTCCGAACGCACGCCACCCCACCGCGTCTGCCGGGCTATCCGGCCAATTGGCATTTGCACCGCGTATCCAGTGCTGCGTAGCAATATAGACATATTAGAAAAATTGATATTTGCTTTAATGTATTGACACTTACGTGACATCCCGTATAATGCTGCATAGCAACAATATTTCATGCCGGCTGCGGGGCATCCGCAGAAAATCTGCCCCACGAGGGCGAAGGAAAATTGAAATGAAATCACCTAAATTACTGCCCTGGTTGGCGAACACTTCTGGCTTGAGCCAAGTTCGCGTGGAGCAGCTTTGGCAAGATGCCAGTCAGTATGCCGCGAATGTCAGCGGCGAAGTGGGAACGTCCGATTATTGGAGCACGGCCCATCAGCAGTTGATCAGTTTGGTCGAGGAAGAAGCCTTGGCCCGGCAACCCGTGGAGTCGGCCCCCTGGCTGATGGCGGCAACCCATATCAGCATGGTCTTGCTGGTAGTGGCTGATGTACTGCCCCAGATATTCGCCAATGTGCATGCCTGGTTTACCGAAGTCAATCATCGTCCGGCTTGATTGCTTGTAGTTGGCTTGTAGTTGGCTTGTGGTTGGCTCGCGTCTCTAACGCGCACTTTCTCCGATAAATTCGGCAGCCGCCCAGAATTCGGCGGCCATGGTTGCCATGGCCGCCAACAGCACCCCGCAGCACCAGCTACTTAGCGGCATGAGGTAGCTTCCGCGCGGGGTAGCCCTTCCCCTTTCGCAATACCCCGAGCCATCGCGAGGTTCACTTTGTAATTCGCTCTAGCGAGGTCGATATATATGTTTGTTGACTTGCCATAGAGCACAAAGGAGAATTTGCCCGCGATACGTAGTCCTGCGCTCTATCAAAACGCGCACCAATGGGGGAGGTTACTGTCATGTCTTGCGACCAGGCAAATGTCGCCAACAACGCGCCGGAGCAATTGACCGACGCCTTGTCTCTCCGTTGCGAGCGTTTCAAGAACATCTTTCGGTTGCAAGGCATGATCGCGCGCGAACGCGATAATCGGAAACTTTCGGCAATCATCATGCACGAAGTGACTCGGCTGGTGGATGTTGATAGGGGATCGCTTTTTCTCTATGACAACATCACCGGCGAACTTCGGGCTGCCTATGCCGATGGTCTGGAGGCCGACAGCCTGATAGTCCCCCTGCGGATGGGGGTGATCGGCGCGGCGATTCTCCAACGCCATTGCATCAACATTGTAAACGCCTATCAGAACGAGTTCTTTTGCAGCACGGTCGATGCCGACTCGGGTTATCGGACCGACAGCGTGCTGGCAATGCCGATCGTCACTCAGCAAGGAAACGTCATAGGCGGGCTCCAGCTTATCAACAAGCTGGTCGGACGCTTCACCCTTGAGGACGAAGATCGGCTGAATGCAATCGCCGAGTATCTCGCGGCAACCAGTTCCGAAGGCTGGATAGATACTGAACTTGCCCGCCAGAAAATCGATGTGTTGCGGGAAGAAGTTGGCTGCGATCGTTGCGCCGTCTTTCAACTGGACGAAGCAACGGGGCAACTGGTTTCAGTTTATGCAAACGGCTTGGACAAGCAAATAACCTTGCGTGTAAGGGTTGGCATCGCCGGGCTGGTGGCGCTTAACGGAAAGACTCTCGTTGTTTTGGATCCGGCCAAGGATCCGCGCTTTAACCCATCCTTCGACCGGCTCACGGGTTACCAGACACGCAATATTCTTACCGTGCCGCTCAAAGCCTCGTCCAATGGAACGCTGGGCGTGATTCAACTCATCAACCGGCGGTGCGGCGATTTTTCCGATGATGACATCGAGTTGCTGGAAACGATTGCGGGTGTCGTGGCTGTCGTTGTCGAGAATGGCAATCTGGTCAGCGATATCGACCGGCAGTTCCACAGCTTCCTGGAAACGATGACCGCGTCGCTCGATGCCCGGGATAAATTGACGGCCAGCCATTCGTGCCGGGTAGCGGAAATTGCGTTGAAAATCGCGCTGGAACTCGGATTCGATGCCGATGACCTGGATATTCTCAAAGTGGCCGCCATGCTGCATGATTACGGGAAAATCGGCGTGAACGATGCGGTGCTGCGGAAGAACGGCATGCTTGATGAGGCGGAATATCGCCATATGAAGACGCATGCGGAGATGACCCACGAAATCCTCGAAAAGGTTTATTTCACCAGAAAATACCGTGGCGTACCGCTGATCGCCGCCTCGCACCATGAAGCGTTGGACGGCTCCGGCTATCCGCGTGGTCTGCATGGGCAAAACATTCCCTTCATGGCAAAGATCTTGACTGTGGCGGATGTCTTTGAGGCGCTATCCTCCGATAGACACTATCGCAAAAAGATGGACAAGGCCGCGGCGATGGCAATTCTCGATGCGGGTATCGGAACGAAGTTCGACGCAAAGGTTGTCGCAGCGCTCAAGCGCTCCTCTGCCAATGCCGACAGCGATGGGGCAAAGCTGCTCTAGCGTGGTAGCCTGGCTTCTGGCACGACAGGTGACGCCCCGGCGAACGAGAGACACAATGTCTGGAAGCTTGTACATGGTGCGGGCTCACCATGCTGTCGGCTTTGCCAGGGCTCACCGAGTGTGTTTCAATAGCACCGCAAGCCACTCCTTAATCACGGGAAACATGAGGTCGCTATGAGTCCGTCTTCAAACCGCGCAAAGCCGGGTGCCAACGCCAGCGCTTTGGGTCTTTTCTGGATGTTTGTTTGCGGCATGTTGCTGAGTGTGTCTGTCGCAGCGGCTGAAGCGAATGTTTCAAGCCCCGATGCCGGCAAGCGCTTCGCATCTGTCTGGCGCATCCGGGGAGACATCACGGCATCGGGAGGCGCTTCCGATGGGGAAAGACCCTTGCGTGAGGGCGACCTGGTCTTTGTCGGAGAACGCGTGCGCGCCGCATCGGCGTCTGAAGCCGTATTGAAGACCGACGATGCGGGGATCGTTGCCATCAGGCCGGGCGCCGAGTTCGTCGCCGAGCGGTTTGCCGCGCTGGGAGCGCCTTCCGACAGTTTCACCATGCGTCTGATCACCGGTTCGCTGCGGGTCATTACGGGTTGGATCGGGCGCACCAACCGCGCCGGAAACCGCATCGTCACGCCGACAGGCACCATCGGCATTCGCGGCACCGACCATGAACCCTATGTGCTGGCCAAAGATCTGGTCGGAACAAATACCTATCGGGCAGGAACCTATGACAAGGTGAATCGCGGCGGGACCACGCTGGAAGCCGCCGGGCAGTCCCTCGATATCGACGCGGGCAAGGTCGGCTTTGCCCGCTTTTCCGGCGGCAGGAAGGAACGGGCGCTGATGACGATCCTGCTGCCGGTACTGCTGGAAAAGGTGCCGGATTTCTATGTGCCCGGCGAGTTCGATGCCGAACTCGATCGCTACTCCCAAACCGCGGACGAGGTCAGCCTTCAGCAATTGGCGCAGAAACGCAAGGGCACCGCGGCAGCCCCGGCGAAGGCATGTGCCTCCACCGAAATCGCCAAGACCTGGCTGGCACAGCTGGACGGCGCAATCGTCCGGCACGATGCACCGAGCATTATCGCGATGTTTGCGCCCGAGGTGGCGGTTCGCGCCATCGTGATCAAAAAAGACGGCAGCACGTCGGCGATCGATCTCGGACGCGAAGAGCTTGCGCAGAGCACGCTGACCGCGATGAAGCAGCTCAAGGGCTATAAGCACCGACGCGTCTCGCTCGAGGCGAGGCTCGCCGATGCCGACGGCGGCCCGTCATGCGAGCGCGTAGGCATCAAGTCGGTGGTGATCGAGCAGGGGCTGCAAGCGGGCAAGCGCTTCCGTTTCGAATCCCAGGAGGACTACGTGATTGAACTGCGGGCCGGGAAGTGGCTCGCGATCAAGGCCGAGACGACGCAACGGTAGCGCTGTCATCGCTTGCAAGGGCTCCCGTGTCCAACCACTGGTTATTCGCATGGAAAACGGATGCTGGAAAACCCGCTAGCAAAGCCGCTTCAGTCATAAAAAAGTCCGGCGGCATTCAGACCGAACGCGGCGGGGACAATTTCGCCAAGTCCCTGCTGCTGAGCTTGGCACTGCATGCATTGGTCATTTCGCTGCAATTCGGAGAGTCCGACAGCGGCCTGCCGTGGTTCGCCATGCCGGGAGAAGAGCGCTTTGCCAGCATCCCCACGCTCAATGCGATCCTGCGCAGCCAGGTGGCAACGGAAAAGCCGGCAGCGGATCGGCTCGAAGAGCCTGTTGTCGGCGAAAGCAAGACCTACCCCGCCAAACCGCTGGTCAGGGAACCCCCGCCGCCACACCTGCCGCTTGAACCCGCAACCGCCAGCATGGCCAAACTCGTGACGTTGCCGCAAGAAACGGGGGAGCAGGGCCGGGTCGCCGGCACGGAGGCAGAAGTACCGAAGCTTGATGCGCCCGATGCGGGCATCGCCGTGTTGGGCACGGACAAGGAAAGCGCGTGGAGCCTGCCCGCTGCCAAGGCCCGGCTGGAAGAAGAAGCCCGCAACGAACAGCCGGCCGTGGAGAAAACCGGGGAAGCGCCCTTACTCGAAGAAAAAATGGTCGAAGACTTGGCGCGGATTGAAGAGGAAAAAGCCGCACTGGCGGCCGCTGTGCGGGAAAAGGAACTGGCATTGGAGAGAAAGCGGGCTGAAGACCTGGCACGCCTCGAAGCCAAGAAAGCGGAACAGGCCGCCGCGGCCAAAGCCAAGGAAGACGCATTGACGAAGCAGGCCGAAGCCGAAGCCATGGCGCGCAAACGCCAAGCGGAACAGGCCGCCGCGGAAAAGGCCAGCGCCGAAAGAGCCGCTGCAGAAAAAATTGCCGCGGAGAAAAACTTGGCCGCCGCACAAAATCGGATGCCGAATGTGGCGGCAGGAAAATCCGCGGCGGGCAAGGAAAATGGCGCAGGGCCGGCGGCAGAGAAGGGGAGTGAGCTTGCCAGACGGGCTCTCGACATGGCCAGAAGCGGCTTGCCGGGTCTGTCGGGCCCGCCGGCCAGGGAACCGGCGGCATCTGCCCGGCCGCGGCGGGGCGGCATCCTGGGCAGAGACCCCAAGGACATTCAACTGGTTTTCTATGGCGAGGGCTGGCGGCAGAAGGTCGAACGCATAGGCAGCATGAATTACCCGCGGCTGTCGAAAAACCTTGTCTATGATCCCCTGGTGGCGACCGTGAGCATTAACAGCGACGGCACGCTGGCCGGGGTTCGCATCGAGAAGAGCAGCGGCCACAAGGACCTGGATGCAGCGGTGCTGCGGATCGTGACGATGAGTGCGCCATTCGCCGCTTTCCCGCCAGACCTCAAGCGCAGTTACGACGTCGTGGATATCACGCGCACCTGGACTTTCCAGGAAGATATCCCGAGAATCACCGGTCAGTGAACCCGCGGGATGTCGGACCAGCGGGTGGTATACCCTGGCGACATTTTTTCCCGTTTCATCCGCCAGCGCTGGTCGATACCCTCGGCCGCCGAGCGCAAGGTTCCGCTTCCCCAGATGGCATTGATCCGGTCCATCGCCGCCATGAGACGGGGGTCGTCCCGTTTGTTCGAGAAAAAATCCTGCTGGAATGTGCCGGCCTGAGTGATGTCGAGCAGCGCCACGCCGGCCTTTTGGTAGGCGAAGCCCGGCCGGTAGATGCGTTCCAACGCCCACAGCGCGGCGCGGATAAGACGCAGGCTGTCGTCGGTCGCCGCGGACAAGGGAACGCTCAATTCTTTCTGGTACTGGGGATGCTCCGGTTGGTGCGGGTTGGTACGAATGGACACCTGGACCATGCGCGCCAGCGATCCCTGTTGCCTGAGCCTGGCGGCGGCTCGGGCCATATAGCTGGCTACCGCTTCGCGCAGTTCCGGCAGCTCATGGACGTAGCTGCCGAATGAGCGCGAGGAGATGATCTGCTGCTTGTTGGGCGGCGTTTCCTCGAAGCCGAGGCAGGGCACGCCGTTGAGTTCCATGACCGTACGCTCCAGCACCACCGAGAATTCGCGCCGTAGTGTCTTGGCGTCGGCCCGGCGCAGATTTTCCACGCTGACGATACCGCGCCGCCTGAGTCCCTCGCGCAACTGTTTGCCGACACCCCAGATCTCGCCGCTGTCGATGGTCGAGAAAAGCCCGGACCGTTCGCTTTCCGTCATTCGTATGAAATCGCAGACACCCTCCTCCCCGGCCAGGTTCTTCTTGGCACAATGGTTGGCGAGCTTGGCCAGGGTTTTGGTGGCGGCGATACCGATGCAGATCGGCAGACCGAGCCACTGCCTGACCTGCCGGCGCATCCGCTGGCCATATGCCACCAAGTCGAAATGTTCGAAACCGCCCAGGCCGAGGAAGCATTCATCGATGGAATAGATTTCCTGCTGCGGGGAATATTCGCCGAGCACCGTCATCAGGCGGTTGCTCATGTCCGCGTATAGTTCATAGTTGCTGGACAGCGCGATGATGCCATGCTGCCTCGCGAAATTACGCATCTGGAACCAGGGGGCACACATCTTGATTCCCAGCATCCGCGCCTCGGCCGAACGGGCGACGACACAGCCGTCGTTGTTGGAAAGAACCACCACCGGTTTCGCTTCCAGCCTGGGATTAAACACCCGTTCGCAGGAAACGAAGAAATTGTTGCCGTCGATCAAAGCGAAGCTCATTGCATCAGAGGGTGCAGCGACCAGCGCACCACACCCCAGACGCTGAGCTGCTGCTCCTCGCCAACGAGAATGTCCCGATGGGCCGAACTGCCGGCCCGCAGCAGATAGCCGACCGGCAGGCGACAGAGCTGCTTGACGGTGAATTCGCCATCCACCACCGCCACCACGATGCTGCGGTCGGTCGGCTTGGCGGAGCGATCCACCACCAGCGTGTCGCCATCGTGAATACCGAAACCGACCATCGAGTCGCCTGCCACCCGCACTAAGAAAGTGGCCTCCGGCTGAGCGATCAGGTGCTGGTTGAGGTCGATCCGTCCTTCGGCATAGTCATCCGCGGGCGACGGAAAACCCGCCGGCACGGGCTTTATCAGCATCGGGCAACCCAGCGACGAAATGACCGGCGAAGGCAGACCGGCGAAAAGTCTTTCCGTCGGGAGAGCGCTTGCCCCCAAAGTCATGCGACGATCCATGGGAGAGTGTTAATGTTTGTATCGTCGGATCAGGCCGACCATCACTCCGAAAATTTCGAGAGCGCCTTTCGGGCGGATCACCGGGTAGGCCTTGTTGTGCGGCTTGAGAATGAACTTGCCGCGCTCTAGCCCAAGCTCCTTGAGCGTGAATTCGTTGTCGACGATGGCCACCACGAAATCGCCCTTGCTGGCGGCCCCGCCGCGTTCCACCACGGCCACATCGCCATCGTTGATGCCGGCGTCGCACATCGAATCGCCCTTGACGGGAATCATGGCAGTGCGTGAAGGTTTGCGGATCAGGTAATCATCGACGAAGAACGGTTCGGCGCTGACATCGTTGGCCAAGGTCGGCATACCGGCCGGCACGGATGCCTCCGCCAGGTTGCGCTCGAAGAAACGCTTGGATGGAATCCAGGCATCGTCGTCGGGAGCCCGCTCGATGAAGCCTTGCGACTCCAGCCGCGCCAGCAGTTTCAGCGAGGCCGTCTTGGAAGCAAAGCCCATCAATTCGGCAAGCCTGGCGTAAGAGGGAATGCGGCGATTGTCGGCATAGTAATCCTGGAGTCGTCCCAGATAGCCGCGGTCTTTTTCGTACTCGGTCATGTTATGCGCTCCGTCGTCGGCATGGTGTGCGTCCGTTCACTTAACTATAGTGACCGAACGGACACCTGTCAACTACGACCCGGAACGACCGCGCGATTTTATGCGAGGTGGTCCAGACTCGGATAGCGCACGTTCTCGACCAGGTGCCGCACATCTTCCGGTGGCGGCTTGGTCAGCAGGCTGACGATGACGATCGCGGCAAAGCCCACCGGCAGGCCGAAGATGCCGCTGGAGATGGGCTGGATATCGAACCAGGCGGCAGCCATCGAGCCGCCGAAAAACGGGTGGGTAATCACGACGTAATACAAGGTGACGGAAAGCCCCGCCACCATGCCGGCAATCGCGCCCCACTGGTTGGCGCGTTGCCAGAACACGCCGCACACCAGCGCCGGGAAAAAACCGGCCGCGGCGATCGAGAAGGCCAGGCCGACCATCAGCAGGATAGTGTCCGGCTTGAGCGAAGCGACCCAGGCGGCAACTATCGCCACCGCCAGCAGCATGGCCTTGGAAATCAGCAGGCGCCGCTGGGTCGAGGCGGTTCGGTCGATCATCTTGTAGTAGATGTCGTGCGCCAAGGCGTTGGCGATGGTCAGCAACAGACCGTCGGCGGTGGAAAGCGCCGCCGCCAGGCCGCCTGCCGCCACCAGGCCGGAAATCACGTAGGGCAAGCCGGCGATCTCCGGCGTGGCCAATACAATCACGTCGGGAGTCAGCGTCAGTTCGGCCAATTGCAAAATGCCATCGCCATTGATGTCCTCGACGCCGACCAGGCCAACCTTGCCCCACGAGGCAACCCAACTCGGCAATGCCGCGATGCTGGAGCCGACCAGATGGTTATATACCTCCCACTTGGCAAACACGGCATAAGCCGGCGCGGTGAAATACAGCAGCGAGATGAAAAACAGCGACCAGAACACCGAGGTACGCGCCTCGCGTACCGAGTAGGTCGTGTAGTAACGCATCAGAATGTGCGGCAACGCCGCCGTGCCGAACATCAGGCAGACAACCAGCGCGATGAAATTGCGCCGCGCAATGTCGGGGGGTTTTTCATCCTTGCCCGTGCCTGGATAAGCCTCGGCATGGGCCTGCGGCCGTACCGATTTCTCGGTATAGGCCCGCGCAGCAGCATCCCATTTGATGCGTGCCTCGGCTTCGTTTTTGGGCAATTCTCGCAGGGCCTTTTCGGCAGCGAAAATTTCCCGGGCAGGCGCATAACTGGCATCCTTAAGCGTCTCCACCCTCTCGGTCAATTTCTTGCGTTCGGCGTCCAGCGATGCCGGCAAGCTTGTCAGTTGCGCATCGAATTCTGCCGACTTGGCCTTGAAGCTGGTGCGCGCCTCGATTTCCTTGGGACTGTCGAACAGCTCTTTTTCCTTGACCCCGAGTTTCTCCAACACACTGCCATACATGAGCTGGGGCACGGGAATGCCGGTCACCTTTTGCGACAGCATCATCACCGGCAGCAAGTAGGCAATGATCAGGATGATGTACTGGGCCACCTGGGTCCAGGTGACCGCACGCATGCCGCCGAGGAAAGAACACACCAGGATTCCGGCCAGGCCGACAAAGGCGCCGATCTCGAAATCGATGCCGATCACCCGGCTGGCAATCAGGCCAACCCCATAGATTTGCGCCACCACATAGGTAAACGATGCGAGTATCGCTATCACTGCGCCGACAAAGCGGGCGAAATTGCCGCCATAGCGGGCGCCGAGAAAATCCGGAATGGTGTATTGGCCGAACTTGCGCAAGTAAGGCGCCAGCAACAGCGCCACCAGGCAAAAGCCGCCCGTCCAGCCAAGAATGAAAGCCAGCCCCTGAAAACCATCGTGATACAGCGTACCCGCCATGCCGATGAAAGAGGCTGCGCTCATCCAGTCGGCGCCGGTCGCCATGCCGTTGAAGAAGGCTGGCACGCGCCGTCCGGCAACGTAATACTCGACCATATCGGCGGTGCGGCTCATCATGCCGATGCCGGCATACAAGGCAATGGTGGCGAACATGAAGATATAGCCGATCATCCGCTGCGACATGCCGAGACGCTCGGCAGTCGTCAAAAGCAGGATGAACAAGATGAAAGCGCCGGTATACCAGGCGTAAAGCAGCTTCAGGCGGCTGTTGTAAATGGACTGGGGCATGCGCTCGGTGATGGCGGATCGATTCCTTCGCCTCGCTGTCGGGCCGGTTTTCAGCCGCTGCGCACAGCCGCTACGTGGCGTTGCCTAGACCGACGGCAGACTCACGGACTCAGGCAAGCCGGCCGGCCTCGCCTACCCGGTGAGAGGGAATTGCGGCCCGCGCACTATCCCGCTTGTCGTAGTAATACCTGACGGCATTCCCGTTGAGCATCACGGTGGCACCCCAGCCTTGTGCTTCCTTGGCCACGGAGCGATTCGGTTCCTTGTGCTTTACCGGATTTGGCTGGGCAGAATCGTTAAGGTTCGGGGTCGCAAGCGGACGCGTTGAGCGTTGAAACGGTAGCAGATCCGCAGTCGTCGCGCGGGGGTTCTTCGGCAACTTTTCTTGCTTCTTGAGCGCGGCGATGATGAGTGAGCAATTTTTCCTGTCGAACTCGAGACATATGCCGTCATCGGTCCAAAACAGGATGTCTCCATCCGCATAGCATTCCAGCAGTACATCCTTGCCTTTGGCGTCCAGTTGGATCGAGTCCGTTGAAGCTGTATTGGGCAGATTCATGATTAATATTCCTTCAGATAGGCTTTATGCTTGGCGGACGATGCTTTACACAAGAAACACAAGTGAGTTGAATCAATTCAGGGATATAACTATAACAAACTATAACAGAGGCACACCGATGAGAGTCCATCCCCGAGACATGGGCATCTCATGATCTCGGTCAAACCTGCCGCATATAATTATTGCATAGCAACATCATCCGCGTAACAATGAAAATCGACAAGGTTTTCTAAGGAAGTGCGTCATGGCCCAAAGCGAGATGCTCAGCTTTATCGAAAATCGTACTTATGACGAAATCAAGATCGGCGACAGGGCGACACTCACGCGCACCTTGCGTCCCGAAGATATCCAGTTGTACGCCATCATGTCGGGGGATGTGAATCCCACTCATGTCGATCCGGAATACGCGCACTCGTCGATGTACCGCGAAGTGGTGGCCCATGGCATGTGGGGCGCCGCACTGATTTCGACGGTGCTGGGCACCCAGTTCCCCGGCCCGGGAACGGTGTATGTCGACCAGACCTTGCACTTCTCCAGACCGGTGACGCTGGGCGACACCGTCACCGTGACGATCACCTGCCAGAAGAAGTTCGACCACAACCGCCACATTATTTTCGACTGCCTGTGCGTCAACCAGGACGGACTCAAGGTGATCGGTGGCACAGCCGAAGTGTTGGCACCGAGCGAAAAAATCAAGCGCGCCCGGATCGCCATGCCAGAATTCACCATCAATGACAGGAAGGCACGCTACGATCACGTGCTGAGTTTCACCAAAGGCTTGGCTGCCATCCCGATGTCCGTGGCACATCCCTGCGATGCCGAATCGCTGAAGGGCGCGCTGATGGCACGCGATGCAGGCCTGATCATCCCCACCTTGGTCGGCCCCGAAGACAAAATCCGCGCGCTCGCCGAGCAAATCGGCCTGTCCCTGCACGACTGCCGCGTCATCAACGCGCAGCACAGCCATGAAGCGGCCGAGGTCGCGGTCTCCCTGGCACGCGAGGGCCAGGTCGAGGCACTCATGAAGGGCTCGCTGCACACCGACGAACTGATGGGCGAAGTGATCAACAAGGCAACCGGACTGCGCACCGCCCGGCGCATCAGCCACGTGTTCCTGATGGACGTGCCGACTTACCCGAGGCCGTTGATGATTACCGACGCCGCGGTGAATGTCGAGCCCAGCCTGGAAGACAAGGTCGACATCGTCCAGAACGCGATCGAGTTGGCCCAGATGCTCGACATCGCCGAACCCAAGGTGGCGATCCTGGCGGCCGTCGAAACCGTCAATCCGAAGATGCGCGCGACACTGGATGCGGCGGCGTTGTGCAAGATGGCCGACCGCGGCCAGATCAAGGGCGGCATCCTCGACGGTCCGCTGGCCTTCGACAATGCCGTCTCGATCGTCGCTGCCAAGACCAAGGGGATACGCTCGGCCGTGGCGGGCCAAGCCGACATTCTGGTGGTGCCGGACATCGAGTCGGGCAATATGCTGGCCAAGCAGTTGGAATATCTCGCCGACGCGCTTTCCGCCGGCATAGTACTCGGCACGCGAGTGCCGATCGTGCTGACCAGCCGCGCCGATACGGCCGAGACGCGCACCGCTTCGTGCGCCATCGCGGTAGTCATGGCGCATGCCAAACGCCGGCAGATATGAGTCATGGCTGACGCAATTCTGGTTCTCAACGCGGGCTCATCCTCGATCAAGTTCGCGTTGTTTCAGTATTCCGGCCGCGGACAAGTCGACCGCCGTCCGGCAATCTCCGGCCAGATCGACGCCATCGACGCCAGCAGCCCCGAAGGCCCCCACCTGAAAGCCAGCGACTCCGCCAATAATGTGCTCACCGACCAGCACCTCGGCCGCCTGCGGGGCGGGCGCGGCGACCCGCATCGCATTGCGCTGAACCACCTCCTCGACTGGCTCAAGGACCATGATAATGGCATGACATTGTGCGCGGCCGGACACCGTGTGGTACATGGCGGACAACAATACGCTCTGCCGATCCGCCTCGACGCGGCGATCCGCGCCGATCTGGCCCGCCTCATCCCGCTCGCGCCGCTGCATCAGCCGCACAACCTCGATGCAATTCGCGCCGTCGCCGAACTGCTGCCAGACCTGCCGCAGGTGGCCTGTTTCGATACCGCCTTCCACCGTAGCCAGCCTGCGGTCGCCCAGCTGTTTGCATTGCCGCGCGCCATCACGGCACAGGGCGTGCGCCGCTATGGTTTCCACGGACTGTCCTACGAATATATCGCCGAGGTGCTCCCCGAGCATCTCGATGCGGGGTGCGCGAATGGCCGCGCGAATGGTCGTGTTGTGGTCGCCCATCTCGGCAACGGCGCCAGCATGTGCGCCATGCGCAACCGCAAGAGCATCGCCACGACCATGGGCTTCACTGCCGTCGAGGGCCTGATGATGGGTACCCGCACCGGCAGCCTCGACCCGGGCGTGATGCTGTACCTCATGGATTACCAAGGCATGGACGCCAAGGCGTTGACCCGATTGCTGTACAAGGAATCCGGCTTGCTCGGCGTCTCCGGCATTTCCCCGGACATGCGCGTGCTGCTCGCCTCGGAGTGTGTCGAAGCCCACGAAGCGGTGGAACTGTTTTGCTACCGCATCATCCGCGAACTGGGCTCGCTGGCCGCCGCGCTGGGCGGACTGGATGCCTTGGTGTTCACCGGCGGCATCGGCGAACATGCCGCGCCGGTACGGCAGACAGTCTGCGCGGCAACCCGCTGGCTAGGTATCGAGCTCGACCCGAGGGCGAACGCGAACAATGACACATGCATTTCCCTGGCGACCGGCAAGGTCAGTGTGCTGGTCCTGCCGGCCAACGAAGAATGGATGATCGCCCGCCATACCGCAGCTTTGATCCAATAGCCTGAATTTTCTCTGTTTTTCTCGAAAATACCTACTACATATAGTGGCACGAATCGGCGCGCGCCACTAGATAATTCCCTAATTATCTGATTTTTAAAGAGTGTAAATTTTTCACTTTCCTTCGACAGAAACCGGGGGTATGCTTTCCAACTCCTATCGCCGAACTTCCCCGGGAATAACTATGAATTCAAACAAGCTCCGCACCGGTGAAACCATTTCAAATCAATCAGTTGAACAAAAAAACCAGCCAGCACCGCAAGAAATCACGGGCCTCGTGCTGATCGAAAAATATGCCAAAGGCAATGAGTCGAATGTCACTGAGGTCCGCATGCGTGTTGCCCGCGCCCTGGCTTCGGTCGAAACCGAAGATAAACGCGCCTTCTGGGAAACCGCCTTTCTCGAAGCGCAGGAGAACGGTTTTGTGCCGGCCGGCCGCATCAACTCCGCCGCCGGAACCGACCTTTGCGCCACGCTGATCAACTGTTTCGTGCAACCGGTGGGGGATTCGATTTCCGAAGTCGTCGATGGCCGCCCCGGCATATATACCGCTTTGCAGCAGGCCGCCGAAACCATGCGACGCGGCGGTGGGGTCGGCTATGACTTCTCCTCGATCCGCCCGATCGGCGCCCACGTCAAGGGTACGCAGTCGCGCGCTTCCGGCCCGGTCTCCTACATGCGGGTGTTCGACCGCTCCTGCGAGACGGTGGAATCCGCCGGCAGTCGCCGGGGGGCGCAAATGGGCGTGCTGCGTTGCGACCATCCCGACATCGAGGAATTCATCCACGCCAAGGACAAGGGCGATCTCACCAACTTCAATATCTCGATTGGGGTGACCGACGAATTCATGCGCGCCGTCGAAAACGACCGCGAGGTGGAACTGGTCCATAAGGCCAAGCCGTCGGCCGACTTCCTGACCACCGGCGCCTACCAGCGCGAAGAAGACGGCAGCGGATCGTGGGTCTACCGCAAGCTCAAGGCCCGCGACCTGTGGGAACAAATCATGCGTTCGACCTACGATCATGCCGAACCGGGCATTCTGTTCCTCGACCGCATGAACCGCGACAACAATCTGTCTTACTGCGAAACCATCGAGGCCACCAATCCCTGCGCCGAACAGCCGCTGCCGCCCTACGGCTGCTGCTGCCTGGGTTCGATCAACTTGACGCCGTTCATCGGCGCGCCGTTCACCGAGCAGGCGACGTTCGATTTCGCCGCTTTCGGCAAAGTCATCGATACCTCGGTGCGTATGCTCGACAATGTGCTCGATGCCACCCACTGGCCGCTCCCCCAGCAGTCGGCCGAAGCCCAGGCCAAGCGCCGTGTCGGTCTCGGCTTTACCGGGCTCGGCGATGCGCTGATCATGCTGCGCCAGCGCTACGACACCAACGAGGCACGCGCCACAGCCACCAAAATATCCGAATATCTGCGCGACCGCGCCTACCTTGCCTCGGTCGAACTGGCCAAGGAGCGCGGTGCCTTCCCGTTGTTCAACGCCGACATGTATCTGTCCGGCGGCAATTTCGCCTCGCGCCTGCCGGTCGAGATCAAGGAACAGATCCGCAAGCACGGCATCCGCAACTCCCATCTGCTGTCGATCGCGCCGACCGGCACGATCTCGCTGGCCTTCGCCGACAACGCCAGCAACGGCATCGAACCGCCTTTCTCCTGGGTGTATACGCGCAAGAAACGCATGGTCGACGGCACCTTCAAGGAATACGCGGTCGAGGACTATGCCTGGCGTTATTACAAGCACGTCGGCGGCGATGTGACGAAGCTGCCGGACTACTTCGTGACGGCGCTGGATATCTCGGCAGAAGCCCACAAGGACATGGTTGCCGCGGTAGCGCCGTATATCGACACTTCGATATCGAAGACGGTGAACGTGCCGGAAGACTATCCCTACGCCGAGTTCGAGAATCTCTATATGGCCGCCTGGAAAGCCGGCCTGAAAGGGCTGGCCACTTATCGGCCGAACGCAGTGCTGGGCAGCGTGCTGTCGGTTGCCGACAGCAAGGCCGCAGAGAAAAAACAGCCTCAGGACGTCGTCATCAGCGGAGCCAATCGCCGCCTGTCGATCGGCTCCTTGCCGGCGCCGGTGCTGGCTTCGCTGCGCTGGCCGGGCCGGCCGCGGCTGACTGACGGCAATTCCGCATGGACTTACATGATCGAAACGCCGCATGGCGAATTCGCACTGTTCGTCGGGCATATCGCGAACGGCAAGAAAGTTCCCTTCGAGGTCTGGGTCAACGGTTCCGAACAACCGCGTGGTCTGGGGGCGGTGGCCAAGACGCTGTCGATGGACATGCGCGCCAACGACCGGGGCTGGCTGAAGCTGAAACTCGATGTGCTGGCCAAGACCATCGGCGATGAACCCTTCAACATGCCCTTCCCGCCGCATGGCGAACAAAAGCTCATGCCCGGCGTCGTCTCCGCCGTGGCCCAGGTGATCCGTTACCGTTGCGAGCGCATCGGCGCCTTCGAAGGCAACGACCCGACGCCGGTAATCGACACCATGTTCAGCCGCGATGAGCCGAAGACCGGCACCGATGGCACCTTGTCGTGGACGGTGGACATCAGCAACCCGGCTTCAGGCGAGGAGTTCGTGCTGGGCCTCAAGGAAATCACCCTGCCCGACGGCGTCACGCGGCCGTATTCGGTATGGCTGTCGGGCAACTATCCGCGCGCCCTGGACGGCCTGACCAAACTGCTATCGCTCGATATGCGCGTCATGGACCCGGCCTGGATCGGCATGAAATTACGCAAGCTGCTCAACTATCCCGAGCCGCTCGGCGACTTCATGGCCTTCATTCCCGGCACGCGCCGCCAGCAGAACTGGCCGTCGACGGTGGCCTACATCGCGCGGCTGATCATGCACCGTTACGCGATGCTCGGTATCCTCGACGAGAACGGCTACCCGACGCGCGAGATGGGCATCCTCGAAACCCCGCAGGAAAAGGGCGTATCGAAGATCATGCGGGGCGCGCTGTGTGCCGAATGTGGCAATTTCACGGTGATCCGCAAGGATGGCTGCGACTTCTGCAGCGCCTGCGGCGCGGTGGGGAGTTGCGGCTGAGGGTGGTGATGCGAATAAGCTGGTTGTCGATTTGCAGAAATAGCTGGACTGGTTGACGCGAATAAGCTGGACTAGCTTCCGGTATCTATGTGACGAAACCCCAAGGAATCAAATCCTTGGGGTTTTTTTCGGCCAAAGGTTGTTGAAGCGACCGACGGGAAAATTTCGAATTTGCTTTCCCTTTTACTCTGCTTCGAATCTCCAATATTTCGCACTATTATCGAGCCTTAGCCCAATAATCGTTAGTCGCGAGCCGCGAAATAACTGGACTATAAGGAATTGCCGCAAGTAAGCTGGACTATGGGGACAGGTTGACGCGAAATAGCTGAACTAAAGTGATGCGCGATTATTTCCGCTTCTAATATCAAGCCACGGGATGTTCCATGGATAAGGCAACCTCGCTGTTATCGGGATCAGAGCGTGGGACGCAATCGGCAATTGTTTTTGCCTTGGTCGCAGAGCGGCTGACCGCCTTCTACGACCACGGGCATTGGCTGTCCAAAGCCCAAGGTGCAACCTTGTGTGCCGATTGGCTGACCCGTTCCAAACGCACCATGCCGATGGAACAGCGAAAGCACCTATCAGAACTCAGCGATCAGCTTGCGCGAAAGATTGCTGATTCCCTGACTCGCGAAGCCGGGCTCTATACCGCACACGAGATGATGGAGTCGCTTTCCCAGAACAATCTGTCGGAAGTAGGTCGCTCGCTCATGGATGAATGTGTCAGGCTGATTGCCGGTGAAGCCGCGTGACTCACTCCGTTTTGAATCTCCAATGTTTCGTACTTCCACAAGGTCTATGCCAAAGAATTATTAGTCGCGAGGCGCGACGATATGAGTCTTCCTCAACATGACTCACGCATTGGTATCCCAAAACTCAATATCCACTACGGTAATATGCCTTCCGATGGCATAATTGCTTATCGACAGTTCATTAGAAATGGACAGCCGGGAAACTGATGCCGGTGATCCTCTTCAGGCGCAGAAGATCACTATGCGTTCGAGTGACTAGCAAGGCCGATCAGGGGGCGCCCTTTCTTAGGGCTGAATCAATAGAAATGGCTGGATAGAGGGATATATGGCTAGCTTCACAGATGGACTTGTTTCTGGTGACCCAGCTAAAAAGATCAACAGCCTTCGCTCAAGAAGCGTAGATGAAAAGACGGTCACAGCAGCCAGCAAGGGTGCTCTTGTTACAAAGGTACAGGGAGAAGAGCAGGATGGTTGGTCGGTCGCGAAATGGAACAAGAAATCGGTTCGGCTAACAAAGGCGAAGCCAAATGATCGCCAGCTTGAGGATGACATCTGGAGCCTTCTGTACAGGCTGGGCTTCAAAGAATTAAACGCTGACCGGAACTTCACCATAAAGCTTGGAGACAATGCGCCCGCTCGTCAGATCGACATCTTTGCCAAAGACGATGAAACTGTCTTTATTGTTGAATGCACACATGCCCAAGAGCATCATCAGAAACCTATCAAGGGATTAATCGATAAGATCAATGGGATTCGTGAAGATGTAATAAAGGCTGTACATGCGCACTATGGCAGAAACCCAAAACTAAAAGTGAAGTGGGCAATCGCCACAAGAAATGTTGATTGGCGTAAAGCCGACAAAGACCGAGCAGCCGAGGCGAGCATCGGTATCATTACTGAGCAAGACATTGCGTACTACAACAAACTAACCAGCTATCTTAAGGAAGCTGCCCGCTATCAATTCTTAGCCAGATACCTTAGTGGCGAAGGAGTTGACGGCTTACGATTTGAATTGCCGGCAACCAAGGGCAGTATGGGTGGGATCACTTTCTACAACTTTCTAATTTCACCGTTTGACCTTCTCAAGGTTTCCTATATCAGCCATAAGGGGAATGGAGCAAATGACCTCGATACATACCAGCGTATGGTCAAACCATCCCGACTAAAGAACATTGCCACGTTTATCGACAACGGCGGGCAATTCCCGACCAACATAGTTATCAATTTTAAGACCAAGCGGAACCAGCTCAGATTTAAGAAGATTGAGAGCTTTGACCATACTACATTTGGAACACTAACCCTTCCAGGACAATATGGGTCTGCATGGGTTATCGACGGCCAACATAGGCTTTATGGTTTTGCCTTTTCTGAGCGCTCCAAAAATCAAGTGATACCTGTTCTGGCTTATGAAAATTTGCCGGCACCTCAGGAGATGCAACTATTTATTGATATCAATTGCGAGCAAGTGAAAGTTTCGCGGAGTCTTATGAATGAAATCTATTCGAATCTTCACTATGGTTCGGAGGACCCGGCTGAGAGGTTGGAGGCTCAATACTCAAGGGTTGCACTGCGATTGGACGAACTTCCGGGTTCTCCGGTTCAAAACCGAGTTGTAACCGTTTCCAAGGACAAGGATACCTCCCGCTGTCTGAGTCTCACATCGCTTGCAGATGGAATAAAAGAAAACCGCTTCCTTGGGGTCGTAACCCAAGCGCCGCCCAATCCCCCGGTAATTCAAGTTGGACCGATGAGCCACTTATCCGGAGATATGGAACTCACCACGGAGAAAGCGGCCGATGTTCTTTCAGGTTATCTCAATCTTTTCGCGAAAGGCGCTCCGGGCAACTGGCAACTGGGTGATGCAAAAGGTGGCTTTCTCTGCACCAATAATGGCTTACGCGCACTTTTCAGGCTATTGAGAGAAATCGTCATCTTCTTTGAGAAACACGACCACCTTGTGGCAAGCGCAATGGACGCGGAAGAAATTCTGGAGAAGGTGACACCCTACGCTCAACCGCTTGTGAATTTTTTTGCAAACGCCGATCCGAGCGAAATTCAGAACTTTCGCTCGCGGCAAGCTCTTGATGGTGTAAAAAAGAACTGTTTGGGAATGATGGGTATTATTTCCGAAAGCCATCCGCAATTTACAAACAAGGAATTACAAGAGTATCTTGGAACACGTGACAAGGAAGGCACTAGCGTTGCTCGAATACTCATAGATGAGGTTAACGAAATACTTTTTGGCGACGTGATACACACTCTCCAGCAGCATTATGGAGAACACGAAAAGGAGTGGTGGTGGAAAGGCGTCCCTCAGGCCACAAGAGAAAAATGTCTTGGACAGCAAAACCGTGATGACGGGAAAAATGAAGTTTGGCAGTATCTGTCGTTAGCCGACTACCAGACTATAGTTCCTCATAACTGGGAGTTTTTTGAAAAACGCTATGATCTTTATGGCAAAGGCAACAAATCTGAAAGAGTACGATGGATTGGTCGGCTGAACTCAATCAGGCAGACAACTCATCATCCTGAGAAAGGAATTATTTCGAAGGACGAGGTCGCCTCCGTTCGAGAGATTCATGCCCTAGTAAAGGAAAAGATTGCAGCAACTGCGACCGCATAACAATTCACACTCAGACCTTACGGTTGCTTACTGCTTCAATAATATCCAACGCAGTCTTGGTTCCTACCTTTGCTGAGCGTGCGTTTGATAGCACAACCTTCAGCGCCTTTAGCAGCGCCGTCTCCGTAGCTCTTGAGAAAATTGCTGTTGCCGATTGATCGGCGTGCTCGACTTTATTGCCGAGACTCCTGATGCCATTGGATAATTCCTTTAGACGAATCGATGCCATCGAATGATCGTCGGTACCATCTGCGAGTTTCATGACTTCTTTCGTGGCCTTATGGACATGTTCCTCCGTCAATTCCAGCAATGCCTTCTTTAGCAGCAATGGCGTCTCGTTCTTGTTCGCCAATCCAACCCAGTCGTCTACTGCCTGAAAGTGAATTTGGACATTACGTAGACGTTGGCGTTGCTGCGAGCGCGTCCGAATTCTATGCGCCAGTTCCCCTGCCTTGGTCGTCAATTCCGATTGAAGCCATGTGTAATGGACGGTATGCTCAAAATCGTCACGACGCCCGTTAGGAATGATCTTCTTGGTTAAGACGTGAATATCACCAATTGCCCAAGACGCAAAACGCTGTTCAGGATAGAGCGGTGCAAGTAGCGATTCATCGCCCACTTGGATATTCCCGGCACGTAAACGTATCCCGCCAAAACCAAGCTTTTTCGGGATCGCGCCCATGTATGCATGGTCGCAAATCCAGCCGAATGCCAAGAGTTCACCATCGTCGCCAGCAATTTCAACAAACTCGATGCCACGGAGATTGTCGGTGATATTCGGATTAAACGTGATGGAATTCCGACCACGGTGGTAAATTTGGCCGGCATTGTCGTTGAGTTCGATACGGATAGGGGAACGGACGCCACGATCCGTCAAGAATGACTGAATCTGCTCGCCGTAGGCGAAGTCTGGATGAAATGGAACCGGCGCCACCTGAGATAGATACGAGCGAATCAACTCCTCATTCATCAACAGGTCGTTCTTGAGACGGCCGACCTTGCGTAGTTCTACCTCAAAAAAACGTTTAGCCTTGTCTGTAACTGGCTTCTCCGTGTAGGTGACAATTTCTCGAATGATGTCGACTAGGCTACCGGCATAGTTTAGGTCGCGTAACTTTTCTCTAAGGGCTCGACTGTTCCAGATTACCTCAACAATCTTGGAATCGCCCTCAGCCTTTCCTCTAAATATCAATTCCTGGCAATAACCGAGTCCAGAAAGTCTTCCTATGCCTCGAAAACCGCGCAAGTTTGTACCGCGCTTGTGGCTCGCGCCGATGGCGGTAATCCGTTTCACAAACTCTGAATTGTGAATACTCTCGCCATTATCACGAATACGAACGGTTCGAGTTGCGTGGTCCAATGTAATGATGATGTTCGGATCATCCATGGACAACCCGGCTTGGCGCGCTTCGTCGATGGAATCAGCAGCGTTTTGGATGTATTCGCGATAAATTGTCAGCGGGTCAACGTACATCGCATTGGCTAGCAACTCCAAGATATCCTTACCCACAACTATGTCAGAGTCGATCAGAGTCTTCGACTTGGCCGTAATATTGATTGCAGTGAGTGTCATCGTTCTTTTCTGTAAATGCGGACTACCAGGATAGGGCTAGACTGCCTCCGCCAAGCCTGCATCTTCAACCAATTCGTCTTCAGGAATCACGAAACCGGCCTTCTTGTTTTCTTGCAACCGTTGTCTCATCACGGACCAGATTTCAGCTTCCTCGTTCTTCGGAAGAGGTGTGTAGTAGGCAAGAATGCTATTGACCTTTGGAGAGTCTGCTTTACCAATTAGCCCTGCAAATCCACTGGGTGTTGTACTGGACAGAAGATTCGCCAAGTCACGGCGTTCACCTGCCGACAAGCGGCTGAACTGGGCCTGGAATTCCTGAAGCTTGTCTTTACCCTCGTTGAAGTCGTACCAGAAGCGATTAAACAAGAAATGCTGTGGGCGAAGCAGTAGCTTCTCAAATTCCTCGGTATTTTCTCCAAAGGCTTTGAAGAAGAACTCTGGGGCTCCACTGACAATTCCATGCGTTGCCTGCAAGATGATCTGCATTGAACGCAGGTAATACCTGTTCCAATGCTCTCCGAAATGTGACCGATCAATACTGTCTGTCGGCTGATAGCGCATTGGAAAGGAAAAAATTCTGATGTTCAGCTTCTGATTTAGATCGATGTTGATCCTCATTCGTTGATAAAGGTCAGCCGGGGTGTCCTTGAAGTTGTAAAGCATGTAATTCGAGAGATCGTCCAATCCGACATCGTGCGCCATATTGATTGCCGTCTCGTATGCCTTGCGCAGCCCTAGATGGTCGAATGCAATCCGTAGTGGCTTGATTGCAATAGTTGCCATCTCCTGCAAGTACATCTTGTCCTTGCAAAGGATGCGCGCATCAACCCCCTGATTGAAATCGACGCGACGCTGAGCTGCGGGTTTACCAGGGCGTCGAAAGAAGGCACCCTTATGAAATCCGTTATCCCGTATTTCGGCGATGATGTTCCGGTAATTCGGAGAGGCCACGACGTTGTTATCCATCAACATCAAGTCGCGTTTTTCTCCATGTCGCGCGCTGATGGCCTTTATCAATTCAGTTATTGACTGGGCATCCCGTTGGTCACCTTCCAGCTTAGGCACTCCGCAGAAATGGCACTTGCGGACACAACCGCGCGAGGCATACGCAAAGTAAGCATCATGAACTGGATAAACGTACTGGTCACGAATCTGATCGAGGATCGAGTAATCGGGGACCAAGTCCTCAATTGGCGTTCCAGTGAAATCATCTGAATACAGCTCTTCGGCAAAATCGTCTAGTTGCAGCGACTCGGAAGGCGATGCGGAGAGCAGACCACTGATGAAACGCACACCACGCCAGCGTATTTCCGCCACGAAACGCTCATGCATCAGCGAGGCGGCAATGCCACCCACGAATACTCTAGTCGTATCACCCTTGGCAATGGCGATAGCGTAGTCAACGGACTTGGAGATTTCCTTCCATTCAAAGGAAAAGAGCGTCGTCACATAGATGCGGTCCCAATTTATGTTGGCTACAGAACGATCCTGGTCGCCCTTGATGAACTTGACCTTATCCCTCTTGCCATGCGGCCCGTGGTAGGCCGCGAGCTTCATCAAGCCCAACGGTGGATACTTGTTCTTGTACCCTGGCTCAATGAGCAGAATGTTCTTGTTTGCCATAGGTCATATACCCGACGTTTACTTTCGAACGTAACTGCCGCAGGAGCCCCAGCGCGGCATCGGCGCCACTGGCGCCACCGAAGCCTTTGAGCGGTCCCTGATTCGACCAGTCGATGGAATGAACGAAACCGGATAGCGCAGAAGTGAAATAATCGCGATCGCAACGCTCTCCCTTACTGATTGCTTCCCGATACAACTCGCCAGCCAGGCTCATCAGGCAATACACTCCGATACCCTTGACCAGCATGTTCTGACGTGGATGCGCCCACTCTTCAGCAAGCACCAGCGACACTGCCTTCCAGAACTCAATCAACTTTGCCGCAATAACTTCGTCAACATCTTTGTTGGTGAGTTCCGCTTCCCGCAAGAAGCGGCGAGCAGCCTTTTGCATGGTTCGAAGCGAAGCGACGCGCATCGGCGCAGTGGTTCGGTTGCCACCAAGGTCGAGTCGCTGATACCAGGGCGAGTTTTGATCTTCATGTAGAACCAAGGCTAGGAACAACTCAGGCTTAGCCGTCTTCAAGTCGTCCTCAACCAACCGCGCTTCCGTGTAATCGAGAAGGCTCCCGCTCAAACCTTTAGCCTTGCCGTTGATGACCCGGAATATCTCCATTTCTTCTTCAATACCTAAACCAACATAGGTCATGAACGCGAAGGGAATTGGACTCTCACGCAAATAGCCCAGACGGTGCTGGCAATCAACCTGAGCCATGACCGGACCTTTGCCAGGGTCGACGATAAGTGTTGCCCCTGAGAGTTCTTTCCTTATCTCCCATCCCCGCAGTCCTGGGCGGAGATTAAAGGTCAGAGGAATCGTGGTCGCCCCTGGTCGTTGGATGTACCGCTTGAACTCAAGGCTGTGTCCGCGATGGAATCGACGCTGGTAGCCTCTGCCTGTTACTTCATCCAGGATATCTGGAAAACTGATCTGGCTGAGTTCGGCAGCGGTAGCAAAACCGATGAAAACCTCACGGTCACCGCAGCGGCCGACCTGTCCCGTAAAAGTGAGATTTGCTTTTTTCATTGAGATAATTGCAGTATTTAAGTGCAATTTTAGCCGCCACCATTCCCCCTGTCCATCCATTTGAGTGGCATAACCATATGGCAGGTAATGAGACAAAAACGCCCTCCCTCAACAACCAGTAGGCGTTAGTTAATGCGTTGAATCCAAGTCGCCCAGGCATTTACATAGCGTGTCCCTTAGCGCCGGATGTTCCTGTGCTCGGCTGGATAGAGAATTCGCCAGCGGTCTGAGGGCGGCGATCATCAATGCAGGCATGGCCTTAAAGGCAAGTTGGAGTGCATGAGCGTCGGTATCCATGAGTACAGCGCCAAGAATCAAGGCTTGCCTCTGATCTTTGGCGGCTTTCTCAGGGAAGCCATGTCTCTGGGTACTCGAATAAAGTTTGTGCCACACGAACCGGGCGGCTTGGGGCAGACGAACCGGAATACAGTGGCCCCCTGCCAGCATTGCGCCTGGTTCCGGAGCATCAAGCAAATAGTCGTAGAAAGGTACGCCCTGCGCCGACCACTCCAGTTCCGGAATATTGATCGTTGCCCCGAGTACCTTGCCGGGGGCCAGCATGTCGACCCGCAGACCTTGCGCGCCGGGGAGTTTGACCGAGGTCGACGGCTCCGTTGATGGCAATCCCGGAACTGCCGCAAATGGCAACCCCGTCGCGTGCATCGTGGCCAGAAACGGCAGCGGCACCCCTAGCCTGAGTTGCTGCCGTCGGGCCAAGTCCACGTCGAGCGTCCGGGCCGCTACCGCAACGGCTCCCAACTCGTTCAACCATGCCATATAGCCCAAAGTGCCCACCAGCACCAAGCCAGCCTCAAACGCTTGCCGGTTATGCAGTTCCACCAGCACCCGCGCCACAGATTTGTCGGCAACCTGAAAACCCAGCTTGCGCAATGAGGACACCTGGGTCGCTGCCCACTCGCTGAACGCCATGCGCGCTCGCATTTCCTTAAGCGCCGCACCGTCTCCGTCTTTGCAGACCAAGTCCTCCCACGGTTTTCCCGGCACAGGATAGAAGACGCGATACCAATACGAATAACCCGTCCCCGAGCGCAAAGCGAGCGAACCAGGCGTGCCCGGCAGCAAGGTTCCTGCCGCGAGCGTCCGTTCCTTCAATTCCGCATACTGGGTGCGGAAAGCCAGTTCATGTTCTCGATATAACTTAGGTTCCAGAATTTACCCCATATTTATCGTTTCCATAGGGTAACTATATCACTCACTGCAGATTTACCCCATATTATTTATATTTACGGGGTAAATTCATTGTCTGCTGGCGCCATGCTCTTTCAGACAACCAAGTTTCGCTTTTCTGGTGGCCGCAGATCGGGCAGGTCAGCGTCGATTCAAGTCGCATCGATTACTCGGTCAATTGCGCCAAACCCTTTGCGCCAATCGGCGCTTCGGGCAGCCAGGGAATCAGGGCGCAGCGGGATGAGAGTCGATCGGCCACCCGCCGGATGAAGGGAACCTCGTAGTGACCGCGCTGGGCCAGTAAGGGATTGCGGGTGCCGCTGGCCAGCAGGCTCTGGTTGATTACCCAGGCAAACGGCTGAATCTTGGCGCGCGCAAGATCGTTTTGCAGACGTTCGGCTTCATGCACCGGTGTGGCTTCGGGCAGGGTCACGATCAATACCTTGGTGTAATCCGCATCGCGCAATCGTGGCAGCAGGCTGCGCACGGCTTCCGGCATGTCGCCCTGGGTGCGCAGGACTTCCCGGTGGTAAGACTCGGCGGCATCGAGCAACAGTATGGTGTGGCCAGTGGGTGCCGTATCGAGGACGACAAAGCCTTCCTTGCCGGCATCGACAGCCCGCGCGAAGGCGCGGAATACGGCGATCTCCTCGGTGCAGGGTGAACGCAAGTCTTCTTCGAGCATGGTGCGGCCGTTCGGATCGAGATTGCTCCCGGCCTTGGCGAGCACCTCTGCCGTGTATTGGGCGATTTCCACGGACGGGTCGATGCGGCTTACCGTCAGGAGTGGAATGGCCTCGCCCACAGCGGCATCCAGGTGGGCGGCCGGGTCAGTCGTCGAAAGCTGGACGGGAAAGCCGCGTCGGGCGAGCGTCATGGCGATGGCGGCAGCAACCGTGGTCTTGCCCACGCCCCCCTTGCCCATGGCCATGATGACGCCGCTGCCGGCCTTGGCGATTTCATCGACCAACACGCTGAGCGGTCCAGGCAGCTGCGTCGTCGCCACATCGGAGGGAACCGACAAGTTGGCCTGATCCGGATGAGCCATCTGGCGCAAGGCAGGCAGCCCCACAGTACCCAGCGGCAGGAAGGAAGTCACCGTGCGCGGCAAGTGGCTCAATCCGGCGGGGATCGCCGCCAGTGCCGAGTCGGCCCGCTGCATCATGGCATTGGCGATGGTGTCAGCCGTGGTTTCGGTGGAGAACAGGCCATTGATAGCCAACTGCAGGTTGCTGACGCCGAGTTCAACCAGCTCCGCCCGCGTGCGTTCCGCCTCACGCAAGGCCGAGGTGTCCGGACGACTGACGAGGATGACGGTGGTGCTGGCAGGATCGCAGAGCCGCGCCACAGTAGCGGCATACAGCGACTTTTGCTTTTCCAATCCGGCCAGCGGCCCAAGGCAGGATGCGCCGCTATCCGAGGAAGCGATAAACTCGCTCCAGGCCGAAGGTAGCGTGAGCAGCCGCAAGGTGTGGCCGGTCGGCGCCGTGTCGAAAATCACGTGGTCGAACTCTGCCGTCACTTGCGGTTGACCGAGGAGCTTGGAGAATTCGTCGAAGGCGGCGATTTCGACCGTACAGGCGCCGGAGAACTGCTCCTCCATGCTGGCAATCGCTGCGGCCGGGAGAATGCCTCGATAGGGGGCGACCATCCGCTCGCGATAGTCTCTGGCCGCTGCTTCGGGGTCGATGTTGAGTGCGTAAAGGCCCATGACTCCAGGGATGGCCGTCGGTTGCGCACCGAGGCTTACGCCCAGCACTTCATCCAGATTGGACGCCGGATCGGTGCTCACGATCAGCACGCGTTTGCCGGCATCGGCCAGCGCCAGGCCGGTGGCGCAGGACAGCGAAGTTTTGCCAACGCCGCCTTTGCCAGTAAAAAACAGGTGGCGAGTGGATACGCCCGGCAATGTCATGCTGACATGCTCAGCAGCAGCCGGACTTGGGATTGCAACCCTCGGCGACCACTTTGATAGGCGGCTTCTCGGCGGTTGTCAGGGCGATTCCCAGCTTCTGCACCAGTTGGATACGCGAGGGATACATGCCGGTGGAAACGATGTGTCCATCCACCACCAATATGGGCAAGCGATCCATCCCCGCTTCCATCTCCCTGACGACCTCGGGATTGCCGACGAAAGCCTGCGGTTCCTGGGAAAGGTTGTAGCGCTTGACCTGGATGTCATGCTCCGCCAGCCATTGCAGGTCGGCGGCGAACTGGACCAAGACCGGATCGACTTCCACGCCGCAAACCCCGGTGGAACAGCACATGGCGGGATCAAAAACTTCAAGCTTCTTCTTCATGGAATTTCCTTTTGTTCGTAACATTTGTGTCGGATAACACCGGGTCCCGCAGAGCCCGGGAGGACTCACTAGCGTTCCGTTTTCAACGTGCAGCAGAGCACGCCGGCTTCCCGGTGGTGAAAGTCGCAATGTGTCTCCAAGGCCACTTTCAAGGCGTGGCGAGCCCGATGCAGCCGAATCTTGGCGTTGCCCACGCTGATGCCCGCATCCTGTGCAATTTCCGACGCTGTCCGGTCGAGCATGTCCGCCTGCACCAGCGGGACACGCTGGTGAGCCGGCAACTTCGCCAGCAGTGCCGAGACGCACTGGCTCATCTGCCGTTGTTCGAGATGTTCGAGGTGTTCGAGGTGTTCGCCAATGGCGGCGTCGATCACTTCTTCCGGCTCATCGACAGCTTGTTCCGCGGGCAGGACGGGGCTGCGATCCCGTCGTCGCAACAGATCGTAGGCGAGATTGACGCCGATGCGGTGCAACCAGGTGCCCAGCGCCGCTTCGCCACGGAAACCGTCAACCGCTGTCAGTGCCCGCAACAGCGTTTCGTTGGCCAAGTCCTCGGCTTCCGTCGGACCGACCAGCTGCGCCAGGCTCGCCACCAATCGGCCGCGTTCGGCGGGGTACAGGCGAAGCAGTTCGTCGCGAGATAGTCTTGTGTTCATAACTGTTCCTGCGAATCTTCCTATCCGCGGCCAAGCGAGCGGGCTGACGTCGGAACGAAATACTTCCGCTGAAACCATAGCGCAACATTGACCAGACCGATCATCACCGGCACTTCAACCAGCGGCCCAATGACTGCCGCAAAAGCGACACCCGAGTTGATGCCGTATACCGCCACGGCCACAGCGATGGCCAGTTCAAAGTTGTTGCTGGCTGCGGTAAATGAAAGCGTGGCGCTCTTTTCGTAACCGGCACCCAGGCGCATGCACATGAAAAACGAGAACACGAACATCACCACAAAATAGATCAGCAATGGAATGGCGATGCGCACGACATCCAGCGGAATGCCGATGATCAGTTTGCCTTTCAGGCTGAACATGACCACGATGGTGAAGAGCAGCGCGGCCAGTGTGATCGGTCCGATCTTCGGCACGAAATGAGCGTGGTACCAATCCTTGCCGACAAAACGCAGCATGACCACGCGCGTTAGCACGCCGGCGATACAGGGAATGCCCAGATAGATGAAAACACTTTCGGCAATCTGCTGGATCGAGATATCGACCACCGAGCCGGACAGCCCGAAGAAAGGCGGCAACACCGTGATGAACAGCCAGGCATAGACACTGAAAAACAGCACCTGAAAAATCGAATTGAACGCTACCAAGCCGGCAGCATACTCAGTAGAACCTTTGGCGAGTTCGTTCCAGACGATCACCATGGCAATGCAGCGGGCCAGCCCGATCATGATCAGGCCCACCATGTATTCCGGCTTGTCCTGAAGAAAAATCAGCGCCAGCGCAAACATCAAAACTGGCCCGACAACCCAGTTCTGAACCAGGGAAAGGCCCAATACCCGCCAGTCGCGGAAAACATCGGGCAAGTCTTCGTAACGCACCTTGGCAAAGGGCGGATACATCATCAGAATCAGCCCCACCGCAATGGGAATGTTGGTGGTTCCAACGTTGAAGCTGTTGATGAAGTCCTCAATCCCAGGCACAAAAAAGCCGAGGCCCACACCAAGCGTCATGGCGGCAAAAATCCAGACGGTCAGATATCTGTCCAGGAAAGAGAGTTTGCTTGTCAGGGAAGTCATCGACGTTCATCCCGCGGAAGACCCACAAGCCGATTGGAAGATTCGAAACGGCTGGCCATGATTAGTCTCCCGCGTGAATTCGCTGCGCTGCGGCCAGCACTTCGTCGCGGCTCAGGGTTTCCAATGGAAGCGCAAGGAATGCCTTGATACGCTTTTTCAGCGACTGATAGGCTTCTTCGAAAGCGGCACGCCGAGCTTCGATGGGCTCGATGTGGGCCGGATCGGGAATGCCCCAGTGAGCAGTCGCCGGATGTCCCGGCCACATTGGGCAGACCTCCTTGGCGGCATCCCCGCAGACCGTAAAGATGAAATCGAACTCAGGCTTGCCCGGCATGGCGAACTCGTCCCAGGACTTGCTACGCGCACCTGCGCAAGGCACCCCGTGTTTTTCCAGCGTCTCGAGAGCCACGGGATTCACATGACCGGTCGGCCTGCTACCGGCCGAAAAAGCCTTTATGCGACCCTTACCCATATGGTTGAACAGCATCTCGCCCAGGACGGAACGGGCTGAATTGCCGGTGCATAGCACGAGGACGTTGAATATCCGGCCGGACATGAAAGACTCGAGCTTATCCAGGCTTGCGGCGACGCTTGGAGATGGTTGCGGCCGCAGCCGTCTTCGGCAGGCATTGCCTGCCCTGACAGCAATTGTCGGTGAGATAGGCGATGAGATCGTCCATTGCCTCGAAATTGGCCGAGTAAAAAATAAAACGACCCTCCTGGCGCGAAACCACCAAGCCCGCATGGGACAGCTCTTTCAAATGAAATGACAGCGTTGCCGCCGGCACCCCCATCGCCTCGGCGATGGCGCCGGCATTCCTACCTTCCGGTCCCGCCTCGACGAGCAGACGAAAAACCGCCAACCGCGTCTCCTGCGCCAGTGCCACCAAGGATCTGACTGCCGTATTTATTTCCATACTTCCATTATAGTCGAATTTTTATTTGCTGCACGGACTTTTTTCTGCTTCACGCCGGAACTGTGTAGCCTAATGGTACTTTGTCTGGGGAATACATTGAGTCAGATCATCCACCGGGCACAGTTCGGATACAGGCTCGGCGCACAGATTATCGGACAAGGCGATCAACTGCGCCATCCCCGTTCGTTCACCACTTATACGATAACTGGAACGCCATGGACCAGAACGCCATATCGGTCTGACTGTTCGCAGCATCAGGTGAAACGGCATGGACCGCAGCGCCGGTCTCTGTGTTCTTGAGGCCGTGCACCACGCCAAGGTTAAATTCGAAGTTCCTTCCCGCCTGGTAGCCCAATCCGAACGTAAGGTGGTCCTCCACAATCGCGCTGAAGACGGGGATGATGCCTTGGGTTGGTATCGTATTCTTACCGTGTACCCAGCCGGTACGCAGGATCATGTCTGAACTCAGCGGATATTCGTAACCGATGCGGAATGCGGTCTGATCCTGCATGCCGATATTCATGCTGAACGACTGATCGGGCATAGCCATGCCGTTGAAAGTAACGCCGGTAAAAGATACCGGTATTGAATTGAAGTATTCGCTCCAGCGTACCCGTTGCACTTCGGCGGAGACCCGGCCATACTGTCCGGCGTCGTAAAATGTGCCGACCTTGAGCGAGGATGGCCAGCCGATCTTCATCACGGACTTGGCGCGCATGATGGATTGAGCTGGCATGCCGCTACCAATATCTCCTGTCGGCGTGGTGATCGTGACATCGCCTTCGGCGTTGATGGCGGCCTTGCTGGTCCAGGCTACACCGAACCCGTAGCGGCCGCCTGCATTGTAGGCCAGGCCCAGCTTGAGGCGGAAGTTGGTGTCGGTGCCGTCCATGTCGGCGGCACCGAAACGGCCGAGCATTGGATTGGCGAACGGCATTTTCATGCGCAGCATGCCGTATCCGATCTGCGGCGAGATGCCCACCGATAATTCCTCCGACATCCGGTACGAGGCTGTGGGCGTGATGATCATGTAGCCAATCTGGCTGAAATGTTCGATGCCGTAGTTGCCGGCACCACCCAGAAGCGCATTGTTGACGTTCAGCACGCCGTAGTCGGAGCCGGAACCTCCTTCGTTGAACATGGCGACACCGATCACCAGCCGCTCATTGATACGCTTGGCGTAGCCGGCCGAGGGGATAAGGTAAATTGGATTCTTGCCGTCGGTATTGTTCACTGAATTACGGTAACCGAACTGGGGGACCATCATGTCCAAGCTCACATCAGCCCGCGCGTTACCAATGTTGGCGAGCAGCGCCGGGTTGGTGTTCATCACCGTAGTATCGTCACCTACTGCAATGGCGGTACCGGCGCGGCCCATTGACTTGGCGCCAGTGGCGAGATTCTCCAACCCCGTATTGGCGCTTGCCGCTATCGGCGTCATCAGCAACGCAACAACGAGGACGCCGATCGGCGCTGGAATGCGATAACTTATGCTTTTTTTCATATTTGTCTCCTTAGTACCGTTGTCTAATAAAAAATATATGGGCTGCTTCTCCGTCTCTTCTGATATTGATCGACAACGAAATCCACACCCCAGGCAGCGTGGCTGACCAGAGCAGCGGCAACATCAGAAACAGCAGCAGTAGCCAGTCCTGCCAGCGTTCGAATTGAATGGCGACGGTTTGATGAGGCAATCACTGCCTCATACTGGAGACGAATGAAACGTTAAATAGATGCAGGCAGCCGGCAATAATCAATCAGCGTAATCATGGATGCGGCCGGTGCGGGTGCTGATACCTTCACCGCCGGTGAAGACGGCAAAGGCACCTGTGTCTTGCCCAGTCGCAACCGATCGACGAATTTTCTATCCAGCTGCCAAATTCATCTCGTGACGCACGGTTTGGTACAGGTTATCGGCGCGGATTTGCGTCATCGAATAGCACGGGCCACCCATGCGCTCCGCCAGGTTCGACGCCAAGTCTTGATCGAAGCCCTCGTACTCCAAGTAGATCGTCACCGTCTTAATGTGTCCTCGCTTGAATTGTTCCGCCAGGCGGTTCGACTCTTCCAGAGGCGGCAATTGGCTAACCGGGACGTTGCCCGCGCCATCCGTCAATAAGATCATCAATGGCACCACATCCGGGTGCAAGGCCTTCTCGCGCTTAATCGTATCCAGCGCCAAGATCAGCCCGGCGCTCAAAGGTGTCTTACCGCCGATGGGGATATCTTGCAGTACCCGCTTCGCCAATTGCACCGAACTGGTCGGCGGCAAAACCATGCTGGCTTGTTTTCCTCGGAACACGATCAGCCCAACCCGGTCACGCCGCTGGTAGGCGTCGGTGAGCAACGACAAAATCGCGCCCTTGGTGGCCTGCATGCGCTCCGAGGCCGCCATGCTCCACGACGCATCCACCACAAACAAGATCAGGTTCGCCGTGCTGCGGACGCGGACTTTGCGTTGCAAGTCGCTCATCTTGAGCAAATAAGCATGACTGCCGTGAGCGCCTTCATCACGCCGCGCTCGTTGGTAAGGCGCAGCGGCGCGGATCGTCGCATCGAAGGCGATGTCGGTATCGCCCTTGCCGGCGGGACGAGCCTGGATGTAATGTCCGCGCTTGCGGTCTGTCTTGGTCTTGGAACGACGACCCGTTTGCTTGCGGGTCAGCTTATCGAGGTTGGTTTGCAGTTTGCGCGGGAAAAATTCTTCGCCGGTTTCGACATTCCTGCCGCCCTCACACGAATACGCATCGCGGTTATCAAACTCTTTCTGCGGGCTGGGGTCGGCTTGACCGGAGAACGGCGTATCTTTCTCAGCGGATTGGGCTACCGGCTTTTTTTTTTGCTAGCCGACTGTTCGTCGCCTTCGCCCGGTTCGCTGGGTTCGTTGGTTTCCTTGCATTGGTTGTCTTCAGCCCATTCCAACTTGATTCGTTCCATCTGCACTTGCATGGCAGGTACGTCCATCTGCCCATCGGCGAACGGACCATGCCTCAAGCGGTGCGGGATCGCCAATTTCGCCGCCAACAGGATATCGCGGTCTTCGACGTGCAGGCGTTGCTCAAAAGCGGCATGGGCGCGGGCGGCCTTCAAAATGACCAGATCGGCGCGATGACCGTCGATCTTCAGTAGGGTGGTGATTTTCGCTATTGTGAACAAGTCGCGCCGGCTGTATTCCACCTTGTCAACGAACTCGCGTCCAGCGGCAATGCGCTCCGACAAATCGCGTTCGGCTTCTGCCCATTGGGTGCGAAAAGCATCTGCGTCCGCTTCATAGGCGATATGACGGCGCAGAATTTCCACGCGCTCTTTCGCCGTATCGATGCCGCGCACCTCTACCGAAAGGCCGAAGCGGTCAAGCAATTGCGGGCGCAAATCGCCTTCTTCGGGGTTCATCGTGCCGACCAAGATGAACCGCGCCGGGTGCGAAAAACTGATGCCTTCGCGCTCGACCACGTTCACGCCCATGGCGGCGGAATCCAGCAGCAAGTCCACCACATGATCATCGAGCAGATTGACTTCATCAATGTACAAAATCCCCCTGTTGGCATTCGCCAACACGCCGGGTTCAAAATGCCGTTCGCCTTGCTTGATCGCTTTCTCAATGTCGAGCGTGCCGACGACACGATCCTCCGTCACGCTTACCGGCAGGTCAATAAAACCTGTCTTGCGGCGTTCAACCTCGAACTGTTCGCCCCTTTCGGCGCGTTCGCGGGTCTGGTCTGACCATGTATTCGGATGATTCGGATCGTCGTTGAACGGGGAACCGACGATGACTTCGATTTCCGGCAGCAATACTGCCAATGCCCGCGCCGCAGTCGACTTGCCCGTCCCGCGCTCGCCGCGGATCAGCACGCCGCCGATACGGGTGTCAATCGCGTTGAGGATAAGAGCGAGTTTCATGTTCTCTTGTCCGACAATTGCGGTGAAGGGGTAAGCTGGTGGCCTTCTGATCATGGTGTGGGAGTCCTTTCAATATGCCGTCGGTATGAATTACAACGCCGGTACACTGCCCGTTACATGCAAATTCCCTCAGGGCGATATCGTTGAGGCAATCTTGCGTCTCGCCCTAATTGTGGCTGTAGCTCGGGAAGGCTAGCGTCAATTCAAGTCGCATCGTTCAGCCGGTCTTGCCCTACGCCCTTCGCGCCAATCGGCGCTTCCGGCGATCAGGAATGTGGCCGGCACATCTATTCCATATTTTTATTATAATAGAATTGTTCTCTCCTGTATAACTTCGTTCTGCTGCATGCCGAAACCAGGTAACGTAATGATGTCTTGTATCCTTTTACTTCTCTCATTCGTCTAAGAAAGGTATCAATCCGATACTCAACTAGGAGCCACATCATGCTGGATGAAAAGACCGCAAAACTCGTTGCCATCGGGGCCTCGATTGCTGCCGGTTGCCAACCCTGTTTGAATTTCCATGTTGCCAAAGCGAGGGAAATCGGCCTTCCGGAGGAAGATATTCTTGCCGCTGTCGATGTGGGCAAGCAGGTGCGTAAAGGTGCCGCAGGGAAAATGGATACTTTCGCTGCCGGATTATTGGGAAATGAAAACACTCCCGTCGCATCAGGGAACAGCGGTTGCACTCCCGGATCAGGCTGTTGCTGATGCAAGACGAATAGCCACGGCTCTGGATTGCAATCTTCCGCCCTCACGTCGCTCTCACGCCGCTTGTCGAGGTGTTGGGGGCGAGCGTCCAGCGCCATGCTGACCGCATGGCTTTCCATCGAAAGGCTACGATCCGGCTGACCAAGAGGTTAGCCATCGGTTTCGATAAGGCGTGCTGCAATTTCTGCGGCTTTACCTGTATATTGAAAGCACCGCTTATGCAATTGTTGTTCGCGGAAAGCGGCTTGACCTTCGGAAGTGCCGAGATCGCAACCCAATAGATCATTGCAGTTGCGGACGCCAAACTCTTTCTCGAACTCACCGATAAGCTTCTGCGTTGGGACGTATGAGTCTTGGACGGAATCGGTGGAGCGGTCACGGCCCATAACCAGACCAAGGCCCATGACTGCACCTGTCAATGCGCCGCAAGGGCCGCAAGTGCGAGACATACCACTACAAAAGGCCGTAGCGACCTTCGGCAGCAGCTCGGACTCAACACCCTGGGACTTGGCGATGGCGAGCACAACGCTTTCGGCGCAATAGAGGCCAGAGGCGAAGGATTCTTCAGCTGACTTACGGACGTTTGCGACAAACTCAGATTCCACAGCTTGAAACTCCCATGATGAATAGATTGCGGATGACGATGGCCACGTAGAGGTAACCGGCCTACGCGGCTTTTCGCGCAGGTACCGACCGCCATGTTAGGTTACGGGTTTGATGGCTTCAATGGTTGCAGAAACCACATAGTCCGTAACTGCCTTACCTGGCGCCCAATCACGAATGAATGTCTTGCTTTCCTCTTTTGGTGTAATACGAATCTGTTGGAAACCGGTTGTTCTCAACATTTTTTCCACCTCGGAGATCAGTGACGCACCGGCCATGCAGCCTGTGAACAGCTCCAGGTCACGTTGGATTTCTTCGGGCAATTCGGCAAAAGCGACAACATCAGAGATGGCCAGCCTACCGCCGGGCTTCAGCACCCGGTAGGATTCGGCAAACACACGATATTTGTTCGGCGATAAGTTGATGACGCAATTTGAAATAATTGCGTCTACCGTTCCGTCAGCGACAGGCAGGTTTTCAATTTCGCCGAGCCGGAATTCAACATTCCGGTAGCCTCCCTTTTCCGCGTTGGCCCGCGCTTTTGAAACCATCGCAGGTGTCATGTCAACGCCGATTACCTGGCCTGAATCGCCTACCTGCTTGGCAGCAAGAAAGCAATCGAATCCACCGCCACTGCCTAGGTCGAGTACGGTTTCTCCAGCCTTCAAGTTGGCGATGGCCTGCGGATTACCGCAGCCCAACCCCATGTTGGCACCTTCGGGCACCGCGGATGTTTCGTCTGTAGAGTATCCCAGCGCCTGTGAAAGCATGTCAGCGGAAGTTGAAGCCGTCGGTGACCCACAACAGGCAGGACTGCAACCGCAGCCCCCATTTTCAGCGACCTGACCGTATTGTTGGCGCACAGATTGGCGAATTTCATCGTGCTTTACATCGTTCATTGATTCACTCCGTTTCTTCAAGGTTGCGGTGCTCGTTGCCATCTATCTGTACAGACGGAGGGGGGGCGAAAAGGACGCAAACTTTACTGACGCCGACAGCAGCCGTATTGTGGATCGCGGAGTTCGTAGCCGGTAATACCGCTTCCCCCAGTTTCGATGTCACAACACTCGAGTAAGCGCTGGCGAAGCTTCTTGCGGCCACGCTGTACTCGTGACTTTGCACCCGAAAGGGAAAGCCCCAATCGGGTCGCCACTTCCTTCTGTGTCAGCCCCTCGATCTCCGACAATACAAGGGGAAGTCGGTAGGTTTCAGGCAAATCGGCGATCAGCGGCTGAAGGCATGAAGCCAATTCGGCGATGTAATCCGGTTCCGGTTCGGGCGCGGCTAATTCCTCTGGTAGTTCCTCGGATGGTTTTAGCCCTCGGTAGTAGTCTGCAATGGTATTTGCCGCGATGCGGTACAACCAAGCAGTGAGGCTGCCTTGAGACTTGACCGTATGCAAACTTACATGAGCCTTAAGGAATACATCTTGGAGAATGTCGTCAACAGCGTCACGTTCGCGCACACGTTTAGCAATGTACGCACGCAGCCGGGTCTTGTGCTCAATCCATAAGTCGGATATGGGTGGCATGTTGAGCAACATAACGAGGCTGTAGAAAAACTGGTTGAGGGGTCATGCTGAATGATTCGCAGGGGTTTGACCATTCCCCGCCTGGAGATCGTCGAATATAGGGCGTTTTGAGAGGCCGATTTTTCTTCGTAGACATGGTGTTTTTCAAAATTGAGTTTTCTACAGCTTCAACGGATTGCCTGCGCCGCCACATCAATCTCGTCGAGGATGCAGACGAAGTCAGTCCTCACCCCTCGGCCGCCGCTTTGACCGTCGCTCGCCTGACACTGGTTTCCCCTACATAGCCTTGGCATCCAGCGCATTCGCATTTAGATACTCCAGCACCAATGCTTTTTCCTTGTCGCTCAGGTTGGCACGCTGGAACATGGTCTGAGTGATACCGACCAACTGCTGCCGGGTGTAGTTGCCAGGCTCCTGCGGCACGTGACAGAGGGTGCAGCGCTCGTAGAACAATTTCTCCCCCGGCGTCATGCTGACCAGTTTCGCGCCCTTGAGGCGGGCCGCACGTTCCGCGAACTTCAGCGCGGCAACATTCGGCTTCCGTTTTTTTCCGCGCTCAATGACCGGGGGCTCGAAAGCCCGATTTTCCGATTCCGGATCGATGCATTTTTTCAGGTGGGCGAGGCAGGTATTGGCACCCGTGGCAAGACTCAAGCCGCTCGATGCGAGACTCGTCGTGATGACGTTGATCGACCCGCTGTTGCAGCGTCCCCGCGAGTCGAACTGCACCCAGTTGCCCTCTTCCAGAGCGACGACGCCCTTCATGATTCTGTCGGTCACGCGAGCGCCCGCGAGGAGCGCACCCCGTTCGTTGTATAGCTCCACCAGATCGCCGTCCTTGATGTTCCTGGCGGCAGCGTCCTCGATGCTGATGCAGACGTGCTGGCGGCCCTGGACGTTCTCATCAGCGCGGAGGTCGGCGTTCGCCATCTGCGAATGCAGGCGATTGAAAGGGTGCGGACTGATCACATGAACCTGGCCCGGCTTGGCATTTCCCAAATATTCGGCGGGTTCAAGAAACTTGGGGATCGGCGGGCAGTCCTTTATCTTGAAGCTGTCGATCGTCTCGCAATAAAGCTCTATCTTCCCGGAACGGGTGGGCAATGGATTCTTGACCGGATCGCCGTAGAAGTCGCCATGAAGAACCCACTTGCGCATTGGCTCAGGCACCTCCAGCTTGACGATCCCCTTTTCCCAGAATTCGTCAAAGGGCACCTTGGCATCGGATCGGCTGTAGGCGTTTTTGAGAATTTGCATCACCGTCATGCCTTCACCCAAGACACGGCCGTCGCTCGTCATCTGGATGCCGGTAAACTGGAGACCGACCCCCATCAGGTCGCCAAGACGACGGAAGATTTCAAAATCGTCGAGGCTTTCACCGAAGGGTTGGATAACCTGGCGCATGGCGTAAATCTTGTCATTGCTATAGGTGCCGCCGGAACTGATGTCGTTGCGCTCAAGTGCCGATGTGGCCGGCAACACGATATCGGCGAAACGCGACGAGGCGCACCACCAGGGATCCTGGCAGATGACGGTGCTCACCTGCTTGTTCATTGCGCGCAGCAGTTCGTTGGTATTCTGCTGGTGGGACATGAAGTTGTTGCCTGCCGTATAGATCAGCCTGGCATTCGGATAGGTATGCGCAACGCCGTTCAGCATGTATTGTTTGCCGGGGTTGAGCAGCATGTCGTTGATGCGCGAGGCCGGGCAACGCGCCTTGACCAGGTTGCCGCCCTGAGGGAGACCCATCGGCATGGCCTTGGTCGACATTGGCATGCCGGCGCCACCGTAGTGCCAACTGAATCCGACCCCTTCGCCGGGCTTGCCGATCTTGCCCAGCATGGCGGCGAAATTGAGGATTGCCCAGTGCGGCATTTCTCCGTGGTGGGCACGCTGCAAAGACCAGGCACCGGCGAACTGGGTGCGCTTGCTAGCAAAGAGATCCGCCATTTCAACGATCTTCCCTGCCGGGATACCGGTAATCGCCGCCGCCCACTCCGGCGTCTTGGCAGGCGTACCGTCGGCGTCCTTGCCGAGCAGGTAGGAAAGAAATTTGTCGAAACCCACGGTGTACTTGTCAAGGTAAGCCTTGTCGGCCTTGCCCGTGGTGTAGGCGTGGTAAGCCATGGCGAGAAAGAGCGCCGTGTCCGTGTTGGGAACGATCTTCACCCACGCCGAGCCGAGTTCCACATCGGTCACCGTGTATTGCGGGTTGATGGAAATGAAGCGGACGCCCTTCTCCTTGATCTGTTTCCAGCGCGGGAGCATTTGGTGATCGGCGACGTTCAATTCGATACGGCTGTTCTTCCACGGGTCGCAACCGATCAACACCATCACCTCGGTATGTTCTGCAATGACCTCCCAGGCTGTCTGGGGAGAATAGGCCTCCATGCCGCCAATGATGTGGGACAGGCTGGCGAGAGACGCGCCGAAGGAATAATTGCCGGCAGTAACGGAATGTCCGCCGATGAGGCTGAACAAACGCCCTTGCAGAATCTGCGGGCGCAGCAGTCCGGCATGGGCCCAACCTGCATAGGAGGCACTGAACAAGGCTTCGTTGCCATGTTTCTCGGCGGTGGTGAGGATGGTATCGGCGGTGATGGCGAGAATCTCGTCCCAGCCAACGCGAACGAAGGCTTCCTTGCCGCGCAGATGGGGTTTGGTATCGCCGGCAGGGTTGGCCAGATAGGACTTGCGCACCATCGGGTACTTGACCCGGGTCTTGTGATAGACGCGGCTAAGCATGCCTTCGGTCAACATCTTCGTCGGCATCGCGTCGATATCGGACAGGGGCTGCACGCCGACCAGGACACCCTTCTTGACCACCGCCTTGAAAGGCCCCCAGTGACAGGCGCTCGGAATCACGATGGTATCCGCGCCAAAAACTTCGTTCGCGCCGAACCAGCTCAGGCCGTTGGCCGCAATGGCCGAAGCCGCCGATGCCTTGAGAAAGTCTCTTCTCGAAATGTTCATGATCCCCCCCTCCTCGATATCCATACACATTCAAAGTTAAGCAGCTAAATCGGTCGAGACGCTCGCTGCGACAAAACCTTCTACTGTTCTATATTTATCGAAATGATTATAACCATGATATACAGCTTGTCAAAAGATTCTGGGGAGACTTTTGGGATGGGCCTTGGGAAGGCCGACAGGCACGGATGAATAGTTGTGGCATCTGGACTGCTTGCGAAGACCAGCCTTGCTTGCTTTCCTGGCACAAGCTTCGATACTGACTATGCCAGATCGATAGCCTTCAACCAACCGTTTTTATTTGATTTGGAACCACACCGTTAGACGTTGAAAAGGAAATTCATTACGTCGCCATCCCTGACGACGTAATCCTTGCCCTCCGCGCGCATCTTGCCGGCTTCCTTGGCGCCCTGCTCGCCGCCGCAGGCGATGAAGTCCTCGTAGGCGATGGTCTGGGCGCGGATGAAGCCGTGCTCGAAGTCGGTGTGGATCACCCCCGCCGCCTGGGGGGCGGTATCGCCGACATGGATGGTCCAGGCCCGTACTTCCTTGACCCCGGCAGTGAAGTAGGTCTGCAGGCCGAGCAGTTGGTAAGCGGCACGGATCAAGCGGTTCAGACCCGGTTCCTGCTGGCCCAGATCGGCCAAAAATTCCAGCTTCTCGTCATCGGCCAGATCGGCGATCTCGGCTTCCAGCGCGGCGCACAACGCCACCACCGGCGCCTTGACCCTGGCCGCGTAATCTTCCACCTGGGTCAGCAACGGATTGTCGTGGTAACCCTGCTCGTCCACGTTGGCGGCATAGAGTACCGGCTTGGCGGTCAACAGACAGAAGGGTTTCAGCGCTGCCCATTCCTCCTTCGACAGGTCCAGCGTCCGCACCGGCTTGACGGCATTGAGCTGCGCCGCGCATTTCTCCAGCACGGCGACAATCCGTGCCGCTTCCTTGTCGCCGCCGGCACGTGCCTGCTTGGAGTAACGGACGAGACTACGTTCGACCGTGGCGAGGTCGGCCAGCGCCAGTTCGGTCTCGATGGTCTCGATGTCGGAGAGCGGGTTCACGCCGCCGGTCACATGGACGATGTTGTCGTTCTCGAAACAGCGCACCACATGGACGATGGCATCGGTCTCGCGGATGTTGGCCAAGAACTGGTTGCCCAGTCCCTCGCCCTTCGAGGCGCCCGCCACCAGTCCGGCAATGTCCACGAATTCGACAATGGCATATTGCACGCGCTGCGGCTTGACGATTGCCGCCAGCGCATCGATACGCGCATCGGGCACTTCAACGATGCCGACGTTAGGCTCGATGGTACAAAACGGATAGTTCGCCGCCTCGATGCCGGCTTTGGTCAGGGCGTTGAACAGGGTGGACTTGCCGACGTTGGGCAGGCCGACGATACCGCATTTGAGACTCATGGTGGTTCTTCCTTGCCAGTCAAGACGCCCGGTTTTGAATTCAGTTTCTGCATCGCCGCCGGCCATTCGCCACGCGCCAGCCACGGCCAGACTGGCAGCGCGCGTTCGAGCGCGCTCTCGATGTCGGCACCTTCCTGCTTGAGCGGCGGCTTGAGCACGTAATTGACGACTTCGTTGCGGTCGCCCGGATGGCCGATGCCGATGCGCAGGCGCCAGTAGTCCTGGGTGCCGAGATGTGCGGTGATATCCTTGAGACCGTTATGTCCGCCCAGTCCGCCGCCGAATTTGAGGCGCAATGCGCCCGGCGGCAGATCCAGATCGTCGTGCACCACCAACATCTCCTGCGGTTCGAGACGATAGAAATGCATCAGTGCCCGCACCGCCTGGCCGGAACGGTTCATGAAGGTCAGCGGCAACAACAGCCAGATGCCTTCGCTGCGCGAATGCCCGACCAAACCGTGGAAGCGCGACTCCTGCGCCAAGGCGATGCCGAGCGTCTGCGCCAGCCGCTCACAAAACCAAAACCCGGCGTTGTGCCGGGTTTTGGCGTATTCGGCGCCGGGGTTGCCGAGGCCGACGATCAGGCGCGGATTGTTGCGCGCGCCTTCCATCTGGGACAAATTACTTCTTCTCGGCTGGCGCCGCAGCTGCCGGTGCAGCCGCAGCCGCAGCCGAAGCTGCAGCTTCGGCTTCCGCCGCATCATCGGCGGCACCGCCGCGCGGGACGGCGATCGACACCACCACCGGATCTTCGCCCTTATGCACCACCGCTTCGACGCCGGCAGGCAGTTTCAGCGCGGACACATGAAGCGCATGGCCGGTATCCAAATCCTTGAGGTCGACCTCGATGAACTCGGGCAGATCGGCCGGCAGGCAGGAGATGTCGAGTTCGGTCAGGATATGCGAGACGACGCCGGCATGCACCTTGACGCCCGGGGCGATGTCGGCATTGATGAAGTGCAAGGGCACCTTGATATGCAGCTTGTGGGTGGCATCGACGCGCTGAAAGTCGAGATGCAGCACCTGGCGCTTGAACGGATGCATCTGCACGTCGCGCAGCAGCACGTTCTGCTTGGTGCCAGCGACGACCATATCCAGAATGGAGGCATGGAACGCTTCCATCTTCAGCTTGTGGAAAATTTCGTTGTGATCGACGTCGATGGCTTCGGCCGGCTTGTTGCCGCCATAGACCACGCCCGGGACACGCCCGGCCTTGCGCAGGCGGCGGCTCGCTCCGGTGCCCTGCAGGGTGCGCGCTTGCGCGTTGAACTCAATTCGCATGATTAGCTACTCCAAAAAATAAACCCGCCCGCGACCAGGCCGGTTTGGTTAACACGGCAACAGGCAGGTGCTCGCGCCTGTTGCCGCAAAAAATCATTCCATGAACAGCGAGGACACCGAATCCTCGTTGCTGATGCGCAGCATGGTCTCGGCCAGCAAACCGCCGATCGACACCTGGCGGATGCGCGCGCAGGCACGGGCCTCTTCGCGCAAAGGAATGGTATCGGTAACGACCAGTTCGTCCAGTTCCGATTCGCTGATGCGCGAAATTGCCGCGCCGGAGAGCACCGGATGGGTGCAATACGCCAGCACTTTGTTGGCGCCTTCCTGCTTCAGTGCCTGGGCCGCCTTGCACAGCGTACCGGCAGTATCCACCATGTCATCGACGATCACGCAGGTGCGGCCGGCCACTTCGCCGATAATGTTCATGACCTCGGAAACATTGGCCTTGGGCCGGCGCTTGTCGATGATGGCCAGGTCGGCCTCCAGATGCTTGGCCAGCGCCCGCGCCCGCACCACGCCGCCGACGTCGGGCGAAACCACCACCAGGTCGTCGTGACGCTGTTTCCAGATATCGCCGAGCAGTATCGGCCCGGCGTAGATATTGTCCACCGGGATGTCGAAGAAGCCCTGGATCTGGTCGGCGTGCAGGTCGACAGTCAGCAGGCGTTGCACCCCCACCGCCTGGAGCATGTTGGCGACTACCTTGGCGGCGATCGGCACGCGCGCCGAACGCGGCCGGCGATCCTGACGACCATAGCCGAAGTAAGGAATGACCGAGGTGATGCGGCCGGCCGAAGCGCGCTTCAGCGCGTCGACCATGATCAACAGCTCTATGAGATTGTCGTTGGTCGGGGCGCAGGTCGACTGCAGCACGAAGACATCCTTGCCGCGCACATTTTCGAGAATTTCGACGCTGACCTCGCCGTCGGAAAAACGACCGACCAGGGCGCGGCCGAGAGAAATACTGAGGCGCTTGACCACTTCGGACCCCAACTTGGGGTTGGCATTACCGGTAAACACCATCAGGCTATCGTAGGCCATACGTGTCTCGCTTGATAAGCGTGATGACAAAAATTAACAAACCGGGAGGCAGTACTCACCTCGGTAGCTGAGCCAAAAGGAATTCTGGCTGGGGAGGAAGGATTCGAACCTTCGCATGCTGGAATCAAAATCCAGTGCCTTAACCAGCTTGGCGACTCCCCAACTCGACGGTTGCCAACTGGCGGCCGAAGAAGGGCGGCATTTTCCGGCTTTTCGCCATCCCTGTCAATGCGGAGTTCATTTTCGGAGCAAGTTCAGCCGGAGCCGGGAGCATTTTCCAAATGCCGGCGACGTTCCGCAACAGCCGCCAGAATCAGGGATTTCGCCTGGTCGTCGGCACGGTTCCAGGCGATGATCTCCTCAATGCTGCGATAGCAGCCTAGGCACAGGCCGGTTGTCTTGCCGATCTGGCAGCATTTGTTACAGGGTGAGGCGATCATGAGTTTTTGGCCAGTAGGGCGCGCGCCACTCGCGAATTCGGCTGACGTCCCAGTTGTTCGCTAATCCAGAGGCCGGTCCGCATCAATGCGGCGAGGTCGATGCCACTGTGAAGACCGAGTCCGTTCAATAAATATACCACGTCCTCGCTCGCCACATTGCCGGACGCGCCGGGCGCATAGGGACAGCCACCCAGCCCGGCCACCGAACTGTCGAATATCGTCACGCCGGACTGCAATGAAGCATAGATATTGGCAATCGCCATGCCGTAAGTGTCGTGAAAATGGCCGGCGATCTTCTCCAGCGGCACATGCCTGGCAACGGCCTCGATCATGGCCTTGGTCTTCTCCGGCGTGCCGGCGCCGATGGTATCGCCCAGCGAGATCTCATAACAACCCATCCTGTACAGCACCCGCGCCACATCGGCCACAGCCTGCGGCATCACTTCACCCTGATAAGGGCAACCGAGGACGCAGGAGACGTAAGCGCGCACTTTCACATCGGCCGTAGTCGCCGCTTCGACAACCGGACGAAAACGTTCCAGGCTTTCGGCAATCGAACAGTTGATGTTCTTTTGCGAGAAGGCTTCCGAAGCCGCGCCAAACACCGCGACTTCCCTGACGCCCGCAGCGATGGCCGCCTCCAGACCCTTCAGATTGGGGACCAGCACCGGATAACTCACTCCGTCAAGGCGGGTAATGCCGGCCATCACCTCGGCATTGTCGGCCATTTGCGGCACCCACCTGGGCGAGACGAAGGCGGTCGCCTCGATGGTCTTCACACCGGCGGCACCCAGGCGAGCTATCAATTCGACCTTGGTGGCGGTCGGTACGGTTTGTCGTTCGTTTTGCAAACCATCGCGCGGGCCCACCTCGACGATTTTGACTTTGCTGGGTAGAACCATCTATTCGGCCCGTTTCCCGGCGTCGACCACCCATTTCGGTTGACGCTTCTCCAGGAAGGCGCTCATGCCTTCCCTGCCTTCGTCCGAGGCGCGCAAGCGGCAACTAAGCTGTGCCGTATCTTCGATGACCTCGGCGCCGATCGGCCGCGACGCCACGGCGCGGATCATTTCCTTGCATTCCCTCAATGCATTCGGGCTGTTTTTCAGCAGCATATCGACGATCTCGCCGATGGCCTCGTCGAGCGCCGCCTCATCGGGCACGATCTCATGCACCAAACCGATCCGGTAAGCCTCCGCCGCCGCGAAACGTTCTGCGGTAAGCATGTAGCGGCGCGCATAGCGCTCGCCGATAGCGGCGATGATATACGGGCCGATCACCGCCGGGATGATCCCGAGTTTCACTTCGCTCAGGGAAAATTGCGCCTCATAGGTGGCGATGGCGATATCGCACGCCGCCACCAAGCCGACACCGCCGCCATAAGCCGGCCCCTGCACGCGCGCCACGGTCGGTTTGGGCATTTGCGCCACGCAGCGCAACATCTCGGCCAGCCTGCGCGCGTCGCTCAGGCTGTCTTCCGCAGAGAATTCCGCGGCGCGCCTCATCCAGTTGAGATCGCCGCCGGCGCAGAAACTCTTGCCGCGGCTGGAGATCACCAGCACACGCACGTCGTCATCGTCCGCCATCATCCCGATGGCATCGATCAGTTCGGCAATCAGCGCATCGTCAAAAGCGTTATGCCGCTCCGGCCGGTTGAGTGTGAGCATGCCGACGCCGTGATCGACCTCGGTGAGTATGTTCTGATACATGCCTGATCTCTCCTTGTGTCTTTCCAAATCAGAACCCGCCGGTCTGCAACCACTTTTCAATCTGCGGCAGACGGTCGGCGCCCCAGAAGGGTTCGCCATCGACGATGAAATACGGTGCGCCGAACATACCCTTGGCGATTGCACCATCCGTCTCGATCTTCAGACATTGTTTGATTTCCGTCTGGCTCACCGCCTCGGCCAAGGCATCGCGGTCTATGCCCAAGCCGGCGGCAATCTCCTGCACCACCGCGAGGTCGGCGATGTTCTGCCCTTCGATCCAGAAAGCGCGGAATATGGCGTGTGCGAATCCGCGCGCCCTCACGCAATCCTGCCCATGCAGCCAGTAATAAGCGCGCGCGGCAACGTGGGTAGCCAACGGAAACAATGCCGGAAAGTTGAAGGGAATCCCATAGAAACGCGCCGAGCGCGCGAAGTCGCGCAGCGAGTATTCTCCCTTGAGTGGTATGGATACCAGCAGCGGCTGGCCGGTCTTCTGCAAGGCCGCACCGAGCAGCACCGGCCGCCATTTGACCGCCCGCCCATACTTTGCCGCCAACGTGTCGATCATCTCGCTGGCCAAATAAGAATAGGGCGAGGAGAAGTCGAAGTAAAACTCGATCGGGTCGGACATGGTCTGCTCCTGTGCGGACAAGGCGTGGCCTAGCGTGTTTCGGTAAACAGTTCGCGGCCGATCAGCATGCGGCGGATTTCCGAAGTGCCGGCACCGATCTCGTAGAGTTTGGCATCGCGCCACAAGCGGCCGGTCGGGTAGTCATTGATATAACCGTTGCCGCCCAGCGCCTGGATCGCCTCGCCCGCCATCCAGGTAGCCTTTTCGGCGGCATAGAGTATCGCGCCAGCGGCGTCCTTGCGCAGCATGCGCGTGTGTTTGTCAGACCCATCGCCGCGGTCGCAGGCTTTGCCGACTGCATACACATAGGCACGGCTGGCTTGCCAGGTCGAATACAGGTCGGCCAGCTTGCCCTGCATCAACTGGAATTCGCCGATACTCTGGCCGAACTGCTTGCGCTCATGGAGGTAGGGAACGACCACGTCCATGCACGCCGCCATGATGCCGAGCGGCCCGCCGGAAAGCACCGCGCGCTCATAGTCGAGGCCGCTCATCAGCACCTTGAGGCCATTGCCAACCTCGCCCAGCACATTCTCCAGCGGCACTTCGCAATCGTCGAAGAACAGCGGGTAAGTGTTGGACCCGCGCATGCCCAGCTTGTCGAGGTGGGTGCCATGGGAAAACCCCGGCATGCCCTTCTCAACGATGAAAGCGCTGATGCCCGGATCGGTGCGGGCATACACGATCAGGATGTCGGCATCGCCGCCATTGGTGATCCACATCTTGGAACCGTTCAGGATATACCGCTCAGCTGTGCCGCTCCCTCTCAGATCGGCACGCAGTTTCATGCCGACCACGTCGGAACCGGCGCCGGACTCGGACATGGCCAGCGCACCGACGTGTTCGCCGATGATCAGCTTATTCAGGTACTTTTTCTTTTGTGCCGCGTTGCCATTGCGGCGCAACTGATTCACGCACAGATTGGAATGGGCCGCGTAGGAAAGGCCAACGCTGGCCGAAGCGCGCGAGATCTCTTCCATCGCGACGATATGCGCGAGATAGCCCATCCGGCTGCCGCCGTACTCTTCTTCCACAGTCATGCCGAGGAGGCCAAGATCGCCGAATTTCTTCCACAAGTCGGCAGGAAACCGGTTGTCGCGATCGATCTGCGCGGCACGCGGGGCGATCTCCTTGGCGGCAAACTGCGCGACGCTGTCGCGCAGCATGTCGATCTCATCGCCAAGGTCGAAATTCAGTCCAAGCATGGTTTTCTCTCTGGGAAGCCCGACTTGCCGCACATCGTTATCAGGGGCTGCTGCGCGTGAATTGTGCGCTTTTTTGCCGTAAGCGGGAAGCCTCAGAGAACGTCGCCCAGGGAGATTTCGGGTACGCTCCGGAACAGCTTCCATCCCGCAACGGCGCACCTGGCAAACGGTTACGGGAAGGGTTCCAATTCGCTTGCGATCACAGCGATCAATATAACGGCGATCAACATAGCGGTTGCCACACCGGGAGTTTTCGTGTGGAATAGCGCCATGGCTGAAAGCAAAAAATATGAGATCCATGTCGGGGTCAGCGTGCAATATCTGCCTGACCAGTCCAACCCCGCCACGGGACGCCATGTCTTCGCTTATACCATCGACATCCGTAATACCGGCACCGTCGCGGCGCAACTCATCAGCCGTCACTGGATAATTACCGATGCCGAGGCACAGGTCCAGGAAGTGCGCGGCTTGGGGGTGGTCGGGCACCAGCCGCTATTGCAGCCGGGGCAGAACTTCGAATACACCAGCGGTTGCGTGCTGGCCACACCGGTTGGTACCATGAAAGGCAGCTATCAAATGGTGGCCGAAGACGGCCTCAACTTCGAAGCCGCCATCCCCGAGTTCGTGCTGTCGATGCCGAGAGTGCTGCACTGAGAATGACTTCACCCTACCCACACCTGCTTGCGCCGCTCGATCTCGGCTTCACCACCCTCAAGAACCGCGTGCTGATGGGTTCGTTGCACACCGGCCTGGAGGACCTGCCCGACAGCCATGCCCGTATGGCGGCTTTCTATGCGGAACGGGCAAAAGGCGGGGTCGGGCTGATCATTACCGGCGGTTTTGCCACCAGTGCGGACACATCGGTGATGGCCGGAGCAGCTATCCTCGACAACCCCGAGGAAGCGGAAAAACACCGCGTGATCACCGCCGCCGTGCATCGCGAGAATGCCAAAATCTGCTTGCAGGTACTGCACACCGGCCGCTATGCCTATTCAATGCAGCCGCTGGCGCCCTCGGCATTGAAGTCGCCGATCAGTCCGGTGATGCCGCGTGCGATGGAAGAGCACGAGATCGAACAGGCTATCCAGGGCTTTGTGCAGGGCGCCGCAATGGCGCAGCATGGCGGATACGACGGTATCGAGATCATGGGATCGGAAGGTTATCTGATCAACGAGTTCATCGTCTTGCACACCAACCGCCGCGACGACCGCTGGGGCGGCAGCTTCGAAAATCGCATCCGCTTTGCGCTGGAAATTGTGCGCCGTACCCGAGCCCGGGTCGGCCCGAACTTCATCATAATTTTCCGCCTCTCGATGCTCGACCTGGTCGAAGACGGCAGCACCTGGGAGGAAGTGGTGGCGCTGGCGCAGCAACTTGAGGCGGCCGGCGTCAGCATCATCAATACTGGCATCGGCTGGCACGAGGCGCGCATCCCCACCATCGCTACCATGGTGCCGCGGGCCGCCTATACCTGGGTCACCGGCCGCATGAAAGGGAAGGTGGGCATTCCGCTGGTCGCCACCAACCGCATCAACGATCCGGCTCTGGCTGAAGCCATTCTGGCGCGCGGCGACGCGGACATGGTGTCGATGGCCCGTCCGTTCCTGGCCGATGCCGAGTTCGTGAAGAAGGCCGCCGAAAATCGTGCCGACGAGATCAACACCTGCATCGCCTGCAACCAGGCCTGCCTTGATAACATCTTCTCGCGCAAGCTCTGTTCCTGTCTGGTCAACCCGCGCGCCTGCCATGAGACCGAGTTGATTCTGAAACCCGCCAGCGCCAAAAAACGCATCGCCGTGGTCGGCTCCGGCCCGGCAGGTTTGGCGGCCGCCACCACGCTCGCCCAACGCGGCCATGCGGTCACGCTGTTCGAAGCCGCGAGCGAAATCGGCGGACAATTCAATCTGGCCAAGCGCATTCCCGGCAAGGAAGAATTCGCCGAAACCCTGCGCTACTTCCGGCGCCAGTTGGAACTCGATCGTGTCGTCGTGAAGCTGGGTCAAAAGGCACAAGCGGACGATCTCGGGAATTACGAACATGTCATCCTGGCAACCGGTATCGTGCCGCGTACCCCGTCGATTCCCGGCATCACGCATGCCAAGGTGGCCGGTTACATCGACATCATCGAGGGCCGTAAAATTGCCGGAAAGAAAGTGGCCATCATCGGCGCTGGCGGCATCGGTTTCGATGTGGCCGAGTTGCTGAGCCACGACGCCGGGCATGCCGACCCGATCGAGGCCTTCCGCAAGGAATGGGGTATTGACGCCAACTATGCCCGGCGCGGTGGCCTGATCGCGCCGCAGATGCCGCAGCCGGTGCGCGAGCTCTGGCTGCTGCAACGCAAGACCGGCAAGGTCGGCGAGGGCTTGGCCAAGACCACCGGCTGGGCGCGTCGCTTGTTATTGCAAAAACGCGGCGTGCAAATGCTGGCGGGCGTCGAATATCGGAAGATCGACGATGCCGGCCTGCATCTCATGGTGGGCGGCGAACCCAGACTGCTCGATGTCGATACCGTGGTGATCTGCGCCGGTCAGGAACCCCGTCGCGAGCTGGTCGAGGGACTGACGGCCGCCGCGATTCCAATGACTTTGATCGGCGGCGCTGATATCGCCGCCGAACTCGATGCCAAACGTGCCATCGAGCAAGGAATGCAGGTAGCGATGGGGTTGTAACCAGGCCTCTGGGGTACAAAAGCCGGAATCCAGTATTGACGCGCCTTTCTGGGCTCCGGCTGGCGCCGGAACGACGGGCTATTCGAGATGTGTGCATACGCTAGCCGCATGGGGATACGCCTGGATCATCTCTGCACTTCGAAAAACCGCTCGCCTGTCCCGAACCGGGGCGAATTGATACGACAGAAAACCATACCGGGATTGTGCACATTACGAGAATTCTGGAACACGTGGCATGAAATAAAAAAGATTGGGATTGATTTTCCGATCCGTTGTTGTAATATGTGAATTGTGTTCGGTATTTTGCTCAATTTTTCTTCTTGGACAAGACAACCCACCAAACAAAGGCCTTTGCGTTAAACGGAACCATAGGCTTTACGTTCATAAATTTCGCGGTAATGCCCAATCATCTGAGAGGAGATTATTAAATGGCATGGTTAACTTTGGAACAGGAAATCTTCCACAAGGCCGGATTGCTCGTTGACGGAGCAAACATCGAACCGGCTGCTTGTGAAGGCGTCGGCGAAACGATAATGGAAAAAGTGTGGTGGCTATTTGTTTACGACCTGCAAAAGCAGAGCGGACTGAAAAACGTTCCTGATTACATCATATTCCCCAAAGGGACCATGGTCGACTTCCGGTGGAACCCGGACTCGCCATACTGGATCAGGAAAAACGACGGCATCCTGTACCTTGAGAAGAGCGGCAAATTCGTGTGCCCCATAGAGTTTGTCGAACGTCCCGAGTATTACAGCAAGAAGACCAGTTCGGGCACGCCGATGAAGAATGTCGGAACGCTGCGCGGCAAGCATGGGCTGATGGTGTGTTCTCCGCTCTTCTGTTCAAACTGGGTCGAGGGAGGACCGTGCAAATTCTGCAACATGAACCCGGGGATGGACGAGTATGACAACAAGGCGGTTACCAAGAAGAAAGCTGACGAAGTGGGAGAAGTCGCCGCAGCCATGCTTGCGGAAGGGATCGATTTCCATTTGGTGACAAGCGCAGGACAACCGCCGAAGGGAAGGACCACGGTTCAGGAGCACATCGATATTCTGGAGGCAATAAAAAAACATACCGGTCTGGAAAAGATCCCTGGTACGGACAACATATCGCCGCCGGAAGATTTGGATGAACTTGAGAGACTGAAAAACACCGGGATTCAATGCCTGTTTACCAACATCGAGGTTTGGAACCCCGACATGTTTAACTACATGTGTCCGGGGAAAACAAAACGGTATGGACAGGAATATTTCAAGGATGCCTGTGACCGTGCAGCGAAGTATTGGGGCAGAGGGAACTCCTGGTCGGCCATGGTGGCGGGTCTCGAGGAGAAAAAGGGACTCTTGGAAGGCTGCAAGATCATGGCCGAGCGGGGCACTGCCATGTTGATGATCTCCTGGGTGCCCATGGTCGCATCCGAGCTCGAAGGCCACAGATCCCCCGAAGCAGCCTGGCACGTCGATCTTGTGCATAAGGCATATGAAATCTACGAGAACTACTTGCCCGAGGTGGGTAGCAAGGAAGCTTATTTCACCCAGTACGGTTGCCCATCCTGCATAACGATCAGCATCAATCATGACATACACCGGCTGAGGCAGAACATCGACGAGGAATATCCGGCGCCGCATGGCCCCAAGGGCAAATTCAAGGACGAAAAGAAGGGTCTGCTCGCCAGCACGCTGAAGGAACTGGATCCCTTTAGAAACGGAAAGTCTGAGGTCCTTTCCTTGTAAGGAGAATTGGTTTCTAGCGATTAAAGGGGGAGCATTTACATGCTCCCCCTTTGCTTTGATCGGCAAGAGAGCAAGCCGACGGCGCGCTATATGGCTATTCTGCGGACGACGCGAGCCCGGAGATCATCGGTGTTGTGGTAGAAGTCCTGATTGCCGTTGAGGAAACATTGATCCCAGGCATAAACAGGCAGCGAGATGTGCTGCGTGGAGCTCCAATACCAAGCCGGATCGAAGGCCTCCGCGCAGGCTTCCTTGAAGAGCGGGGCCTGGGTCTGCAACGGGAAATCCAGCGTGTAAGGGCGAGTCGGTTCAACGGCAGATAAGTTGATGCCGGAACGCGCGTAGCACCAATTCTGCTCTGCGGTCGGCTTCAGATTGCGGTAGATTATTTCGAGTTCGTCCTGGCTGGGAAGGTACCAGTCATTATGGCCGCCAATTCTCAGATCAAGCGCCCACTGCGCCAGTCTGCTGCCGGCTTCGGCCATCGCCTGGGTATTCGCCATGCCGTCACAATAACTCATGGCACCTTCGACAGACTTGGAGGAAATATTCCAGGTTGTGTCATTCCGCTGACCTTGCAACTTGGGCGCAACGACGATGGCAAAGACTTGCCCATCGATGCGGATACGGCCGGCGAAAAAGCCGTCGCCTATGGCGTCACCAATGCAATGAGTTATTTCCTCGGTAGCGGACTTCATGATGACTCTGATGACTCGGCTCCTAAGGAGATAGACTGGCTCGAATGCGTATCGAGGCTCCGGCCTCAGGCAGTATTAGCAGTATTCTGAATACTGTTGCGTATTTTCTGCAGGCTACCGCCTTGCTTTAACCGGCCCGGGAGGGGATGTCCGACGATTTCCTCGGCGAGAAGAGCGGAGTCGATCAGTTTCTCCAGATCGACGCCGGTATCGATACCCATTTCCTGGCACATGAACACCAGGTCCTCGGTGCACACATTTCCGGCTGCGCCGCGGTGCCCGGCAAAGGGACAGCCGCCCAGGCCGGCGACCGCTGCGTCGAAAATCGCCACACCCATTTCCAGGCCCGCATAGGCATTGGCGATACCCATGCCACGCGTGTCATGCAGGTGGAGAGCAATCTGCAGGCTCGGATATTTATCGCGCACCGCACCGACTACGCGCTTGATCGAAAGCGGCGTCGCCCAGCCCATGGTGTCTCCAAGCGAAATCACTTTTAAGCCGAGCTGATATTGCTCGCCGATGTCCAGAATTTGCCGAATCATGCCAAGCACTTGCGCAATCGGAATGTCCCCGGCGAAGTTGCAGCCAAATGTGGCCATGAGGCTGGCGCGTTCTACGGGCACGTTGTGCTCCTTGAACATCCTGATCATCGCATGCTGCGCTTCCAGGTTCTGTTGAAGCGTGCGGTTCTGATTGCGCAACAGAAACGGCTCCGAAGCGGTAAGAGAGAGAGTTCCTTTGACGTCAAGCTTGCCGCTTGCCAGCGCCCGTTCCAGTCCCTTCGCGTTCAGCCATATTCCCGTATAGCTTATTCCGGGATGGCGGGTGAAACCCTTGGCCACCTCGTCGGCGTCGGCCCAGCCAGGCACATTCTTCGGCGGCACGAACGATACCGCCTGGATTTGCGTCAGACCGGTCTTGGAAAGGCTGTCGATGAGCGCAATCTTGCGCTCGGTGGGGATCGGCCCTGCTTCGAACTGGAACCCCTCGCGCGGACCTTCCTCGTTGATGCGGACGAACTTCGGCAAATCAGCCATGCCGGACCTGCCTTTCGTACAAGCGGTGGTCATTGTTGAAGCCGTTTCTCATCTCGGTCGTTCCTGAAAATTTCGAATAGTATTGTATAATTGAACATTGTTCATAACAATAGAGACATGTCTTCCGCATGTCAATGCAAGCAGCCAATTTCTCCTTATGTATGTCCACCAAGGGTGCGCATCATCAGATGGACAGCAACTTGACAGGGCTCCGTGTAATCGTTTATATTGATGAACAGTGTTCGCATAACGAAAGTTTCGAATTATGATCAATAAAATCGTTGAATCGCTACAAGCTGCCGTTGCCGGCATCAAGGACGGCGCGACCATCATGATCGGTGGCTTCGGTGGTCCCGGTATCCCGAACGAACTGATCGATGCGCTGATCCAGCAAGGCGCAAGCGATCTCACCATCGTCACCAACAACGCAGGCAGCGGCGAGATAGGACTGGCGGCGTTGCTCAAGGTAGGGCGCGTGCGCAAGCTGATCTGTTCGTATCCGCGCCAAGTCAATTCCCACATCTTCGACGGACTATACCGCGCCGGCAAGATCGAACTGGAACTGGTTCCGCAAGGCAATCTGGTCGAACGGATCCGTGCTGCCGGCGCAGGCATTGGCGGCTTCTACACGCGTACCGGCTACAACACCGAACTCGCCAAAGGCAAGGAAACGCGGCTGATCGGCGACCATCACTATGTGCTCGAATCGCCGATCCATGCAGATGTCGCACTCATCAAGGCGGAGAAAAGCGACCGATGGGGCAACCTGGTCTATCGCAAGGTGGCCCGCAACTTTGGGCCGGTGATGGCGACAGCGGCCAAGTGCACCATCGTGCAGGTATATGAAATCGTGGAACTGGGTACGCTCGATCCGGAAACGATCGTGACCCCAGGGATATTTGTCACGCGGGTAGTCAAGGTTGATCGCGCAAATGAAAGGGCGGAGGCATGAGCTATCAGAAACGTACTCGCGTACAAATCGCAGCGCGTGTCGCGCAAGACATTCCGGATGGATCATATGTGAATCTTGGCATTGGCCTGCCCACGCTGGTGGCAGACCACCGTCCGCCTGATCGTGAAATCATACTGCACAGCGAGAATGGTATGCTCGGCATGGGACCGGCGCCTGCCCTCGATCAGGTCGACCCGGATTTGATCAACGCGGGCAAGGAACCGGTCACCCTGCTTCCCGGCGGCGCTTACTTCAACCACGCCGAGTCGTTTGCAATGATGCGCGGTGGGCATATCGACATTTGCGTGATCGGCGCATTCCAGGTTTCGGTCAAAGGCGACCTTGCCAACTGGAGCACGGGGGCGCCCGATTCGATCCCGGCGGTTGGCGGCGCCATGGACCTCGCCGTTGGCGCAAAAAATGTCTGGGTAATGATGGAACATCTCACCCGTGACGGCCAGTCGAAGATCGTTGCGCAATGCAGCTACCCGCTCACGGGCGAGGGCGTAGTGAAGCGTATCTATACCGACCTGGCGGTGATTGATGTCACCGAGCGCGGTCTGGAGGTGCGTGAAATCGTCGACGGACTGAGTTTCGACGAGCTGGCGAAATTAACCGGAGTGCCTCTGATTTCGGCGATGTGATCGCACCGATGTGATCGCGCCTTATCGGTAGCCCATAGCCGAAAGCAAAGAGGGGGCTGGCAACGCATGCCAGCCCCCTCTGATCAATCAGTTAGCGGCAGTTAGAACTAGCCTATCATGCTATAGCCGCCCGAAGCCGACAGCACTTGGCCCGTGATATATCCGGCGGCGCTTGAAGAAGACAGAAACAAAACCGCATTAGCCATATCCGACGGTCGCGCGATTCTCTTTAACGGCAGGGACTTGGCAACCATTTCCAGCTGCTCGGGCGTGAACATTTCGCCAGGAACGTGCCACATACTGGTGTTGCCTGCTTCATCGTCGCGTTCGGGAACGGTCACTCCCGGGCAAACGACGTTGCAGCGAATGCCATAACGGCCATTTTCCTTGGCGATGGTTTTCATAAAGCTGTTTACGGCGGCTTTTGCGCCGCCGTACACCGCTTCTCGCGGTTCCCCCTGGCGGCTCGCATCGGAACTGACCGACACAATGGAACCCGACTTCTGCGGAATCATTATGTCGAGAGCGGCTTTTGTACAATTCAACACACCCACATAATTGATCTGGATTATTTTCTGCCAGAAATCGGGGGTGGTCTGCGTGAAGTACATCAGCTTGTCCCAACCGACATTATTGACAAGAATGTCGACCGATCCGTACTTGGCTTTGGCTGCCGCAAACATGGCAGTCACTTGCTCCAGATTGGTGACATCGGTCTTGACGACTTGAACACCAGTCGCCCCTCTCTTGAGTGCCAATTCCGCAACCTTTTCGGCTTGCCCGGCATCAATATCGCCGATCGTAATATTGGCCCCCTCTGTCGCAAAGGCCAAGACGATCGCTCTTCCGATATTGGAACCGCCTCCTGTCACTACAACCGACTTTGCTTTCAAATCCAAATCCATTGCTAGCCTCCAATGCGAGAACTGGTTGTCAAATTCCGGGTATGATTTGCTTACGGCAAGGGTTCTGGCTTGACTCGCCAAGGACCACATCGAATTCGAACGTTGACCGCGTTTTTGTAAACATCGTTCGTGAATATAAACGGTCGATCCGGGTTAGTCAACTCGCATTACCGAATGTCCAGTCGCACACTCGCGACTTATTTGCAAAAGCTTGACATGCCCATGAAGCAGTATTAGTATTCTGAACACTATTCGACTATGTGCCCGTCCGGCTACAAGCTTCGGGGAAAAGCTCCAAATGAGTTACGAACTCAACGACGATCAGCGCCAGATTCAGGACTTGGTGCGCCGCGTAGCAAGGGAAAAAGTTGCGCCACGCGCGGACGAGATCGACCGCACGGCTGAGTACCCCCATGACATGTATGAACTGCTTAAGCAGCTGGGGCTGTTTACGCTGCCGTTTCCTGCCGAATACGGAGGAACCGGCAGCCTGCTGTCCGCCTGTGTCGCAGTCGAGGAATTGGGGCGAGTCTGCTACAACACAGGCTACTTGCTGGTCGTGCAATGGATACCGTTTGGCGCCATTCTCGCCGGCGGCACCGAGGCGCAGCAGAAGCGCTGGCTCCCGGGTCTGGCCAGCGGCGAGTTGCGCGGGGCGCTGTCGCTTACCGAGCCGCAGAGCGGCTCCGATGTTTCGGGCATCAAGACCACGGCACGGCGGGTTGCCGACGGCTATGCCATCAATGGCTCGAAGATATGGTGCACCAATTCCCACATCGCAGACTTTATCCTCGTCGCCGCACGCACTGTCGACCAGAACAACAAGCCAACCGGAATTAATCTGTTTATCGTCGAGCGCGGTCTCAAGGGGCTCACCATCGGCAAGCACGAGGACAAACTCGGCGCACGCGGTGTGCCTTCCTGCCCACTGTTCTTCGACGACGTCATTGTGCCCATCGACGCGCGGCTCGGGCCCGAGTCCGGCGAAGGCTTCAAGATAACGATGGAGGCCCTCAACTCCAGCCGTCCGATCGTCGCCGCACGTGCTGTCGGTCTGGCGCAGGGTGCAATCGATCATGCCATCGAGTTCATCCAGAATCGCACGGCCTTCGGTCAGAAGGTCAGCGAGTTCCAGGGAATGCGCTGGATGCTTGCCGATATGGTCATGAAAACCGAGGCGGCCCGGCAACTCGTCTATCGTACCGCCTCCATGGTGGACTCCGGCGCCAGCGGCAAGGAACTGGCGCAGATGGCGGCGATGGCCAAGTGTTTCGCCTCCGATGTGGCGATGCAGGTCGCAACCGATGCGGTGCAGATGTTCGGCGCCGCCGGTGTCTCGGCGGAGTACCCGATCAACCGCTATTTCCGCGATGCGAAAGTCGTTCAGATCATCGAGGGCACGAACCAGATTCAACGCAACATCATTGCCGACAGCGTGCTCGGCCGTGTCAAACGGCAGCACTAATAGGCTCTGAATTCGGCAACCTTCCACATCGAAGGAGCTGCTCACGCAATGCAAATACACCGTCAAATGCCAGGTACGGAACGATGACCGAGACAGTGCTTAAAACTGAACGCGTCGGTGCATTCCTGTTGATTACCTTCAACCAACCGGAAATTCGCAATCCGCTCGGCCCCGATGTGGTCAGCGCACTCGCCGAAGCACTCACGGCCGCCGAGACGGATGCGTCGATTCGGGCCGTTGCCATCCGAGGCGCCGGCACTGTCTTCAGTGCCGGGGGCAATCTCGGCAACTTTGCGGAGCGCAGCGTCTTGCCGCTCAACCCCGACGGCAGCGATCCGATTGCGACAAGCAACCGGCGTTATGGCGCCTTTCTCGAACGCCTGTGTCGCTTCCCAAAGCCGGTGGTAGTTGCCGTCCACGGCGCGGCAATGGGCGGGGGGGCCGGGCTGGTCTGTGCGGCGGACATCGCGATTGCCTGTGCCGACACGCGCTTCTCATTCACCGAAGCCAGCCTCGGTCTGGTGCCGGCCCAGATCCTGCCGTTCGTCGTGGCACGCATCGGCTCACAACGGGCATGCCGGCTGATGTTGACCGCGCAACGCTTTGATGCCGACGAAGCATTGCGCGTCGGCGTAGTGGATGCCGTAGCTGCGGATATGCAAGCGCTGCGGCAGCTCCTGGGCGACGTGCTCGACAACATTGGGCGCTGTTCGCCGGAAGCGCTCACCCGTACCAAGCGGCTGGCGTTGCGCTGTGCGGCGAGCGAATCCGGATCGGCGGAAGGCCTGACGCAACTGCTTGATGACGCATCCTACGATTTCGCCGCGCAGATGCGCACGGATGGCGGCGAAGGCGTACGCGCAGCCCGGGAAAAGCGCGATCCGGAATGGCGCGTGAAGTTCGATCGGAGCGCGCTGGAGAATTGGTAGCCGACCCGGTGTCGGAGAAGTCCGAATAACGGCTGACCAGGCATCCGCACAAATCAGTCGCAGCAAATATCCAGCGCCGGGAGTCGGCGCGACCGGCAACAATGAATAAGGATGAAGAACCAACCATGATTGGAATTATCGGATACGGCGGCTATGTGCCCCGCTTGCGCCTGAGCCGGAAAGCGGTGGTCGAAGCCAATGCCTGGTATGCCCCTCAGTTTGGCGGGAAGGGCAAAGGTACACGCTCACTGGCTAACTGGGACGAGGACAGCATCACCATGGCAGTCGCCGCGGCCCGCGACTGCCTCGGCCCGGACGAAGACCGCAGTCATGTCGCTGCCGTGATACTGGCTTCAAGCACGCTGCCCTTCGCCGAAAGGCAGAATGCCGGCATCGTCAGCGAAGCGCTGACGCTGGGCAGAACTGTCGATCTGCTCGACATCACCGGATCGCAACGAACCGCGCTTACCGCACTGAGCGACGCGATCATGCGAGCCAAAGCCGGTGCCGGCAACACCCTGGTACTGGCGGCGGACAACCGCAAGACCAGCGCCGCCAGCGCGGCTGAGCTCGATTACGGCGACGGCGCCGCGGCACTGCTGATCGGCTGCGATAAGGTGCTGGCCGAGTATCTGGGCTCCGCGACTGTTTCGGTAGACTTTGTGGACCACTTCCGTCTGGCCGGCGAGGAAATCGATTACGGCTGGGAAGAACGCTGGATTCGCGACGAAGGCATCGGCAAACTGGTGCCGGAAGCCATATCCGCCGCGCTCAAGAACAGCCGGATCGAAGCGGGCCAGATCGACTACTTTATCTTTCCGACCAGTTTCCAGAAAATGGAAAGCCAGCTCGCCAAGAAGTGCGGCATCAAGGAAGAAGCCGTGGTCGATGGACTGGCGCAGCAGATCGGCGACACCGGCGTGCCCCATGCGCTGCTGCTGCTGGCCAAGGTGCTCGAAACTGCCCAGCCGGGACAAACCCTGCTGCTGGCCCAGTTCGGCAGCGGCGCCCAAGCCTTTGTCTTCCGCGTCACCGAAGCGGTCCGCAGCTTCCAGCCCAAGACCGGCATAAGCCGGTGGCTGGCACGCGGCGTCGAAGAAACCAGCTACACCAAGTTCCTCTCCTTCAAGGGCCAGCTTCGGCTGGAACGCGGCATGCGCGGAGAGCAAGACAAAAAGACCGCGCTGACCACCCTCTACCGCCATCGCGAAGCCATACTCGGCCTCGTCGGTGGCCGTTGCGAAAAAACCGGCGAAGTCCACTTCCCGCCTTCGCGGCTCTCCTACACCCCGGGACAGCCCGCGCTGGACACGCAGAAACCCTACAAGCTGGCTGAACGCCGGGGTGAAGTCCTAAGCTGGTCGGCCGAATCCCTGTCCTTCAACATGTCCCCGCCACACCACTACGGGCAGATCGACTTCGAAGGCGGTGGCCGCCTGCTGATGGAATTCACCGACATCGCACGCGGCGAGGTCGAATCCGGCACCAAGATGGACATGGTGTTCCGCATCAAAGATGTGGATGAAGTGCGCGGCTTTAATCGCTATTTCTGGAAGGCAACGCCGGTACGCCCGCAGCCGACCACCGCAGACGACAGCTTCGGAGTGAAACATGGCTAAAGGAATCAAAAACAAAGTGGCAATCCTAGGCATGGGCTGCAGCAAGTTCGGCGAACGCTGGAATGCCAGTCCCGAAGACCTCATGGTCGAAGCCTACAATGAAGCCATGGCCGATGCCGGCATCGCCCCGGAACAACTCGATGCCGCATGGTTCGCCACGCATTTGGAAGATATCGGCACCGGTCGCGGTGGTATACCGATGGGCATCGCGCTGCGCCTGCCCAATATCGGCGTCACCCGTATCGAAAACTACTGTGCCGGCGGCTCGGAAGTCGTCCGCGCGGCGGTCTATGCCGTTGCCGCAGGCGCCTGCGACATCGCGCTGGCGCTTGGCGTCGAGAAACTCAAGGATACCGGCTACGGCGGATTGCCGGCAACCAGCGTGGGCACCTATATCCCACAGTGGTATCCCAACGCCGTGGCGCCGGCCAACTTCGCCCAACTCGCGACGGCGTACCGGCGCAAGCACGGTGTCGATGCCGCGCTGTTGAAACGCGCCATGGCGCACGTTTCGGTAAAAAGCCATGCCAACGGCGCCAAGAATCCAAAGGCGCACCTACGAAACACCATCACCGAAGAGCAGGCGCTGAAAGCGCCGATCATCGCCGAGCCGCTCGGCCTTTTCGATTGCTGCGGCGTTTCCGACGGCGCGGCGGCGGTCGTGGTGACGCGGCCGGACATTGCGCGCGCGCTGGGAAAAAAGGATCTGGTCACTTTCAAGGCAATCCAGGTATCCGTCTCGAACGGCTGGGAGATGCAATCCAACCAATGGGACGGCAGCTATTGTCATACTGCGCGCATTGCCGCCAAGCGTGCCTACGCGGAAGCCGGCATCAACAATCCGCGCGAAGAAGTCAGTCTGATCGAAGTGCATGACTGCTTCTCGATTACCGAACTCGTCACGATGGAAGACCTGTTCCTCTCAGCCGAAGGCGGCGCAGTCAAAGATGTGCTGGATGGCTTCTACGATGCCGACGGCAAGCTGCCGTGCCAGATCGATGGCGGACTCAAATGCTTCGGTCACCCGATCGGCGCCAGCGGCATACGCATGCTCTACGAAATGTATTTGCAGTTGCAGGGCCGCGCCGGACAGCGCCAACTTGCCAACCCGAAGATCGGCCTGACGCATAATCTCGGCGGCCAGCCTTCGCAGAACGTCTGTTCCGTCTCGATAGTCGGACTGGAAGACGTTTGAGGCCGAAGCCATGAGCGCCGTCGATATTGCCCACCTGAGGACTTGGGTCGGCAAAGAAAACCTCGTCGCCGACGATCTTGGCCTGTTCCCGGCGCGCGCGCTGGCGGCCGCGTTCGACCATGAGCGCCCGCCACAGAAGGGCGATGCCTTGCCGCCATCCTGGCATTGGCTGTACTTCCTCGATTTTCCCTCGACCAGCGGCACCGGCGCGGACGGCCATCCGAAAAAGGGTGGGTTCCTGCCTCCCGTGTCGCTGCCCCGCCGCATGTGGGCCGCCGGCAAATTGCAGATCGAACAGCCATTGCTGCTGGGAACGCCGGCGCGCAAGCAGTCGACCATTCGTTCGGTCGACCTCAAGGAAGGCAAGAGCGGCGCGTTGGTGTTCGTAAATATCGAACACGCCCTGTACCAGAACGAACGTCTCTGCATAATCGAAGAACAGAACGTGGTCTACCGCGACATGCCCAGCGGCCCTGCGCCGCTACCGCCGGGCGAAACGGCCCCGACGGATGCGCAGTGGGTAAAGACCGTCGTGCCCGACCCGGTGCTGTTGTTTCGCTTTTCGGCCTTGACCTACAACGGGCACCGTATCCACTACGACCGCGACTACGCAACGCAGCAGGAATTTTACCCGGGGCTGGTGGTACATGGTCCGCTACTGGCAACGCTGTTGCTGGATTTCGCCGCCAACCAGGCCAAGGACAAGCGGGTGGCAAATTTCAGTTTTCGCGCGGTGCGGCCGACCTTCGATCATGCGCCGTTCAAGCTATGCGGCAAACGTAACGGCGATCAGCTGAGCTTGTGGACGGTCGACCCGGAAGGTTTTATCGGCATGTCGGCGAAAGCGGATCTGGTCTGACAGGCAGGCATGATGAAATCGTTTCCGATCTGGCGTTCGATGCTGTTCCTGCCGGCCCATATCGAGAAATTCGTTGCCAAGGCGCATACGCGCGGCGCCGATGCCTATATCCTGGATTTGGAGGACAGCGTACCCGCCAGCGCCAAGGAAGAAGCCCGACTCATGGTTGCGGCAGGCGCGGCACAGGTCTCGCAATCGGGCGCCGCAGCCATCGTGCGCATCAACCAACCCTGGGCGATGACCGAACTGGATCTGCAAGCGGTCGTCGGAACGGGGGTAAATGCCATCGTGCTGCCCAAGGTGAATGACCCGGATTATGTGCGTGATGTGACCCAAAAAATTGCTGCGCTCGAAGCGCAGCGCGACATGCGCGCAGGCCATACGCTGTTGATCGCGCAGATCGAGGATGTCGCGGCATTGCCGAGGCTGGACGATATCGCGACAAGCTCGCCGCGGTTGATGGGAATGATCCTAGGCTCCGAAGACTTTTCTGCGACCGCGGGGATGGAGCCGATTCCTGCGGCGCTGTTTGGACCGAATCAGCAGGTGCTGTTCGCTTGCCGTCGCGCCGGCATCCTGCCCATGGGCTTTCCCGCATCCATCGCCGACTACAGCAATGCCGAGGAATTCCGCGCCACCATCAAACTGGCGCGACAACTCGGTTTCGTGGGCGCCTTCTGCATTCATCCCTCGCAGGTGAGCATCCTGAACGAGGAGTTCATGCCCACGCCGCAGGAGGTCGAATATGCACAAGGCGTTATTTCCGCCTACGCGCAGGCAGCGGAGGAAGGCAGGGGCGCCGTCGAATTCAAGGGCAAGATGATCGACCCGCCGGTGGTCGCCAGGGCGCAGGAACTGTTGCGCCGGGTTCGTTCCATGGCAGTGAAGTAACAAGTAACCCAGCGGACCAAACGACAAGAGGCGCTCCAATCCCTCAATGGAGCGCCGCGGAGGAATGCCTGCTAGCCAAACGGCCGGACGCCTATCAACTGGAAGTGAAGGAAACCCGCGAATATTACCCATCCAGCAAACCCGATGACCACCGTCAGCAAGGTACGGCCCAGTGTTCCCGCCGGATAGCTGGTGTTTGCTTTCTTATCGCGTGCGAGCGATGAATAGTAATCGAGCATGGCCCAGAAAAAAAAGGCTGCGAAAAGCAGTTGATCAATAAAGTAACCATTGGCGATCAGGTGCCCCAGCGCCCAAAGCACCACGCCAAGCGCCATCGGATGGCCCACTCCGGCCCGAATGCGGGTTCCCGGAATATAAGCGGCAACAATCAAGATAAATGCGGGAAGCGTAAGCAGTGCCGCGGCATGGCGTGTCCAGGCGGGCGGAGCCCAGATCAAGAAGGACTCTGGACGAATTATCGAGAACCCCCAAACGATCAATCCGAAGCCGATTGCCGACACTAATCCATACGCCAGCTTCCATGGAATTACGCCAAGCCGGGATATTTGCGATGTACGCCAATCATCGGCAAAGATACGAACTGAGTGTGTGCCAAGGAAGATCAACAGACCAATAATGAAGTAGATCATGACAGCCTCCAGAGATTGAGCAGTTATTGGTAATCTGAATTTACTTCAAATAAATAAACGCCAACAATGAAGCAAGTTGAGCTTGGCTAGGCCATTGATTTGCCATCAGCTGCCGGGTTCGACGGTGATGCCCGAAGCCCTCTCGGCAACATCTCTGACGGCCGCCTTGAGGGATTCGAGGTCACGGCGGAAACGCTCGGTGGGTCCCGCAATGGAGAGTGCTGCCACACATTTGCCGTCGACACCAAATATTGGCGCCGACACCCCGGATAGCCCCTTGAGCGAGCTGTCCAAGGAACACGACAGGCCCTCGGCGCGGGTCTGCAAGATATCGCGCTTGAGAAATTGGCGCGTCATCGGAATGGCGGTCTTCACCTTGAACGTCACCGAGGCAAGATACTTGTCCTGCCACTTCTTGTCGGAATATGCGAGCAGCAAACGGCCGCCCGTAGAAGCATATAGCGGTTTTGTCGTCCCGACGGGTATCTGATAGCGTACGGGGTGGGGGCTGTTAACGATGTCGACATACGTGACGGACTCCGCTTCCCGGTCGAGTATGCTCAGCAGCACCGTCTCTTCGGTGCGATGAGACAGCTCCAACATGAAGGGATGGATCAACTTCGGGAAGTTCCATGCCGCCAGCACCCCAGCGGCAAGCCGAAACATTGACGGCCCCAGCTGGTAGTCGCCATTGACGTGAAGCAAGTAACCATCGGCAACTAGCGGCCGCAGCAAGTTCAGCAAGCTGCTCTTCGGGGTATTCACCGCTATGTTGAGTTCTGCCAGAGACATTTTGTTCGGTTCCCGCGACAGGACATCAAACAATGCAAGCAGCCGCGTTAATGAGCGCGGGCCAGGGGCATCCCGTTCAACCTCATTGGTTGCTTTTAGCGGTTTCTTCATTAATACCCATTCGTAATAAGTTGATCAAGTTGCCGAGGTGAAGTGTTCCAGTCATTCCATCAGCATCTGCGGCGATCCAGCCTGCGGATATTCTAGTTCATATTTTAGCACGCCATATCAAGACCAATCGATTAGCTGACGATGATGGCAAAGTGGCCGTCTGGCCATTCCGTCCGGCATCTTGCACGGGATATAACCTTTGACAAGCAGGATCTTCTGCTATATTATTTGAACATCGTTCATATATTGGCAGCCCGCACATGCAGACAATTGAAATGAATTTAGAGCGAGAAGGAGAGGCGTACCGGCGGAATCGAGCCGAGATGCTGGAGAAGATCGGCGAAGTCGAAGCGCTGAAAGCGCGGGCGGTCGAAGCCTCGGCGAAGTCGGGTGGGCGGTTTGCGAAGCGCGGGCAGATTCTGCCGCGGGAGCGGCTGGCGCGGCTGCTGGATCCGGGCAAGCCGTTTCTGGAGCTGCTGGAACTTGCGGGATATTGCGGCATAGAGAACCCCGATCCGGCGACCAGCATCCCGGGG
>JBAYVU010000005.1:0-112332 GCA_041674385.1 Sterolibacterium sp.
ACCGCGTCGGTCGGTTCGTCGCAAGCGCCGACCGCCGCCGCGGACAACTCTGCACCTTCCACAATCCGCCCGGTGTCCACTTATAAATCGGGGAAAGCTGTTCAAACCAACGGAGCCACTTCTAACCCCACCTCTTGGCAAGGCCCTTCTGTCAGATCAAGTCTGAACTTCTACACATAAAGCAACCTGAAAGCGTCAATATCAATTGCCGCCTTAAGCTGTCGTCATTCGATTTACGCATGTGCTATATGCTGGAATGAGCGTCGCCACTTGGTAGCCTCGTTAAGTAGATGTCTTCATGGAAATGGGGTTACAAACCTTCGAAGCTTGGCAGTTACCCAATTTATGCAAAATCATCCTTGCTACGCTGCAGTGGCAAGCTGAAGATTGATGGTCTTACCGAGAGCCGCCGCAGCGCTTGCTAGGGTGGTCAGCGTCAGGCTGGTGTCCTCCTCATCAAGCAACCGATTCAAAGCCGCTCGACTTGTGTGCATGCGCTTTGCCAACGCTGTCTTGGTGAGATTCTGATTTTTCATTTCTTCGGCAATCTGCCAAGCAATGACCCGTTTTAGGGCAACTGCGGTCGTATCGTCAAGCATTGCCTCTTCTTTGAGGAAGTCATCAAAGTTACTGCCGATATTTTTCTTGGCCATGCTTATCTCCGCTTTAACTGTTTCAACCGTTCTCTGGCCAAGTCCAGATCGGGCTTGGGAGTAACTTGTTGCTTCTTGATGAATCCATTTAGCAGAACCATCGTTTGACCATCCAAGGCAAACAGGACGCGCGCGATGCGATTGTCCAGCTTGATCCTGATTTCCCAAATGTCACCACCCAAGTGACCCACCAAGGGCATTCCGAGAGGCCAACCGAACTGTACAGTCTTGATATCCTCGCCAATAGTTCTGCGGTCGGCTGCTGGCAATTTCTTTAGCCAATCCCTGACGGGTTCAGCACCGGTATCAGTTCTGAAGAAACACACCTCGAGAACAGGTTTCATATTCTCAATGTATCAATATTGGTACGTTATTGCAAGTGCTTTCATCGACGTCCTGGTGGCAGTGTTCGGATAGTTGCTGATTGAACGCCCGTCCATCTGGAAAACACTGATTGGCTATCTCGGGCAGTTGGTTGGGTCGCTAACCGCCCGGTCGAAATACTCAGTAGCCGTTCGCCAATACCCAACTTTAGGAGGGTAGTTTTTTGGATGGGCTAATTCCTATACTTCCTTGCGCCTAAGCCAGAACGATCTTCCATTTGGCATATATGAAATGGAAATGGCGAATATCTTTCATGGTTGAGCGCTCATGGCAAACGGGCAAGCTTGTCGAGCGTATAAGAATTCATTTCCGCAGCGCAGTTATTGTTGGCTAACCAAAACATGAGGGGACAATTTAAGATGAAAGAGGATGCTGTTTGGAATCAATATCAAGAATTCAAGCCAATACAGTCGAGGGAATGGCGTACCTATATCGATCGGGAGTGGCGTGCATTTATCGATCCTCTGGCATCAATGGCGGATCGACTTTCAGGTTGGTTGAGCAATCCGCAAGACGAGCAGCTGCGACATGAATTCTATAAATATATTCTTCTAAATCTCTCCAATGGATACATCGCGTGGTTGTACGCCGACACCGAACATCCGGATTTTTATCCGTTCATTTCGATAGCGCATAACACCTTCGTGCCGAATCCGGATTTTGTTTACTGCCATACGCCGCTTGACGACAAGGGGGTCTACAAGATTTCCGGTTACCGTGGGACGGTCAGGACGATCGACTTCCAGTTGGGAACCGGCATGCTCATGGCGCGAGGAATCATAGACGGTAAATTCTGCGGAGAGAGCAAGGCGAACTACGATCTGGACGATGGCGTTCATTTAGACAAGGATGGGGCATTTGAGGTGATCCTCAGTCCGTCCCGTCCGGAGGGCTACAAGGGGGATTGGTGGCAGCTTCCAGCGACTGTTACCTATCTCATGGTGCGGCAGATATCTTATGACTGGCTGCACGAGGTGGACGGACGACTGGCGATTGAGCGGCTGGATCGTCCGGCAATCAAGCCTCGTCCCAGCGCCGAGAAACTGGCGGAGCAAATTAGGAACGTCATGGCCTGGACGGAAAACATCCTTGATGTGACCGCCGATTGGTCCAGGAGATTTACCGGGCACGCCGAGGTCAACGAGCTTAAGTACGTTACCCCGGCGGAATTCGCGTTGCTGGTCAACCAACGGTACGCCTGGGGCCGGTTCGAACTGGCCCCGGATGAAGCTTTGATAGTGGAAGCCAAGATGCCCGGACAGGTTCGCTATTTTGGCTTCGACCTCCACGACGATCTCAATTTCGTCATTGACTGGATGAATCGGCAGTCCACGCTGAACGGCCATGCCGCCAAAGTCGATAAGGACGGGATGCTCCGCATCGTGATTTCCGCCCAGGATCCTGGCGTACCCAACTGGCTCGACAACGCAGGGTACGAAAAAGGAATGATCTGCGCGCGCTGGCAAAAATGCGACATCTATCCCGAGCACACCACTAGGAAAGTCAAGACTGCCGATGTTCGAAACCATCTTCCGGCCGATACACCGGTGGTGACCTTCGAACAGCGCGACGCAGACATCCGCAATCGGCGGAAGGGCCTGCAATTGCGCAAGCGGTGGTAGCCCGTCAGGGTTTGGAAGGAGCGTTCGCGAGAAGTTCTCCCTCGATCACAAGCGAAGCGGGAGCGGGTGAGTCTTGGTGGTGGTCGATTGAGAATAGAAAAAACAAGTTACTGAGAGGAGCGTTATTTTGACCAACGAGTTCACAAAACGCAGACAGGAGTTCACTCCCGAACCAAGGCCGGACTGGGTTCGTCGCATCAATGAAGAAGGCAGTTGCATGGATATCAAGAGCCTGGTGCCTTTGGACGAAAACTCGCTCATCGAGACGGCCAAGGCCAATACCGGCTTGAGCGATTTCGGCGCAGACGATTGGCGCGAGCGGTTTCAGATTTTGGTGAAAGCCTTTGACGAGGAGTCGCAACTGAATCTTTTGGGGCGTCTTATGACCCGCGCCGATATGCTGACATTCCTGCAAGCAAGATTGCAAATCGAAGACACCTACAAGCGACATCCAGAAATCGATGAAGAAGAAATTCATCAGCCTATATATATTGTAGGCCAGGGCCGCTCCGGGACTTCGTTTTTGCAGTATTTGCTTTCCGCAGACCCGAACAACGGGACCCCGATGAAATGGGAAATTATGGCGCCTTGCCCGCCACCGGAAAAAGCCACCTACCTCACCGACCCCCGCATCGCCAAGGTGAGAGGTTTCGCCGATCAATTCAAACGGGTCTCTCCCGAGATCATATCCATGCATGATTACTCGGGGGACATTCCCACGGAAAGCCACCAGGTCTTGTGCCTGACCTTCGGCGCCCCTGGTTGGATGTCCGCGATCTACGGGCAGGCGCCGAGTTTTATCGCGTACATGCAAAAGCAGTCGATGGTGCCGATATACGAATATGAGAAACGGGTCATGAAGTTGTTGCAATGGAAGAATCCACGCAAACACTGGGTGATGAAATCGCCTCTATGTCTTCCGGATTTGCCGGAAATACTCAAGGTCCACCCGGATGTGGCATTTGTCTTTACACATCGTGACCCGGTGAAAGCGCTTGCGTCGATGGTGAATCTCGTTGGAGCGATGCACTGGAACAGAAGCGACCAGCCTTACATCGATGGTCACGACGCTCTCACCAACGCTGAGGTCAGCGCATCGTTGTTAGCGCTGCCTATCGATTGGCTCGAAACGGGGGTGATACCTAAGAAGCAATTGTTCAACATCCAGTATCAGGATCTGATCAAAGCCCCGGTTCAGACCGTCGCCGAGATGTATGGCTATTTTGGTATCGAAATGTCCGAGGAGAGTCGGCAAGCCATACAAAGATATTTGGATGAGAACCCTCGTTCCAGCAAGCCGCCGCACAAATATCCCGCATTTCACGGCGATCTGAAAATGGAACGGAAAGCCTATGAGCGCTACCAGTCCTATTTCAATGTGCCGAACGAGATCTGATGGGACGATAGAGAGGAGAATTATTTTGAATAATGATTTTACAAGCCGCAGGCAGCAATGGTCCCCCGAACCAAGACCCGAGTGGGTGCGCCGCATCAATGAAGAAGGCAGTTGCATGGATATCAAGAGCCTGGTGCCTTTGGATGAAAATTCATTGATAGAAACGGCAAAAGCGAACACTGGACTCAGCGATTTCGGCGCAGATGATTGGCACGAGCGTTTTCAGGTCATAGTGAAAGCCTTCGACGAGGAGTCGGAACTCACGCTGATGGGTCGCTTGATGACCCGTTCCGACATGCTGATGTTCCTGCAAGCGAGATTGCAGATAGAGGACACCTATAAACGGCATCCGGAGATTAACGATGAGGAGATTCGCCAACCAATAGTCATTATTGGTCAGGGACGTTCCGGAACTTCGTTCATGCAAAATCTGGTGTCGGTTGACCCGAACAACGGGACCTCGAAAACCTGGGAAATCATGTCTCCCTGCCCGCCGCCGGAAAAAGCCACCTACCTCACCGACCCGCGTATCACCAAGCTGAAATATCTGGCCGATCAAGTCAATCGGGTCACGCCCGAAGTTGAATCCATCCATGAAATGTCGGCTGAATTGCCCGAAGAAAATCATCGCATCCTGTGCTTGACATTTGGTTCCGCCGGTTGGATTTCCGTGTTTTACGGACAAGTGCCGAGTTTTGCCGCGTATATGCAAAAGCAATCCATGGTGCCCATCTATGAATATGAAAAGAGAGTCTTGAAATTGCTGCAATGGAAAAATCCGCGCAAGCACTGGATACTAAAGTCGCCGTTTTGCATCATTGATATGCCGGAAATACTCAAGGTCTATCCGGATGTGGCATTTGTCTGGACACATCGGGACCCCGTGAAAGCCCTCGGGTCGTTGGTGAGTACCGTGGGAACGCTAATGTGGTGCAGAACCGATCATCCGTTTATCGGTGACTCCCTCATGGCGTTTACCAGTGCCGATGCCAGCGCGGCGATGGTGTCCCAGCCGATTGAATGGCTGGAAACGGGCGTGATACCCCGGAAACAGTTATTCAACATGCAGTACGCGGACTTCCTTAAGGACCCTCTTGCTGGCGTTGCCGACATGTATGCCTATTTCAATATTGAAATGACTAACGAGGGACGGCAAGCCATGCAGAAGTATCTGGATGACAACCCCAGATCAAGCAGGCCTCCGCATAAATATCCAACGCATCATGACAATCTTGATATGGAACGGAAAGCGTATGCGCGCTACCAGGCTTATTTCAATGTGCCCAATGAGATATGAATGGAGACACGGACGAGTTGATGGCATGACTTCAATATGGAGGAACGCGCCATGCCAGGCGCACATGTGTAGAATCATTTAATGGGTCACTCTACCGCGAAACATATGCCGTCGTCGATATATCGCGAACGCCGCGCCATCAAAGCGAATTGAGGAGAATTCCTAATGGTGGGTAAACATCCCAGGGAGCCGTCCGGCCGACGACAAAATCCGCGCGATTCGCGCGGATCTGCACCGCCGAGCTTCATGTTCCAACCGGTGTGCACGCAGCTACTTGATGCAGTCGTTCGTGAAGGCTTTCGCCGCTCCAAGATTCTGAGCATTATCGCTCCGACGGGATACGGCAAGACTGTCCTTATGTCCGAGTTGTTTAGCCGTTGGCATCAGGCCGGGGAAACGTGTTTCTGGATCGGGCTGGCTGATCGGAACATGGGCCTTGCACGAGTCGTGGCAGCAATGGAAGGGGTCATTCACGTCCATGAAGACGACACTCTTTCGTCGCAGCCGTTCCTCCCCGGCGATGAGCCCATTGAGAGCCGCATTGAGGTTCTCCTCGAGACCCTCTCGCAACTTTCCACAACGACGACGATATTCATCGACAATCTCAATTGCTGTAACGACGAGACTTTGGGTAACTTTCTCGACGCATTGATCTTCCGGACCCCCGCAAGCATCCGGTTCGTCTGGTCGAGCTCGGTAGATATTCCGTTCAATCTGGCGCGAGCCAAGTTGAACGGTCTGATTCGCCAAGCGGGCTTTTCCGAGCTGAGCCTCAATGAAGCCGAAGTTCGTGAGCTCTTGGGCGCCGATATTGCACATAGCATAGGTGCCCAGGGGGTTAGCGCCCTGCTGCAACAAACCGAAGGCTGGCCGGCGGCAATACGTATGGCGCAAATCATCCTGGCGGACTCCCCGCAGCCCCTCACTACGCTCAATGCCTTTTCAGGTTCGGACGAGGACATCGCTCATCTGCTTAACCGCCAGGTACTCCAGGGGTTTCCCAAGGAGTTGCGCGAATTCGTCCTGCTATTGGCACAATTGCGCACGTTTTGTCTCGACTTGGCAAGACAGGCCACGGGAAGCAAAGAGGCGGGACATCACCTCGATTTTCTGTTCCAGCGTAACGTATTTGTCATCCCCTTGGACCGCAACCGCAAGTGGTATCGTCTGCACGGACTGTTCCGGGCATACTTGCTGAGCGAGGCCGAGCGTTCTCTGAGCCCTGAGCGCCGACGGGATGTTCTGAGGCGTGCAGCGGAATGGTGCGAGAAATCCGGCGACTGGCGAGATGCGGTCGACTATGCTCTGGCTGCTGAGGCCTATCCTTTCGCGAGTCGCCTGGTAGAAAAGATGGCGACAAGTTCGGTGCGGGAACGCGGCGATATCCGGCAATACATCCAGTGGGTAGAACGTCTTCAAGCCGAGAATGCTCAACTCGGATGGGAAACACAATTCTGGTTCGTATGGGCACTGCTTTTCAATCGCCGCTACGACTACGGTCGTCAGCAGCACGAGAAGCTTGTGGAACGCCTTTTGCAAAAATCGGAAACGGACCTCACGGCACCCAAGGACCTGCCGCCTCGCCTGGATCACCTCCGCGTTTATCTGGATCTGTGCACTGACCACCTCATCGAGACTTACCACGGCGCGGAGCGCTGGCTTGCCGAAGAGCACACCGACAATGCATTCAGCGTTGCGTCGATTAACCTTATCAAGGTCGTTTGTCTCGCACACTTATTCAAGTTTCCTCAGGCAAGACAGAACATGCGTATCGCGGAGGGAATGCAGCGTCAATTTGGCGGCGATTATGGCATCGGCTGGACCAGCGCGATTAATGCAGTCCTGTCGATTTATGAAGGCGACTATGTTCACGCTCACAAGGAATTGACGGCCGGCCTGTCGCTTACTCGTGACGCTCTGGGGGACGATGCCGGGCTCAGCGGGACGATGGCTCTTGTCGGCGCCAAATGTGCGGTGGAGATGGGACTGAACGACGAAGCGCACAGCTTGCTCAGTCTTGGCTTGCGGACTGCGCTGAGCCACGGTTTGGTGGATACCACCGCCTTTGGTTTCGAAGCCGCCGTCAAGCTCTGGAGTGGGGTGGATGATGAAATCATTTCGATAACCGAACTGCGTGAAATCGCCAACACCTACCCGCCGCGCTTGTCACTAATGCTCTCGTGCTATCTGGTTCGGCGTTTACTGCGGCTCGGGCAGTTGCAGGACGCGATCACCGAAGCGAAATCGATTGGATTGGGACCGGAGAGCGGTGTGATCAACGGGCTAGGCTCGCAGGCACTGACGATTCCCTGCTATCGGGATCTTTACGCCGCGACAGCAATTGAACTGAATCTCGCCATCGGCAAGATAAAACAGGCAGAGTCCCAGATCGCACATGAATTCCGGCTTGCCCGCGCCGAAGGTCGCACCGCGCGGCAGGTTGAGCTGATGCTGGGGAAGGCGACGATTGCCATGTATATGGATAAGCTGGCGATAGCGACGAAAGAAATTATCTTCGCCATTATCGTCGCTGCAAAGCGGCGGATCGTGCGCCCATTTCACGACTATGCTCAGACCATGACCAACATCGTTAACGACACGACGGCCTCATCGTGGGCATTCACCGGCATAGATGAGGGGGAGTTCTTTGCTGAAATTTGCCGAAGTCTGCAGATCAATAGCCATCTCAAGCAAGAAAAAGCCGCCGTATGGAATGCAGAAGCCGGACAGTCTGTCACTCCGACAAAGCGTGAGATCGAACTGCTATCGCTGATCGACATGGGTTTGACGAACCAGGAAATGGCGAACTGTACAAACGTTTCGATCACAACGATCAAATGGCACCTCAGCAACCTGTATCGCAAACTCGGAGTGTCGAATCGCTCCGCTTCGCTCGCCCGTGCGCGCGGCTTGAAGCTCCTGTCCAAATAGAACGACGTGCGACGTTTGCATGAATCCTGGAATTTCTACATCGTTTTTGGTGTATGGATACTTGCCGTCTATTTGCCGTACAGCTATTTCGTGATTAAGGCAGTCAAGAACCAGAAGGAAAGCGTGCGGCCTGTCGCTGCGCCCAGCATGGACGCGATCTTGGCGGTGGAAGAGGTTCTTAAGCTACGCCGCAGGCGTTTTCCATGGCGTCGTTCGCCGGCGATTCCTCTATAATTAGAGGCGAGCGGTGTGATGGGAAATCCGTCATCATACCGCCATCCCGTAGTGGGTCTGGTACTCCATGCCGGACATTTCTTCCTGCATAAGCTTTTTCTGGTCAGTTCCAATACCCTACTTTAGAAGGGTGGTTTGAAGGATAAAGCAATACTTACACTATGACAATGTTTTAAGAGCACTACTTCTAGCTGTTTGCTTTGAGTTGGCTATACGAGAATAACTTGAATCGATAGGAGAAACGCCATGATTCAACCTGGATTCAATGCACTGAATGAAATCTGATGGACGACGTGGATGGATCGAGGATCCATTCCAGACGTGGAAGGGCATGGTAGAGAGTGGGACGACTCTCCCGTGGATACTCTCATTTAATGACCAATGCCGATTTTAGTTATGGCGTGAGCCATGCGCCAAGTCATCTCAATAGCCACGCTCAACGGCCTGCGACAGAAAGCGGTGCACATGCGCCTGGCCGGCGAACCGCTGACCGAGATATGCAAGCAAACGGGGATTTCGGCACCCACCGTAATCAGCGCTCACAAATCCTTTCTTGCGGGTGGCTGGGACGCAATCGCAGTGCAGCCACGCGGAAGAAGCGCCGGTGACGGGCGCCGTATTAGCGACGCACAGGAAGAAGAGCTCTTCCGCCTGATGTCCGCCGGTGGGCCGGAGAAGCATGGGCTGATTTTTCGCCTATGGCAGCTCGAAGCGGTGCGCGCACTGGCGATGCAGCGCTTCGGCGTGACGCTGTCTGAGCGTACGATCACCAGCTATGTGCAACGCTGGGGCCTGTCGGCGCCTCGGCCGAGCCAGCGTATCGCAGAGCGTTCCGAACTCCTGCGCCAATGGCGCAACACCATCTACCCTGGCATCCTCGCTCGTACTCGCACGGAGCAGGCGAACATCTTCTGGGTCGACGAATTACCGGTTTGCTGGACCGGCGCCGCCGGGCCCTTGCGCAGCAGTGTCGTACGCGCAGTCAGCAACCGCGGCCGGGTACGCTGGCTTGCCTATGCCGGCGCCTTGCGCGCGCCGACCTTGATCGATTTCTTCGACCGCCTGCTTGCCAGCAATGGGCGCAAAGTCATCGCAATACTTGACGGCATGCAATGGCAGCGCGCCGCTTCTCTGGTCGGTTGGCTGCATGAGCGTAGCGACAGGCTGCTCGTCTTCCACACCCCTGACGCACAAAACCGCGTGAGCATGGCGCACGCCGCCACCGATCCCCGCTGCGCCGTCGGGAACAAAGCGCTACCACTCGCCATCGACGGAAAATCCGCGAGTTTCTTCTCCCTGCAATTAAGACTTCTTGCTGCGCAATTGTCGCCGTCTCAGGCTCACTACACTGTACCAAGTCCACCAAGGAGAGGAAACGGGACAATGTCGTTAACAAATTTGCAAAGGCTGGAAGCAGAGAGCATCCATGTCATGCGCGAAGTCGTCGCCGAAGCGGAGAACCCGGTGATGCTTTACTCCATGGGCAAGGACAGCGCGGTGATGTTGCACCTGGCCATGAAAGCCTTTTACCCAAGCAAGCCGCCCTTTCCCATGCTCCACGTTGATACCACCTGGAAATTCCAGGAGATGTATGCGTTCCGCGACATGATGGCGGAGAAGCTGGGCTTCGACCTACTGGTGCATATCAACCCGGAGGGGCTGGAGAAGAACATCAATCCCTTTACCCACGGCTCGGCCATCCACACCGACGTGATGAAAACCGAGGCGCTCAAGCAGGCACTCGACAAGTACGGCTTTGATGCCGCCTTCGGCGGCGCCCGCCGCGACGAGGAGAAGTCGCGCGCCAAGGAGCGTATCTTCTCCTTCCGCTCCGGCCAGCACCGCTGGGATCCGAAGAACCAGCGTCCCGAACTCTGGCATATCTACAACGCGCGCAAGCACAAGGGCGAGAGCATGCGCGTGTTCCCGCTCTCCAACTGGACCGAACTCGACGTCTGGCAGTACATCTACCTGCAGAACATCCCCATCGTGCCGCTCTACTTCGCCAAGGAGCGGCCGGTGGTCGAACGCGACGGCAGCCTGATCATGGTCGATGACGAACGCATGCCATTGCACGAAGGGGAAGTGCCGATGCTGCGCAAGGTGCGTTTCCGCACGCTGGGCTGCTATCCGCTGACCGGCGCCGTCGAGTCGGAGGCCGACAGCCTGCCGAAGATCATTCAGGAGATGCTGCTGTGCAAGAGCTCTGAGCGGCAAGGACGGGTGATCGATCACGATTCGGCCGGTTCCATGGAGAAGAAAAAGCAGGAGGGCTACTTTTGATGAGCCCCCACGTTCGCGGCTGCGCCGCTTCACTGCCCCCCAAGGGGGTTACGGCCTCCCTTGGGGCGGTCCTGCGGGAGACCTTCTGATGGCACACATATCCGACCTGATCGCCGAGGACATCGAGGCCTATCTCAAGTCCCACGAACGCAAAGGCCTGTTGCGCTTCATCACCTGCGGCAGCGTGGACGACGGCAAGAGCACCATGATCGGCCGCCTGCTTTATGAATCGAAGATGCTCTTCGAGGATCAGTTGGCGGCGCTGGAAGTCGACTCGAAGAAGATGGGCACCCAGGGCGACAACCTCGACTTCGCCCTGCTCGTCGATGGCCTGACCGCCGAGCGCGAGCAAGGCATCACCATCGACGTCGCCTACCGCTTCTTCTCCACCGACCGGCGCAAGTTCATCGTCGCCGACACGCCGGGCCACGAGCAGTACACGCGCAACATGGTCACCGGCGCCTCGACCGCCGACGTCGCCGTGCTGATGGTCGACGCGCGCAAGGGCGTGCTGGTGCAGACACGCCGCCACAGCTATCTGGTCTCCCTGCTCGGCATCCGCAATATCGTGGTGGCCATCAGCAAGATGGATCTGGTGGACTGGTCGGAGAAAGTCTTCCGCGACATCGTCGAGGAATATGCCGCGTTCGCCAAGCCGCTGGGCTTCAGCGAGATCACCTACATTCCCATGTCGGCGCTGAAGGGCGACAACGTCATCGCCCAGAGCGAACACATGGACTGGTACCACGGCACCCCCCTGATGGGATACCTGGAGACCGTGCCGGTCGACGAGGAAATACGACAGAAGAGTTCCTTCCGCTTCCCGGTGCAGTGGGTCAACCGCCCCAACCTGGATTTTCGCGGCTTCGCCGGCACCATCGCTTCCGGCATCATCAAGGTCGGCGACCGGGTGCGTGTCCAGCCGGCTGGGCGGGAGACGCGCGTAGCGCGTATCGTCAGCGCCGATGGCGACATGGAACAAGCGCTCGCCGGTCAGTCGATTACGCTGGCGCTGGCCGACGAGATCGACATCTCGCGCGGCGACATCATTTCCACCATAGACGCGCCGGCCGGTGTCGCCGACCAGTTCGAAGCGACCCTGGTGTGGATGGCCGAGGAACCGATGCTGCCTGGCCGCCGCTATCTGCTCAAGATCGGTGGCCAGACCGTCAACGCCGAGATCGGCCATCTCAAATACAAGGTCAATGTCAATACGCTCGAGCATACCGCCGCGACCAAGCTGGAGCTCAACGAGATCGGCGTGCTCAACCTGTCCCTGGACCGCCAGATTGCCTTCGATCCCTACAAGGAGAACCGTGAGACAGGCGGCTTCGTGCTGATCGACCGCATGAGCAACAACACCATCGCCGCCGGCATGATAGCCTTCGCCCTGCGCCGCGCCAGCAACATCCACATGCAGGCGCTGGACATCGACCGGGCGGCGCGCGCCAGACTGAAAGGACAGACGGGCTGCGTGGTCTGGCTCACCGGTCTGTCGGGCTCGGGCAAATCCACCATCGCCAACTTGGTGGAGAAGAAACTCTACGCCGCCGGCCGCCATACGTATATCCTCGATGGCGACAACGTGCGCCATGGTCTCAACAAGGATCTCGGCTTTACGGCCGCCGACCGGGTGGAGAACATCCGCCGTATCGGCGAGGTGGCCAAGCTGATGGTCGATGCCGGGTTGGTGGTCATTACCGCCTTCATCTCGCCGTTCCGCGCCGAGCGGCAACTGGCGCGCAGCCTGGTCAAGGAAGGGGAGTTCTTCGAGGTTTTCGTGGACACCCCGCTGGCGCTGGCCGAGGAACGCGACCCCAAGGGTCTGTACAAGAAGGCCAGACGCGGCGAACTGAAGAACTTTACCGGCATAGACTCGCCCTATGAGGAACCGGAACACCCGGAAATGATCATCGACACCGCCGCCCTCTCGGCCGAGCAGGGTGCCGAGGTGATCATCCGAAGACTGAGCGAAGCGGGCATGCTAGGCCTCTCCCCCAGATGAACCATAAACTACTTGTGAGCGAGCATTAATGGCGGCGAAACCTTGCCTCGGATTAATTACAGGGGAATTCTCGTGAGCAATACCCGCAGTCAACTGCTGGAACAGGTGATCGCCGCTGCCCGCGCCGCAGGGAGGTCAATTCTGGATATTTATGCCACCGATTTCGCCGTGCGCGGCAAAGCGGACGCTTCCCCGGTCACTGAGGCGGACGAAAAAGCGGAGGCAGTCATCCTGGATGCCTTGGCAAAGATCGCTCCAGAGATCCCTGTCATTTCCGAAGAAGAAGCGGCGGCCGGCCGTATTCCTAAAGTCGGTGAATGCTTCTGGCTAGTCGATCCGCTCGACGGTACTAAGGAATTCATCAACCGCAATGGAGAATTTACGGTCAACATCGCGTTGGTCGAAAATGGTCAACCGGTACTCGGCGTCGTGCTGGCGCCCGCTCTGCATCGATTGTTTGCCGGCGTTGCGGGTCAAGGCGCTTTTGTCGAGGAGGCCGGCGCGCGACGTCCGATCCGTTGTCGTCAGATTCCGGCTGAGGGCTTGACGGTCGTCTCCAGCCGCTCGCACGGCGATGCGGCGGCGCTTGACGCCTTTTTGGGCGGAAGGAAAATTGCCGCTTCGGTGAATGCCGGCTCGTCACTCAAGCTCTGCCTGGTAGCCGCAGGCGAGGCCGACCTCTATCCGCGTCTTGGTCGTACCATGGAGTGGGACATCGCCGCCGGACATGCGGTACTGCGCGCTGCCGGCGGACATGTCAGAACACTGGAAGGCAACGAGTTACATTACGGCAAGGATGGTCTCGACAACCCGCACTTCGTTGCAACTGGCTAGGAAGTGGTTTCGTAGCCTGTCGCCAGCACCACCGAGCGGCAACTTGATATGAATACCTTTCAGTACCTGGTCCAGAATTTCATGGTCTAAAACAGCTTTACTGTACTTGAGCAGTCTTATCCCGATCATGGAGAACCAGTGGTTCTTCGGTCGCTAAACCGTTCGGCGATACTCTTTAGTTCATCGGCAACGGCAGCAAAAGCGTCAGTGACGTCTGGATCGAAATGGCTTCCCTTGCCAGCCAGGATTATTGCGATGGCTTCTTCGTGAGGGATGCTTTCCTTGTAGACCCGGCGACTGATCAGTGCGTCGTACACGTCGGCCAGAGCCATCAGCCGCGCCGAAATGGGAATCGAATCACCAGACAGCCCTTGGGGATAGCCGCTTCCATCCCATTTTTCGTGATGGCTCGCGGAAACCTCCTTGGCGCAGAAAAGAAAGCCGACTTCCATGCCAAGTTCAGCTTCGGCATGTTCGATGGCTTCCTTACCCAGCGTCGTGTGGGTCTTCATAATTTCGAATTCTTCCGGCTCGAATTTCCCCGGCTTGAGCAGAATGCTGTCGGGAATGCCGACCTTGCCAATGTCGTGAAGCGGCGCCGACTTGAACAAAATATCGATCTGGTGCTCCGTCAAATACTTGGAAAAACGTGGATGCGTCTTCAGCTTCTCCGCCAACATCCTGACATAGTGCTGAGTGCGTCTTATGTGATTGCCGGTTTCGTTGTCGCGCGTCTCGGCGAGTGAAGCCATCGCATGAATCGTCACATTCTGAATTGCCATCACTTCGAGTGTTCGTTTGCTTACCTCATTTTCCAAATAGAGGTTTTGATCCTTGAGGAAATCCCGGGCAGCCTTGTTTTCAAGATGGGTCTTGATCCGCGCACGAACGATGGGGGGGCTGACCGGTTTGGTGATGTAATCGACGGCGCCAAGTTCCAGCCCCTTCTTCTCATCCTCGATTTCGCTCATCGCAGTGAGAAAAATGATCGGAATGTCGCGCGTGGCCGGATCGGACTTTAGCTCCCGACAGACGTCGTAACCGGAGAGTCCCGGCATCATGATGTCGAGCAGGACGAGGTCGGGCGGGGGGGCGCCACGTGCGATCTTTAGTGCGCGGTCTCCGTTGTTGGCTCCCTTGACCGTGTACAACTCTCTGAGCAATCCGAAAATAAGGGAGAGGTTGTCGGGCGAATCATCGACTACGAGAATCGACGCTCGTTTCAAATTCGACGTGGTCATTGCCATGTCAGATCCTTTGCATGGTTTCAGAGACGTGACGCAAGGCTTCGATGGCTGCGTCGACATCAAAGCTGGCAACGGTCTGCGCCACCTTCTTTACCAAGTCCGCCAACTCCGTGCCTTTCGTCGCTGCCACAAGCTCTTCAACGACATCACCGGCTGTCAAATCGTCGCCTTCCAGCAGCACCATCAGTTTATCGATCAGGGGCGCCAGCATCTCCTTGTCAATTCGACCGTCTTTATCTATTGCTGCCATCGCGTCTATGGTTGCCAATCCGTCGATGACTGGGCGCAACTCATCCAGGGTCAAAATCAGTAGCCGGTCAATCACGTCGCATGACGCGTTATCGCGGCAGGCATGTTCAAGCTCCTCGGCGGCAAGCTGTACCCCTTTTGCACCGATGTTGCCGGCAGTGCCCTTGAGCGTGTGCGCCGTTCTGGTCGCCGCTGTTGTATCTGAATCTCGCCGCGCCAGTTCGAAGGCCTCGGCAAAGTTGCGTTGATTGTCACGAAACATGGCGAGCATCTTCCGATAGAGCACCGAGTCGTTCATTGAGATGGCAAGCCCCGCAAGAGTGTCTATGCCAGGCAAGTGCTGCGGTATATCGGCGTTTGCTTCAGTTGCGGGCTTCACATCCGGATCGGTGTCGCTTGGATGTGCCGGCTCAATCCATTTGGCGATGGTATCGAACAGGGCATCGACGTTAAATGGCTTGCCGATGTGATCGCACATGCCGGCAGCGAGTACCTTGTCGCGTTCACCGCTAATGACATTGGCGGTCATTGCAATAATCGGCAATTTCGCCCAATCCGGATTCTTGCGGATCTCGCGCGTTGCCGTGTATCCATCCATCACCGGCATTTGGCAGTCCATCAGCACACCATCGAATTGGGCATCCTGGGCAAGAACATCGAGTGCCTCCTGGCCGTTGGTGGCCAGAACGACAGTGATGCCGGCATTGCGCAGCAATTCCAACGCCAGTTCCTGATTCATTTCGTTGTCTTCGACCAACAGCAGTCGTGCCCCCCGAAGTTTCCGCATGGCTACGCTCAGCTGCCTGGATTTTTTTTCGGTGTGCCTGGATACAAGAACACCTCGGCCCAGTGTTTTGCCGATTGCTTCGAGCAGTGCCGAGGCAGTCACCGGCTTGGTCAGCACCGTTTCCACTGACACTCCCCGCTTATTAGCGGAATGCAGCACGTCCTCCTTGCCGTAACCGGTGACCATAATGATTTTCGGTTCGTGCGTAAGTCCGGTTTGCCGAATTTGTCGGAGACATTCGACGCCATCGATGATGGGCATCTTCCAGTCCATCAGGACAAGGTCGTAGGGAGCCCCATTCCGTTCCGCCGATGCAACCATTTCCAGCGCCTGTCGGCCATCGGTCGCCACGTCGGCATCCATACCGTAGCTTCTGGCCATAGTCACCAGAATTTCCTGTGCGGTAGTATTGTCGTCAGCGACCAATACGCGAGTTCCTGCCAGTTCTTCGGTGAAGATAACTTGCCGCGGTTCCGGCTTGGCCTGTAAGCCAAAGTGCGCATGAAAGTGAAAGGTTGATCCCTTGCCGTATTCGCTATCCACCCAAATATTTCCGTCCATCATCTCGACGAGATTCTTGGAAATCACCAGCCCCAGCCCGGTGCCGCCGTACTTTCGCGTCGTCGAGGTATCCGCCTGACTGAAAGCCTGGAAGAGCTTCTGCTGTTGCTCCTGGGTCATGCCGATTCCCGAATCCTTGACCCAGAAGTGCAGTTCGACGGCCTCCGGGGTGACTGCAACCGATTCGATGCCGACGACAATTTCGCCGTGTTCGGTGAATTTCACGGCGTTGTTGCCTAGATTGACCAGGATCTGCCCCAAGCGCAACGAGTCGCCGATTAGTGCGGTAGGAATATCCGGAGCAATGTTGAAGAGCAGTTCCAGTCCCTTGTCCTCCGCACGAATACCGAGCAGGTTGGCAAGGTTGTCCAAAACGTCTTCCAATTGGAAATCCGACTTCTCCATCGACAGCTTGCCCGCCTCGATCTTCGAGAAGTCGAGGATTTCGTTAATGATGCCCAACAGATTGTCGGCGGCCCGATGAATTTTCTGGATGTAGTTGTGCTGCTTGGGGCTGAGCTCCGTCTGTAAAGCCAAATGCGACATGCCGATGATGGCATTCATCGGCGTGCGGATTTCGTGACTCATGTTGGCCAGAAAATCAGCCTTGGCCTGGGATGCCCGCTCTGCGGCCTCGCGCGCCTTGGCCAAATCGTCCTCGAAGCGCTTGCGCTCCGTTAAGTCTCGGACCGTCTCCACTGCGCCCAGAACGTTGCCGTCATCATCGCGAAGAACGGCGGCGCTGCCGTGCGCCCACACCTCGCGGCCCCCTGCAACTTGCAAATAGGTCTCGGCGATTAGCGCATCACCGGAACGACGTACGTGTTTGTATTTCTCCTGCAACAGCTCGCTTTCCGGCGAGAACACCAGATCGATGAGAACGGGCCGGCGTTCGCCATAGAACGCGATGCCGTATTCGTGGTTCCCCTTGCCGATCATGTCTGTGGCCTCGAAGCCCGTCATTTCCGTGGCTGCGCGATTCCAGGCGGTGATAACGCCGTTCCTATCGATGACAAAAGTGGCGTCCGGTAACAGATCGATGATCTGGGCCAGTTGCCGTTCAGACGCCCGCAACTCTTCTTCGAGCTGCTTGTGTTCCGACATGTCTCGTACGGTTTCGATGGCGCCGGTGATGTTGCCCTTTGCGTCGCGCAGCAAAGACGCACAAGCCTGTATCCAGGCAGTCTTCCCGCGCGGTTGGATATACGCTTCCCCCGTCAGGACGTCGCCTGCGCGTCGAACGGCATGGTATTTCTCGTGTGCGTCCTGGTCGGATTGCATAACCAAATCGATCATAATCGGCCGCCGTTCGCCGTAGAACGGTATCGAGTATTCGTGATTCCCCTTGCCGATCATGTCGGCGGCCTTGGCCCCGGTCATTTCTTCGGCAGCACGGTTCCACGCGGTGATGACACCGTTGGTATCGATGACGAAAGCTGCGTCTGGCATCAGGTCGATAGTGTCGGCGAGCCTGCGCTCCGCCGCCTCCAATTCAATCTGAATGTTCTTGCGGGAGGTGATATCGCGGACAGTCTCGATTCCGCCAATGACCTGGCCATGAATGTCACGCAGCGGCGAAGCGCTGGCCTCGAACCATATGCCACGCGAGGCGATGAATCCTTCTCCAACGAGCGTGTCGCTCACCCTGGCGAGATGACCATATCGTTGCCGCGTCTCGGCGCTGGACTCGAACAACAGATCAATGAGAACCGGCCGGCGTTCGCCGTAAAACGGTATTGAATACTCGTGATTCCCTTTGCCGATCATGTCGGCGGCCTTGGCGCCGGTCAATTCCTCGGCGGCGCGATTCCAGGAGGTGATCACACCATCGCGGTCGATGACAAACGTCGCGTCGGGTAGATTGTCTAAAATGGCGCGCAGATTTTGCTGCTGCTCCTCCGCCGCTTCCGTTAGGCTTTCGTTCTGGATGCGAAGGCGCAATGACTGCGTCGTGACCTTGCCAAGATGCCGGGCTGCGGTGTAAAAAGCTGCGCCGATGACAACGGTACCCGCAGATATGAACAGATGATAAGACCCACCGTTAAGAGCGTGGAACGTAACCATCGTGAGCAGGGGCGGAAATGCAAAATAGGGATAAAGTTTCGGCACGAGCGTCATGGAACCCAATGCGACTCCAGCTGCTGCCATTACTACGATATCGAAGACTTCCCAGTGTTGGTCGCCCATCGCGCGATAGCCGATTATTTCCATAACGACAAAAGCACCTCCGGAAAAAATCGCCATTCTGGCGAAGTGCTTCTGCCAAACTCCTATGTCTATGGCATGAATGGGGAGCCTTTGGAATTCCGCAAGAGAGCGAAGACGTGTCACTGTGATTATTGCCACCACCAGCATCAGGAATATCAGCTGCTCAGCCGGTGCGGTTCCCCACAATAGATAGATGACGAACAGGATGCCAACGGCAATCGCGATTGGCGTGTGTTTTTGTTCGCAAAGCATGCGCATCTGGCCGATGGCGACACGCTCTTCCAACGTGAGGGCCGATGCCGCGACTGTATCGCTGAGATGATTTGAGGGTTTCATATTTGCTGGCGACATATTTGCGAAAAGCCGTAGGTCGCTCAACCTCACATCGGACATGATCCGAATTGATTCAAGCGAGCGAAGAATGGCAGGATATCCTGAAGAGGATTGAGTTATTCCTTATGCGCCAATTTCTTTATGCGCAAGATAATACCATCGTAATGTTTACGGACAAGCATGACGGTAATTACCCGTGAGCGTCGTCTCGTTGCGCTCGGGAAATAGCTGCGCTGCGCTCTGACCCGCCCTAACAAATTCGCTCGGGTTTGGCCACGAGTGACTTATCCGTAATTCTCGAAAGCCGCGATTCGTGCCAATCCTCGCGAGCAGCTTTCCGGAATTTATTGCGCGGCGGATCTGCCGGAGCCCTTGGCTTGCCTTCTGTCAGTGCGTCATTTGAGCCAGATGACAGTCTCGCAACTCGCGTTTAAGCACTTTGCCGATAGGACTGCGCGGCAGATCGTCAACAAAGTATATCGAGGCGAGACGCTGGGTTTTGCCGACGCGTTGATTGAACCACTCTAACATCTCGTCCGTCATATTGTTGCCCGGGTTCTTGCAGACCACGAAGGCTACCGGCGTTTCGCCCCATTCTTGCGAAGGCACGCCCACCACGGCGGCATCCTCGACGGCCGGATGCTCGCACAGAACCGTCTCCAAGTCGCTGGGATAGATATTGAATCCACCCGAGATGATCATGTCCTTCTTGCGGTCAAGCAGCGTGAGAAATCCGTCACAGTCAAAACGTCCGACATCTCCGGTGCGGATAAATCGCTTGCCGCCCGGATCAAACCATTCGGCTGCACGGGTTTTCTCGGGATGACCGTGATAACCCGTCATCATGGCGGGCGAACGGCCGACCACCTCTCCCGCCTCGCCAGCGGAAACTTCGCGCCCGGCATCGTCGATCAAGCGGATATCGTGGCCCTCGGCCGGGCGACCTACCGTGTGCAGCTTGTTCGGGAAAACATGCGCTTCAAGTATGCAGGTGCCGCCGCCTTCGGTCATGCCGTAGAACTCCACCAGCCCGCCGGGCCAGCGTTGTAGCACGTCGGCTTTGAGTGCCGCGCTAAATGGCGCGCTGGTGGAAAACTTGAGTCTGAAACTGGAGAGGTCGTAAGCATCAAAATCGGGCCTTGCCATCAGCCGTTGATACTGGACCGGCACCAGCATGGTGTGAGTCACGCGCTCGGCCTGCGCCAGTCGCAAGTACGCTTCGGCATTGAATTTCGGCATCAGCACGAGCGTACCCCCGAAAGCCAGGGTCGGGAAGAACATCACCAGCGTTGTGTTCGAATACATCGGGGTGGACAACAAGGCGATTGTCTCCCTGTCGTAGCCGAAATTTCTGCTACGGCGCACATGGCCCCAACGCATGCTATGCGGCTGAACGATGCCCTTGGGTTCTCCCACTGTGCCCGAAGAATAAATAATGTTAAAAGGCCAGGTCGGTTCGATGCTGACGCTGGTGGGTCGTGCTCCGGGGTGAGGCAGCCAGTTGTTGAACAGGTGTCCGGCCGATGAGTTGTCGATCGAAATACGCGGAATCGAATCAGCATATGTCGAGCCCAGTGGGTCGGGCAACATGGCATCGGCAAACAGCAGCTTGGCTTGTGCGTCCTCGATCATGTTGGCCAGGCTGGTGGCGGTCAAGCCCTGTGCCAGCGGAGTGACCACCACGCCTGCGCGCAATGCGCCCAGGAATACTGCCGCATAGGCGATCGACATTGATGCGCAAATCGCGATGGTATCGCCTGGTTTGAGGCCGTCGCGTTGCATGCCACAGGCGATCCGGTCCATCAATTCGTCCAGGGCGGCATATCCCAGCGTTTGCGAGCCTTCTACCAGCGCCCTATGGGTGGGCATGTGGCGGGCATGCAAACGGATGAGTTCTGTGATGACCCCAAACTCGAGTTCGAATATTTCGTCTTTACGCATTGGATAATCTCGGCTTGATCTCGGCAACTGCCTTTTGTACTCTATGTTCAGTCGCCGCACGGATATTATACGCGGCACATTTCCGCCGGTTTCGCTTCAACGCTTCAACATTTCGTTTCCCTAGAGCGGGACTGACGGTCTTGCCCGCCAGGTCTGCCCATCGTGCAGTGCGCGTCCTTCCCTCTCCAACTTGATCAGGTGCGCCAGCATGGAGCGTACGGCGAAGCGTTGAAGGCGTGGATGTATATCGTCGTAGGCAAGCAGCAGCATAATTTCCTCGGTCGCTTCACCCAAATCGTACAAGGCGTTGCAAATCTTGTTCTCACGCGCCAGGCGGTGCAGCAGAATTTTTTCGATCACTTCGTGAGGCCGTTCCATGAGAAAGCCGTGGCCCGGTGCGATGAAGGCGATATCTTCATGCAGTAGCATTTTTAGTGAATTCATGTAAGCGCTCATGTCGCCGTCGGGCGGGTCGATGACTACTGTGGATCCCTGCATGATGTGGTCGCCCGCGAACAGCACCCGCTCGTCCTCGAGCAGATAACACAGATGGTTGGAGGCATGCCCTGGCGTATGGAGCACGCGCAGCGCGCAGCCGGCTATGTCCAGACGCTCTCCGTGGCTAAGCAGGCGATCGGCGCGAAAACTCGCATCATGGTATTTGCCGGGGACAACCGGGCACCCCCACAACTCGGCGCCGGTCTTGTCGCGCAGCAATGCCGCGGCGGGCGAGTGGTCCGGATGGGTGTGGGTGACCAGTATCCAGCGCAGTCGCGTCCCGGCTTCTTCCAGCAACGCTTGCAAGTGCGCTTCGCTTGCCGGTCCGGGGTCTATGAGGGCAATCTCATCGCCCGCGCCAAGGAAGTAGCTGTTGGTCCCGGGTCCGGTCATGAAGTTGCCGTTCGGTGCGGTAATGCGCAGGATTTTTTGCGAGAGTCGCACTGGCGCCCCGGGCAGGATCTCGTAGGACGCACAGATTTTTCCGTTCGGGTCGAGTTTGCCGATTTCCGCATAAGCAGCTTCCCACGGTCCGACCGGGCGAACCCCGGCGCGACCGGTGGCCAGCCGCGACTGGATCGGCTGGACCAGCCGCGGCGTACGGGCGTGAGCGAGCAGAGCAGCGACGGTTTCAAAGCAGGCGAGCGCTTCAAGCGTTTTGATGGTCGGAAACAGCAATCCCATTTCATTGCGACGCTGCCGCCCAATGGCTTCTTCCGGGCGTATCCACAGGTGGCCTATGGTTTCCGCCTCATCGTGAGACGGGGTCTGATGTGGCGGCGTGGCGGCAACGAAAAAGTGAACGTCGAAACGCTTCGGTGCGCCCAGGGGGGTGATCCAGTGGCTGAAGTAAGCCAACTCGGCGGTTGCCGGTCTGAGGGCATGCCGGTCGCACAAGTCGGCGAAGCTCATTGAACCGGCGAGCATGCTTCGTCGCGCATCAGCGTAGCTGAGGATGGTTTGTTCCGTTTCCATCCCGACTGGATTGTTGTCGGCGTCGACGGCCAGCAGCAAACCCGCTTCCTCAAAGCACTCGCGGATGGCGCAGAACTTGAGGGCAAACTGTTCGTCCCGCGTCGTTTGGCGATCGCAGTGTCGCAGGATCGTCTCGGCGCCATCGCTCTCCTCGAGTGTGCCGCCCGGAAAGACATAGCTGCCGGCAGCATAGTCGGCTTGAGTGGAACGCCTCACCATCAGCACTTGCATGCCTTGATCGGTGTCGCGAGCGAGGATGAGAGTGGCGGCCGGTCGGGGAAATCGAGAGGCGGTGATCATGCGTGCAACATTTGGTTGTTCAATCTCTTCGGCTTCGCGACGGGTGTTCCCGAATTCTGGAATTGGATTATATTCCCGCGTGGCTATCAACGAGATATGCATAAAGATGCAAAGTGCTGGCTGTCGTTACCTTGCACTCCCGCGGACACGGCTATGAACAACTGGGGCGGTACTGCCGATTTTGACGACCCTTTCGACTTGTCCCGTTTCGTCAGGGCGCAAGACGGCGTTTATGACGAAGTCTTGGCCGAACTGAGGAGGGGCCGAAAGCGATCCCACTGGATGTGGTACATATTTCCACAGCTTGAAGGCTTGGGGCACAGTGCAACCTCGAAGCGGTTCGCCATCAAGAGCCAGGAGGAAGCCCGGCGCTACTTGCAGCATCCTGTCCTCGGGAATAGGCTGAAGGATTGCGCAGAAACGCTCCTGGCCGCAGAAGGAAGGTCGGCTTCGGAAATTTTCGGGTTTCCCGACGACATGAAACTGAAATCGTCGATGACCCTGTTTGCTTCGGTATCCGAGCCCGGTTCCGTGTTTGTGCGGATTCTCGACAAGTACTTTCACGCGGAGCGGGATGGCAAAACCATTGCGCTGCTTGAGAGTCTAGAGAAATGATTTCGACTGGAGGCTGTCCATGGTCAGCACCCTGACACCCATTTGCGACTTCGGCAGGAAGGCGCCGGATTTCGATTTGCCGGGTGTCGACGGCAGACGCCACAACTTGGCTTCGGTGCGTGGCCCCAACGGTCTGCTGGTAATGTTTATCTGCAATCACTGTCCCTACGTCAAGGCCGTGATCCACCGCATCGTGCGCGATGCGTGCGAGTTGGCAGGCCTGGGTGTCGGTTCGCTGGCGGTCATGTCGAATGACCCGACCGACTATCCTGAAGATTCGTGGGACAACATGATTGCGGTGGCACGGCAATTCGCTTTCCCCTTCCCGTACGTGCTCGACGAAACGCAGGAAGTCGCCAGAGCATACGGAGCGGTATGCACACCGGACTTCTTCGGTTTCAACGCCCGACTCGAATTGCAATACCGCGGCCGTCTCGACGAATCGCGCAAGGAAACCGCTCCCGAAGGCGTGCGCCGCGAATTGTTCGAAGCCATGCGCGATGTCGCCGTCGGCGGCTGCGGACCGCAGTTGCAGATGCCCTCGGTCGGCTGTTCGATCAAGTGGCTAACCGTCGATGACGGCACGATAGCCATCCCGACGAGCAAGCCATGACAACGCGTCGTGCTTTCACCAAGCCCCTGCTTCTCTTCCCGCAACCGATGCCCGGACACAGGGCACTTGACTGGATCGTTGCGTGCATGAATTTTTCGTCCGCCGAGAAATACTGAGGAAGATTGCATGAGAGGGAATGGGCAATGAAAGTTCGCATCGTCAAAAATTCCATGGGGGAGCACTCCTGGTATGCCGACAGGATTATGCAGGTGTTCGATGCCACCGCCTGGACGCCTTACGGCATGTCTGGTTGGGGCTATCGCACCGTAAATCCAGAGAACGGGCTTCCCTCGCTTATTTCGCTTGAGGATGCTGAATGTGTCGGAATCGACAAGCTTCCGCCAGCGCCCGATGAATCGCTTTTAAGTACGGGCCGGACGGAAGATAGGCAGAAGTTCAAGGATCAGCAAGCCGATTTTGCGGACGCCTTGGCCGCAGCGGCCGAGAAGATCGACGCCGCCGCCAAACCGGACCGTGACGATCGCTAACCAACCGGCAATCGACACCGTCACTCGACGGAAAAGCAATAAAAAAGCCCCGACATGCGGGGCCTGGGGAGGTGGGTTGCGACGTTTACAACTCTATAATTTTACAACTCCTTGGCGTGTTCAGCCAGATACTTGGCGACGCCGGCAGTGGAGGGATTCATGCCCGCTTTGCCTTTCTTCCAGCCGGCTGGGCAGACCTCGCCGTGTTCTTCGGTGAATTGCAGCGCTTCAACCATGCGCAGCATCTCGTCGATGTTGCGGCCCAACGGCAGATCGTTGACGACTTGATGACGCACAACGCCGGCCTTGTCTATCAGGAACGAGCCGCGGAAGGCGACGCCACCGCCGGCTTCCACGTCATAAGCCTGGCAGATCTCGTGTTTGATGTCGGCTACCAGGGTGTATTTGACCTGGCCGATGCCTCCCTTCTCTACCGGCGTATTTTTCCAGGCGAGGTGAGTGAATTGCGAATCGATTGAACAGCCGATGACCTCGACGCCGAGCTTCTGAAAATCAGCCAGACGGTGATCGAAGGCGATCAGTTCTGAAGGGCAGACAAAGGTGAAGTCGAGCGGGTAGAAAAACAGCACTGCATACTTGCCCTTGATTGCCTTGGAAAGCGTCAAGGATTGAATTTCGTTGTTGCCAAGGATGGCATTGGCGGTGAAATCCGGGGCGGGTTTGCCTACGAGTACTGCCATGGTAATCTCCTTTGAAAGTGACTCGCGGTGTGACGAGCGAGCAAATTCTACTGCAATGAATTCCTATTGCAGCGGCGTTTGCGATTGTATTTTCTGATTGACCCAATAGCTGCTGACTATGCTCGCAGGCGATAAGACACTGCCGCTTGCCGGCAGCGTTCCATGAGCCGTCGCATACGGCTGTAGCTATGTTATATTTTCCGATCGGGCATTATTCGTTTTCCCATCGCCGTTCCTTCAAGGAGAAAAGCTCGTGAACCATGATGCCATTCGCGACGCAGTCAAGCCGGAATTGCCAGGCGACATTACCCTCCATACCCGCATGTGCCCGATCTGCGAGGCCAATTGCGGCCTGCTGGTGTATGCGGATGCGTGCAACAAACGTCTGGTGGCCATTCAGGGCGACGACGAGGATCCCCAGAGCCGGGGCTTTTTCTGCGGCAAGGGCTATGCCTGGACCGAACTGCACGACGATCCGAACCTGGTCCGCACCCCGTTGATCCGGCGTGGCGACGAGTTTGTTCCCGCCACTTGGGATGAGGCCCTCGACCTGATCGGCGAGCGGCTGAATACCATTCGCAAGGCGCACGGGCCGGATTCCGTCGGCTTCTACGTTGGCAACCCGATTGCCCACAAGCCGGAGTTGCTGTTCTACGCACCGGTCCTGCTGGGGAAGCTGGCGAGTCGCAACGTGTTCTCTCCCAGCAGCGTCGACACCAATCCGAAATTCCTCTCGAATGCCCTGATGTTTGGCGACTGCTCGGCCATGGCGGTGCCGGATGTGGACCGGACGGACTTTTTCGTCGTCCAGGGCGGCAACCCGGTGGTATCCAACGGCAGCATGATGACGGCGCCCGGCATGGCTCAGCGCATCAAGGCAATCCGGGCGCGGGGCGGCAAGGTGGTGGTCATCGACCCGCGCCGTACCGAGACGGCGAAGATTGCCGACCAGCACATCCCGATCCTGCCGGGAACCGATGCGTGGTTCCTGCTTGCCGTTGTGCATGAGCTTTTCGCCAAAAACCTGGTGCGGCTGAGAGCGGCCGAGGGGCGGGTGCGCGGCCTGGAAACCGTCCGCGCGCTGGTTGCAGAGTATTCGCCCGAACGGGTGACATCCCTATGCGGTGTTCCTCCCGAGGTCATTCGCCAGCTTGCGCAACAGTTTGCCGCGGCCGAGGCCGGTGCCTGGTACGGCCGCGTCGGCACCTGCACGCAGCGCTTTGGAACGCTGGCGACCTGGTTGCAGGACGTCATCAACGTGCTCACCGGGAACATCGATCGGCCCGGCGGGGTGATGTTTCCCGCCGGTTTCATCCCGCCCCTGGTGTTCAACGACAAGATGGTCGGCGAGACGCCGCCGGTGAACCGCTGGCAGTCCCGCGTCAGTGGCCTGCCCGAGTTGTCCAGCTTGCTCCCGACGGCCGCCATGCCCGAGGAAATCCTCACGCCCGGCGAAGGACAGATCCGCGCCTTCATCACCATGGGGGGCAATCCGGTGCTGTCCAATCCCAACTCACAGCGCCTGACCAAGGCGCTCGACAGCCTGGAGTTCATGGTTTCTCTGGACATCTATGTGAACGAAACCACACGCCACGCCGATGTCATTCTTCCCAGCCCTCCCCACGCGATGCATTCCGACTTTCCGCTGTTCTATACCACTGTCGCGGTGCGCAATGTGGCGAAATGGGGTGGCCCCATCTTCGAACTGGAGGAAGGACAGCGTTACGACTGGCAGATCCTGCTGGACATCGCTGCGCGCATTTCCGGCGTGTCGCGGGACGAGCTGGAGGAAAGCCATCTCCAGACGATGCTGAACAAATACCTCGCCGAAGGCATGCACCCACGCGCGCGCGAAGTGGATCCGCTCAAGGCGCGGGAGGCGCTGGGGGACCGGCAAGGCCCCGACCGTCTCTACGACCTGCTGATTCGCACCGGCCGCCATGGCGATGCTTTCGGTCTCGACCCGGAAGGCTTGAACCTGGAAAAGCTCAAGCAGCATCCCCACGGCATCGATCTGGGGCCGATGCGGCCGCATCTCGAAGAAGTCCTGGCGACGCCAGACAGAAAGATCGACCTTGCTCCCGCTTACATCGTTGCCGATATGGAACGTCTGCGCGCCGCGCAGCCAGAGTATGGCAAGCCAGGCGCCTTGATGCTGATCGGCCGTCGCGAACCGCTTACCAACAATAGCTGGACTCACAACCTGCCTGTGCTGGCGAAAGGACGCAACCGCTGCACGGCAATGATCCACCCCGACGATGCAACGCGCCTGGGACTGAAGAGCGGCGCAATGGCACGCGTTTTTACGGCCGTCGGCAGTATCGAGATCGAGGTGGAGGTGACCGATGCGATGATGCCTGGCGTGGTGTCGATTCCTCACGGCTGGGGCCACGATGAGGAGGGCACCCGCCTCGACATCGCCCGCCGCAATCCGGGCGCCAACTTCAACCGCCTTGTGGATGAGACCATGATCGATGTGCCGTCGGCCACTGCGGTCGTCTGTGGCGTTCCAATTTCTATCGAGCCGATAACTGTCCTGTCCGTCGCCTAGCGGGGTGCCTGTGAATGGGTTGAATCCTGCCGGCCCGAGGCCTGCCCCAAGAATGCGCCGGAAGTCAGCCTGCATCCGCCGCGGGACGGGGTATCGGCGCATGTCGGCGCTGCTATTGCATCAGCTTGATGTCTTCTTGCATCAGATGCGCGACGTACCAGTCATATAGCTCGAAGGCAACCTGCTGAGCCGTCAGGGAAGGATGGCCATTCTCGAGACAGAATATTCGCTCTTTCAAAATGGCAAGCAAATGCCTGTGTTGTTGACGATGAATATCGAAACGGTTATCGCCATCGTCTTCCATTGAGCTTTCCTCGCCGTGGAAATGATAGGCCAGGTAGGACTCGGTGATTCTTAGAATTTCTACGACTTGGGCTTTAGCTTCCCCATTGCGCACCAGGCGAACGCAGTTCTCGATCAACCCCACTATCATCTGGTGTTCATAATCGAGAAGCGAATCTCCGATGACAAAATCGTCTTTCCACAGTGCGGAATGAATAGCTGTCCTCATATGGATCACCTCTGCCTTGATTATGGAATGCTTTGCCAGTCCGGGGCGTAGAGGCTAGCTTGCTCGAACATGATCGGCTGACCCGTGATGTTTTATTGCAAGACAGACTCTGTTTCGCCCAGAATTTTTTGCCTCATAAAGCGCTCTATCGGCCTGATTGAGCAGAACGTCCATGTTGTCATCTCTGGTAACCAGAGAGGCAACGCCGATGGAAACATTGAAATGAAGTGGTAAGCCGCTTTCCAGCGGAACTTTGGCGCTGGCGATTGCCGCCCTTAGCCGCTCGGCAACTTCGACCGCCTCATCCTGTTCTGTCTCTGGTAACAGGATGGCAAACTCTTCACCCCCAATCCGGCCGATGATATCCACTTCCCGCAACGACTCCCGGCAAACCTCTGTCAGTTTTTTAAGCACAATGTCGCCGACTTTGTGGCCGTGACTGTCGTTGACCTTTTTGAAGAAATCAATATCCATCATGAATATCGAGAGGCTGCCGCCGTAGCGTTTTGCGCGGGCTAGTTCCAGGTCGGCGAGTTGCATGAAATAGCCGCGATTATTTACCCCGGTCAGATAATCGATTCGTGCCTGCTGTTCCAGTTCCTGGCGGAATAATTTGTGCTCGGTAATGTCCCGCGTGATACCGAGCAGGCTGATGGTGGTTCCTTTTTCACCGCGCAAAGGTGTGGCGTGGGTTTCCAGCCAGCGTATAGTGCCTTTCTTGCCCTTGATGGGAAATTCCAAAATGCCGGAATTTCCGGCGCAAACACTTTTATGCAGTTTGATAAAGGCCTGGCGATAAGCCGGATCGACAAATTCAAGCAGTCCATATTTCTGCGCTTCCTCAAGATTGTCTACTTCCAGCATCCTGAGCCCGGCCGGATTCATGTCTTCAAGGTATCCGTTAGGCGCGACAACCTTGACGCATTCCGGTTCGGTCTCGAAAATGGCCCGCAGGTATTTCTTCTGTTGCAGCAAAGCTTCCTCGGCCCGCTTGCGGGCGGTGATATCGTTTCCAACGGACTGAAGATGAGTCAGTTCGCCCTGGTCGGAAAAGAAGGCGCAATCGGTCCAGTGGGTCCACCGGATTTGACCAGCCTTATCGGATAGCTGATGCTCTGCTAATGAAGAACAAGGGCTGTCAGGCGTTAGCGAGGCGATCCGCGCAAGAACAGCGGATCGATCTTCTTCCCGAGGGATGAAGTCTATCCAGCGTTTGCCAGCGAGCTCCTCGGGCGTGTGGCCAAAGAAGTTCGCAAACATCGCGTTGGCAAACAATAGCGTTGTATCGGGAAGATAGCGAGCGACCAGCATGCTGGTGTTCTCGACTAATTCGCGGTAGACGGTTTCCTGCCAGGCAAGATTTTCATTGGCCTCAAGCTTGCGCTTCCATGCGCGATACAACAACCAGGATGCCGAAAGCGTGGACAGCATGAATAGGGCAACCATCGCTACCAGTTTGCCAGTGTCGTCGCGCCATGCGGCAAGATTGTCTGATGTGGATAGACCGACGACGATGTAGAGAGGATACTCGCCGAGCTTGCGAAAGGTGATCGTCCGGGAAAGATTGTCCGCAGATCGGGAAGTATTGAAGGTCCCCGAGGTCTGTCCGGCCTGAAGAAGCTGCTGCAGTTCCGGGGCGACATTCGCGCTGCCGACCGTCAAGCCAACCCGCTCAGGTTCCGGATATCTGACGATCAGTCCCATTTCGCTGTCGCGCAGTGCCACTAAACCCCTTGGTCCCAGATTGAGCGAGGAGAACAAGCGGTAAATATGTTCCAAAGAGATAGTTGCGAAAATCATGCCGCCGAACGATCCGTCCGGCTGGGTGACGCGGCGCGCAAGAACCATTACCCATTGCTTACCAACGCGGCTGATCTGTGGCTTGGAAATCACTAGCCCGGCTTGGGGGTCGTCACGCAAACGCACGAAATGCGGACGATCGGCCAAGCTGACTTTGGCGGCCGGGTTGACGTCGGTTCCGTAAATCAGCAGGCCCTTTGCATCGGTTATGCGCAACGCATTCGCTTCCGGCAGGCGCAAACGTACGCGATCGATGTAAGTATCCAGGGCATTGGTCGCTTTCCCGCGGATGGCGCGTTGCTGTTCATAGTCATCCAGTACGCTTAAAAGCGCAATATCGATGCGTTGGAAGGAATCCGAGAATTTGCTTTCCAGCACTTGCGCCAGATTCTGGGTGGTGATCTCGGCACGTTCCTGGTACTGCCGATAACCGTGAAACACGGACACGCCGGCCAACACGATTACGAACAGGTTGAGCAACAGCACGCCTGCCGTCAGTTTGGTGCGGAAGGAGATAAAAGGGCTAGGCTTCCCCGCTGGCTCTGTATCTAATCTCACTATGGCCTTATGAATTGGCTCCGCCGACGTTTATATCATTCCCTCCCGGGAAATACTATATGGCGAATACCTTAGTGTCGGCTCTCGGCTCCAGCATAAACCGGATCAAATTATGGCATCCGCCATATTGTTTAGCCAGGAAGAGACTGATATAACTGCTCTGCAGTTTGATGGTTTGTCTTTGAAGTGTATTTTTTTCCTCCTTCACTGATCCGAATATGAAGATCAGTTTGACCCGCCCTTGAGGCGGGTTTTGTTTTTCGAGGGGGGGCCGATACTGTGTATGGGCGGCTGCTTTGGAAAAACTACTCCACAGACAACCTATCTTCAGCGGATGGTATCGAGTCGGGCGGGCCGGGCGGAAGTGTGGCGTTGTTTGTCGCGTTTCTGGCACGCCAGGATAAACAAAAACGACACCCATCTGGGTGCCGAGGGACTAAACAATTAGGCTTGGCGACCCGGTTCGCCACCTTGAACTCCTAATGTCCAGGATCAATCGAAGAGGCGGCCGTTGCCCCTGGAGGGGCGGTCGTGTCAGTTGGCGTACTCATTTCTGAGTATGCTGTGCCAACAACAAGAACTACCGCCAAGGTAAAGATAAAAGCTGCCATCTTCATGATCGAGCTACCGCCAACAAAAGGCAGAACGTCTTTATTGTCCAACGGCTGCTTTAGCTTTCTTGGCATGTTTGTGCTTACGCACTTTCTTATGCGCCTTTTTACTGGCTTTTGCAGCAGGGGCGGGGGCTGCAACTGGTGCTTGGAGATCGGGAGCATTGGCTTCGGTCTTGGGAGCATCGGCAGCAAAGGCAGAAAGGGCAAATAAAGAAGCGACTAGGGCGGTCAGAATCTTGGACATTGCAGTTCTCCGTTTATCGGCAACATGATTATTGCTTGGCAGGACTTTATGTCATTCGTCCAGATTCCAACAGAAGAAAACACAAGGGGAAACGCTTCGACTTTCTGGTATTCATTTTCAGAATGTTTGATATGCCTAGTACCGCGACCTGTTAATTACGAAACATAATGCAGACCAATTTTCCGATCTGCGTTCTCATCAAACTTTCCGCCGTATTGCCTTGGCGACACGATCCATTAGGGTAGGACTAACCTCGAAACCTCTCCCCTCGATCTTGCTAACGTAGCCTTGAGTAACTTTGAGACGCTTTGCAAGTTCCTTCTGTGTAAGTCCTGCATCGACTCGCGCAACTCGAATCGGATTCTTGATGTAATCGCTCAGAATGAAAGGAACGAATTCATCCTCTTTACTCCTCGCCTTTCTAGTCTTATTGGCAGTTAGTGCGACATACTCTTCATAGGGAATAACGGCGAATGCCGGCTTTCCCTCATCAAAAATAATTTGCGGTCTAGCGCTCATCTGTAAATATCCTTTCTGTGTCCAATGCGGACAACCTCGATAATCTTTATGCCATCGTCGCGGTTATATTTCACGCGGTAATTTCCGACGCGCAACCGATATTGGGCTTCCGGTTCATTTATCAGTGCTTTGACATTCAATGCTGGGTTGTCCGGATTATTGCCGAGCGTTCCAATCGCTTCGGCGATACGTTCCTGAACTGTCAAAGGCAGACTATGCAACTGTTTCTTGGCCCGCCGGGTTATAAGAATATTGTAGCGCATAGGTAATATTATTACTAATAGCCAGGTTATGCAATATGCAATGGATGTTAACATGGCACGGCCTACTGCCGACCAATAACATACTTGAATTTGTCATATCACCAAAACGAGGGAGGAAACGGAAACATAGGGCTTATCCCCTGGCAAGTACACAGCGCTTACATTTTGCTTTTTACCTACAAATGAAAACGGCTCCCATCGCTGGAAGCCGTATGAATACTGGTGGTGATGGGGGGACTTGAACCCTCGACCTACGGATTATGAATCCGTCGCTCTAACCAGCTGAGCTACATCACCGAATGCCTCCGGAGCAAAGCACCACCGCCCTTTTGGCAAGGGGGCGAATTATCCTTTGTGGCACAAAGCCTTGTCAAGTTGTACGCTCTCCGCGACAATGCGCGAATGAGCCAGAGTTTTGATGTTGTCATTGTCGGCGCAGGTCTTGCCGGTCTTTCCCTGGCAGTCGGCTTGCGCTCCAGCCGATGGTCCGTCGCCCTGGTGGAGGGGCGCCCGCCGCAAGCGGTGGATGGTTTGGATACGCGCATTTATGCGGTAAGCCCTGCCAATGCGCGTTTCCTGCGTGAAATCGGCATATGGCAGCACCTTGATCCTTCCCGCGTGGCACCGGTGCGGGAGATGGAAGTATTCGGCGATGCCGGCGGCCGGCTGGATTTTTCCGCTTATGACAGCGGCGTTTCCGAGCTGGCGTGGATCATCGAGTCCTCGCTGATGCAAACCGAATTGTGGGAATCCGCCAGGCGTCAGGCCAAACTTTCCCTGTTCTGTCCGGCTCGGCCGCAGGCGCTGTTGATCGGTGCCGACTCGGCTTGCCTGACTCTCGAAGACGGCCGCAGCCTGTCTGCCAGCCTGATCGTTGCCGCCGATGGCGCCGATTCTTGGGTCCGGCAGGCCGCTGGCATCGAAGTGAGCTTCAAGCCTTACCAACAGATGGGTGTCGTCGCCAATTTCGTTTGCGAAAAGCCGCATTGCGACAAGGCATACCAGTGGTTCCGCAGCGACGGGGTGTTGGCTTACCTGCCGCTACCGGGAGAAAATCGGATTTCGATAGTCTGGTCGGCCGCGGATGATCATGCCCGGGAATTGCTGGGCCAGCCGGAAGAGGAGTTTTGCCGCCGAGTTGCCGACGCCGGGCAACACCATCTGGGAGCGCTCAAGCTGCTGACGCCGCCGGCCGCTTTTCCGTTGCGCTTGATGCGTGCGCCGCATAGCGTGGGAGCGCGCCTGGCATTGATCGGCGACGCGGCCCATGCGATTCATCCACTCTCCGGTCATGGCGTCAATCTCGGTTTTCAGGATGCACGGAAACTTGCGGAACTGCTCAACAACTGCCCGGATTACATCGATTGCGGCGATCGGCGGTGGTTGCGCGAGTATGAACGGTCGCGCAGCGAGGAAGTAGTCGCGCTACAATCCGTGACGCATGGTTTGCAGCGGCTGTTCCTGCCGAGCAACGCCGCCTTGGTCGCGTTGCGCAATATCGGGTTGAACCTTACCAACGCCTTGCCTGTCCTAAAGGACACGCTGGTTCGCCATGCGCTGGGTTAGAAAGTCGCCTTAGTCTTGTTTTTCATCTCTCGGAGCTTTACATGTTCAAGAAAATTCTCGCATGCACTTTGGCTGTTCTTTCTCTCACCGTCGGTTTGGCCCACGCCGACGAAACGGATATCAAGAAGGCTGTGGCGTCGCTGATCGGGACCAACGCCAAAGTGAGTGCGGTACGTAAGGCAGAAGCGCTGGGTCTGTATGAAGTTCAGATTGGCAATGAAATTTTCTATTCCGACGAAAAAGGCAATTATTTTGTCCAAGGCGATATTATCGATGTCAAGTCGCACATCAATCTCACCGATGCGCGCAGAAACAAACTGGCGCAGATCAAGTTTTCCGAGCTGCCGCTGGATCTGGCGGTGAAGACGGTGCGCGGCAACGGCAAACGCGTGTTTGCCAGTTTCGAGGATCCGAACTGCGGCTATTGCAAGAAGTTCGCCAAAGAACTGGCCGGCATGACAGACTTCACCATGTACACTTTCCTGACCCCGATACTCTCCCCGGATTCGGGTGAAAAGTCCAAAGCGATCTGGTGCTCCGCGGATCGGGCGAAAACCTGGAACGATTGGATGGTCGGCGGCGTCGTCCCGACAGCCGGCAATTGCGCCACGCCGGTCGACAAAGTCCTGGCGCTCAGCCAGAAACTCAATATTCGCGGTACACCGACGATCTTCTACAGCAACGGCGAACGCATTCCCGGCATGGTCTCGGCGGCGCGACTGGAGCAAGACCTGAATCGCATCGCCTCGATCAAATAAGGCGCGCCTGAAAATTCTCGATTAGCCCGCTGGCCGGTTTGTCCAACCCGGCTACTTGGCGGCAACTTCGACGATGCGCGGCGTCAGCATTTTCAGGATGTCGTGAGGGTGCACGCCGACCAGATACCCGCGCCGTCCGCCATTGATATACACCAGCGACAGATCGAGTATGGTTTTTTCCATGCAGATCGGCAGCGGTTTCTTGATGCCGAACGGCGAGGTGCCGCCGACCTGATAGCCGGTATGGCGCTGGGCCGTTTCAGGGCTGCAAGGGGAGATTTTCTTGACGCCCAACTGGCGTGCCAGCTCCTTGGTCGATACCTGGCGGTCGCCGTGCATCAGGACGATCAGCGGATGGGCCGTATCGTCCTCCATGACCAGCGTCTTGATCACATTGTGTTCGGGAACGTTCAGTTCGCGGGACGAAACGCTGGTGCCGCCGCGCTCTTCATATTCGTAGAGGTGATCGGAATGCGCAATCCCATGCTTGCGCAGGAATTGGGTCGCCGGGGTTTCGGGAGCGCGTTGTTCCGGTTTCATGGGTGGACACAGACGTCAATGGAGAGACACAGTTTAGCGCGGTTTGGCGGCCAGGTTTCGCTATCTGCCGATCAGTATCTGCGGATGCCGAAGAGGTTATTCATCATGGCTCACGCCATGAGCCTGCCGTCGCGGAAAATCCCTTCATCGCATCGAAGGAGGGATTTGGCCATGTCTCGCATCGTTCTCGTCCACTTGCCGCGCGACCCGGACGTACTGGTGTTCTGGTTGGTCACTACGCTTTGGGCATTGTTTGCACTATTCGTTCCGGGCGGGACTGCCTCCCTGTAACATGGCGGCGATGCTTACTCCGGATTCCCCTCTCGATTTCGAACAGGCACGCATCTCACTTGCGGCGCTCGCCGGCGATGCGGTGGTGCTCAGCGTTTCGCAGCGCCTGGCGCACAACCTGCGCCGCGACCATGTACGTACCCAGGTTGAGCGCGGCCTGAGCCGCTGGCAGCCGCTGCAGGTGTTGACGCCGGCGCAATGGCTGGCTGCGGTGATGAGCGAGGCTATGCTGAGCGGCGGGATTGCGCTGGCCAGTGCGCCGCGTATGGTGCTGTCGCCCATGCAGGAGAGGATTCTTTGGGAACGCGCGATCGGAGCCCTCGGCGAGTCGGAGGGCGAGGTCGGCAGCGTCGGGGCACCGGAAGATACGCTGTTCGACCGTGAGGGACTTGCCGGCGTCGCTGCCGAGGCCAATGAGCTGCTGTTGACCTGGCGCATCCGGCTTCCCGCCGAGGCTGCGCTGCAGAGCGAGGAGACACGACAGTTCCTGGCCTGGCGCGAGGAATTCCGGCGCATCTGCGCTATGGCCGGCTGGCTGGAGCCGGCGCGCCATCTCGATTGGCAGCTCGATTGCCTCGAAGCCGGCGCGGGCCGCCTGCCGCAGCAATTGGTGCTGGCCGGCTTCGACCGCTACAACCCTCAGGAAGAGCGGCTGGCGCGGGCGCTGATGGCTCGCGGCGTGGCCGTGTATGAACTGGAGCAGGGCCTGCCGGCCCAGGCCGCGGCGAGCGTTCTCGTTCTTCCCGAGCGCAACGCCGAGTGCCGCGCGGCGGCAGCCTGGGCGCAGCGGCAACTGGCAGAAAATCCCGCCGCGCGGCTGGGCATTGTGGTGCCTGAGCTCGGCGCATTACGCGAGACGCTGGCTGCGCTGCTCGACGATGCGCTCGACCCGGCCGCCGTCAGCCCGGCGCTGGCCGAAATGCCTCGTCGTTACAACTTCTCGTTGGGCCTGCCGCTGGCCCGTCAAGCGCTGGTGACCGTCGCACTCCAGTGGCTTGACCTTGCCGCCCAGCCGCGCCGTATCGGACTCGAAGCATTCGGTGCGCTGCTGCGCCAACCCTACTGGTCGTCGGAGCAGGGCGAAGCGCAGGCGCGTGCCCTGCTCGACGCACGCATGCGCGAGTATCTTGCGCCGACGGTTACGCTCGAACGGCTCATCGGTTTTGCAGACAAGGCGGTGGCGCGGGGTCTCGCCGTACCGCGCCTGCTGGCTCACCTGGAGGCGTTCAAGGTCCTGCTGGCAGCGCAGCCGGCGCGCCAGACACCGACCGTCTGGGCACAGGTATTCGAGCGCTTGCTGGCCGCCATCGGCTGGCCCGGCGAGCGTTCGCTCTCCAGCCATGAATACCAGGCGAAGCGCGCTTTCGGCGAAGTGCTGGAGGGTCTGGTCGAACTGGAGCCGGTGCTGGGTCGGGTGAGTCTTGCCGAAGCCAGCCGGCGCCTCGCACAACTCTGCCGCGAGCGCATCTTCCAGCCGCAAACCGCCGGCGACCCGCCAGTGCAGGTGATGGGTTTGCTCGAAGGCGCGGACACGCCGCTCGATGCGCTATGGGTGATGGGCATGAACGACCATCTGTGGCCGCCCGCGCCACGCCCCAACCCGTTGTTACCCGCCGAGCTGCTTCGCCGGGTTCGGGCGCCGAACGCCTGCGCCGCGGTGCAGAGCGAATTTGCCAACGTCATTCAGCGCCGCTTGCTGCGCAGCGCGGCGCAAGTCTGTTTTTCCTGGGCGCGCAGCGAGGCGGGCCGGGAACTGCGGCCGAGTCCGTTGATTGCGGGGATCGCAGAGGACAACCGAATTCTCGCCACGACACCGACACTGGCGGAAAGCCTGGTCGGCAGTGCCGCACTCGAAACCTTCGTCGATGCGCAGGCGCCGCCGGTGGCGGCGAACGAGCGCGTCGGCGGCGGCACCAAGCTGCTGCAGGCGCAAGCGATCTGCCCGGCCTGGGCTTTCTATCGTTATCGCCTCGGTGCCAAGGCGCTGGAGATTCCGACCGAGGGGCTGGATGCGAGGGCGCGCGGCAACCTGCTGCACGCCGTACTGGAGCGTTTCTGGCAAGGCCGCGGTTTGCACGACCTGCTCGCCATGGCGCCGTCGGCGCGCGACTCGCAGGTGGCGGCGGCGGTCGATGGCGCGCTGGTGGAATTCGTTGCGGCGCAGGACGATGCGCTGCCGCCGCGCCTGCGTGCGCTGGAACGCGAACGCCTGATCTTCCTGGTGCTCGACTGGCTGGAACTGGAGGCGCAACGTCCGGCCGCCTTCCGTGTGATCGAGCGCGAACAGGATGTGGAGATCGACATCGAAGGCATCATGGTGCGGCTGCGCGTGGACCGTATCGACGAGCTCGACGACGGTCGCCGCGTGATCATCGACTACAAGACCGGCGGGGCGGTCAGCCAGGCGAGCTGGGCGGCGCAGCGCATCGACGAGCCGCAGCTGCCGATCTACGCTGCGTTGCTGCCTGCCAGGGCGTATGACGCGACGGCGGCGGAGGGTGTGGCCGGCGTGGTCTTTGCCAAGGTGCGCTTGGAGGAAAACGCCTTCATCGGCGTTGCCGCCGAGAGCGGCCTGCTGCCCAAGGTGGCGGGGTTGGCGGAGGCGCGCAGGATTTATCCCGAACCGCAGTTCCCCGACTGGGACAGCCTCTTCGCCCATTGGCGCACGCGCATTGCCGCCATCGCGCGCGAGGTGCGCGAGGGCTGCGCGGCCGTCAGCTTCGCCGACGAGCGGAAGCTCGCCTATTGCGAAGTGAAGCCACTGCTGCGGCTGGCCGAGCGCAAGGCGCAGAGCGACGATGAGTAATCCCGCTCAACTGCTCGAAGAAGACCGCGTCGGCCGCCAGCGCGCGCTGGAACTGGAGTCCTTCATCGTCGAGGCGCCTGCCGGGTCGGGCAAGACCGAGTTGCTGATCCAGCGTTACTTGCGCCTGCTGGCGGTGGTCGTCGATCCGGAGGAAATCGTCGCGATCACGTTCACCAACAAGGCCGCCGCGGAAATGCGCAACCGCATCCTCGAGAGTTTGGCCTCGGCCGGCGGCGGCGATGCGCCACCGGAGCCGCACAAGCGCATCACCTTCGATCTGGCGCAAGCGGCCCTGCATGCCGGCGTCGCTCGCGGCTGGCAACTGGTCGAGCAACCGGCGCGGCTGCGCATTCTCACCATAGACGCGCTCTGCGCCAGTCTGGCGCGGCAGATGCCGTTCCTGTCGCGCTTCGGCGCGCAGCCGCGCATCAGCGACGATCCGCAACAGCACTACGACGAAGCTGCACGCCGTACCGTTGCGCTGTTGGATGAAACCGGCGCGGTGGGCGACGTGGTTGCCGAAGCGTTGCGCCATCTCGACAACAACACCGCGCATCTGGCCCGTCTGCTGGCGAGCATGCTGGCCCGCCGCGACCAGTGGCTGCGCCATGCCATGGCGCCGGCGGAAGGGCGCGGGACATACGCACGGGATATTTGCGAGGAAGCGGAACGCGGACTCCGGGCCTTGGTGCAGCGCGATCTTGAACAAGCCGCCGCCGGCGTCAGCCCGCGCCTGCAGGGCCTGCTGATGCCGGCCGCACGCTATGCGGCCGCTCATTGTCCCAATCCGGCAACGCTTGCCGCGCTGGCCGAATGGACGACTGCGTTGCCCGTGACCGCCGCGGCCCTGCCGCAATGGCGCGCCTTGTGCGACCTGTTATTGACCAAGGAAAACACGGCGCGCAAGCAGTACAACAAGAACAATGGCCTGCCGGCGGGCAAGGAATCGGAGCCTTTCAAGAAGCTGCTGCTCGATTGCCTGGCCGAACTTTCTGCGCAGGATGTCGCCTGCCTCGCGCGCATCCGCAAGCTGCCCGATCCGCAATACAGCCAGGAAGAATGGCGCACCGTCGAAGTCCTGGCGCAGTTGCTGAAGCTGGCGGCGGTGCAGTTGTGGAGTGTGTTCCACGAGCAGGGCGAGGCCGACTTCGTCGAGGTTGCCCAGCGCGCGCTGCTGGCCCTGGGCGATGAAGAAGCGCCGAGCGATCTGGCGCTCCAGCTCGACTATCGGATTCAGCATTTGCTGGTCGACGAGTTCCAGGACACCAGCCCGACCCAGATACAACTGTTGCAGCGGCTGACCGCCGGCTGGATGCCGGACGACGGCCGCACCCTGTTCGCCGTCGGCGATCCCATGCAATCGATCTACCGCTTCCGCAAGGCCGATGTGGGACTGTTCCTGCGCGCCGCCGACACCGGCATCGGCAACATCCGCTTGCAGCGTCTGCGCCTGTGGCGCAACAACCGCTCTTGCGAACCGCTGGTGGATTGGGTCAACCGCAGCTTTGCCACGGTGTTCCCGGCGCAGGACAGCGTTTCCGCCGGCGCCATCCGATATCGATCCAGCATCGCGACGCGGGCTGCGCCGGCTGCCGCCGAATCCGGCGTTTTCATTCATCCGCTGATCGTTGCCCGCGAGACGCCGGGCGAACTCGCCGACCTGCGCGAGGCCGAGCGCATCCTGGCGATCGTGCAGCGCGAACGCGCACTGCATCCCAACCGGCGGATCGCCGTGCTGGTGCGGGCGCGCAGCCATCTCGATGCGCTGGTGGCGCAGATCCGTCATCACCAGCCGGGCTTGCGTTTCCAGGCCGTGGAGATCGAGCGTCTGGCGGCGTGCCAGACGGTGCAGGATCTGCTGGCCCTGACGCGCGCGCTGCTGCATCGTGCCGACCGGGTGAACTGGCTTGCCGTGCTGCGCGCGCCGTGGTGCGGACTGACGCTGGCCGATCTGCATGCGCTGGCCGCCGACGATCACGCGGCGACAGTCTGGCAACTGATGAACGACCCGGCACGGGTGCAGCGGCTCAGCCTCGACGGCCAGCGTCGTCTCCAGCATGTGCGCGCGGTGCTGGCCGAGGCTTACGCCCACCAGTGCCGCGCGAGACTGCGCCGCTGGGTGGAAGGCGTCTGGCTGAAGATCGGTGGCGCGGCTTGTCTGCGGCAGGCTGCCGAGATGATCGACGTGCAGGCTTATTTCGATCTGCTCGACAGCCTGGATGCGGCGGGCCGCTTCCGGCTCGATCGGCTCGAACAGGAGGTGGTGGCGTTATATGCGGCTCCCGATGCGCTGGCCGACGGCTCGCTGCAATTCATGACCATCCACAAGTCGAAAGGCCTGGAGTTTGACGTCGTGGTACTGCCGGGGCTGCACCGCAAGGTCGGTGGCGACGATCACGAGTTGATGCTGTGGGAGGAAGTGGCCATCGACGGGCTCGACGAATGTCTGGTTGCCGCGCCGTTGCGCAGGCATAAGCGCAACGACGACGCACTGCCGACGCCCTATGATTTCCTGCGCATGCTGGAACAGCAATGCGCCGCCAATGAAGATGCGCGCGTGCTGTATGTCGCCGTCACGCGTGCAATCTGCAGCCTGCACCTGGTGGGTGTCGCCAGGGCGGATGAGGAGGGCGAACCGGCCTTGCCGGCGGGCAGCTACCTCGATCTGTTGCGTGCCAGCCTGCTCGGCGACTTCGCCGATGCGGTGGCCCGTCAGGGTCCGGGTGGCGATGACAATATGCTGGCTGGCGGCATGGCTGGCAAAGCGTTTATTCCTCGCCTGGTCAGGGTCGTTGCGCCGCTAGTCCCGGAAGTCTTGCAGCAATCGGCCTGTGCCGCATCCGAGGCTGCGGCTGCCGTGTCGGCAGGGCCCGGCGCCATCCTGACGCATGCGGATGACGCCGAAGATGTTTGCCTCGATCCGCTCGCCGCCAGTATCGGCACACTGGTGCATGCCTATCTCGAAATGATCGCCCGCAGCGGCGTGGAGGACTGGAGCGGCGGACGCCTTCGTTCCCTGCAACCGGCGATGGCGCATTGGTTTGTCCAGCACGGCCATGCCGCAGCCGATGCGAAACATGGAGCAGCCCGAGTCGTGGCGGCATTGCAGGCGACACTCGCCAGCCCGGCCGGTCGTTGGGTGCTGCTGCCTCGTCCGGGCGGTGTGACGGAACTCGCCGTCGCCCATGTCGGACCCGGCTACGACGGGCTGACCGGGCTGACCAGCCATGTCGTCGATCGCAGCTTCATCGAGGATGGCCAGCGCTGGATCATCGACTACAAGACGGTCGAGGTGGACAGCGATAATGATGCCGTCTTGAGCGCTCATGCAGAACGTTACCGCGACCAGCTCGAACGCTATGCCCGACTGTTCGCTGACGAGGATCTGCCGCTGCGCCTGGGGGTTTTCTATGTGGCGCATGGCCGGTTGGTGGAACTCCCGGCACTACCGGCGATGTATATGCCGAACCAGGATTCGAGTAATGGCGAGTGACGCGAATTTCATCCGTTGGACCGAGGCAGGCGAAGAACGCTCTGCCCGCTGGCGTTCGGAGCGGGGAGTGCCGCCGCCCAGGCGGGTGACGGTCGCCGACGACCGCATGACCTCAGATGCCGCTTATCGTCTGGCGTGTGAAGGCACAGCCTTGTTGTGGCGGGGCGACTTCCAGAATGCGCGCCAGTTGTTGCTGGCCATGGCGCGGCGTGCCGACCGCAGCAAGCGGGCCAAGCCGCTCCCGGCCGCCTCGCCGCGGGAAGCCTTCAACCGGTATCGCTTGGTCCAGTTGCAGCGCGCCCATACCTTGGGCATGTTGCTGCTGCCGTTCGAAGAGGGATACCGCCTGCCATTGCGCCGCGCTCCCGACGTGCGGCAAGCCTGTGGCGAAGCTTATGGCCCAGCGGATGGCCCCTTCGTGGCTTCGTTGCGCGAGTTGCTTGGGCTGATCGGTGCGCATGAGTGGCGCAGCAAGGGAGTCGAGGTCGCCGCGCTTGGCGCGCGCATTCACCCGCACTACGGGGTATTCGCACCGATTCGGAGCGAGTATGTGGATTTGCTCGCCGAGGCGCCGCTGCCATCGCGGGAACTGGCTTTCGACATCGGCACCGGCACCGGCGTGCTGGCGGCGATGCTGGCTCGCCGGGGCGTCGCACGCATCGTCGCCACCGATCAGGAGCCGCGCGCGCTGGCCTGCGCCCGCGAGAACATCGCGCGGCTGGGTTTGGCAGAGCGGGTGGAGGTGTTTCTTGCCGATCTTTTCCCCGAGGGCCGGGCACCGCTGGTGGTCTGCAATCCGCCATGGATTCCGGCGCGGCCAAGCTCACCCCTCGAGCATGCGATTTACGATCCTGACAGCCGCATGCTGCTTGGCTTCCTGAACGGACTGAGGATGCACCTGCTGCCCGGCGGCGAAGGCTGGCTGATTCTCTCCGATCTCGCCGAACACCTGGGTCTGCGCCACCGCGCCGAGTTGCTTGCAGCCATCGCAGCGGCGGGATTGCAAGTGATCGGCCGGTTGGACGTCAAGCCGCATCATCCGCGCAGCGCCGATGCCTCCGATCCGCTTCATGCCGCGCGCGCGGCGGAACTCACCTCACTGTGGCGTCTCGCCATGCGCTGAGTGCTGGCGCCTGCGGCTGTCAGTAAGCGCTTCCCATGTCGAACGGCGGCAAGCGCCCGACCAGGCTTTCCAGCAAAGTGAGTTCGACGTCGGTGTGGTTGATGACATCGGCTGGCACCATCATCTTCGGCATTTTCATGTCGTTGTAGATATACAAGGGATGGTCATGGTGATAAGTACGGATCAGTTCGCGCTCGGACGGCGCTGAAGTCGGCACCAGTTCTGCTTCGCCGTAGCACAGACAGAAATAGACCCGCTTGGGTTCCGCCTCGATGTAACAGCCGGTGCCACGAATGCCTATGGTTGCAGTGGAGGTTACGATGCTTCTTTCTCCCTTGCCAAACACCGACAGCAACTTGCCGCTGATGACGCGCAAGACTCCCGCGGCTGCGCTGTCGCCGAAGCTGACGCTGGTTTGGGCGCGTTGCAGGAAGGCGTCCCGCCCGATCACATACACCGCTTCGCTGGCCGCTCCTGTGACCAGCGTATCGCCTGGCTGGATCCGCATGCCTTCACTTGCCGCCGTGCCGTTGACGATGAGCGAGCCGCTGTAACGGTAGATGCCTTGTTTCAGGGGAGCCTTACCGGCTGCCAGTGCCCGGCCTATCAGTCCGGATAGGCCGGCACTACCCAACAGGGTGAGGCTGAACCCTGCCTGAAGCAGGGAACGGCGATGTTTCCGATACGATGTTGTTGGCATAAATGGGCTCCTGTGTCCAGTGGCCGTGCGATGCGGCGAGACATCCGCGACAAAGCGGAAGCGCCGGAACTTGGCTATTCAGATCAATAGCATAAAGATCGTGCCGGACGAATACAAGACAATCGACGCACATCGACTGTGTTTGACCCGGGCGGGGTCTGGTGGATATAATCCTTTGATTTTATTCCGCTGGGAAAATTCATGCGTACCAAGCTCGTCGCCGGCAACTGGAAGATGCATGGCAGCCTCGTCGCCAATCAGGCACTGCTGGCCCGCGTCAAGGATGCTGCGGCTGGATTCAGCGCAGCTTGCGCGGTTTGCGTGCCCTTTCCCTATCTGGCGCAGGTTCAAGCCACGCTAGCCGGGAGCAAGGTGGCCTGGGGTGCCCAAAACCTCTCCGAGCATGCGCAAGGCGCGTACACCGGCGAGGTATCCGCCGCCATGCTGGCCGATTTTGCTTGCCGCTACGTGCTGGTAGGCCATTCCGAGCGCCGTGCGATTTATGGTGAAAACGATGCGGTTGTCGCCGCGAAGTTTGCTGCGGCCCTGCAAGCAGGTTTGACGCCCATCCTCTGTGTCGGCGAAACCTTGGCGGAGCGCGAGGCGGGCGTTACCGGCTCGGTTGTGACGCGACAACTCGACGCGGTTATTGCCAACTCGGGCGTGGCCGCACTGAATCGTGCGGTGCTGGCATATGAGCCGGTATGGGCGATAGGCACCGGCAAGACGGCGACACCGCAGCAGGCGCAAGACGTTCATGCATTGATTCGCGGTCGCGTTGCCGGGGGCGATGCGGCGGTGGCGCAAGCGCTGCTGATTCTCTATGGCGGCAGCGTCAAACCGGGCAATGCGCAAGAACTGTTCAACATGCCCGATATCGACGGTGGCCTGATTGGCGGGGCCGCCCTGGTGGCCGAGGATTTCCTGGCGATTTGCCGAGCTGCTTGAAATCAACATTTATAGGAAAAATCGTATGGACGGCATGTTATTTCCACTGTTACTCTCATTGCATATCCTGGTCGGCATTTCGGTGATTGGCCTGGTGCTGATCCAGCATGGCAAAGGCGCCGATATGGGCGCCGCTTTCGGCGGCGGTGCTTCGGGCAGCCTCTTCGGGGCTTCGGGATCGGCCAACTTCATGTCGCGTACCACGGCTATTCTCGCCGCAATCTTTTTTCTCACCAGTCTGAGTCTGAGCTACCTGGCCACCAACCGAGTGAAAACGCCGGCCAGCGTGATGGACACGGTGAAGACTGAAGCCCCGCCGCCAGCGTCGAGCGCGCCGGCCAAGAGCGAAGTCCCCGCGCCGATGCCGCCTTTGGGCGATTCGAAAGCCAAGGATATTCCGAAATAAATCGGCGTCGTAGCCGCTGATATGCCGGCGGTACTGTGGCCGGATTGACCTATATCAAACTGACTGTTGGTATCAGAAGCTAATATTATTGTTTAGTCATTGTTCCCACTCGAACTTGGCTATCACAGGAACAGGAGCGTATCCAAACTTATGAGCCCACCGCCGCCACTCGCAATTCGCGAGCAGTCTCGTGAACAGCTCTTCAGCAATTATTGGTCGGCTGAACTGAACGACGTTTTTGCCGATGTCGCGGCATATTATGACCGCGCCAACCTGGTGGCGAGCCTCGGACTCTGGAATTGGATCCTGGGCAGATTCATGAGTACCGTCGAACTCCATCCGGGTGAGCAGACTCTGGATGTCTGCGGCGGCACCAATGCCGTCGGCATTGCCCTGCTGAAACGCGAGCCCACTCTCAAGGTGCATGCGATGGATCGCAGCTCGGCGATGCAGGACGTCGGCAAGCAACGGGCGCAGGCGCTGGGACTCCACATCGACAGCACCATAGGCGATGTGCATAAACTGCCCTTCCCGGACAACCACTTCGACGTGGTCACGTTGCAGTATGCATCGCGCCACCTGCGCATCCGTGAGGTGTTCACCGAGATACGCCGCGTGCTCAAACCGGGCGGACGATTTCACCATTGCGACATGTTGCGGCCGGCCAACCCGATCGTCAAAAAACTGTATTACCTGTATCTGCGTTTTTGCCTGTCCTTCACCGGATTCGTTTTTCGCAGCGGTTCCCCGGCGCAGAACTGCAAGAAATACTTTATCGATTGCCTTGACATGTTCTATTCGGCCGAGGAACTCACGCAAGTCTTGCAAGAGTTGAAGTTTCGCGACGTATCGGCCAAGACCATCATGGCCGGCATGATCGGTTTCCATCGTGCCATCAAACCGTAGCAGCATGCAGGATGTCACGGTTTGCTCCCTGTACCAAAGGCGCTGAGGCATGAGCACCTTGGGTTTATTGAAATTTCCACCTGCATGTCCCGAGGAGTAGTGATGGAGACGATCCAGACAGATGTTGCGATTATCGGAGCGGGGGGCGCTGGTTTGCGCGCTGCCATCGCGCTGGCGCAGGAAGCGCCGAATCTGCGTATTGCCCTGATCTCCAAGGTTTATCCGATGCGCAGCCATACTTGCGCGGCGGAGGGCGGCGCAGCCGGAGTCATCAAGCCCGACGACAGTTTCGACCAGCATTTCCACGACACCGTCGGCGGCGGCGACTGGCTCTGCGACCAGGATGCCGTCGAATACCACATCCATGAGGCACCCAAGGAGCTGATGCAGCTTGAGCACTGGGGCTGCCCGTGGAACCGCGAGCCGGACGGCTCGGTGGCCGTGCGCCCGTTTGGCGGCATGAAGATCAAGCGTACCTGGTTTGCCGCCGACAAGTCGGGCTTCCACATCCTGCATACGCTATTCCAGACCTCGCTGCAGTTCCCCAAGATCGAGCGTTACGACGAATATTTCGCCATCGACCTGCTGGTCGATGATGGGCGCTGCCAGGGGCTGACCGCCATCGAGATGCGCAGCGGCCAGATGCGCCGTTTCAATGCAAAAGCGGTGATCATCGCCGGCGGCGGCGCCAGTCGCATGTTCCCCTTCAATACCAACGGCGCCATCAAGACCGGCGACGGCATGGCGCTGGCCTATCGCGCCGGCGTGCCGCTGAAGGACATGGAGTTCGTGCAATACCATCCGACCGGCCTGCCCAACACCGGCACCTTGCTGACCGAAGCCTGCCGCGGCGAAGGCGGCGTGCTGCTGAACAAGGACAACTATCGTTTCCTCCAGGACTATGGCATGGGACCGGAGACGCCCAAGGGCCAGCCGGTGCTGAAGACCATGGAACTCGGCCCGCGCGACCGCGTCAGCCAAGCCATCTGGGGCGAGATACAAAAGGGCCGCGCCGTCAAGACCGATTGGGGCGACTGCGTCTGGCTCGACATGCGCCACCTCGGCGAGAAGAAGATCGACGAGCGTTTGCCGTTCGTGCGCGACATCTGCATCAGCTACCTGGGCATGGACCCGGTCAAGGAGATGATTCCGATCCGTCCGGTGGTGCACTACATGATGGGCGGCATCCATACCGATACCAAGGCGGCAACCTCGCTGCCCGGCCTGTTTGCGGCCGGCGAGTGCGCCTGCGTGAGCATCAATGGCGCCAAACCGCCTCGGCTCCAATTCATTGGTGGAAATCCTGGTCTTCGGTCGCCGCGCCGGACTTTCCGCTGCGGAATACGTCAGCAGCATCAACCCGGGCAACGAGGCGGTTCTGACGGCTCAGGCCGATGCCTCGCAGGCCAGGATACGCGAGCTGTTCACGCGCAATTCCGACAAGGAGTCGATCGCCGGACTGCGCAAGGAGATGATGGGCACCATGGAAGAGGGCTGCGGCATCTACCGTACCCAGGAGGGCATGGAAAAAACCTGCGCCAAGCTTTCCGAACTGCGCCGCCGCTACAAGGAAATCACACTGCACGACAAGACCAACGTCTACAACACCGACCTGCTGACCGCGCTGGAACTGGGCAATATGCTCGACTGCGCCGAGGCGGTGGCGCTCAGCGGCCGCGAGCGCAAGGAATCGCGCGGTGCGCACCAGCGCCTCGACTACACGGCGCGCGACGACGTCAACTATCTCAAGCATTCGATGGCCTACTACAACGGCCAGGAACCGCCGCGCATCGACTATCGCGATGTGGTGATCACCACATCCCAGCCGGGCGTGCGCGATTACTCTGGAGCGAAGAAATGAGCGACAACAGACTGGCCGCCCGGCAAATCGAGCTTGAGGTGCTGCGCTACAACCCCGAGACGGACCAAGAGCCGAAGATACAGAAATACTCGGTGCCGTGCATCAACGAATGGTGCGTGCTCGACGCGCTCAACTATCTCAAGGACAATCTCGATCCGACCCTGGCTTACCGCTGGTCCTGCCACATGCAGGTATGCGGCAGCTGCGGCATGATGATCAACGGCGAGCCGAAGCTGGCCTGCAAGGCCATGCTGCGCGACTATCCCGACACCATCCGTATCGAACCGCTGGCGCACTTTCCCATCGAGCGCGATCTGGTGAGCGTCGCCGACGACTTCATCGGCAAGTTGAAACGCGTTAAACCCTACTTGATCCCCGGCGAGAAGCATGTGCCGACGGAAGGCGAATACAAACAGACGCCGGCGCAACTGAAACGCTACCGCCAGTTCGCCATGTGCATCAACTGCATGCTCTGCTATGCCGCCTGTCCCGAGTACGGCTTGCATCCGAAATTCATCGGTCCGGCGGCGATCTCGCTGGCCCACCGCTACAACCTCGATTCGCGCGACGGCGGCCGCGACGAGCGTCAGGAGGAGATCGCCACCAACGAAGGCGTATGGGAATGCACTTTCGTCGGCGCCTGTTCGGAAGTTTGTCCGAAGCATGTCGATCCGGCAGCGGCGCTGCAGCAGGTGAAAGCCGCGAGCACCGTCGATTGGTATCTCGAGCACTTTATGTCATGGGTGAAAAAATGAGCCGCAGACCCTACGTACGCGAAGTTTCGCCGACTACCTGGTACTTCCGCATGCCGCGTTACATGCGCTACATGGCGCGCGAAGTCACCAGTATCTTCATCGGCATCTACACGGCGATCTTGCTGTGCGGTCTTGCCAACTTGTCTGCGGGTCCGGAGAAATGGGCGGAGTATCTCAAAGCCCTGCAAACGCCGACGAGCGTCACCTTCCATCTATTGGCGCTGGCCTTCGCTTTGTACAACAGCTTCACCTGGTTCAATGTCGCACCCAAGGCGCTGCCGCTGCAGTTCGGCGAGGAGATGGCGCCGGACAGCATTGTCGCCGTTGCCCATTACGTCGTCTGGGTGCTGTTGTCAATCTTCATCCTGTTCTGGGCGGGGGTATTCTGATCATGGCCAAGTCGAACAAACCGATTATCTGGGGTACCTTTGCTGCGGGGGGAGAACTCGTTTCACTGATCATGCCAGTCGTGATTCTGCTGACGTTGCTGGCAGCGACCGGTCACGTTCCCGCCATTTTCAGCTACGAAAATCTGCACGCTTTTGCCGCCGGCTGGTTCGGCAAGCTGGTGATTTTCGTCGTGCTGTTTTTGTCGTTGTGGAGTCAGGCGCATCGACTGCGCATCACCTGCTTCGATTTCGGTTTGCGCGCCGACACGCTGGCGGCGATTGTGTTTTATGCCTTGGCAGCCGTGGGAAGCGTCGCCACGGTGATGTATCTTGCGCGCATTTAATTATCGCAATTTTTATGCAATTTTTGCAGAGTAATCGAGATAGTTGTTGTATAATTTTCCGAGAATAATTCAGCTGCCCGGCGAGATAGCGAAGAAGTGTTTGATGCTGCAAGCGGCCGACGTGGTGAAATTGGTAGACACGCTATCTTGAGGGGGTAGTGACGTAAGTCGTGTGAGTTCGAGTCTCACCGTCGGCACCAGAAAACCGGAGCGCGCATTATGATTGTGCGCGCATTTTAATAGCTCCGTGATGGGGGCTATTGGCAAGCGAGACATTTGCAACAAACCGTGGCGCAAGCCCGATGATCATGTTGGAAAACTACTTTCCAGTTCTCGTATTTGTTATCGTAGGCATCGTCTTCGGATGCCTGCCGATTCTCCTAGGTTGGTTCGTTGGCCCGCGGCGGCCCTACGCCGAAAAGCTTTCGGCATACGAGTGCGGCTTCGAGGCTTTCGAAGATGCGCGCATGAAATTCGATGTGCGCTATTATCTGATTGCCATTATTTTCATTCTGTTCGATCTGGAAATCGCCTTCCTCTTTCCCTGGGCCGCGATCTTCAAGGAAATCGTCGGCAACGAATCGATCAAGATGTTTGGCTTCTTCGAAATGCTGGTATTCCTGGGCATCCTTCTGCTCGGGTATATTTTTGCCTGGGCCAAAGGCGCCCTTGACTGGGAATGATCCATGGGTATTGAAGGCGTCCTCAAGGAAGGTTTTGTCACCACTTCTCTCGACTCATTGATCAACTGGACGCGTACCGGTTCCCTGTGGCCGGTGACTTTCGGCTTGGCGTGCTGCGCCATCGAGATGATCCATACCGGCTGCGCGCGCTACGACCTCGACCGCTTCGGCATAATGTTCCGCGCCAGTCCGCGTCAGTCGGATGTGATGATCATTGCCGGCACCCTGACCAACAAGATGGCGCCCGTGCTGCGCAAGGTTTACGATCAAATGTCCGAGCCGCGCTGGGTGATCTCGATGGGTTCCTGCGCCAACGGCGGCGGTTACTACCATTATTCCTACTCGGTGGTGCGCGGTGCGGATCGCATCGTGCCGGTGGACATTTACATCCCCGGCTGTCCGCCGACGCCGGAAGCATTGCTGTACGGCATCATTCAGTTGCAGAACAAGATCAAGCGCACTTGCACGATAGCCCGCTGACAACCACCACCCTCTAAATCCTTCCGAACTAGCCGAAGCCAAAATCCCGTCATGAGCGCCAAGCTGGAAAAGCTTTGTCAGAATCTGCAAAATGTGCTGGGCGGACGCATCGTCAGTCTCGTTACCGCCATCAATGAAGTGACTTTGGTGGTCGATGCCGCCGATTATCTGGCGGTGGCGACGACCTTGCGCGATCATCCCGATCTGCGTTTCGACCAGTGCATCGATCTGTGCGGAGTCGATTACTCCACCTACGGCGATGGTGCTTGGCAAGGAAGGCGCTTTGCCGCCGTCAGCCAATTGCTTTCTGTCGAAAAGAACTGGCGTCTGCGTCTGCGGGTGTTCGCACCCGACGACGATTTTCCCGTGGTGGATTCGTTGATTGAGATATGGAACAGCGTCAATTGGTTTGAACGCGAGGCTTTCGATCTATTCGGCATCATGTTCAGCGGCCACCCTGACCTGCGTCGCATTCTGACCGATTACGGCTTCATCGGCCATCCGTTCCGCAAGGATTTCCCGATCTCGGGTTATGTCGAGATGCAATACGATCCGGAGCAGAAGCGCGTCGTTTACCAACCGGTGACTATCGAGCCGCGTGAAGTCACACCGCGCATCATCCGCGAGGAAAATTTCGGAGAAGCGAAGCGTAGCGATCATGGCTGACATCCGTAACTTCACTTTGAACTTTGGCCCGCAGCATCCGGCCGCGCACGGTGTGATGCGTTTGGTGCTGGAACTCGATGGCGAAACCGTGGTGCGCGCTGATCCGCATATCGGTCTGCTGCACCGAGCCACCGAGAAGCTTGCCGAAGAGAAGACCTGGGTGCAGTCCTTGCCCTATATGGACCGGCTCGACTACACTTCGATGTTTGTCAACGAACATCCTTTTGTGCTGGCGGTGGAGCGGCTGCTTGGCGTAGAAGTGCCGATACGCGCCCAATATATCCGGGTGATGTTCGACGAGATTACGCGCATCCACAACCACCTGTTGAGCATCGGCACGCAGGGACTCGATGTCGGCGCCATGACCATGGTGCTGTACTGTTTCCGCGAACGCGAAGATATTGCCGATATGCTGGAAGCCGTCTCCGGTGCGCGCATGCATGGCGCCTATTACCGGCCCGGCGGCGTGTACCGCGACCTGCCCGATCAGATGCCGCGCTACACCGTCAACAAGTTCAAGAATGCCGAGACCGTGCGCAAGCTCAACGAGGCGCGCAGCGGTTCGCTGCTGGACTTCATCGAGGACTTCACCAACCGCTTTCCGGGATATTGCGACGAGTACGAAACGCTGCTCACCGACAACCGCATCTGGAAGCAGCGCTTGGTCGGTGTCGGCGTGGTTTCGCCCGACCGCGCCTTGCAGCTGGGTTTCACCGGCCCCATGTTGCGCGGCTCCGGCATCCAGTGGGATGTCCGGAAAAAACAGCCTTACGAAGTCTATGATCGCGTCGATTTCGATATTCCGGTGGGCGTCGAGGGCGACAGCTACGACCGGTATCTGGTGCGCATGGAAGAAATGCGCCAGGCTAACCGCATCATTCGCCAGTGTGTCGACTGGCTACGTAAGAACCCGGGACCGGTGATTACCGGCAACTACAATGTGGCGCCGCCTCCGCGCGAAAAGATGAAGGGCAACATGGAGGAGTTGATTCACCACTTCAAGCTGTTTTCCGAAGGCATCCATGTTCCGCCTGGAGAGGTCTATGCGGCCATCGAACATGCCAAGGGCGAGTTTGGTGTCTATATGATCTCCGATGGCGCCAACAAACCCTATCGCATGAAACTGCGCTCGGCTGCCTATACCCACCTTTCCTCCATGAACGAAATGGCCAAAGGACACATGATTGCCGATGCGGTGACCATCATCGGCACGATGGACATCGTGTTTGGCGATGTGGATAGATGACCATGCTTAGCCAAGACACACTCAGAAAGATCGACCGCGAGGTCAGCAAGTATCCGGCCGACCAGAAGCAGTCGGCGGTGATGGCGGCGCTGGCGCTCGCCCAGGAAGAAAAAGGCTGGCTGGCGCAGGAGACCATCGCCTGCGTTGCCGAATACCTGGACATGGCGCCGATGGCTGCTTATGAAGTCGCCTCTTTCTACAACATGTACGATCTGGCCCCGGTCGGCAAGTACAAGCTGACGGTATGCACCAATCTGCCTTGCGCCCTTTCCGGCGGCGTGCATGCGGCTGACTATCTGAAACAGAAACTCGGCATCGACTTCAACGAAACCACCCCGGACGGCTTGTTCACTCTCAAGGAAGGCGAGTGCATGGGCGCCTGCGGCGATGCACCGGTCTTGTTGATGAATAACCGCCGCATGTGCAGTTACATGACACCAGAGGCAATCGACAAGCTGTTGGACGAATTGAGATCATGAGTATCCAACCCATCCTCCTTGCCGGCCTGGACCCGCGCACCGGCGATCAGACTTGGCACCTTGCCGATTATGTCAAGCGTGGAGGCTATACCGCCCTGAAGAAGGTTTTCAGCGAGCACATCTCGCCCGAGGCCATCATCAACGAAGTGAAGAAGTCCTCTTTGCGCGGTCGCGGCGGCGCCGGTTTCCCTGCGGGCCTGAAATGGACCTTCATGCCGAAGGCATATAACGGCATCAAGTACATTTGCTGCAATACGGATGAAGGCGAGCCGGGCACCTTCAAGGATCGCGATCTGATGCGCTACAACCCGCATCAAGTGATCGAGGGCATGATCATCGCCGCTTATGCCATGGGCAGCGAGTGCGGTTATAACTACATCCATGGCGAAGTCTGGGAACTGTATAAACGTTTTGAGGAAGCCTTGGACGAAGCGCGCGCGGCGGGTTTCATCGGTAAGAATATCCTTGGTTCCGGTTTCAACTTCGAACTCTATGCGCATCATGGTTATGGCGCCTATATTTGCGGCGAGGAAACCGGATTGATCGAATCGATCGAAGGCAAGAAGGGCCAGCCGCGCTATAAACCGCCTTTCCCGGCCAGTTATGGCCTATATGGCAAGCCGACCACGGTCAATAATACCGAAACCTTTGCCTCTGTACCCTGGATCATCTTGAATGGCGGCGAGAAATTCCTTGAGCTGGGCAAGCCCAACAACGGCGGTACCAAGCTCTTCTCCGTCTCCGGGCATGTGGTCAAGCCCGGCGTGTATGAAGTGCCGATGGGCACGCCGTTTCCGGTGCTGCTTGAAATGTGCGGCGGCATGCGCAACGGCAAGCTCAAGGCGGTTATTCCCGGCGGTTCCTCTGCGCCGGTACTGCCGGCCGACATCATGATGGATTGCACCATGGATTACGATTCGATCGCCAAGGCCGGTTCGATGCTGGGTTCCGGCGCGGTGATCGTGATGGACGAAAGCGTCTGCATGGTCAAGGCGCTGGAACGTTTGTCCTACTTCTACTACGAGGAATCCTGCGGGCAATGCACGCCCTGCCGCGAGGGTACCGGCTGGCTGTATCGCGTCGTGCATCGCATCGAACACGGCTTGGGTCGGCCTGAGGATCTCGATTTGCTCAACAGCGTCACCGACAACATCATGGGCCGTACCATCTGCGCCTTGGGCGATGCCGCCGCACTGCCGGTGCGCAGTTTCACCAAGCACTTTAAGAGCGAATTCGAGTACCACATAGAAAACAAGAAATGCCTGGTGTCGCCGGATGTGCAGCGCGAGGGCAGCCGTATCTATGTCACGCCGAACCGGGTGCCGTCATGCTAGAAATCGAAATCGACGGCAAGACCTTGCAAGTTGCCGAGGGCAGCACCGTGATCCAGGCGGCGCAGGCTGCCGGCAGCTATATCCCGCATTTCTGCTACCACAAGAAGCTGTCGATTGCCGCCAGTTGCCGCATGTGCCTGGTGCAGGTGGAGAAGGCGCCTAAGCCGATGCCGGCCTGTGCCACGCCGGTGACCAACGGCATGAAGGTGTTCACGCACTCCGAGCTGGCGATCAATGCGCAAAAGGGCGTGATGGAGTTCCTGCTCATCAACCACCCGCTCGATTGCCCGATCTGCGACCAAGGCGGCGAGTGCCAGCTCCAGGATCTTTCCGCAGGCTACGGCGGCGGCACTTCGCGCTATCAGGAAGAAAAGCGTGTGGTGGTCAACAAGAACCTCGGCCCGCTGGTATCCACCGACATGACGCGCTGCATCCATTGCACCCGTTGTGTCCGTTTCACCCAGGAAATCGCCGGGCTGATGGAACTCGGCCAGGCCTTCCGCGGCGAGCATGCCGAGATCATGCCCTTCGTCGAGCAGACGGTGGCCTCGGAGCTTTCCGGCAATATCATCGACCTCTGCCCGGTCGGCGCCCTGACCTCCAAGCCCTTCCGCTTTTCGGCCCGTACTTGGGAGCTGGCGCGCCGGAAGTCGATCAGTCCGCACGATGCGTTGGGTAGCAACCTCATCGTCCAGACCAAGCACGATCGCGTGATGCGCGTGCTGCCGCTGGAAAACGAGGCGGTCAACGAATGCTGGCTGTCCGACAAGGATCGCTTCTCCTACGAAGCGCTGAACTCGGCCGAGCGCCTCACCAAGCCCATGCTCAAGCAAGACGGCAAATGGCGTGAGGTTGAATGGCAGCAGGCGCTCGACTATGTCGCGCATGCCTTCAAGGATATTGCCAAGAACCATGGCCCCGCTGCCTTGGGTGCGTTGGCTGCGCCGCAGGCGACCCTGGAAGAACTTTTCCTGACGCAGAAACTGCTGCGTGGCCTGGGCAGCGGCAACATCGATTGCCGTTTGCGCCAGACCGACTTCTCGCTCGATGGCAAGTGCAGCGGCGCTCCCTGGCTGGGCATGAAGATCGCAGACATCAATGCGCTCGACCGGGTGCTGGTGGTCGGCAGCTTCCTGCGCAAGGATCATCCGCTGATCGCCCAGCGCCTGCGCCAGTGCGCCAAGCGCGGCAGCCAAGTTTCGCTGATCCACGTCGCCGACGATGATGCCTTGTTGAAGGTTTTCGCCAAGGCCATCGCCGCACCCTCGCAATTGCCGGGACTGCTGGCGCAAGTGGTGAAAGCGGCGGCCGAACAGAAAGGCGTGGGCGTCGATGCGGGCATTTCCCAGGTCAGCGTATCGGCAGAAGCGCAGAAAATCGCCGCGAGCCTGATCTCCGGCACGAATGGCGCGATATTCCTCGGCAACTTCGCCCAGCAGCATGCCCAGGCGGCAACGCTGCACGCCCTGGCACAACAACTGGCAAACATCACCGGCGCGAAATTCGGTTATCTGGGCGAGGCGGCCAACAGTGTCGGCGCTTATCTCGCCAAGGCGGTGCCCTCGGCCGGCGGCTTGAACGCCGCGCAGATGCTGGCCTCGCCGCTCAAAGGCTACCTGTTGCTGCAGGCCGAAGCGGAGTTGGACTGCGCCGACCCGCAAGCGGCTTTGGCGGCGCTCCAGCAGGCGGCGACGGTGGTGGTGATGTCGCCCTTCAAGCTGCGCGCCGCGCTCGAATATGCCGACGTGCTGCTGCCGGTGGCGCCCTTCTCGGAAACCTCGGGCACCTTCATCAATACCGAAGGCCGCGTGCAAAGCTTCAATGCGGTGGTCAAACCGCTCGCCGACACGCGCCCGGCCTGGAAGGTGCTGCGGGTGCTGGGCAATCTGCTCGACCTGCCGGGTTTCGCGCAGAACAGCAGCGAGGATGTGCGCACAGAGGCTTTGGCAGGCAAGCCGGAGTTCGTTGCCGATCAGTTGAACAACCAGGCCAATGGCATTGCGCTGAATCTGGCAGCGAACAGTGCGGGACTTGAGCGCATTGCCGATGTGCCGATCCATTTCGCCGATGCGCTGGTGCGTCGTGCCCCCAGCCTGCAAAAGAGTCGCGATGCCATGCGGCCGGCAGCGCGCATGAATGCGGCCACGCTCGCCAAGCTTGGCGTGACGGTGGGGCAGCAAGTCAAAGTCAAACAGGGCAACGGCGCGGCACAACTGGAGGCGGCTCTCGATGCCGGCCTGCCCGACAACTGCGTGCGCGTTGCCGCCGCGCATTCGTTGACCGCCAGCCTCGGCGCCATGCAGGGCGCCATCACCGTGGAGCCGAACTGATGGAAGCGCAAATGCTGCAACTCTTCCAATCCTTGCAGGCATTCTGCGGTCCGCTCTGGCCGCTCGTCTATACCCTGCTGAAAATCGTTGGGATCATCCTGCCGCTGTTGTTATGCGTCGCTTATTTGACCTTGGCCGAGCGCAAGGTCATTGGCGCGATCCAGGTTCGCCTGGGCCCCAACGTCGTTGGACCTTGGGGGCTGCTGCAGCCGCTTGCGGATGGCTTGAAGCTGATTTGCAAGGAAATCATCGTGCCTTCCCAGGCCAGCAAGGGGATTTACTTTGTCGGCCCCGCCCTGGCTTTTGCCACGGCGCTGGCAGCCTGGGCGGTGGTGCCGTTCTCCGAGGGATGGGTGCTGGCCAATATCGATGCCGGTGTGCTGTACATATTGGCGATGACATCGGTGGGGATTTATAGCATCATCATTGCCGGCTGGGCCTCCAATTCGAAATATCCTTTCTTTGCCGCCATGCGTTCGGCTTCACAGATGGTTTCGTACGAAATTGCAATGGGGTTTGCGCTGGTCTGCGTGCTGATGGTTTCGTCCAGTCTCAATCTCAGCGAGATCGTGCGTGTTCAGGGCAAGGGCATGTTTGCCGACATGGGCGTGGGCATTCTCTCCTGGAACTGGCTGTCGCTGCTGCCGATGTTCCTGGTGTTCCTGATTTCCGGCATCGCGGAAACCAATCGCGCGCCTTTCGACGTGGTCGAAGGCGAGTCGGAGATCGTCGCCGGACACATGGTCGAATATTCGGGCATGGCTTTCGCGCTGTTCTTCCTCGGCGAATATTCCGCGATGATCCTGGTCTCGATCATGACCGCGATCTTTTTCCTCGGCGGCTGGCTGTCGCCGGTAGGCTTCCTGCCGGACAGCTTTGTCTGGCTGGCGGCTAAGACGGCTTTTATCCTGTTCCTGTTTCTCTGGTTCCGCGCCACCTTCCCGCGTTACCGTTACGACCAGATCATGCGCCTGGGCTGGAAGGTATTCGTACCGCTGTGCATGTTCTGGGTGCTGGTGGTCGGCATCTGGATGATGTCGCCGTTGAACATCTGGAAATGACGCCGCCATGGGTGCGATGAAAGAATTTCTCAATAGTCTGCTGCTCAAGGAACTGTTCAAGGGCTTGGCAGTGACCGGGCGCTATCTGTTTGCGCGCAAGATCACCATTCAGTATCCCGAAGAGCGGACGCCGCAAAGCAACCGTTTCCGCGGACTGCATGCCTTGCGCCGTTACCCGAACGGCGAGGAACGCTGCATTGCCTGCAAGTTGTGCGAAGCGATTTGTCCGGCCATGGCGATTACCATCGAGTCCGGGGAACGCACCGATGCGAATGGGCAAACTTCGCGCCGCACCACCCGTTACGATATCGATCTGACCAAGTGCATCTTCTGCGGTTTCTGCGAGGAGGCCTGCCCGGTCGACGCGATCGTCCTGACCCGTGAATTCGAATACCACGGTGAGGTTCGTGGCGATCTTTATTACACCAAGCAAATGCTGCTGGCAGTGGGCGACAGGAATGAAACCCAGATCGCCAAAGACCGTGAGCAGGACGCTCCTTATCGGTAAGCCGTGATGGACTTCAAGACCGCAACCTTCTATTTCCTGGCGACAATACTTGTCCTGTCCAGCCTGCGCGTGATTACCGCACGCAATCCGGTGCATGCCGTGCTGTTCCTGGTACTGGCCTTCTTCACCGCGAGCGGCCTGTGGTTGCTGCTGCAGGCCGAGTTCCTGGCTATTTCGCTGGTGATGGTGTATGTCGGCGCGGTGATGGTGCTGTTCCTGTTTGTGGTGATGATGCTCGATATCAATATCGCGCGTTTGCGGCAGGGGTTCTGGAGCTATCTGCCGCTGGGCGCGGCGATTGGCCTGCTCATGCTCGCGGAGATGGTCGTCGTGCTCGGCGGACGCTACTTCTGGCCAGAGGCAATGCCCGGCCCGGCCGCACCGCCAGCGGGCTACAGCAATACCAAGGAACTTGGCCGTTTGTTGTTTACCGACTACGTTTATCCGTTCGAACTGGCCTCGGTCGTCCTGCTGGTGGCGATCATTGCCGCCGTCATGCTGACCAAGCGCCATCGCAAGGACAAAATCCATCAGCACCCGAGCGAGCAGATCGCCGTGCAGCGCAACGACCGTCTCCGCATCGTGAAGATGCCGGCGGAAAAGGAATAGGGGACCGACGTGCTCACCTTGTCGCTTTCGCATTACCTGATACTCAGCGCGATCCTGTTCTCGCTCAGCGTGGTCGGTATTTTCCTCAATCGCAAGAACCTGATCGTTCTGCTGATGGCCATTGAATTGATGCTGTTGTCGGTGAATATGAACTTCGTGGCCTTTTCGCATTACCTCGGTGACGCTTCCGGCCAGCTGTTTGTTTTCTTCATATTGACGGTGGCGGCGGCGGAGTCGGCGATCGGCCTGGCGATCCTGGTGGCGTTGTTCCGCAATCTTTCCACGATCCATGTCGATGATCTCGACAGCCTCAAGGGATAGGCCCGCGCGATGGATATACAAACCCTCTATCTGGTCGTGCCCCTGGCGCCGCTGTGCGGCGCCATCGCGGCCGGTTTGTTCGGCAAGGCGATTGGCCGTCGCGGCGCCCACTGGGTCACCAGCCTCGGCGTTGCCGTGGCTTTCCTGGCCTCCTGTGTGATCTTCCAGGATGTCCAGGCCGGCCATACTTTCAACGGCAACATCTATACCTGGCTGGAGAGCGGCGGCCTCAAGCTCAGCGTCGGTTTCCTGATCGACCCGCTGACGGTGCTGATGATGCTGGTGGTGACTTTTGTCTCTCTGATGGTGCATATCTACACCATCGGCTACATGGCCGAGGACCCGGGCTACCAGCGCTTCTTCAGCTACATCGCACTGTTCACGTTCTCGATGCTGATGCTGGTGATGTCCAACAACTTCGTCCAGTTGTTCTTCGGCTGGGAGGCGGTGGGTCTGGTTTCCTACCTGCTGATCGGCTTCTGGTACACGCGGCCGACGGCGATTTATGCCAATCTCAAGGCCTTCCTGGTCAACCGCGTCGGCGACTTCGGCTTCCTGCTGGGCGTGGGCCTGATCGCCGCCTATGCCGGCAGCCTCGACTACGCGACCGTGTTCGGCAAAGCCAACGAACTGGCGACGATGACCGAGACCGCCACCGGCTGGCCGCTGATCACTGCCATCTGCATCGGACTGTTCGTCGGCGCAATGGGCAAGTCGGCGCAGTTCCCGCTGCATGTCTGGCTGCCCGACTCGATGGAAGGCCCGACGCCGATCTCGGCGCTGATCCATGCGGCGACCATGGTGACGGCGGGCATCTTCATGGTGTCGCGCATGTCGCCGCTGTTCGAGCTGTCCGAGGAGGCGCGTTCGTTCGTCATCGTCATCGGCGCCATCACCGCCTTCTTCATGGCGCTGATCGCCATCGTCCAGACCGACATCAAGCGCGTCGTCGCCTACTCGACGCTGTCCCAACTCGGCTACATGACCACGGCGTTGGGCGCCTCGGCCTATTCGGTGGCCATCTTCCACCTGATGACCCACGCCTTCTTCAAGGCGGTGCTGTTCCTCGGCGCCGGTTCGGTGATCATTGCCATGCACCACGAGCAGGACATGCGCAAGATGGGTGGCCTGCGCAAGTACCTGCCGATCACTTATGTGACGATGTTCATCGGTGCCCTCGCCAACGCGGGCTTGCCGCCTTTCGCCGGCTTCTTCTCGAAGGATTCGATCATCGAGGCGGTGCAACTCTCCCATATTCCGGGCGCCGGCTTCGCCTATCTCGCCATCCTGGCGGCGGTGTTCGTCGGCGGTTTGTATTCGTTCCGCCTGATCTTCTTCGCTTTCCACGGCGAAGAACGTTTCCGTCATGCTCACCACGACGACGCCCATCACGCCGACAGCCACGGCCACCACGGTGCCGCGGAACCCCACGAGACCCCCGCGGTGGTGACCGTGCCGCTGATCCTGCTGGCCATTCCCTCCATCGCCGCCGGCTGGCTGATCGGTACGGTGGTGTACGGCGGTTATTTTGGCAATGCGATCTTCATCTCGCCGGAACACCATGGCCTGGCCGAAATGCAGGAAGAGTTTCACGGCGTGGTGGCGATGGCCCTGCATGGCCTGACGGCGCTGCCGTTCTGGCTGGCCCTGTCCGGCGCCGCCACGGCGTGGTTCCTTTACATCAAGCGGCCGGAACTGCCGGCACTGATCAAGCGGAAGTCCGGTATCCTCGCCACGATCCTTGAGAAGAAGTATGGCTTCGACGATTTCAACGACTGGTTCTTCGCTGGCGGCGCACGTCTGATCGGTCGAGGGCTATGGAAGGGCGGCGACCAGATGCTGATCGACGGCGTGATAGTGAATGGCTCGGCCAAGCTGGTGGGCTGGACTGCTTCGGTGGCGCGCTTGTTGCAGAGCGGCCACATTTACCAGTATGCATTTTCGATGATTTTCGGCGTCTTCGTTTTGCTGACGCTGTGGTTCAACCGAGCTTGAAGCGCGACTGGAATACCTACTGATGATCGCATCCAACCTGCTCAGCCTCTCGATCTGGGTGCCCATTGCGGGCGCTGTTATCGTGCTCGCCACGGCTTCCGACCGTAATGCCGGCCTGACCCGTCCGTTGTCGCTGATTTTTGCTTTGCTCGGCCTTCTCGTCACCATCCCGCTTTACACCGAATTCGACGCGAGCAAGAGCGCCATGCAATTCGTCGAGTCGACACCGTGGATTCCGCAATACAACATCAACTACTTCCTCGGCGTAGATGGCATCTCGGTGCTGTTCATCCTGCTCAACAGTTTCATCACCGTGCTGGTGGTGCTGGCCGGCTGGCTCGTGATCCAGAAGAAAGTGGCCCAGTACATGGCTGCCTTCCTGGTCATGTCGGGACTCATGAACGGCATTTTCTGCGCGCTCGACGCGGCGCTGTTCTACGTCTTCTTCGAGGCTTCGTTGATCCCGATGTACATCATCATCGGCGTCTGGGGCGGACCGAACCGCGTGTATGCGGCGTTCAAGTTCTTCCTCTACACGCTGGCGGGTTCCTTGCTGATGCTGATCGCCTTGATGTATCTGTTCCTCCAGTCGGGCGGCAGCTTCAATATCCTCGAGTGGCACAGCCTGCCGCTGCCGATGTCGGCGCAGACGCTGCTGTTCCTAGCATTCCTGGTGGCTTTTGCGGTCAAGGTGCCGATGTGGCCGGTGCATACTTGGTTGCCCGACGCGCACGTCGAGGCACCAACCGGCGGGTCGGCGGTGCTGGCGGCGATCATGCTGAAGCTCGGCGCCTACGGTTTCCTGCGGTTTTCCCTGCCGATCGCGCCGGATGCCAGCCATGCGCTGTCCGGCATGATGATTGCGCTGAGCCTGATTGCGGTGATCTACATCGGATTTGTCGCGCTGGCGCAGAGCGACATGAAGAAGCTGATCGCTTATTCGTCGATTTCGCACATGGGCTTCGTGACCCTGGGATTCTTCATCTTCAACCAGATCGGCTATGAAGGCGCGCTGGTGCAGATGATCTCCCACGGATTCGTGTCGGCGGCGATGTTCCTCTGCGTCGGCGTGATGTATGACCGCATGCACAGCCGCGATATCGCCGCTTATGGCGGGGTGGTCAATACCATGCCGAAGTTCGCGGCTTTCTTCCTGCTGTTCGCCATGGCCAACTGCGGCCTGCCGGCGACCTCGGGCTTCGTCGGCGAATTCATGGTGGCGTTGGGTGCGATCAAGTACAACTTCTGGGTGGGTTTCGCCGCAGCGACCACGCTGATCGTCGGCGCCGCCTATACGCTGTGGATGTACAAACGCGTTGCTTTTGGTGCCATTGGAAACAAACACGTGGCCGAGCTGACCGATATCGACAACCGCGAATTCCTGGTTCTCGGGCTGCTGGCGCTGTGCGTGCTTGGCATGGGCCTGTATCCGTTCCCGATTACCGATGTGATGCACGCTTCGGTCGACCACTTGCTCAAGCACGTGGCCATCAGCAAACTATGACCGGCCTGAACCAAGTCAAACCCGAGAACCGCACATGAACTTCGTCATGCCTGATTTCTACCCAGCCGTCTCGGAGATCTTTCTCCTGACGATGGCTTGCGTCATCCTGCTGATTGACTTGGTGCTGCCCCAACGGCAGCGCTGGCTGATTGCGTTTCTGACCCAGCTGACCCTGGTCGGTGCCGCGATCCTTACCTTCATGACGGCCGATGGACAGGTGGTGCTGACCTTCAGCAACATGTATGTCGACGACCTGATGGGCGACTTCCTCAAGCTGCTGGTGTACGTCTCGATGATCCTGATGCTGGTGTACAGCCGTGGCTATCTGGCGGCGCGCGACCTGGAGAAGAGCGAATTCTACCTGCTGGCACTGTTCGCCACACTGGGCATGACGGTGATGATTTCGGCGAGCCATTTCCTCACCCTGTATCTCGGCCTGGAACTGCTGTCGCTGTCGCTGTATGCTTTGGTGGCGCTGGACCGCGATTCGGCACGCGCCACCGAAGCGGCGATGAAATATTTCGTGCTCGGTGCGATGGCTTCGGGCTTGTTGCTTTACGGCATGTCGATGATCTACGGCGCCACCGGCACATTGGAAATCGGCGGCGTGGCGCAGTCGATCTATCACGGCGTGGGCAACAAGACCGTGCTGGTGTTTGGTCTGGTGTTCCTGGTCTCCGGATTGGCATTCAAGCTCGGCGTGGTGCCGTTCCACATGTGGGTTCCCGATGTCTATCATGGCGCGCCCACGCCGATTACGCTGTTCATCGGCTCGGCACCGAAGCTGGCGGCGTTTGCCATGGTCATGCGGCTGCTGGTGTATGGCTTGTTCGAACTGTCTGCCGAATGGCAGGCGATGCTGACGATCCTGGCGGTGCTGTCGATCGCCATCGGTAACATAGTCGCCGTCGCCCAAACCAATCTCAAGCGCATGCTGGCCTATTCGGCCATTTCGCACATGGGCTTCATGCTGCTCGGCCTGATTAGCGGCACTGTTGGCGGAGACCGCCATTTTGCGCTGAATGCCTACAGCTCGGCGATGTTCTACAGCATTTCCTACGTGCTGATGACGCTTGGTGCCTTCGGCATGATCCTGTTGCTGTCGCGCGCCGGCCATGAGGCCGAGGAACTGGAAGACTTCAAGGGCCTGAGCCAGCGCAGTCCGTGGTTTGCGCTGATGATGGGCATCCTGATGTTCTCCCTGGCAGGGGTGCCGTTCTTCATCGGCTTCTGGGCCAAGTTCGCGGTGCTGCTGGCGGTGGTCGACACCGGCCAGGTGTGGCTCGCCGTAGTCGCCGTGTTCTTCTCGCTGATCGGCGCTTTCTACTACCTGCGCGTGGTCAAGCTGATGTGGTTTGACGCACCGGTGAACCCCGTGCCGATCCAGGCCGGTCTCGACATGCGTGTGCTGATCTCGGCCAATGGACTGGCTGTGGCCCTGCTGGGTGCCTTTCCGCAGGCGATCATGACCTTGTGTACCTTCACCCTGCTGCGTTCGTTGTAGGGCAATCGCAAGGCAAGACGGCTCAGCGCACTTGAGCACGGACGACCTGACTGAGATTTGTTTGTCGACGGAGGAAGTCTTCAGCGGCTGCCTGCTGAAAGTGCATAGCGACCGGGTGCGTCTGCCCGATGGTTCCGAAGGCGTCCGCGAGCACATCTCTCATCCCGGCGCGGTAGTCATGCTGGCAGCGCTCGACAACGGCAAGTTGTTGTTCGAACGGCAGTTCCGTTATCCCCTGGGACAGGTTCTCCTGGAATTGCCTGCGGGAAAGATCGACGCCGGCGAACACCCCCTGGATACGGCACGGCGCGAACTGCGCGAGGAGACCGGCTACAAGGCCAAGAGCTGGCGTCATCTGGGCACCATGCATCCCTGCGTCGGCTATTCCAACGAGAGCATCGAAATCTTTCTTGCCCACGGCTTGTCCTATGTCGGCCATGCCCTCGATCATGGCGAATTCCTCGATGTGGTGGAACTTTCCCTGGCCGATGCCGTGTTGAGCGTGCGGGACGGCGGGATCACCGACAGCAAGACCATCACCGGCTTGTTCTGGGCGGAGAAAATTTTCTCCGGAGCCTGGGATTTTCCAGCATAGAATAAGCTCCTTATATCAGCTGGCCGAATCGGCTGGCTGGTGGTCATGGCAAACAGGAGTTGACGATGCAGGTTCAGGCCGAGCCGCGCGCCACCGACGACAGGGAGCTGGAGGGGAATAGCGCCGAAAAACTGCGCGCCCTCAGCATCCTGTCCGAAGTCACGGCCAGCCTCGCCGACGAAGACGATGTCGAGGAATTGCTCGGGCGTTTCCTCGGCACCATGATCCGTCTGGCCGAAGCCAGCGCCGGTGCGGTGCGGGTGCTCACCAGCGACGGACTGCACATGCGCTTGGTCGGTTCGCTCGGCTTGCCGCCGGATTTGGTGGAGCGCGAACGCGTGGTGCCGGTGGACTGCGGTTACTGCGGCAGCGCCGTGCTCGAAAACCACTCGCGCTACGAGATCGACTTGCATCCCTGCGCGCTCCGAACGGGCCACGATTATTTCGATAATGGCTGCCAGGCCATGCTGATCGTGCCATTGCAGCACGGCGGCAAACTGCTCGGCACCTTCAGCCTGTTCCTGCCCAAGCGTTTCGAGTTGCCCGAGGATGTGGCGCTGCTGTTCCGGTCGATCGCCGAGCATCTCGGCATGGCACTCGAAAACGCCCGGCTCAAGCGCGAAAACCTGCGCATTACGCTGATGGGCGAACGGCAAATGATGGCTGCCGAGGTGCACGATTCCTTGGCCCAGACCTGCGCCTACATGAAAATGCGCATGTCGCTGCTGCAGGAAGCGCTATGCGACCAGGACACCGAACTGGCCAGCAAGTATGCCGGCGATGTTGGCCAGGCTTTGGATGAAGCCTACCTGAATCTGCGCGAATTGCTCTCGCATTTTCGCAGCGGCATGGACCCGCTCGGCCTGCTGCACGCGCTTGATCGTGTGGCCGCCACTTTCCAGGAGCGTACCGGGATCGGCCTGGAATATCTGAATCGCATCACCGACCTGCGCCTCTCGGTGGACCAGGAAGCCCAGGTGTTCTATATCCTCCAGGAGGCGCTCGCCAACGTCGTCCGGCATGCCGGCGCCAGCCGCGCCCGCCTGATCCTGGAAGGTGTCGGCGATCACTATGTGGCGACAGTGGAAGACAACGGCAAGGGCAGGCGGGATCTGTTCGCGCACACCCATCCTGGTGGCCGCATCGAGGAACCTGCGCACCAGCATTTCGGTCTGACCATCATGCGCGAGCGCGCCCAGAAGATCGGCGGGCAGATCGACATCGCCACTCTCCCTGAAGGCGGTACGCGTGTCCGCCTGACCTTTCCCGTCATGGCCGGAAGACCGCGATGAGCGACAAGCTGGTCAGCGTGCTGCTGGTCGACGACCATACCCTGTTTCGCAAGGGCCTGGCGGAACTGCTCGAACGGCGCGGCCAGATTCGTGTCGCGGGCATGACCGGCAATCCGGAGGAAGCGATGCTTCTGCTGCGTGATCAGCGGCCCGACGCGGTCATCGTCGACCTCAACATGCCGCCGCTGGGCGGCCTTTCCCTGATCCGCCGCATACGCGCAGAGGAATGGCAAGGTGCGGTGCTGCTGCTCACGGTCAGCGATGCCGAGGAAGATCTCTCGGATGCCATGTGCAGCGGCGCGCGAGGCTATCTATTGAAGGACATGGAGCCGGACGATCTGGTCGATGCGATACAGCGCGCGGTTCGTGGCGAGACGGTGGTGGCGCCGGCGATGACCCTGAAACTGGTGCATCTGTTGCGCGGCGGCACGCCCGCCGACGCCAGGGAGTCCGCCCTCAAGCAACTTACCACGCGCGAGCGGGAAATCCTCAATCACCTGGCGCAGGGGCTTTCCAACAAGGCCATCGCCCGCATGCTCGACATCAGCCATGACACTGTCAAGTTGCATGTGCGCCACATCCTCTCCAAGCTCAATCTGACCTCGCGGGTCGAGGCGGCGGTGTTCGCCGTCGAGCAGAAAAACGCGCAACTGGGGCGGCGCGGGGAGTAGACCCCTAGCAGCCCGCCGCCGGCAGCCACACGCGGAAAGTGCTGCCCTTGCCGGGTTCGCTGTCGACTTCGATGCGGCCGTGATGGTGGTTGACGACGATGTCCCAGGAAACCGACAAGCCCAGACCGGTGCCGGTACCGACAGGCTTGGTGGTATAGAAGGGTTCGAAGATGCGTTGCTTGACTTCGGTGCGCATGCCGCAGCCGCTGTCTTCCACCTCGAACCAGACCCAGCGAGAACCGTCGCGGCTGGCTTCTCCGGCACGGATGACAATGCGGCCGCGCGCTTCGATGGCCTGGGCGGCATTCACCAGCAGGTTCATCACCACCTGGTTGATCTGCCCGGGAATGCAGCGCAGCGGCAACTGCGGCGGCAATTCGCGGATCACCTCGGCTTTGTACTTCAGTTCGCTCCAGGCCACACTGAGAGTGCTCTCGATGCCGGCGACGAGATCGGCATCCTGCATCTCGACGGCATTGGCGTGCGAAAAGTCCTTGAGATCCTGCACGATCTTCTTGATCCGGTCGAGGCCCTCCTGCGATTCGCGCAGCAGCGCCGCGAGATCCTCGCGCAGGAAAGCCAGATTGGTCTCGGCATTGATTTCCGCCAGCCGCGGCGAGACCGGCAGGTTTTTCGCTTCGCAATCGGCGTAGGCATCGATCATCATGAGTAATTGTTCGACATAACGACCGAGCGTGCCGAGGTTGGAATTGACGAAGCCGATGGGATTGTTGATCTCGTGCGCCACGCCTGCGGCGAGCTGGCCGACTGCTGCCATCTTGCTGGCCTGCAAGAGTTCCTGGGTACGCTCCGCCACGCGTTGTTCAAGGTGCAGATTGGATTGAACCAGCCCCTGGTTTTGCAGCGACAACACGTGGTAAAGCTGGCGCAGCGCTTTCAGCAGTACCGCCATGGAGTTGTCCGTCGGTTGTTGCTCATGCTGCCAAGCGGTGTCGGCTGTCATGCCGCCGGCGATGAGCGCCAGCTGCCGCGCCGTCGATTGGTCTTCGCCGAGAATATGATAAGTCAGCCATGACGACAGGAAGTCTTCGAGGATTTCGACAGGCTGTTCCTGCATCGCGTGCATCGCCCACATCTGCTCGAGCTGCTCGACGAAGTGACGGTGGTGCTTGCGGTGCAGTTCGAAGTGGCGACGGTCGATGCCGCTTGCCGCCATCAAGTCCTCCTCCGTGGCGAAGTGAAAACCCACGTAGTCTTTCAATTCGGACACTATCTGCGGCAATTCCTCATCCACATCGCCGCCCTTGATCAGCAGATCGCTGACGCGATTGATGAGGCCGACAAGCAGATGATGCTGCTCGTCGATTACGGCGATGCCGGTTTCGAACCGCTTGTTCCAGGCAAAGGGCTGCATGTTTCAGGTTTCCTTCCGTACATGGACGATCACAGGCTCGTCGGCTTCATCCTCGATACGCCTCAGGTGGGCGATGGCGGTGGCATCGAGTGTATAGCCTGCGGCGAGCAGCAGATAGCCGTCGCGGTGCGAAAGATCGTCGGCCAGAACCATGCCGGGGCGCAGCTCGGCAGGGCGCAGGCCGATTTCGCGCCATTTCGGCTGTTCCTTCCCGGCCAGCCAGATGGCGAAGGCGTCGACCACGCGCGGATCGTAGCGGTGGCTGCGTTTGCCGATGATGTATTGCAGCGCCTCGGCCGGCTTGAGTTGGCGTTGCGTCAGGGTGCCGAGTTGCAGCGCGTCGTAGTCGTTCACCACGGCGAGGATGCGTGCTGCCATGGGTATGGTATCGCCGGCCAACCCGTCGGGATAGCCGGAACCGTCGAACTGTTCGTGATGGTGGCGTATCGCCAGCACCGCTTCCTGCAGCTGATCCACCGCCATCAATAGATTTTCTGCGATCACCGGATGTTTCTTCACCAGCACGCGCTCCTTGCCGGAAAGGCTGTCGAAGGGCTTGCTGAGCAGATGATCGGGCAGCCCGATCTTGCCGATGTCATGAAGCAGCCCGGCCAGCATGGCTTGCTGGGGCGATGCATCGGCCATGTCCATCTGCGTTGCCAGCAGCCGCGCCATGTCGGCCACGCGCCGACCGTGACCGACGAAGTGGCTGCCTAGAATGCCGCCGCGCAGTTCGGTCAGCCCGGAGAATACCCGTACCGAGTTGATAAAGCCGCGCTTCAAGTCGCCATGCGCTTTTTCGAGCGAGGCCAAAGTGGCTTGAAGTTGCGTCGTGCGTTCCGCTACCTTCTGTTCGAGGCCGGCGTTGAGTGCGCTGAGTTCTTCGTTCTGCCGTTGCGTCAGCGCCAGCAGGCGCGCATTTTCGGCGGACAACCGCTGTTGTTCCAGCGCATCGCGCACCGTCAGCACAATTTCCTCGTCATTCCATGGCTTGGCGATGTAGCGCCAGATTTCACCGCGGTTGATGGCGGCGATGGTCGACTCCATGTCGGCGTAGCCGGTGAGCAGGATGCGCATCACGGTCGGCCAGCGGACTCGTACCTGTTCGAGAAACTGCGCACCATCCATTTCCGGCATGCGCATGTCGGAGACGACCAGGTTGACTGCCTCGCGCCCGAGCACCGCCAGTCCTTCGGCGCCGCTGTTGGCCGTGTGAATCACGTAGCCGTGAGGACGGAATTGCCGGTGCAGCGCCGTGACGATGCCCGGTTCGTCGTCGACGAACAGCAGCACCGGGCGATGGCCATCGGTATTCTCGTTAGCGCCAGCGAGTATCATGGTAAAGGTACGGGGATATCCAAGCCTTATGTTACTCCCGCCGTCGAGCGGCAGGCACTTCACTTGACTAATGCGCGAGGCGGCCTTCGTCTGCCGGGGCTCGGCAAATTTTAAAACCGTAGCCAAATGGTCTAATATTCAGGTTGAAAACCGGATGCCATAGTCCTAAGGAAGCACTGAATAAGTCCGTCATTCCGGCGAAGGCCGGAATCCAGAAGCCACCTGGATTCCGGGTTCCGCTACGCGGCCCCGGAATGACGCTATTTCTGTCACCCATATAGGTAATCTTCAATAATGCCTGGGGAGTGTTGCAAATGCCAGACTTCATGATGAGTTGGTTCGGTAATGAAGGCTTCATGCCGCATGGCCATTGCTTCCTGTGGACGCCGTCGCTGCTATGGACTTTCGTCGTTTCCGACGCATTGATCGTCTTGTCCTATTATTCGATCCCGCTTGGCTTACTCTACTTTGTCGGAAAGCGGAAAGACCTCCAGTTCAACTGGATATTCAAGTTGTTCTCGGTTTTCATTTTCGCTTGCGGGACGACGCATCTGCTCGCCATCTGGACCATCTGGCATCCGGATTATTGGCTGGATGCCGGCGCGAAGGCGATAACTGCCCTGGTATCATTGATTAGCGCGATTCTCCTGTGGCCGTTGATCCCTCGCGCGGTGCGACTGCCCAGTGCCAGCCAGCTGGAACAGACGGTTGCGCAACTGGAACAGGAGATAGAGGAGCGCAAAGCCATCGAGGCCGAATTGTCGCGGCTGAAAAATCTCAGCGAAGACAGGTTCCACAGTATATTCAATCAATTTGCCGTCGGCATCGTGGAAGTCGATGCCACTACGCGCCGCATCCTGCGCGCCAATAACAAATATTGCGAGATCGTGGGATATGGCGAGGATGAGTTGATGCAAGCGAACTCCAGTCCCATCACGTTTGCCGATGATTTGCAGGCCGACCTGGATAGCCTGCAGGCTTTGCGTGATGGGCAGATCAGGGAATTTACCCTGGAGAAGCGTTATCGCCGCAAAGACGGCAGCACGATCTGGGTGAATGTGAACGTATCCCCATTATGGAATATAGGCGATCCTCCCGGCGCCTATATCGCCATTGTCCAAGACATCAGTGCGCGCAAGCTGGCGGAGCAGTCGCTCCAGCAACAGCTTGATGAACTTCGCCGCTGGCATGAGGTTACGCTGGGACGCGAAGAGCGCATACTGGAACTCAAGCGCGAAGTGAACCAACTGCTGGTGCGGGTCGGCGAGCCGCTACGCTATGCCAGTGTTGAATCAAACAAAGACGGCGGCAATTTGCCCGCCGCACCGAAAACATAACAGACGACTCAAATGGTTTTCGAATGATGCTTCGTCCGTGTTCTTTCCCATTCTTCAAGGCGCTGGCCAAGGGCGCCGGACTGGTCAGCGTCTTGGTCGGCGTGGCGGTCCTGCTCGGCTGGTTGCTGGATAACGCCCTCCTGAAGAGCATTCATCCGAGCCTGGTCGCAATGAAGACCAATACCGCGCTGGGTTTTCTCTTATCGGGTGTGGCGCTGTGGTTGAAGGACTCCAGCGTACCCTCTCTGCGGCAGCGGATCGGACAGGCCTGCGCCGGCATCGTGGTTCTGCTCGGCTTGCTGACGCTGGTTGAATACCTCGGCGGCGGCAACCTCGGCATAGACCAATTGCTGTTTGAAGAACCGGCAGGCGCCATCGGCACCCTGGCCCCGAACCGTATGGCGCCGGCTTCTGCGCTAAGCTTCCTGTTCTTTGGGGTGGCACTGCTGCTGAACGGCGAATCGCGGCGTGGCGGTCGTCTGGTCTTTGCCATGGCGGTGCTGACAGCCATCCCCGCCATGCTATCGGGACTGAGCTACCTATACGGCGCCACCAACCACTACGGCATCGGTTACTACACGCAGATGGCCGTGCATACCGCGCTGGGGTTCCTCGTACTTGCCGCAGGGATACTTTGCTTGCAGCCCGAGCGGGGACTGATCCGACTCATTAGCCGCCATGATACGGGTGGCGTGATCGCCCGCCGCCTGTTGCCCGCGACAATCGTCCTGCCGGTCTTGCTCGAGTGGTCGAACCAGTTCGGCTGGCGAACCAGGGCTATCGAGCCGATATTTGGCGCGGTGTTTGTCGATGTCGCCAATATCCTATTGTTTTCGGCGCTGATCGTGTGGCTCGCTCGATCAATTTCTCGAGCCGATAGCAAACGCAACTCGATGCATGCATTGATAGTGAGGAACGAGGAACTCTATCGATCGCTCTTCGACCACATGCTCAATGGCTTCGCCTATTGCCGCATGCTGTTCGAGCATGGCATCCCCCAGGATTTTATTTATTTGAAGGTCAACGCCGCCTTCGAAACACTGACCGGATTAAAAAATGTCGTCGGCAGGAAAGTCAGCGAAGTCATTCCGGGTGCTCGTGCGACCAGCCCGGAATTATTTGAAATCTATGGCCGGGTGTCGCTGAGCGGAAAATCGGAGCACTTCGAAATCTACCTGGAAGCGCTGAAGATGTGGTTCTCTATCTCGGTATATAGCCCCGAGCGGGAATATTTTGTCGCCGTCTTCGAGGTCATCACCGAGCGTAAGCGGGCGGAATACGCAGCCCGTGCTTCGCAGGCCGAAACCTCGCGCCTGCTGGCCGAATCCGAGCGGTCGCGGCTGGCATTGCTCAGCATGATGGAGGAGCAGCAGGCGACGCAGGCGGCGCTAAGCCACAGCGAAAGTCGGTTCCGGGCGCTGATCGAAAATGCCTCGGATATCACCATCGTGATCACCGCCAGCGGTCTGATCAAATATATCAGTCCTTCGGTTAAACGGGTCGGTGGCTATGATCCCGAGGAAGTGCTTGGCAGAAATATACTGGAGTTCGTTCACCCCGATGATCTGCCGATGATAAAAACTAACCTGGCGCAGATCATGACGGACGATTCGGCAAACACGCTTCTTGTCGAAGCGCGTTGCCAGAGGAAGGACGGCCCGTGGCGCACGATGCAGATATTGACCAAGAATCTGCTGGCCAATCCGACAGTCGGCGGAATCGTCGTCAACATGCGCGACATCACCGAACGCCGGCTTCAAGAAAAGGCAACCGAGCGACTGAACCGCATTTTCGCATCGCTGAGCCATGTGAATAAGATCGCCATGCGAGTTCAAACGCAGGAAGAATTGTTTGTGGACACCTGTCGGGTGCTCGTCGATTATGGCCAGTTCAAGATGGCTTGGATCGGTTGGCTGGATACGGAAACCGGCATCGTTGTGGCCATTGCCCAGTACGGCGACGATTCGGGCTATCTCAGGAACATCCGCATCAGCGCTAACGATGAGCCCATCGGCAGAGGCCCTACCGGCACGAGCGTGCGCGAAGGCCGTCCCTATATCTGCAATGATTTCTTCAATGATCCATGCACGGAACCGTGGCGCGAAGCGGCTGCCGGTGCCGGCTTCAAGTCATCGGCCGCACTGCCCCTCTACCTGAATGGCGTGGTGTCCGGTGCGCTCACCATTTACGCTGCGGAAGCCGGTTTTTTCGGCGACACGGAAATGGCTTTGATGGAAGAAACCGCCAGGGATATTTCCTTTGCCCTGGATCACATCGCCAGCGAAAACGCCCGCAAGCAGGCAGAAGAATCCCTGCGCCTGGCCGACCGGGTGTTCCAGAGCACCGCCGAGGGCATTGTCGTGACCGATGCCGATGCCAATATCGTTGCGGTCAATCCGGCCTTCGAGCTTATCACCGGTTACCGTCAGGCCGAGGTGCTGGGCAAGAATCCGAATTTGCTCCAATCCGGCCGCCAGGACCAGGCTTACTATCGCGACATGTGGGCCACCCTGCTGGCCAGGGGCCAATGGCACGGCGAGATATGGAACCGTCGCAAGAGCGGCGAAGTTTATCCGGAATGGCTCAACATCAGCGCTGTCAGGGACATACAAGGCCGCACCAGCCACTATGTGGCCGCGTCCAGCGACATCACTTCGATCAAGCTGGCGCAGCAACAGATCGAGTTCCTGACCCACCACGACGCCTTGACCGGCCTGCCTAACCGCACCTTGCTCAAGGACCGCCTGGCTCAAGGCATGCAACGCGCCAATCGCGAGAACACGCCGCTGGCGCTGCTTTACCTGGGACTCGACCACTTCAAGAACATCAACGAAACCCTTGGGCATGCGGTCGGAGACACCGTGCTGCAGGAAGTGGCGCGGCGCCTGACTGAGGCGACGCGCGCCGGCGACACCCTGGCACGACTGGGCGGCGATGAATTCGTGCTGCTACTGGAAGACGATGTCATCGCCCAACAGGCCACGGTGGCGAGAAAACTGCTGGATTTGTTTACTGCCCCCATCTTCGTTGACGGCAACGAACTGGCGGTGACCGCCAGCATCGGCATCAGCATTTACCCTGACGATGGCGCGGACGCCAGTACGCTGCTGCAGCATGCCGACCAGGCCATGCACAATGCCAAAGCGGCAGGGCGGAACACCTACCGCTTCTTCGACCCGGCGCTTTCTGTCGGCGTGCTCGAACGCCTAAGCATGGAAGCGGCACTGCGTCGCGCAATGGTGCGCAACGAATTGCTGCTGCATTACCAGCCGCAGGTGGATTTGTATAGCGGCGAAATTGTTGTGCTGGAAGCCTTGTTGCGCTGGCGACATCCAGAAAAAGGCTTGTTGTTGCCGGCGGAATTCATCCCCTTGGCGGAGGAAACCGACCTGATCGTACAGATCGGCGCCTGGGTGCTGCAGGAGGCTTGCCGCCAGTTGCAGGCCTGGCATGCAACTGGTCATGCCAGGTTGTGCGTGTCGGTCAATGTGTCGGCCTTGCAGTTTACCCATGGCGCCATGGAGGAAACCTTGGCGCAAGTACTGCGCGATACCGGGCTGAATGGCCACTTTGTCGAACTGGAGCTGACCGAAAGCCTGATCATGTTCGATTACGACAAGACCAAAGCCTTCCTCAAACGACTCAAGGCGCTGGGCGTCGGGCTGGCGGTCGACAATTTTGGCCTCGGCCATTCCAGCTTGAGCTACCTCAAACATTTCCCTATCGACAAGCTGAAAATCGATAAATCGTTCATCGGCGGCATCGTTACCGACCGCGACGATGCCGCTATCGTACAGGCGATGATTGCGATGGGACATAGCTTGCAGCTGAAAATGATCGCCGAGGGCGTGGAAAGCGAGGCCCAGGCGGGCTATTTGCGCACATTGCATTGCGATCTGATGCAGGGGTTCTACTTCAGTCATCCCTTGCCGGCAGGCGAGATTCCCGCGCTGTTGAGCACGCATGAAACGCGATCGAGATCCCCGGCGGTCCATGGCGAGCGTGTGCTGTTGCTGGTGGATGACGAAGTCAACGTATTGTCAGCCTTGAAACGCTTGCTGCGCCACGACGGCTACCATATCCTGACCGCCACCAGCGCCGAGGAGGGGCTGCAGTTGCTGGCCAAGCATCCCGTCGGCGTGCTCTTGTCCGACCAGCGCATGCCGGGCATGTCAGGCATCGATCTATTGAGCCGGGTGAAGGTGATGTATCCGAAAGTCATACGCATGATACTGAGCGGCTACACGGATGTGAATAGCATCACCGAAGCGATCAACAGCGGCGAGATTTACAAGTTCATCACCAAGCCTTGGGAGGATGAACCCTTGCGCGAAGTGCTCAAGGAGGCTTTCATGAATTACGAAACTAAGCAGACGCTGGAAACGCACCCCAGAACCAAGGGTGGGCACTAGAATGACATCGTTCGTCTCTCACTAGAACGACAGGAGGCCGATCATGGATTCAGTCAGTGTATCTCCTGCCGTCATTCCGCAGCAAGAAAACCGGGAGTGGCTGCACCTGGTCGCCGATGCCGCGCTTGACGCAATCGTCATGATCGATAACGAGGGAAGGATTTCGCTTTGGAACAAGGCGGCGGAGAGAATCTTCGGCTATGCCGCCAGCGAGGCCTTGGGCAAGGATGTGCATGCCCTGATCACTCCGCAGCGCTACCTTGCCGCCAGCGCGCAGGCATTCAGTCATTTCAGGACCACGGGAGAGGGAGCGGCGCTGGGAAAAACCCTGGAGCTGTACGGCATCAGGAAAAGCGGCGGCGAATTCCCGCTGGAACTGTCTCTTTCTGCGCTCAACTATCGGGGAAACTGGCTGGCTGTCGGCATGGTGCGCGATATCACCGAACGCAAGCAAGCCGATTTGGCCTTGCAGCAAAGCGAAAACAAATTCCGTTCCATCATTGAACTGTCCCCGGTGCCGTATGCGCTGAACGATCTGCAACAAAACGTGACTTTGTTGAATCCCGCCTTCGTTAAGGCTTTTGGCTATTCCATGGAAGATATCCCCACCTTGTCGGATTGGTGGCTCAAAGCCTACCCGGACCGGAAATATCGCGAATGGGTAACGATGGCATTGCGGGATCGCTTGGCAAAAGTCAAGCAGGAGGGAACGGAGTTTGAACCCCTGGAAGTGAATATTTGCTGCAAGGATGGCAGGGTTCGCACCGCGATGATTTTCTTGGCTAATCTCGGTGAGTCGTTTAATGGAACGCATCTATCCATTCTTCATGATGTCACCGAACGCAAACAGTTGGAGCAGTCGTTGCGCAAGAGCGCGGCACTCTTGAAACAGGCCCAGGAAATCACCAGAGTCGCCGGCTGGGAATACGATGTGGCGGCGGGCAAGATGGAGTGGACGGAAGAAGCCTATCGAATTTTCGGCGTTCCCACGGGTTATGACCTGGACGACGTCGCACAGGATATAGAATTGTTCTTTGCGCCCGAAGCAAGGCCGCATTTGATGGGTGCCTTCACACGACTGGTCGAACAAGCCGAGCCCTATGATCTTGAGCTGCCTTTCGTCAGCGCCACGGGAAAGAGTAAATGGGTAAAAACCACCGGCCGCGCGGAATTCGTCGATGGCAGCGTGCGGCGTGTGTTCGGCTGCATAGTCGATATCACCGGGCGCAAGCGGGCAGAAGCCAAAATCCAGGGGCAATTTGAAAATATTGCGACAATCAATGCCCAATTGATCGAGACCAACAAACAGTTGACGCAAGCGCACAACCAGTTGCTGCAATCGGAAAAAATGGCCTCGATCGGTCTGCTTGCCGCGGGAGTGGCGCACGAGATCAACAACCCGGTCGGTTACGTATATTCCAATCTTGGCACCCTGGAAAAATACCTGGCCGATATTTTGTCGATGGTGAGCAAGTACGAGGAAGCCGAACGGCTGATGGACGCTCACACCCAGGAAATCGGCGCAATCCGCCAGTTCAAGGCGCAGATCGACCTGGACTATCTCCGCCAGGACATCCATTCCCTGCTCGCCGAATCGCGTGAAGGGTTGATGCGGGTGAAGAAGATCGTGCTCGACCTCAAGGATTTTTCCCATATCGGCGACAACGAAGGATGGAAGTGGGCGGACCTCCAGCAAGGGCTGGAGAGTACCCTGAACGTGGTGTGGAACGAGTTGAAGTACAAGTGCGAAGTCGTCAAGGAATACGGCGCACTGCCGCAGATACCCTGTCTGCCGATGCAACTCAACCAGGTCTTCATGAACCTGCTGGTGAATGCCGCGCAAGCCATCGACTCCAAGGGAACCGTCACCATCCGCACCGGCCAGGAAGGCGACCGGGTGTGGGTGGAGATTGCCGATACCGGCAGGGGGATTCCGCCGGAAAACCTGCCGCATTTGTTCGATCCCTTCTTTACCACCAAGCCGGTGGGGCAGGGCACCGGTCTGGGACTGTCGGTATCTTACAGTATCGTCGAAAAGCACCACGGCAAAATCGAGGTGCACAGCGAAGTCGGCAAGGGCGCTACATTCCGTGTCTGGCTGCCGGTCAAACAGGAAAATATTCCGCAAGCTTGATTCATTCAGGAGATAAACCGTGAATACGCCTACCCCGCAATGCGTTCTGATCGTCGATGATGAGCCGAATATCGTCAGTTCTGTGCGCCGCGAATTGAGTGCGTCTTCTTCGGGACATTACCGCTATGAGGTCGAAGGATTTACCGAACCGGCCAAGGCGCTGGAGCGCGCACAAGCTCGGCACTTCGATGTGGTGATCAGCGACTTTCGCATGCCAAGCATGGACGGCTTGGAATTCCTTAAGGCATTCGCGAAGATTCAGCCCGACTGTGCGTGCATGGTTCTGAGCGGACAAACCGATATGGCCGCCCTGATAAAAATGGTCAATGAGACCCATATCTACCGTTTCATCCCCAAGCCTTGGCATGATTATTACCTCAAGGGCTCGGTTGCCCAGGCGATACAGTTCAACAGCGCGCTGCTGGAGAACAAACAGCTCGCCCAGGTGGTGCGCGATCTCAAGCTGCCGATCCCCGCCCTGGTGGAGAGCAACATCGACCAGATCCTGCTGGTCGACGACGACCCGAACATTCTCGGCAGTCTCTCGCGCATCCTTACCCATCACTCGCGCGTGGACGATCTGTACCTGGCCATACGTTCGGAAGTTGCCAGCCACAAGGGCCCCGTTCTGGATGAGGGCAAGATCAGCGTCCAGGTCACGCCTTCGCCGCTGCATGCGCTCAAGATGGCTGAGTCGATCGGCTATTCATGCATCGTTGCGGATTTCAAGATGCCGGAAATGAATGGTGCCGAGCTCTTGCAGAAATTCATGGACTTGCAGCCGGACTGCAGCCGGATACTGATCAGCGGCGTGGTCAGCCAGGACGATCTGGTGTATGCCGTCGATTCCGCCCATATCTTCGGCTTCATCGGCAAGCCGTGGCAGGACTTCGAGTTGAAATCCATGATCGCCCAGGCGCTGGCCTACCGAAGAATGCTGATCGAGAATCGCAAGCTGGCCGAGATGGTCAGGATAGCCAGGAAAAATGCGGCCGAGGGGGCATAAGCTGGATTTCGTCCCTTTCTTTACTGCCAAGAGACCTGCGATCCCGCCAAGCCATCAGGAAATCCTGAAGGTAACTATGGCATTCGCCATATTGTGCTCTGCCTTTGCGTAATCTATAAACAGAGCATTGGCGTTTGGTGCGGCAGAGTCCTGCCGGCCGGAGAGAATCAGGAGGAAACGGTATGCGAGAGTTGAAGACTCTCCTTAGCCTGCGTGGGCGTCTGCTGCTGCTGGTGCTACTCGCCGTCCTGCCGGCCTTCGGATTGATCGGCTATTCCACATGGGAAGACAAGGCCGCGGCGCAGGCGGAGGCGGAACACCAGACAAGGCAGTTGGCCTCGCTGATTGCCGATGAGCAAAAGCGTCTTATCGTCGAGGCGCAGCAGATGCTGTCCATCCTCTCGAACATTCCCTATGTGACCGTACCAGAGCTGCTACCGCGCTGCCGCCAATCTTTGCCCCGCATCCGTCAGCAAAACCCGTTCTATGCCAACATCGGTATGGTCGATGCCGAAGGCAACCTGTTGTGCAGCGCCATACCTTTCGACACACCGATCAATTTCTCTGACAGAGCCTGGTTCCGGCGCGCCGTCGCGAGCGGCAAGTTTGCCGTCGGCGACCCTATCGTCGGCCGGCTGACAGGGGCACCCAGCCTTGGCATGGGCTACCCAGTCTTCGGAGAGGACGGGCGTCTGCTGAAAGTGCTTTACGCTACGTTCGATCTCGCATGGTTGCAATATGCGGCACAGAAACTGGCAATGCCGTCGGGAACGACCGTTGCCGTGGTGGACGCCAATAACATCGTTTTGGCACGTCTGCCTGACTCGACGCGCGAATGGATAGGGAAGCCGGCTCCGGAACGGGAATTATTGGGACCGATACTTGCGGCTGGTTGCCGGGGCTTTACGGAATTTCCAGGCCAGGACGGCGTGCTGCGCCTCAACGCGATCGAACCGCTGCTGCGCATCGACGGCCGCTGCGCCTATGTGCGCGTCGGCGTGCCACGCGCCACCATCGATGCGCCGATCGAGCGGCAGTTGCTGCGTAATCTCGGCGCATTGTTGGCGCTCAGCGCACTGATATTCGGGCTGACCTGGTTCGGCAGCGACTGGTTCGTGCTGCGTCGCATTCGGGCGCTGATCGTCGCCACGCGACGCTTCGGCCAAGGCGATCTTGCAGCGCGTAGCGGACAGCCCCATTCGGCGGAGGAATTGGGACAACTGGCACGAAGCTTCGACGAGATGGCGGCGGGCCTGCAGGCACGCGAAACGCGCCTCGCCGCCGCCGATCGCGCCCTGGCGCGTGCCAACCGGGCGCTGACTGTGCTCAGCGCCGGCAACCGTGCCATGCTGCGCGCCACCGACGAGCAAACCCTGCTCGATGAAATGTGTCGGCTGGTGGTGGAAAAGGGCGGCTATCCCATGATCTGGATCGGCTTCGCCGAACAGGACGCGGCGAAAAGCATCCGTCCCGTGGCCCATCGCGGCTTTGACGCGGCGGCGCTCGATCCCGCTTGCCTCACCTGGGACGAAACGCGATCAGGCAACTGCCGGGCCGGCGTGGCGGTACGTAGTTGCCTGGCGCAAGTGTCCAGGGCCGCGGGCGCCGAACTGCTGCCTTGCCAGAGACTTTTCGGCTGTGGCGCCAGCATCGCCCTGCCGCTGGCCGATGGCAAGGGTGTCTTCGGCGTCATCATCATCTACACCACTGAGACCGACGCTTTCGACGAGGCCGAGATCGATCTGCTCAGCGAGGCGGCGGCGGACCTGGCCTTCGGCATCGGCCGGTTGCGGGACCAGACGCGGCGCAAAGAAGCGGAGGAGGCCAATCGCATCAAGTCGGAATTTCTCGCCAACATGTCGCACGAATTGCGCACGCCGCTCAATGCCATCATCGGTTTTTCCGAGGTGCTCAAGGATGGACTGGTCGGCGAGCTGGCGCCGCCGCAGCACGAGTATGTCACTGACATTTTCGATAGCGGTCGCCACCTGCTCTCGCTGATCAACGACATCCTCGATCTTTCCAAGGTCGAGGCCGGCCGGATGACCCTCGACCTGGAGGATGCGAACGTCAGCACGCTGCTGGAAAACAGCTTGTCCATCGTCAAGGAAAAGGCGACCGCGCACCGCATCACGCTGAAGCGGGAGGTGGCGGAAAACCTGGCGAATATCCGGTTGGATACGCGCAAGACCAAGCAGATCGTCTACAACCTGCTGTCCAACGCCGTCAAGTTCACGCCCGACGGCGGGCGCGTCACCCTGCGGGCGCGCCGCGCCAGCCGCAGCGAAATCGAACAGTGGGCCGCCACGCAGTCGAACAGCATGCGCCGGCCATTGCCACCGGGCGAGGCAAATGAGTTCGCCGAATTCCTGGAAATCAGCGTCGAGGACACCGGCATCGGCATCGGGCGTAGCGACGCGCCACGCCTGTTCCAGCCGTTCAGCCAGATCGATTCCTCGTTGTCCCGCCATTATGAAGGCACCGGCCTGGGCCTGGCGATGGTGATGAAGATGGCGGAACTGCACGGCGGCACTGTCGCCGTTGCCAGCGAGCCGGGCCAGGGCAGTTGCTTCACGGTCTGGCTGCCGTGGCGGCCGGCCGGCAATTCCGTCCCGTCCGCCGCCGCGATCACGGCGCTGGCGGTGGCCGACAGCGGCGTAGCGCTGGTCGTTGAGGACGACGATGGCGCCGCCGAATTGGTGAACCTGCAACTTGCCGCCGCAGGCGTGCGCGCGCTGCGTGCGGCCAGCGCCGAAGCGGCCTTGGCCCTGGTCGGCAGTGTGCATCCCGATGTCATCATCCTGGACATTTTCCTGCCCGGCATGGATGGCTGGGATTTCCTGGCGCGCATCAAGCAGCTGGATTCGCCGTGGGCCGATGTGCCGGTCGTCATCGCCTCGATCGTCGCCGATGCCCACAAGGGTTTTTCGCTTGGCGCGGCACAGGTGCTGCAAAAGCCGGTCGGGCGGGAAGACATGGCGGCGGCGCTGCATCGCCTCGGACTCGGCCTTGTCGATAGCCGGCAGTGCAAGGTGCTGATCGTCGACGACGACCCGAAAGCCGTCGAACTGCTATCGGCCTATCTCGCCGAACCCGGCTACCAGGTGTTGCGCGCCTATGGCGGAGCCGAAGGCATCGCGGTGGCACAGCGCGAACTGCCGGATCTGGTCGTGCTCGATTTGATGATGCCGGAGGTGAACGGCTTCGACGTCGTCGAGGCCCTGCGCGCACGGCCTGCGACGGCATCGATTCCCGTGATCGTGGTGACCGCCAAGCAACTGACACAGGCCGATCGAGACCTGCTCAACAGTTATGTCGCGGCGATCATGCAAAAGGCCGATTTCAACCACAGTCGTTTCGCCACCGAGGTGCGCAATGCCTTGTTTGCGCAGAAAGGAAGGCAGTCATGACGGGGCAGGTTCTGATCGTTGAAGACAACCCGGCCAACATGAAGCTGGCGGCGATGTTGCTTGGCAGGCTCGGTGTAACGGTGTTGCAGGCCGACAACGCAAACGACGGCATCGCGCTTGCTCAGGCCCACCATCCCGCGCTGATCTTGATGGACATCCAGTTGCCCGGCATGGATGGACTGACAGCGGCCCGCCTGCTGAAGCAGGATGCCGCGACACATGATATACGCATCGTCGCCCTGACCGCTTTCGCCATGCAGGGCGACGAGGAAAAGATCATCGCCGCGGGCTGCGACGGCTACATCCCCAAGCCGATCCAGTACAAGGAATTCCTCGCCACGGTTGAGGAGATGCTGGCGTCCGCGCCTACGCAATAGGACTAATCCATGAGCACGCAAAAATACGTCCTGATCGTCGATGACGACGCGCGCAACCGCAAGCTGGTGGAAACGCTGCTGCGCGCCGCCGGCCATGAGGTGCGTTGCGCGGGATCTGGCGCGGATGCGCTGGCGGCCGTTGCCGCCGCCGCACCCGAACTGATCCTGCTCGATCTGATGATGCCGGGTATGGATGGTTTCGAGGTGGCTCGGCGCTTGAAAGCCGATCCGTCGGCGCGCAACATTCCCATTGTCATGGTGACGGCGCTCGACGATGCCAGTTCGCGTGCCCGTCTCGCCGCCGCCGGCGTTTCCCAAGTGCTCGTCAAACCGGTAGACCGCTGGGCGCTGAATGCTTGCATGGACAAGCTGCTGGGAACATCGCCGTGAATGAGTCCGACTTGCACCTCGCCCAGAAGGAACTGGAGCGCATGAACCGGCTCTACGCCATGCTGAGCCATATTAACCGTGCCATCATGCGCGCCGAGGATCCCGACGAGCTTTATGCGCTGGCCTGCCGCATCGCGCTCGAGCAAGGCGGCTTCAGTTTGGCCTGGGTCGGATTGGTGGAACCCGGCAGCCGGCGCGTGCTGCCAGTGGCCAGCGCCGGCGTGGCGGCGGTGGAGCTGGCCGGCATCGTGGTTTCCGCTGCCGGTCGGGCGGAAGAATTGAGCCCCACAGGCTATGCCGTGTGCGAAGAACGCCCGTTCATTGTCGACGACTTGTTCGTCGACCCGCAGCAGACGCGCTGGCGAGACATTGCCTCACGCTGGGGAATCCGCACCTGCGGCGCGTTTCCGCTGCGACTGGAAGGCGTGGTCATCGGTGCGTTTACCGTGGCCGCCGGTGAGGTTGGCTTCTTCGGGCAGGCGGAAATCCACCTGCTCAAGGAAGTGGCGGACGATATTTCCTTCGCCCTCGATGTCATACGCCGGGAGGAGAAGCGCTCCGCCGCCGAATCGAAAATGCAATACCTGGCCTACTACGACATCCAGACCGGCCTGCCCGGCCGGGCGCTGTTCGAAGGACGCCTGGGTGAACTCTGCGCGCAGTCCCAAGGACACCGCACGCTGGCGGTGTTGGTGGCAAGGCTGAGGCGTTACCATGGCGTGCTGCAGACCTTGGGGCAAACCGCCGGGCTGGAGATTGCGCGCACGGTCGCCAATCGGCTGGAGTCGACTCTGCCGGCGCTGTTCGTGGCAAGGATCACGGAATCCGAATTCGCCGTGATGCTGGAAGACTCGCCAGAACAGCCTCTGGTCGAGGAAACCGCACGGCGGATGCATTGCGTACTGGCTGGCGGCGTCGACGTGGAAGGACAGGAAGTCTTTCTCGATCCTTTCGTCGGCATCGCGCTCCATCCGCGCGACGGCAGCGCGCAGGAACTGCTCAAGCATGCGGCGGTCGCCGCCGCGACGTCGCCGCATGATGCCAGCAGCATCTGTAGTTTCTTCGTCCCCGACATGGAGAAGGGATCGCAACAGCGGCTTGACCTCGACACCGCCTTACGCCGGGCGCTGGAGCGCAACGAGTTCCTGCTCCATTACCAGCCCCAGGTCGATCTCGTCAGCGGCCGCGTTGTCGGCATCGAGGCGCTGCTGCGCTGGCAGCGGCACGGACATGGCCTGGTGCTGCCGCAGGATTTTATTCCATTGCTCGAAGACAGCGGACTCATCTGGGCAGTCGGCGAATGGGCACTGCAAGAGGCCTGCCGCTGCAACCGGCAGTGGCAGAACGAGGGCTTGCCGCTGCTGCGCATGGCGGTCAACCTATCGGCCTGCCAGTTCCATGATGGAGACATATTCACCCTGGTGCGACGCGCCCTGGATGCAAGCAAACTCGATCCCGAGTGGCTGGAACTGGAACTTACCGAAGGCATCGTGCTGCTCAATGCGGATGCCGTCATCCGGACCATGCACAAGCTCAATGGCGACGGCATCAGCCACGCGTTGGACGATTTCGGCACCGGCTATTCCTCCCTCTCCTACTTGCAGCGCCTGCCAGTGGCGCGCATCAAGATCGACAAGAGCTTCATCACCAACATCACCTCCAGACCTACCGACGCCGCCATTGCCCGCGCCGTGGTCGGCATGGCCCACAGCCTGGGCGTGAAGGTGATCGCCGAGGGCGTCGAGACCGAGGGACAACTGGGCTACCTGCGCGGTCTTGGCTGCGAGGAGATGCAAGGCTACCTGTTCAGCCGCCCCCTCCCCGAAGACGAATTCGCGGCGCTGCTGCGGGATGGGCGCAGCATTGCCTTGCCGGACGCCGCCAAACCCGAGCGGGTGCTGCTGCTGGTGGACGACGAACCGGCCATACTCTCCGCTGTGCGTCGGGCGTTGCGGCGCGATGGCTACCGCATTCTTACCGCCGCCAGCGCCCGCGAGGGCTTCGATCTGCTGGCGAGTCACCCGGTCGGGGTGGTGGTTTGCGACCAGCGCATGCCGGAGATCACCGGCACCGAGTTTCTGCGTCGGACCAAGGAGCTCTATCCCCATACCGTACGTATCATCCTTTCAGGCTTTACGGAACTCAACTCGGTCATCGATGCCGTCAATCGCGGCGCGGTGTACAAGTTCCTCACCAAACCATGGGAGGACGACGTGCTGGCCGAATGTCTCAGGGATGCCTTCCGTCTTTACGAAATGGGACGCGACAACCGCGATCTGTCGCGCAAGCTGAAGGAGCTTGGTGCAACCTGATTTGCATTGCAGGCGTATTTAGCGTCCTTGGCTGATCCTGGGGGAATAGTCTCCGAAGTCGTTTCCAGGGAGTTGGCGTGGATTAACCGACTCTTTGAATGATTCGCGGCCCCTGGATGTCGCTGGCGCGCGGCAACACCACCGTAACCGCTGTCGAGTTTGCCTCGTCGGAGACATCGAGCGCTATGTGGCCGCCCTGAGCCTGGGTGAAGAGTCTTGCCGAGTAGGTACCGATCCCTGTGCCGTCCGGCTTGCCTTGCGTCACGAACTTGTCAAAAAAATGTTCGCGAATTCCCGCCGGCACGGTGCCCGTATTCTCTATCACAAAGCGCAGAGGCGCCTGGTCGTAAAGCGTAACCGATACTTGGCCGCTGTTGGGTGCGGCTTCGCAGGCGTTCTTCAACAGGTTCTGGAACAGCGAATAACAGAGCATGGCGTCTCCCAGCACCTCCGGCGTTTTGTTGCCCACGGAGTCGTCTATGTCTATCGAGATGGTCAAGCGCTTTTCGGCAAAGGTCGTGTGCGAAATTTCGACGATGCGCCGCAGGATGTCGAGAATCTTCACCGGCTTGGCGTCGAGTTTGAAACGGTCGGTCTCGATCTTGAATAGCTCGGATGAGCGGTTGATCATGCTGAGCATCTGCAATGCCGCCTCTTCGACAGTGCGCAACTGCTCCGCTTGCTTGCGATTCATCGAGTCGTCATCGACCAGCGTCTGCACCAGGCCAATGATGCCGGCCAGCGGTCCTTTCAAGTCATGGCGGGTGATCTGCTCGACATCCTCGCGCTGCCGCGCCGCCGCGAGCATGTCGTCATAGTCCGCCTGCAGCTGCTTGTGCAGTCCGACGTAACGCATGAAGTTGCGCACGCGCGGCTTGAGCACTTCGTTGTCGAATGGTTTGGTCACGAAATCCACGGCCCCCAGTTCCAGACCCTTCAGCCGCGCGTCTTCGATGGCCATGCCGGTGAGGAATATCACCGGTATGGTCTCGGCGCTGGGATGCTGGCGCATGCGGCGCGCCACCTCAAAACCGTCCATGTACGGCATCATGATGTCGAGCAGCACCAGGTCGGGAGGGTCGTTCGAACAACAGATTTCCAGGGCCTTTGCCCCATCGTCGGCAATGCGCACCGCGTATTCGTCCTTGAACAGGCGGGAGAGCGCGTGCTGGTACTCCGTGGAATCATCGACAATGAGTATGGTCGGACGCCGGGTTTCCCGCGCTGCGTCGCCATATGCGGCGGGCAGCGGCTTGGCGGGCGTCGGCGTGGCCTGGGCGAGGTTCGCGGCGAGCGGAGCGGCAGGAATGGCTATCCTGCGGGGCTTCCAGAGCAGCGCCTTGCCGATGCTGGTGGCGAGACGCTCGGTGGTATACGGTTTCACCAGCAGGCCGCTGACGCCGCAGGCAATAGCTTCCTTTACCCGGTCGCGCTCGGCCTCGGCGGTGATCATGACGAATGGCAGGCTGTAGAGCCGCTCGTCGGAGCGCACTTCCTTGAGCAGATCGATACCCGACATCACCGGCATGTTCCAGTCGGACAGCACGATATCGACATGTTGATTCTGCAAAATCCGCAAGGCTTCGGCGCCGTTGTTCGCCGTGGCGATCTTGTCGACCCCGAGGGAACGGAGTTGCGTGGCGATTGCTTGGCGCATGGCTTCGTAATCGTCTACGATCATGTATACATCCCTGTTGCTGATCATTGTGTCCTCATTCGGTTGAAGTCCGGTCGGTGAATTTCCGCGATGGCTCGGCGTCTTTCATGTCAGGCCGTCGCATCGGATTGTTGCACCGGCAGCCAGACCGTGAAGGTCGAGCCCTTGCCGAGTTCGCTGTGGACATCGATGCGTCCGCGATGCTTCTTCACGATGCTGTAGGCCAGCGAGAGACCTAGTCCCGTGCCCTTGCCGACGGGTTTGGTGGTGAAGAAGGGTTCGAACAATCGGTGCATGTTTTCGGGCGGGATGCCGATGCCGGTATCCGAGATGGCGACGAAGACCTCGTCGCCCTGGCGGCCGGTGCGTATCCCAACCTCGCCCTTTTCGGGAATGGCGTGTCCGGCATTAACCAGCAGGTTCATGAACACCTGGTTGAGCTGGGCGGGCACGCACCAGACCGGTGGCAGCTCGCCGTATGCCTTGTTTACCGTACACTTGTATTTGAGTTCATTCCAGACGATGTTGAGCGTCGAGTCGAGGCCCTGGTGCAAGTCGGCCCATTGCAACTCGGCCTCGCCGGCACGGGAAAAATTCTTGAGGTCGCGTACGATCTTGGCGACGCGGGACAGTCCGTCCCTGGATTCGGCCATGAGCTGTACGATATCGGTTTTGAGATAGTCGAAATCCTTTTCGCGCTTGAGCGCGCGTGCGGCATCGAGATGCGCACAGCCAAGGCAAGGGCCTTTCTCCACAGTTTCGTAGGCGGCGGCAATGGCGAAAATATCCTGCAGATAGCCTTCCAGGGTGCCGAGGTTGGAATGGACGAAGCCGATCGGGTTGTTGAGTTCATGCGCCACACCGGCGGCAAGCTGACCGATCGAGGCCATTTTCTCCGATTGCAGCAACTGGTTCTGCGCCTGCTCAAGCTTGGCGTTGAGTTCGCGCTGCTGGGCCAGGGTGGCCTTCAGCTCCTGCTCGCGCGACTTGCGCTCGCTGATGTCCTCGACCAGCATGACGAAGTAGTCGATGCGGCTGTCGGGCAGGCGCACACAGCGCGAGGCCACATAGGTGTCGGCCAACGCGCCGTCCTTGCGGATGAAGCGCTTGTCCAATGCGTACTCTTCGATATCCCCGGCCACCACCCGGTTGAACTGGGCGATTTCCGCATCCAGGTCGTCGGGATGGGTCAGTTCCGCCCAAGCCTTTGTCATTAGCGTCTCGCGCGTATAGCCGAGCATCTCGCACAGCGCATCGTTGATTTCGATCCATCCCTTGTCGGGATTGGTCGTGGCCATGCCGACCATGGAGCGTTCGAAGAATGCACGGAAATGCGCCTCGCTCCGGCGCAAGGCTTCCTCAGCCGCGCGTGTTTCGGTGATGTCGGTGCCATAGGTTACAACGCGTTCTTTTTCGCCCTGGACCGGATAGTACATGATGCGAAACATCCGACCGGCGCGCTGATCGACCTGCGATTCGGCCATCCCCGTGTCGGCCACGCGCTGAATCGCCGCAATGCGCGGGCCGGAAACTTCCGGCGGCATCGCGTCCGTCATGTGCCAGCCGATCATTTTCTGCGGTGTGGTATGGAAGCGTTCCGCTCCCTTGCGATTGATCGCCAGCAGGGTGCCGTCGCGCCGGAACATCGCGATGCTCTCTTCCGCGCTATCGAAAATGGTGGCGAGCACATGCTTCGAGTCGCGCGCCAGGTTTTCGGCATGGTCGCGAACCATGAGGATAAAACCGAGACCCGCCAACAGGAGCGAAATCATCGCTCCCAGAAAGATTGCCGCCTGCCACGGATGTTGGGTGTTGACCGAGGGCGCCGGTCCGCCAAACACCAGCGTGGTTAGCAGGCGCAGCAGCAACAGTCCTGCCATCAGCGCCAGTCCGCCGGCGAGCAGTTGCTGTCCGCGGCCCCGGACCGGTGTGCCGCGGCACTCGAGGATGTACAGGATCAACAGCAGCTGGCCGCCGTGGATCAGCGAAGAGGCGGCATTGCGCAGTAGCTGGCTGTCCAGTATCAACGGAAACAGGGCGAGCACCAGCAACGCCGGTCCCCAGACCAGCCAGGGGGAAACCGTGGTCTGGTTGAAACGGGCCATGGCGACGGTGACCAAGGCGAACGCTATGCTCAACACGACATTCGCCAGGACGATCGAAAACCAGTCCGGCGCATGGCCGCGCATGAGGAAGCCGATATAGGCGAAACCGTGCAGGAACATCGCGGCCGACCACAGCCTGAGGTATTGCGAGCCCTCGCCCCGGGCAGTCAATGCGATCGCCGTGCCTAGCACTGCGCTGAGCACGATCATCAACTGCATCAGCGTGAATACGTCGAGCGGCATAGTCACTTTCCCTGCCCACAAGCGCCAGCCTGCCGAAAAACGCGGATCGAGAATCGACGGCTGGCTCAAAATGGTAACATTAGCAGGAAAGAAGCGGTTCAAGGAAGCCGCTTTGGCCCATTCGGCTCGCATTGATGTTTGCTGTGCAGCCATGCAATGATTCAATTATCAATTTGTATTTTCAATTCACGGTTCAGTTCGCCCACCACTTATGATGCAATTCGAAGTCACAGTCGGAAAGATCATTCAGCAAAATATCCTGAGCTGCTCGCCGGATACGCCCCTTGCGGAGGCTGCCCGTCGCATGGTGGAGGGCCGTTGCAGCTCAATCCTGGTCGAGGATGGCGGTAAAGCCGTCGGCATCTGGACCGAGCAGGATGCTTTGACGCTCGATATTGCCGATCCCGGGGTCTACGTCACACCCATTTCGCAATCCATGTCTAGGCCGGTCAAGACTCTGCCGATCGATACCACTCTCGGCGATGCCGCCTTGCAATTTCGAGAAGAGGGCGTCCGGCATTTTCTCGTGGTCGATTCCTCGGGGGAATATAAAGGCATCATTAGCCAATCCGACATCGTGATCAACCAAGGTATCGAATACTTTGTGGCGCTGCGCGAGGTCAAATCGGTATTCAACCACCGGCACCTGGTCGTTCCCGGCGCCCTGCCATTGCCGGAGGCCATTCGGGAAATGAAACAAGGCGGGTTCGATGCTCTTATCGTGCGGCATCCGGAATGCGGCTACGGCATTCTCACCGAGCGCGATGTGGTTCGTCTGATCGGTTCCCCCGAACGTTTTGGCTCGGTCGAGGAGTTGGCCAGCTATCCATTGGTGACCCTTCCTGCCAATTCCAGCCTTTATCAGGCGCGCAAGTATTTTGTCGAGAAGCATATTCGCCATCTTGGCATTACCGGCGAGCAGGATGAATTGCTCGGTCTGCTGACCTTTGCCGATATCCTGTCAAGCATCGAACATGAGTATGTGCATCATCTGCGCGACGCGCTGAAAGAGAACAAATCCAGGCTGGAGGATTCGAATCATCACTTGCGCCTGGCGGCCAAGGCATTTGAAAGCACCTTCGAGGGCATCATGGTCACCGATGCCAACCGGGTGATCGAGTCGGTCAACCCGGCTTTTACCCAGATCACCGGCTACCAGGCGCACGAGGTCATCGGCAAGACGCCCTCCATCCTGTCTTCCGGCAAGCATGATGCTTCCTTCTTCCAGCAGATCTACCACTCTCTCGCCGAGACCGGTCATTGGCAGGGAGAAATCTGCAACCGACGCAGCACCGGCGAACTGTATGTGGAATTGCTGACCATCAGTGCGGTGAAGGATCAGGCCGACAACCTCACCAACTATGTCGCCGTGTTTACCGATTTCACCACCCGCAAGGCGGCGGAAGAACATATGCGTTTCCTTGCGCAGCACGATATTCTTACCAGCCTGCCCAACCGGATGCTCCTGACCGAGCGGCTCATCCGCGCGATTCCTCACGCCACTCGCAATGGCAAGAAACTGGCGGTGATCTTCGTGGACCTTGACGAATTCAAGCAGGTGAACGATATCCACGGCCACGCCGCAGGCGATCAAATCCTCAAGACCGTCGCTCAGCGGATGACGAAGTGCGTTCGCGCCGAGGACACCGTGGCGCGCCTGGGCGGGGACGAATTCGTCCTGGTGGTTGAGGAAATCACCAATGACGAAGGCATTTCGACCATTGTCGATAAGATCATCGATTCACTGACGCATCCCATCCTGCATGAGGGGCGGGAAATGAAGGTTTCCGTGAGCATCGGCATCAGCATTTTCCCGGATGACGGCAACGCCCCCGACGCTCTGATCGAGAATGCGGATAAGGCGATGTACCTGGCCAAGGCAAAGGGACGCAATACGTTCCAGTTCTTTTCCGGCGACAGGCACTGAAACGATGTTTAATCCACTGTCGTTGGCAACCGGATCAGGTATTGTCCGGATTTTTCGTCACGCGCCAGCGTCAGCAGCTTGCGTTTCTGCGCATCCTCCAGCAAATCCTTGAAGGAGCGGTAGCCATAAGGCGATTCGGTGAATCCGGGTCTGCGCCGCTGCATGGTCGGCTTGACCATCGAGCCCCATATTTTCTCGTCCGAGCCGCGCTCGGCAATCAGCGCCTCGATGGTTTCAATCAGGAAATCGAGCGCCTCCTGGCGTTTGTCGTCCTCGCCCTTAGGTCCGGCTTTCTTTGCCGAAGCGGCACTGCTGGTTTTTGTCGCCGTCTTCTTGCCGGCGCGTTTGCTCTTCGTTTCCTGCTCGCGCACCAGATCGTCGTAGAAAATGAATTCGTCGCAATTGGCGCTAAGCAGGTCGGAAGTCGAATCCTTGACGCCGATGCCGATGACCAGCTTGTTGTTCTCACGCAGCTTGGAGACCAGCGGCGAAAAATCCGAGTCGCCGCTGATGATCACGAAGGTATCGACATGCGCTTTGGTGTAGCACAGGTCGAGCGCGTCGACCACCATGCGGATGTCTGCCGAGTTCTTGCCCGACTGCCGCACATGCGGAATCTCGATCAGTTCGAAGGCCGCCTCATGCATGGTCGCCTTGAACTCCTTGTATCGCTCCCAGTCGCAATAGGCCTTCTTGACCACGATGCTGCCTTTCAGCAGCAGGCGTTCCAGCACTTTCTTGATGTCGAACTGCGCATACTTGGCGTCGCGCACGCCGAGCGCCACGTTTTCGAAATCGCAAAACAGGGCCATGTTGGTGATTTCGGGTTGTCCTGCCATGGCATGGGTTCCTCCGTGGTTTTCGGCTGGATGCGGTTGTCGATGCCAATACCATAATGCCTGAAAACGAATGTTACGCGACGCGCAGGGATCGCGCAACGGCGGAGTGCGGCGCTTCGCAAACCGCTTTCCGTCACGATCGCTATCGATTAGACTTATCGATGATTACCTAAATCAGTGACAAAAACATCGTCATTCCGGGGCCGCGTAGCGGAACCCGGAATCCAGTGGCTTCTGGATTCCGGCTTTCGCCGGAATGACAAGAATAATATTGGTACATGTCATGCAATTCCGTAATTCTCGGTAAATATCATTTCGTCAAAGGAGAAGTGGATGAAGAAGCGTTTGTTATTGGCGGCAATCGTCGGCGGAGCGTTGGCCAGCTCGTTTGTTCAAGCCAAGGAAGGCGGCGATCAGTATCCCAACGGCGCGGAGAACTGGTTCGCGGGAGCCGTTCCGCCGCCCGGCAACTATTTCGTGAATTATTTCGGTTATGTCAGCGGGAAGCTGCGCGATGAAAGCGGCAACAAGGTCGTTGCGCCGAACGGCAAGGATATCAAGCTTGCCGCCACATTCGATGCCATGCGCTTCGTACAAGTGACCAACACTACGCTGTTTGGGGCTAGTTATGGGTGGGCGGCGATTCTTCCCGTCGTCCACTTGTCAATCGATGCGGCTGGCGATAAAGCGAGCAGAACCGGGTTGGGCGATGCCACGTTCACCCCGGTCATTCTCGCTTGGCACTCTCCCGAGTGGCATTATGCGTTGGGCCTGGACGTCAACCTGCCTACCGGCAAGTACAGCAAGGACGATCCGCCGGGGAAGAACCTCGGTGCGAACTACTATAGTTTCGAGCCCATCTTTGCGGTCAGTTACCTGCGCGCCGACGGATGGGAGGTTTCCGGAAAGTTCATGTACAACATCAAGACGAAGAACAAGGATACCGATTACCAATCCGGCGACGAATTCCACATGGATTATCTGGTCGGCAAACACTTTGGCCCCTGGTCGGTCGGCCTGAGCGGCTATTACCTGAAACAGCTGACGGATGACAAACGGGGCGGCGTCAGCGTCAATCCTGACGGATACCGCGGCCAAGTATTCGCCATCGGTCCGACTGTGAAGTTCGAGACACCTTCCCATTCGCATCTGGTGTTCCAGTGGCAACACGAGACCAAAGTTGAAAACCGCTTTCAGGGCGATAAGGTTTGGTTCAAGCTGATCATGCCGCTGTAGGCGGCATATCCGCCAGGGCCAGGCGGACCGCGGCGATCAGCCGCTCGGTCCGCTCCCAGAGCAGTTCGTAACTTTCGCTTTCGCCCTTGGTGATGGCGCTTTCCAGCGCCGCCGCAGCGGTCGATAGGGCGTCTGCGCCGACCGTCGCCGCTTCCCCCTTGAGCGAATGCGCTTGCCGCCTGGCTTCCTGGATATCCCCGCCGAGCAGCGCCTTGTCTATGCCTTCGCGATAGTCCGGGAGCGCATCGCGGAACAGTCCCAACGTCATCAAGAACAATTCGGGTTCGATTTCCAGGCGCGCCAGCGCCGCTTGAATATCCAATTGGCCGTTGCCGGCAAGCGCAGCAAGCACCTGGGTTGCATTGCCAGGTGGCGCAGCGTGTCGCTGTTCGTCGGCCAGGTTTGCCTCCTGCCGGCCCAGCGGTAGCTCGTTCAGCGCATCCAGCAGTACCTGTTTCCTGATCGGTTTGGCCAGGTGCTTGTTACAGCCCGCGTTGCGACTCTTCCCCTCGTCCTCCTGGAGTGCGTGTGCGGTCAGCGCAATTATTTGGGTCTGTTGCCTTCCTTCCTGCTGCTCGATGCGCCGGATTTCCCGGCTGGCGCTGTAACCGTCCCTGACAGGCATTTCCATATCCATCAAAATCACGTCATAGCGGCCTGTGCGAAACTTTTCGACGGCGATGGCACCGTTTTCCGCCAGATCGATTTGGCAGGGTGTATGTTTCAGCAAGCTGCGCATCAGGAATACGTTGTTCGGGTTGTCTTCCGCCAGCAGTATCGACAGGGGGCGCGCGAGCGGGCGCTGCGTCAGGGGGGCTGCCGATTGCGTTCCACTGCTTGCAACGGGCGGGGCAGCTGCGGGCAAGCGGGCGATGAAATGGAAAGTCGATCCTTGGCCGGGTGCGCTCTCGACCCAGATGCGTCCCTCCATCAATTCGACCAGGCGCTGGGTGATGGTCAGTCCCAGGCCGGTTCCGCCAAAGTTGCGCGTTATGCTGCCGTCCGCCTGGTTGAAGGCTTCGAAAATCGAACCGAGCTTATCCTCCGGAATGCCGATGCCGGTATCGCTGACCGAGAAGCGCAGCATGTCAAGAGCATTCGGTTCGCGTCCCACCGCGATGGTAACGTTGCCCGCATTGCAGAATTTGACGGCATTGCCGACCAGGTTGGTGATGCATTGTTTGAGGCGCTGGGCATCGCCGTGTACGAAGGCAGGGACATCGGCCGCGATATTCAAGCGCAATTCCAGCCCCTTGTCATGCGCCCGACCCGCGAGCAGCTCAACCTGTGCCTGCAATAGCTGGGCAAGCGCGAAATCCTCCTTGTACAGATGGAACTGGCCAGCCTCAACTTTGGACAGATCAAGAATGTCGTTGATCAGGTCCAGCAGCGTATTCCCGGCATTCTGGAAGACTTCCAGGTATTTTCGCTGTTCCGGCGTCAGTTCCGTTTCGGCCAGCAACTCGGCCATCCCCAGGATCGCATTCATGGGCGTGCGAAACTCGTGCGACACCATGGCGAGAAAACGCTTCTGCTGTTCCCGCACCAGGCGCCGGGCGGTGACGTCGCGCGAGATGCCGACCACCTCGGCAGGTTGTCCGTGGACGTCATGAATGATGCTCATGGTGGCTTCCGACCATACCGTGGAACCATCCTTGCGGATCGATTCAAGTTCCATGACGGATTTCGTTTCCTCAGGGTGCGCAGCCAGGTAAGCGACGGCTGTGCGCACGGCTTGCGCCGATGCCGAGGTGAACGATTCGTCGATGGATTGCGTCATGGCTTCCTCGACCGTGTACCCCGTCAGACGCTCGATGGAGGGGCTGATATAGCTCAGGCATTGTTGCGCGAGGTCGTATTTCCACAACACATCCTGGGCATTGTCGGCGACCAGACGGAAGCGTTCTTCGCTGGTACGCAAAGCTGCCGACAGCCGCGACAAGCGGTAGGCGATGGCGCTGGAGAATGCAATGATCAGCAGCGCGATCGCCAGCGTGCGATACAGCCAGGTCGGGTTGTTCTGCGCATGGTCTTCGGAAAGCCAGCCGTCGAGGGCCAGCGTCGGCCAGTCAAGGCCCAGCACCAGGCCCAGTGCGATAGTCAGCGCGAGGCTCAGTGCAAGGCTCAACAGCAAAGACTGCGGTGCATGGATTTTCTGGCGCGTTTCCATGATGGATCCGGGTTTATCCAGCAAATCGATGCAATGAGTAAGGCAATATCGCGCTCGCCAATGGAGAGATTAGGGTGGTGCGGCGCTGTCTGATTTGACTGCGGCAGCTTTCATCGCCCGCGACTTCTCGACGGCCTGTGCCACCACGTTGAGAACCGTGCTGGAATTGAACGGCTTGACGATAAAGCCGCTGGCGCCCCCGTTCACTGCGGTCTTCACGGTTGCGCTATCGTGGCTGCTGCTCACCATCAACACCACGGTTCGCGGCAATTCTGTCCTAATCTTCTTGAGCACATCCAGGCCATTGCCTTTCGGCATGATAATGTCGAGGCAAACAATGTCCGGGCGCAGTTTCAATGCCTGTTCCAGCGCCGTTTCGCAATCGTTCGCTTCGCCGACGACCTCGTAGTTGGCAGCCTCGTCGCTGCGCAGGATACCGCGCAGCAGGGTGCGCATCGTAGCGTTGTCATCGACGATCAGGATGCTTGTCAGTACCTTATTTTTCACTTGAATTTCCCGAAGGCAGAAAAATATAACAATATTATTGCACTACCCTGGTAAAAGCGACAGGCAAGCATGCACATTTGGCTTGTTGCTTTGGCGGAATCGGACTATGCTTTATCAAGGATCGCGACGCAGACTCTGCCAATGGTTGCTGTTTCTTCCACCTTCGGCTCGCAGGCTACCCAATATGGCTGGGAGCAGCTTAAGCTGCAACAGGCCAGGCGCAATGCTGATCGGGCCGAACAAACCGCCCAGTCCTTGCAGACGGAGGCGACAGAGGCGCGCAGGGCTGCGGACAGGGCTGTCGAGAATGCGCGATCCTTGTCCCTCCAGTCGGATCAAGCGCAAACCTACGCGGGAAGGGCACGCCAAGGACTGGCGGCACTCCAGTCGGCCGGGCAGATGCAGATGCAGCTCGGCCAAGTTGCCGACCAGGTGATCCAGCGGCAGCAAGGCGCATACTCCTCACAATCCGCACAATCTGCACAATCCGTTAATCCGGCCCAATCAGCACCGGTGGTCAATACCCAGGGGCAACTGACGGGCACGGTGGTGAACACTAAAGCCTAATCCACAAGAAAGGACTATGATGGCTATCAACGCGGCAACTTCCACGACCAGCTCAGCGCAGCATTTGCCACAAATGCGCCAGCAGGGCCAAACCCAACAGTCGCAGGTCACCAAGTTAACCGACGAAGCGGCCAAGCCAGCGCTGGCGTCCCAGCAGACGAACAAGCCGGAACAGCCCAAGCCTGTGGTGAATACCCAGGGGCAGACGACGGGCCGGCTCGTCAATATCACGGCCTAACCCGCCTCATCCACAGATTTGTGGATGAGGTCTGCAGCCCAGGTGCCGGCTACAGACCGCGGGACTCAATGCGAGTCGCCCGGCAAAATCTTTTGCGGCTCTGCTGAGGCGCGTGGTGCGCTTGCGGACCATCGCCATCAATAGTCGGTGTCGATTGTCCGCGCAGCTCTTGTGTTTTGTCGTTAAGCGGAAGGGCTGGGAGGGGCGTGGTGTATAATTATTCCGGAAGCCCCGCTGGTTCGCTGGTTGATGGATTATCCCGAATGCCAGAGTGACGCCAACACGCAAAGCCAAATTAGGGAATTTCAGCGGATTTTTGGCGGGTTGGCCTGAAAAAAGCCACATATGCCGGCGTTTTTCCCGGAAGGGCCTGGATGCTGTTCTGACTTGGTGCCCAGGAAGGGACTCGAACCCCCACAGTGTTGCCACCACTAGGACCTGAACCTAGCGCGTCTACCAATTTCGCCACCTGGGCAGTAGGCAAGGCGCGGATTTTATAGGATTCCCCCGAATTGTCAAACAAGCAAAAAATTTCCGCGAAACTCGACAAAGTGCGTCGCGCCGATCCGTTCCTGGAACGCGAGCGGGAGAAATACGCGCATCCCTTGCCTAGCCGCGAATACATTCTCGAGATGTTTGCCCAGGGTGGCGTGCCGCTCGAGTTCGCGCACATTTGCGAACGGCTCGAGGTGCAGCCCGAGGAGATGGAAGTCTTCCAGCGTCGCCTCAGTGCCATGGCGCGCGAAGGCCAATTGATGCAGAACCGCGCCGGTGCCTGGTTGATACCGGACAAGGCCGACTTGATCCGCGGCCGGATTGAAGGGCATCCGGATGGCTTTGGTTTTCTTGTTCCCGACGAAGGCGACGTCGACATTTTTCTGACGCCCAAGGAAATGGAGCAAGTGCTGCACGGCGACCGCGCCATTGCCCGCATCGTCGGCATCGACCGGCGCGGACGCCCCGAGGGCAAGATCGTCGAGGTGTTGGGACGCGCCAACACGCGTGTCATTGGCCGTGTCTTCAGCGAGCATGGCGTCCGGTTCGTGGTCGCGGAAAACCGGCGCATCAGTCAGGACATCCTGCTGGCGCCAGCGTTGAAGGGCAGCAAGCTGCCCAAGGTCAATACGGGCCAGGTGGTGATCGCCGAAATCATCGAACAGCCCAGCAAGCATGCGCAGCCTATCGGCCGCGTCGTCGAAGTGCTGGGCAACTATGCCGATCCGGGCATGGAGATCGAGATTGCATTGCGCAAGCACGAGCTGCCGTTCGAGTTCTCAAAGGAAGCGCTGGCCGAGGCCAGGAAGCTGCCCGATAGTGTCAGGAAATCCGACTGGAAAAGCCGCCAGGACATCACCGCATTGCCGCTGGTGACCATAGACAGCGAAACGGCGCGCGATTTCGACGATGCGGTTTTCTGCGAACGACAGGGCAAGAATTATCGGCTGGTCGTCGCGATCGCCGATGTTTCGCATTACGTGCAAACCGGCGCGGCGCTCGACCAGGATGCCTATGCGCGCGGCAATTCGGTGTATTTCCCGCGTCGCGTGATTCCGATGCTGCCGGAGAAACTCTCCAACGGTTTGTGCTCGCTCAATCCGCAGGTCGAACGCCTGTGCATGGTCAGCGACATGGAAATTTCCACGAGCGGCGAGATCCTGCAGTACCGCTTCTATCCGGCGGTGATGCATTCGAATGCGCGGCTCACCTATAACCAGGTGGCCGCCGCGCTGTACACCAAGAGTCCGGCCGAGCGGGCGCAACTCGGCGCCTTGCTGCCGCACCTGGAGCATCTCGATGCGCTCTACCGCGTGCTGGCCAAGGCGCGCCAGAAACGCGGCGCGATCGATTTCGAGACGCTCGAGACGCATATGATCTTCGATGACAACGGCAAGATCGCACGCATCGAAGCCTATGAGCGCAACGATGCCCACCGGGTGATCGAGGAGTGCATGCTGGCAGCCAACGTCTGCGCCTCGGATTTTCTCAAGAAGAACGGCCATGCCGCGCTCTACCGGGTACACGAGGGACCGACGCCGGAGCGCCTGCTCAAGTTGCGAGACTTCCTCGGTGGCTTCGGCTTGCAACTGGGCGGCGGCGCCGAGCCGCGCGCCAAGGATTACGCCCAACTGCTGGAGAGGTTGCAAGGACGTCCCGACAAGCAACTGCTGCAAACGGTGATGCTGCGCTCGCTACGCCAGGCGGTGTACAGCCCGGACAACGTCGGCCACTTCGGCCTCGCCTACGAGTCATATACCCACTTTACTTCGCCGATCCGGCGCTATCCGGACCTGCTGGTGCATCGCGCCATCAAGGCGGTGCTGGCGCACGGCAAGTATCTGCCGGGAGGCAACGTCGAGGGCTGGGAGCAGATCGGCATGCACTGCTCGATGACGGAGCGGCGCGCCGACGAGGCGACCCGTGACGTCGAGGCTTGGCTCAAGTGCTACTACATGCAGGATCGCATCGGCGAGGAATTTGTCGGCAGCATTTCGGCGGTGGTGTCCTTCGGTATTTTCGTGGCCCTCGACGATGTTTTCATCGAGGGTCTGGTGCATGTGTCGGAACTCGGCACCGATTATTTCCATTTCGACGAAGCCGGCCACGTCATGGTCGGCGAACGCACCGGCAAACGTTTCCGTCTGGCCGACCGGGTGCGCGTGAAGGTCATGCGCGCCGATCTGGAGACCAACAAGATCGATTTTAAGCTTGTCGATGCGCTGCCGGCTGTTGCCGCTCCGGTAAACAAGCATGAGCCAAAGACCGGCAAGCGCGCTGACAAGAAAGGGCAGCGGCGTGGCTAGCGGCAACGATACGCGCTTCATTTACGGTTTCCATTCCGTCGTCGCCAAGCTGCGCAGCAGTCCCGACGATGTTTGCGAGATTTTTATCGATCGTTCGCGCCAGGATGCTCGTGCCCGCGACCTGGCGAAGCTGGCCGAGACGCTGGGAGTGCGCCTGATTCCCTCGGATGGCGCGCGGCTCGACGGCATGTCCGGGGGTGCGGCCAGGCATCAAGGGGTGGTGGCGCGCGTGAATGCGCGTCAGCGTGTGCTCAAGCTCGACGACGTGCTCGATACGCTGGCCGAGCCGGCCCTGCTGTTGGTGCTTGACGGTGTGCAGGATCCGCACAATCTCGGCGCCTGTCTGCGCGTCGCCGATGCCGCCGGCGCGCATGCGGTGATCGCGCCTAAGGACCGCGCCTGCGGGCTCAATGCCACCGCTATCAAGGTGGCAAGCGGGGCCGCCGAGAGCGTGCCTTACATCACTGTCACCAATCTCGCACGTACCCTGCGCGAGCTGCGTGAGCGCGATATCACGACCATCGGTGCGGCGGCGGAAGCCGATCAGGATCTTTACGAGGTGGATCAGAGTGGCCCGCTGGCCTGGGTGCTGGGCGCCGAAGGCGCCGGGCTGCGCCGTCTGACGCGCGAGACCTGCGACCGTTTGGCGCGCATCCCGATGTGCGGCAGCGTCGACAGCCTCAATGTTTCCGTGGCCGGCGGCATCTGCCTGTTCGAGGCCAGGCGGCAGCGTTCGACAAAGACATAACTGCTACGTTACGGCGCCGCTCCAGCATCCGGGCTGTGTCGCCGGGCTAAACCCAGCCGCGCAGTTCGAGCCGGTTCTTGAGATAGGCGTAATAGATCGGCGCCATCACCAGTCCGACAATGCCGAAAATGGCTTCCATCACCAGCATCGCCAGCAGCAGCTCCCAGGTGCGGGCCTTGATGAGGTTGCCGACGATGCGTGCATTGAGGAAATATTCGAGCTTATGCACCAGCACCAGGAAAGCCAGCGACAGCAGCGCCAGGTCCGGGGAATGCGACAGGCTCAGCACCACGATCACGGTATTTGATAATAGATTGCCCAGGATGGGCAGCAAGCCGACCACGAAGGTGAACACCACCATTGTTTTCGCCAGCGGCAAGTGGATCCCGAATAGGCCCAGGCCGACCACCAAGTACATCCCCGTCAGCACGGCGTTGACCGCCGCGATCTGTACCTGTGCAAACACGACTTGCCGGAAGGCCGCGGCAAAACCTGCGGCATGGCTGCTGAGCGCTTTTGCCAGCGAACCGGAGGTGCCGGCTGAGTCGATCTCCCGCAATGCGACCAAGGCGCCGATAGCCATGCCGATCAAGGCATGGGCGAGGGCGCGCAAGGTTTCCTTGCCGATGTTTTGCAGTTCGCTGGCGTGCTCGCGCAGCCAGGCAGCGGCCCGGGTATGCAGTTCGCTGCTGTCGGCCGGCAGGCTTGCGATGGCCCAATCCGGCAGCCAGGCACGCGTCGATTCGAGCACGTCTGCCATTTTTTGCATGAGTGCCGGCAGGCTGCCCACGTCGCTATGGACGAAGGCCATGGCAGCAAAGGTCAATGCTGCGGCGACCGCGATGACAAACAGGGCCAGTCCCGCGACGACGGCGACCCGCGCGCCGTGGCTGGAGAGGTGCCGCTCGAGTCGCGGCGCCAGGCTGCTCACCAGGGAATGAATCAGCAGGCCGGCCAGCAGTGCAGGAACCAGGTGCAGCACAATCGCCGCAAGCGGTGCGAGCAGCGCAATGGCCAGGGCGCTGCGGGTGACAACGCGGTCACTGTCTGGAAGGGTTGGGATCGGCATGTTGCGGATTGTACGGCATGTACGGCAAGTACCAACTACCTATGGCTTGCCCTTCAACAGGGACTTGAGATCGGCGAAGGGATTGTGGGTGGCTGGGCTCGTGGCGGGCCGCGTGGAAGATCCTCCTCCCGTCGAATCGAGATGGCGCGAGTGTTCGTTGTCGTGGCAATATACGCACAATAATTCCCAATTGCTGCCATCGGACGGGTTGTTGTCGTGGTTGTGATCGCGGTGGTGGACCGTCAGCTGCTGGAGGTTGATGCGGGTGAATTCGCGGGCGCAGCGGCCGCAAATCCAGGGGTAGATCTTGAGCGCGCGTTCCCGGTAATCCTGTTCGCGCTTCTCCCGGTTAAGCCGGGCTTCGGCGACAATCTTGTCGAGCCTGTCCGTCGAAGACTTGCGTTGGCTATCGTTGTTGGGCGGCATCTGCTGTTCCTTCACTGACTCTCTGAAATAAAGCCTAACATGCATGCCCTTTAGACTGCAAAGAAAAACCTATGGCGCTCAAAGCAACGATATTCAAGGCCGATCTGCAAATTTCGAACATGGATAAACATTACTACCATGATCATGCGCTGACCGTCGCTCGTCATCCCTCGGAAAACGACGAGCGCATGATGGTGCGTGTTCTGGCCTTTGCGCTGTACGCGCATGAAGCCTTGGCGTTCGGCAAGGGACTGAGCACCGATGACGAGCCGGATCTTTGGCAGAAGGATCTGACCGGCGCCATCGAACTCTGGATCGATGTCGGTCTGCCCGATGAGAAGCGCATCCGCAAGGCCTGCGGCCGTGCCGCGCAGGTCGTCGTCCTCAGCTATGGCGGCCGGGGGGCGGAACTATGGTGGGGCCAGGTTGAAGCGCAATTGGAGCGTTTCAAGAATCTCACGGTGATCAATCTGCCGCAACTTGCCAGCCAGGCTTTGGCGGGACTGGTGAAGCTGAGCCAGCGCACGATGCAGTTGCAATGTCTGGTCCAGGAGGGCCATGCCTGGCTGTCGAGCGGGGACGATCGTATCGAGATCGTCCCGGTACTGTTAAAAGCGGCCGTCAGCGGCCGCTGAGCTGCTGGCGCGAACTGGTGCGCGGCCCCTTGAAACTGCCCTTGCGCGGGGCATCGGGGCGCGAGTAGCCTTCGCGCCGAGGAGCGGCGCCCGGTTTGCCGAAGCGGCTCTCGGTGCGCTGCCCGCCTTTGCCTGCACCCCATCCACCCGGTTTGCGCGGGCTGCTGGTGGCGGCGGTCTTTTTTGGCTCATGTCCAACGATGATTTCCACCGGAATCTGCTGCTTGGTGAAACGTTCGATGTTCCTTACGCTGAAGTTCTCGGCGTGATTCACCAGCGAGATGGCCAGGCCGTTGCGGCCGGCGCGTCCGGTGCGGCCGATGCGATGCACATAATCTTCGGGCGACTTGGGGAGATCGTAGTTGATGACATGCGAGATGGTCGGCACGTCGATGCCGCGCGCGGCCACGTCGGTTGCCACCAGCACCCTGACCTGGCCGTTGCGCATGGCGGCAAGAGTGCGGTTGCGAGCGCTTTGCTGCATGTCGCCATGCAATGCCGCAGCCGGGAAGCCGGCGACGACCAGGCGATCGGCAATCACGTCGGCATCGCGTTTGGTGGCGGTAAACACCACGCATTGATCCATGCTGACATCGCGCAACAGAAAATCGAGCAGCCGGTTCTTGTGCGACAGGTCGTCGACGAAATGCAGGCGTTGCTGGATGTTCTCATGCTTGGAGGAGGCGCCGGCAATCCTGATCACCTCGGCGTCGTGCGTGATTCTCTGCGCCATCTTGCCGACCATGCCGTCCAAGGTCGCCGAGAAAAGCATGGTCTGGCGCGAGGATGGCGTGGCGGCGATGATCTTCTCGATGTCCGCGATGAAGCCCATGTCCAGCATGCGGTCGGCTTCGTCGAGCACCAGTAGTTCGAGCCTTGAGAAATCGATCTTGCCGGAATCCAGATGGTCGATCAGGCGGCCGGGTGTCGCGACCAGAATCTGCGGATTCCTGGCCAGCAGTTGCATCTGCTTCGGATAGGGCATGCCGCCGAGAATGGCGACGGACTTCACATGTTTCAGCTGGGCGCCGTATTTTTCCGTCGCGGCGGTGACTTGCAGGGCCAGTTCGCGCGTCGGCGCCAGCACCAGCATTCTGGGTTGCGCCGCCTGGAAGCGCTGGCGATGGCCTTGGGCTTGCGCGGACTGGCGCGCCTGGTTGGGCGTCTTGCCGGCGGCTTGAGATGCGGTGGCGAAGCGATGGATCGCCGGTAACATGAAGGCGGCGGTTTTGCCGGAACCGGTCTGCGACGAGACCAGCAGGTCGCGGCCCGCCAGTGCGGCCGGGATGGCTTGCGCCTGAACTGGAGTGGCGTCGGTGTAGCCGGAATCGGCGAGTGCCTTGAGGATGGCCGGATGGAGGCCGAGAGTTTCAAATGTCATAGTGTACTTTCGTTGTGTTTCGTCAATAAGCCAGCCTGTCCAAGGCGCAGGGGCGCTTGGGCAGGATATGAAATGCAACGCCAACCAACGAAATAGCTAACAGGAATATTGCGATATTCCGGCACAAAAGCTTTGCGCCGGGACGGTGCTCAGGAACGGCACCAAAAGGCGGGAGGAGCTTTAGAGCTGCTGCTTACGGTTTGCGAAGCGCGTTTGCGGTTGCATGTTGCAACGCACAAGACGAATTCTACAGGTTGAAGTGTGCAGATGTCGAGAGAAATATCGACACGGTCACAATTAAAGATGCCGGCCGGGAAGCGCGAGGGCGCGCTGTCCCGGGGTTGAACCGGAACCTCAGTGCTTGGCCGCCGTCTGGGCCTCCTTGGCAACGTCGCCCGCGGGTGCCGGCTTTGCCTCGGCTGCCGGCTTCATTTCTGCCGCAGGTTTGGCTTCGCTTGCGGGTGCTGCTACCGACAACAATGCTGCGCAGTCGGGTGCGACATCTATTTTTTTGGCGCCGCCGAGATTTATCGCGAGGCCGGCGACGCAGTTGGTCTTGTCGATCGCCAGCGCACGGTCCAGCAGCGCGGACGCCGCTTCGTTATTCGTGCCATGGGCGATCTGTCCGATCAGGCCGAGGCTGGCGAGCGCTACCGAGCGCGCATCCGCCTTGCTCCCTTTGGCATTTCCGGCAGCTTCCAGGACAACGGTCAATTGGGGCTCCACCTTGGCGAGCAGCGTCTTCATCTTGTCTGCTTCGTCCTGCTTTTGCTCCAGCGTTGCCGCCTTGGCGCTTACCACCTTGATGTCATCCTGCAACTTCTTGAGTGCCAACGCTCCCGTCTGTTCCAAATTGCTCTTGTCTTCCTGTGCCTTGGACAGCAGGGTCTCGAGTTCGCCATTCCTGAGATTCAGCATCACTGCGGCGCCAACGGCTAGCACCAGCAAAATCGCCAGCCCCAAGCTGACCCAGCGCAGCGCCTTGTCCTGCAAAATATCCATTTTCATGGTTTACCTTTCTTCGCTAATTGGCCCAGGTAAAATTGTACCTGTCATTACCTTTGATTTCGAGAGAATCGTCCTGGGGGCGGGTTATTGCAGCGAATCAGCCGGAGTCTTGTTCGATGAGGAAACTGGCCCCGTCATCCTGCCCCAACACTTGCGCCAGATAAGGCATGACTTCTTTCAGCGTGTCATGCAGCGTCCACGGCGGGTTGGCGATGAACATGCCGCTGCCGTACATGCCGAAAGCATCGGGTGCGGGTCTGCTCACCGTCAGTCGGACATGCAGCCAATGCCTGCCGGCAAGAGTCTTCAGCTTTTCCGGCAGGAGGCGCGACTCGTTGCGCTGCACCAGCGACCGCCCCTGCTTCTGCGGCAATTGCGGATACCAGATCGCATACATGCCGGTGGCGAAACGCTTCATCCCATCCTCCAGCGCTTGCGCGACGGAACGGTAGTCGCGCTTGTCCTCGTAGGAGGGGTCGATCAACACCAGCGCACGGCGCGGCGCCGGCGGCAGCAGCGCTTGGATGCCGGCGAAGCCGTCGATGGCCTGGATCGTGACGCGCCGGCCGGCGGCGCGGAAATTGTCCTGCAGCAACTGGCTATCCCGGCTGTGCAATTCGAACAGGCGCAGGCGATCCTGGGGGCGCAGCGTCTGCCAGGCAATCCACGGCGAACCGGGGTATATCCGCAACTTGCCGTCGGGGTTGAGCGCCCGCGCCAATTCGACATACGCCGCCAGCGGCGCCGGCAAGTCGTCGCGCGACCAGAGGCGTTCGATACCTTTGGCATATTCGGCGAGTTGCGTCGCGTAGCCCGTGTCCAGCGCATACAGCCCGGCGCCGGCATGGCTGTCGAAATACCAGAAGGGGGCGTCCTTCTGCTCCAGATGGCGGATCAGCTGCACGAGCAGAAAATGCTTCAGTACATCGGCATGATTGCCGGCATGGAAGGCGTGGCGGTAACTCAGCATGGCGAACGCACGGTCGATTCTGACGGGGTGTGCAGGTTACACCGAAGAAGCGCGTGCGGGGCTTCCGCCGACATTCCTGAAGACCAGGGCTAGCAGCGTCAACGCGCAGAATCCCATCCCCGCGATGAAGGTGAATGCGGCGCCGAAGCCATCCCACAGCAGGCCCGCCAGCACGCTGGCCAGCAGCATCGCCAAGCCGCTCGCCAGATTGAAGAACCCGTAGGCGGTGCCGCGCAAATCGGCCGGCGCGGCATCGGCGATCATGGTCGCCAGCAGTCCCTGGGTCATGGCCAGATGCAGTCCCCACAGCGAAACGCCGGTCCACACCCAGCCCCAGTGGTTGTCGAGCGCCAGCACCAGGTCGGCGGCCATTAGCAGCAGCAGGGCCCAGACCAGCAGCGTGGTATGGCTCATCGTATCCGCGAGTTTGCCGAACGGATAGGCGGCCAGCGCATACACTACGTTCATGCCGATCAGCACCAGCGGAATGTAGGCGAGCGGCAGGCCGCCCTGTTGTGCGCGCAGCACCAGGAAGGCTTCGCTGAAGCGGGCCAGAGTGAACATGCTGCCGATCGCCACTACCCACCAGTAGGCGCCGCCCAGTCGCCGCAGGTTATCGCGACGAATCGGATTGCCGCGGCGCTCGGCGGATTTGCTCTCCGGTTCCTTCACCCCGATCAGCAGCAGCGCGACGGCCAGAAAGCCGGGAATTGCAGCGACCCAGAACACGGCGCGGAAATCGTTCGCCCACAGCAGCATCAAGCCCATCGCCAGCAGCGGTCCGACAAAGGCGCCGACGGTATCGAGCGATTGGCGCAGGCCGAAGGCCGCGCCGCGTAATTCGGGCGGCGTGATGTCGGCCACCAGCGCATCGCGCGGCGCTCCGCGTATGCCCTTGCCGACGCGGTCCAGCAGGCGGGCCGTCAGCACCATGCCGCTGGTTGCCGCCAGGGCGAACAAGGGTTTGGACAGTGCGCCCAAACTATAGCCAAGCACGGCCAGCGGCTTGCGCTTGCCCAGGTAATCGCTGAGTGCGCCGGAGAATATCTTGACGATCAATGCGGTCGCTTCCGCCGCGCCCTCGATCAGGCCGACCGCAAAGGCGCTGGCACCCAGCGCGGTGACCATGAACACCGGCAGCAGGCTATGAATCAGTTCCGAGGAGATGTCCATCAGCAGGCTCACAAAGCCCAGCGCCCAAATGCCGGCTGGAATCCGCTGCTGCGCGGGAGGGAGTTGCTTCATGACGGTGAGCCGGATGCAAAAGCATCAAGGTTAGCGCAAAACAGGCCGTGTTAAAGTTAACTCGTCCAATTATTTCATGAGGAAGTCATCCATGACGCAGCCCAAGATAGTCCTGATTACCGGATGTTCCAGCGGCATAGGCGCGGCGCTGGCCGAAGAGTTCCATCGTCTCGGGCACATTGTTTATGCCACGGCACGCCAAACCGCGACGCTTGGCGTGCTGGCCAGCCGCGGGATACGGACGCTGCTGCTGGATGTCACTGACCCGCAAAGCATAGCGGCCACCTTTGCGGCGATCAGGAGTGAACAGGGGCGGCTGGATCTGCTGGTGAACAATGCCGGTTTTGGCCTGTTCGGCGCCGTCGCCGATTTGTCTGCCGAAGATCTGCGTCGCCAATTCGATACCAATGTCGTCGCACCGGTGCAGATGCTGCGTGCGGCCCTGCCGCTGATGCTGCCGCAACGGCGCGGCTGCGTGGTGAATCTGGGCAGCGTCTCGGGCATCCTGACCACGCCGTTCGCCGGTGCGTACGGCGCCAGCAAGGCCGCCTTGCATCTGCTGTCGGACGCCATGCGGATGGAATTGGCGCCGTTCGGCATCCGGGTGCTGGTGGTGCAGCCCGGTTCGATCACCTCGAGCTTCGGCACGAACAGCACGGCCAACCTGGCGCTGCCGACCGACTCGATCTACACCGCGCTGGCCAAGCGCATTCGGGGCCGCGCCAACGCGTCGCAGAAGGGGGGCATGCCGGCCGCGGCGCTGGCGCGAATGGTTGCCGCCGCCGCATTGCAGGAGCATCCGCCAGCCATTCTGCGCATGGGTCCACAAAGCTTCCGGATGCCGGCGCTCAAGCGCTGGCTACCGACGGCCTGGGTCGATAGGAAGTACTCGAAACTGTTTGGCCTGGAGCGGCTTGCGGCAAAATGACCAAGACACCCTGCGCGTACCGCTCCGCCTGTTGAAACAGGCTTTCAGCCGCCCAGGTAGTCGCTCTTGCCGATTTCTATGCCGTTGTGGCGCAGGATGTTGTAGGCAGTGGTGATGTGGAAATAGAAATTCGGCAGCACCCAGTTGAGCAGGAAATCCTGGCCTTTGAACTCGAAAGTCCTCGTGCGCATTTGCAGGACGATGTCGCGCTGTTCGTTGCCGTCCACCTGTTCCGGTCGGAGCGTATCGAGAAAAGCCATGGTCTTGGCGATGCGTGCCTGCAAGTCGTCAAAGCTGCTTTCATTGTCTTCGTACTTCGGCACCTCGATCCCGGCCAGGCGGGCAACACCTTTGGCGGTATCGCTGGCGATCTGCACTTGTTTGACCAGCGGGAACATGTCCGGAAACAGTCGGGCATTGATCAGGACGCTGGGATCTATTTTCCGTGCTTCGGCGTGGCTGGCGGCTTTCTTGAGGATTCCGGCCAGATTGCCGAGCATGTGGTGCATCACCGGAATCGATGCGGCATACATTGAAAAGGTCATGATAGGTTCCTTACTCGGATAGCGTCATCGGGGATCAATGTTTCCTGGCGGGCTTCTTCTTGCTCTGTCTTGTCAGGCTGGCCGGCTTCCTGTGTTTGACGGTCTTGGCAGCGGTTTTGTTCCTCACTTTGCCGACGGATTTTTTGCCGCCCCTTCGAGTATTGATCTTGGGCAGGTCGGGTGGTGTCAGCGGCAGGTTGACTTCGTGCAGATTGGCGACGGACTGGCCGTCCATACGCGGCACCAGCAGGGTGATGCCGGTAGGAAGACGGGTGCGGCGGGTGATGCCGTTGATCTGTTTCAGATAGCTCGGTGACAGATGGAAACGGGCGGCCACGGCTTCGAGTTTCTCCCCTTTTTTCAACTTGTAGGTATGCCAGTTGGAAAGCGGCTTCTCCAGGTCTTCGTGATGTTGCAGATTGGTGAGGAAGGTCTGCACTTTGCCCGCTGGAAGCACCAGCGGACTATCCTTGCTGGCCGGCATGACCGGCCGGTTGTAGGACGGATTGAGCGCAATGAATTCATCGAGCGGCGTCTCCGCAAGCTTGGCGGCAATCGACAGATCCATGTTCGCCGGTTTTCCGACCATGTCGAAATAAGGCTGGTTGGGTATGGGGATCAGTTTGATGCCGAACAGTTGCGGTTGGGCGATGATGTTCTTCAGCGCCTGCAATTTCGGCACGTAGTAGCGCGTCTCGCCGGGCATGCTGAGGCTGGCATAGTCGGTCGGCAAGTGCCGCGCCTGGTTCTTCGCCACGGCGCGGGCCACCGCGTGCTCGCCCCAGTTGTATGAAGCCAGCGCCAGATGCCAATCGCCATGCATCTCGTAGATGGTCTGCAAATAATCCAGCGCGGCGCTGGTGGAGGCGATGATGTCGCGGCGTTGGTCGAGCCACCAGTTCTGTTCGAGGCGATAGTTCTTGCCGGTCGAAGGGATGAATTGCCAGATGCCCGAGGCGCGCGCGCGCGAGTATGCCATCGGGTTGTAGGAGCTTTCGACGATCGGCAGCAGCGCCAGTTCGGTTGGCATGCCGCGCTTTTCCAGCTCTCCGACAATGTAATAAAGGTAACGCCGGCTGCGATCCACTACTTGCTTCAGCATTTCCGGGCGGTTCAGATACCAGGCTTGACGGTCTGCAACCAGCGGGCTGACGAGGTTGGGCATGGAGAAGCCATTGCGCACACGTTGCCACAAGTCGTCCGGCGATGCGGTCAGGTCGATGGTCGGCAACGGCCCGGATTCATCCTGAATCTCCAGGGGTATTTCTCGGGTCAGCGCCTGTGTCGGTACGAGTTTCAGCGAAGATTCGATGCCGCCGGGCGGGGTCGCCCAAGTTAACGGCGACTCTGTCGCCGTTTCGGCGCGCACGGACAGAGAGAGGCAGGCGCAGAGGCAGAGGAGCAGGGTGCGCAGCATCAATGGCACAGAGATACGTGGTGGGCGAGTGGCGAGCAACTGTCAATGCCCAGAGGGCTGTGTCGGATAACGACGCATGGTAGCGAAGGCAGCACCCTGTCGTCAAATCGTATCGCAGCATGGTGCAGCGGCTGACACCGGTCGGCAGGACGTCCGGCGATGCTCAAAAGCCGTCTTTCCACTCGCGGATTGCGGCGAACACTTCGTCCGCTTGCGTCAAAGAAGCGCCGCGGAAGCGTTGCGCAGCTTCGATGATGGCCGGCGCGTTCCAGCGCAGAAAGGGATTGACCGCCAGTTCCTGCGCCATGGTCGTCGGCACGGTGGGCTGCTGTGCTGCACACAGTCGCGCCACTTCCTCGGCGCGTTCGTGCAAGGCGGCATTGTCGGGGTCGACGGCCAAGGCAAAGCGGATGTTGGCCTGGGTATATTCGTGGGCGCAGTAAATACGCGTTGCGCCTGGCAGTGCGGCGAGGTGCGCCAGCGAATGCCGTAACTGCGCCGCAGTGCCCTCGAAGACGCGGCCGCAACCGCAAGCGAACAGCGTGTCACCGCAGAACAGGGAGCCACAGGAAGGGTGCTTGCTGTCATAATAGGCGATGTGAGCGCGAGTATGGCCAGGCACTGCGATGACATCGAAGTCGGCGGCGAGCGACGGCAGTTCGATACGCGCGCCGTCGTTCAGCGGATGGGTCAGCGTGGCGATCGGTTCGCCGGACGGTCCGAAGACAGGTACTTCGTAATGAGCCAGCAATCCTTCGATTCCGCCGATATGGTCGGCGTGATGATGGGTGGCAAGAATGGCGCACAGCACCAGTTGCTGTCGGTCCAGATAGTCCAGCACCGGCGCGGCGTCGCCCGGGTCGATCACCGCCGCCTGGTTGCCACGGCGCAATAGCCAGATATAGTTGTCGCTAAAAGCGCGAACAGGAACGATTTCGTAATCGGTGGAAGCATCCATAGTGGCTTATTTTACCTAGCGGCGGACGATGTCAATCAAAGGTTTTGACGAATGGCTTGAAACACCCATGGGACAGTATGTCCTGAAATGGGAGCAAGCCCAGTACGATCTGCTGGTTGCCGATATTTTCGGTTTCAAAGCCGTTCAGCTAGGCCTGCCGCAGTGTGATTTTCTGCGCGCCAACCGTATGCCATTCCGGTTCAGTTGCGACGACAGACGCTTCGCGCAGGCAGCGCTGCTGGCCAAGACGCATTTTCTCCCATTTGCCAATGCCAGTGTCGACCTCGTCGTCCTGCCGCATGTGCTGGAGTTCGATGCGGCGCCGCACCAGATCTTGCGCGAAGTGGAGCGTGTATTGGTGCCGGAAGGCCAGGTGATCGTCGCAGGTTTTAATCCGTTCAGTCTGTGGGGTATGCGGCGCAAATTCTCGCGCACGGCTTGCCGACCACCCTGGCGCGGCCAATATCTGAGCGTCCTGCGCCTGAAGGACTGGTTCGCGCTGCTTGGCTTCGAGACGCACGCTGGCAGCTTCGGCTGCTATGCGCCGCCGATGGCCCAGGAGAAATGGCTGCATCGCTGGCGTTTCATGGAACTGGCAGGCAATCGCTGGTGGCCTTATGCCGGGGCCGCCTACATCATTCAGGCGATCAAACGGGTGCATGGCATGCGTTTGATCAAACCGGTTCGGCATGACCTCATGGCACGCGCAAAATCCCTGGCCCCGGTGGCCCAACATACCCAGGCTGAGAGCAATGAGTGAAAAGATCGACGCCGTCGTTGACATCTTTACCGATGGCGCATGCAGCGGCAATCCGGGGCCTGGCGGCTGGGGCGCGATCCTGCGCAGCCAAGGGCAGGAAAAGGAGCTGTATGGGGGCGAAACCGAGACCACCAACAACCGCATGGAACTGACTGCGGTGATCGAGGCGCTGAAAGCCTTGAAGCGGCCGGTACAAGCGCGTGTGCATACCGATTCGCAATACGTGCAGAAAGGCATCAGCGAATGGATACATGCCTGGAAGAAGCGCAACTGGCACACTGCCGGCAAGCAACCGGTGAAGAATGCCGATCTTTGGCGCAGCCTCGATCGAGAAGCGGCCCGCCATAGCGTTGAATGGCTGTGGGTCAGGGGCCATGCCGGGCATGTCGAGAATGAACGCGCGGACGCCTTGGCCCGGCGTGGTATAGACAGTCTAAAGGGATAATGAAGCTATGCGACAGATCGTACTCGATACCGAAACCAGCGGCCTGGAATTCAAATTGGGCCACCGCATCATTGAAATCGGCTGTGTCGAGCTGGTGGGACGCAAGTTGACGGGGCGCCGTTTCCATCGCTACATCAACCCCGAACGCCCGATCGATGCTGGCGCCCAGGCGGTGCATGGCCTGACCAACGACTTCCTGCAGGACAAACCGAAGTTCGCCGAGATTGCCGCGGAATTCCAGGACTTTGTGCGGGGCGCCGAACTGGTCATCCACAATGCCGCGTTCGACCTGGGTTTCCTCAACAATGAACTGGAACTGCTGGGGCAGGAACAACTGGGTTCGATCTGCGGCGAGGTGATCGACACTTTGTCGCTGGCACGCGAGATGCGTCCTGGACGCAGGAACTCGCTGGATGCATTGTGCTCTGAATATGCCATCGACAACTCAGGGCGGCAGCTGCATGGTGCGCTGCTGGATGCCGAATTGCTGGCGGAAGTTTATTTGGCCATGACCCGCGGTCAGGAAAATCTCATCATGGACTTCGATGTGGCGCCGCGCTCAGAGGCAAAATTGCGTTTTTCCGGAGAACGGCCAACGTTGTTGGTGCTGCGCGCCAATGCCGACGAACTGGCCGAGCACCAGCGCATCCTGACGGAAATCGCCAAGGAGAGCAAAGGCAAGTGTGTCTGGCAGTCCGAGTCGGTGAATGGCTGATTCCGGCCAGTGCGGGTTCGTATATCGGGTGGTGTGGCAGGGGCGCAGTCAGATAGACTGCCCCCTATGCTGATCGCTGCCTGGAATCTGGTGGGCGATAGTGGGATCGAACCACTGACTTCTACCGTGTGAAGGTAACACTCTACCGCTGAGTTAATCGCCCAGAAAAAGCCGGCGAATTATAGCGCGTCAGTCCGATGCGGCACAATAGCAACCCCCTTTCTGCTAGAATTCGCGCCTCATGCGGAGAGGTGGATGAGCGGTTTAAGTCGCACGCCTGGAAAGCGTGTGTAGTTGAAAGACTACCGCGGGTTCGAATCCC
>JBAYVU010000006.1:0-111933 GCA_041674385.1 Sterolibacterium sp.
ATGATGAATGCGTTGCGCCTGTGCGAAGGATTTCCGCTGCGGCTGTTCGCGGAACGCACCGGCCTGCCGGCGGCAATTCTGTCCGAAGCGTTACTGCAGGCGCAGCGGCGTGGCCTGCTGACGATCGATGAGCTGCGCATCGCACCGACAGCGCTGGGACGGCGCTTCCTCAACGACCTGCTGCAACTGTTCCTGCCCAAGCATGGCCGCTGAGAAGCAAGGCGCTTATCCCTTATTTTCCCTAAGACGCCGCACGGAGTTGTCGAGAATCGACTTGGTTTTTTCAAGGGTAGGCAATGCGCTCTTGTTGGCTTCCGGGGCATGGATATTCAAGGAAACATGGCGAGTACCGACTTGCTCGTCGCACGCGACATAGATCTCATTGATTTTCTCAATGGATCCATCCAGCGTGGCATGTTTCAACTCGTAGCTACCGGTTTCGCAGGTGGCCGCCCCGATTTTGACCGGAGTAGCGCCTTCCTGATTGGTGTCGGCTTCGGCAACCGCCTTCAGCCATTTGCCCACCTGGTCTTCGGTAACCTTCCCCTTGAAACTCTCGACCGACAGCAGCAAGACCATACCGCTTCCGGGAACATCAAGATCGACCATGCACCTGTAGGTAACGCCCTTGGCGTCAGGTATTTCCTTGGGAGTTTCGTACCAATTGACGTGGCTGCTTAAGAAAGCGGTGTCTTTATTGACACCCAAGCCCGACAGCTCGTCTCGCGCCAACAGCGTGCAACTGGTATCGGCGGCATCCGTAGCCGACGCATTGAACGAAGCAAGGACACCAAGCAGAACAATGGCGAGGGGGGTGAGCTGACGCATGGAAAGTCTCCTGATGAGGGAAGTGGCGGATTGTAGAGCATCGCCAATACCGGCTCAAGGAATGCCGTGTACAAACTCGATGTTGTTCAATTGGGTTGAAGCAATGGGATCGCTTGCATTACCCGGCTGTATACGGAAAAAGTACATCCCGCCCATGAGCGCAACCGATTGATGCAAATGATAAATTCCCACCGGACCGGGTCTGGCCGTATAAATTAAATGTACAAACCGAGTCTTTCGCCACCGCCTCGGCGGTTTCTCCCGCAGCCGGTTTTATGCTGCAAGTCATTGATAGTTCGTGATCTATTACGCATGAGCCGACACCTGGCACAGCCATTGCGTAGTAATGGTCAAGAAGACCTTAAATGCAATCTAACTCAAGGAGAAAATCATGAGCGCCCTACGTAAAAACGAGATCTACGAAACCGCCGGATACGAAGCCGCACCGCTCAAGAAGAGCGCAGGCTGGTTGCCAGTGGTGATCGTCACCGCCCACGGCACCGCCGCTTACGAACCCGCCGCACCAGCCGCTGTTGCTGAAAAGCATGAGAGTACGGCAAAGAACATCGCGCTGTTCCTGGCATCCCCCTTCATCGGTCTGGCCTATCTGTTCGCAATGCCTGTGGTGGCCTTCGCGGCACTCGCATGGATAGGCGCCAAGGCCTTGGCGAAAAAAGTGCCGCTCACCAAGACCATCGCCCTCGCCGTCGCTGCCCCGTTCATCGGTCTGGCCGCTGTGGTGGCAGGCCCCTTCGTCGGACTCGGTGTCTTGGCGTGGGTCGGCTGGAAGCGGATGGCGACCAACTAAGCAATCAAATCAGCATGCCCTGAAAGCCCTCCCTTGGAGGGCTTTCAGCTTTTTGGGGCGGACCGCCGAAACACCACATCCCAGACGCCATGTCCCAGACGCAGACCGCGCGTCTCGAACTTGGTCTGCGGCCGGTAAGCGGGGCGTTCGGCAAAACCCTCGGCAGTGTTGATCAGCAAGGGCTCCGCACCCAACACCTCGAGCATCTGCTGCGCATATTCCTCCCAGTCGGTGGCACAGTGCAAATAGCCGCTCGGCGCCAGACGCTCGGCCAGCAGCCGCACCAGCGGCGACTGAAGCAGGCGGCGCTTGTGGTGGCGCTTCTTCGGCCAGGGATCGGGAAAGAAAATGTGGATGCCCGCCAATGATGCCAATGGAATCATGTCGCGCAACACTTCCACGGCGTCGTGCTGGACGATGCGCACATTGGTGAGATTGCGCTCGGCAATTTCCTTGAGCAGGCCGCCGACGCCGGGGGTATGCACCTCGATGCCGAGGTAGTCGTTCTCAGGATGCGCCGCCGCGATCAGGGCCGTAGTCTCGCCCATACCGAAGCCGATTTCAAGGAATTTCGGCGCACTGCCAGCCGGCCGGCCGAACACCTCGGCGAAGTCGAGCAGGGCGCTCCGATAGGCGACGCCCCATTGCGGCAAACCTTGCTGGTAATGGCGTTGCTGGGCAGCGGTGACACGCCCCTGGCGCAGCACGAAGCTGCGTATCGGCTCGTGCCGGACTTCGGTCAATTGATCAGGCCGGTGGTCGGCGAACTCGGGCTGGCGGCATACAGCTTCTTCGGCATGCGCCCGGCCAGCCAGGCTTCGCGGCCCGCCTCGACCGCTTTTTTCATCGCCCCGGCCATCAGCGCCGGGTCCCGGGCGAGAGCGATGGCGGTGTTCATCAACACCCCGTCGCAGCCGAGCTCCATCGCGATCGCCGCGTCGGAAGCGGTACCGACGCCGGCATCGACCAGCACCGGCACTTTGGCGTTGTCGATGATCAGCTTGAGATTCCATGGATTGAGGATGCCCATGCCCGAGCCGATCAGCGATGCCAGCGGCATCACCGCGACACAGCCGATGTCTTCCAGCAGCTTGGCCTGGATCGGATCGTCGCTGCAATACACCATGACCTTGAAGCCATCCTTGACCAATGTCTCGGCCGCCTTGAGGGTTTCCGGCATGTGCGGGAAAAGCGTGTTCGGATCGCCCAGCACTTCCAGCTTCACCAGGTCGTGACCGTCGAGCAGCTCACGCGCCAGGCGCAGCGTGCGCACCGCATCCTCGGCCGTGTAACAGCCCGCGGTGTTAGGCAAGTAGGTGTATTGCGAAGGCGGCATCACCTCCAGCAGCGAAGGCTGGCCGGGTTCCTGGCCGATATTCATACGACGGATCGCCACCGTGACGATCTCGGCACCCGAGGCATCGATGGCCTGCTTGGTTGCGGCAAAGTCCTTGTACTTGCCGGTGCCGACCAGCAAACGCGAAGTGTAGCCGCGGCCGGCGATAATCAGTTGGTCTTGGTTCATGGCGATGTATCAACCTGAAAACTTCAGCCGCCGCCAACGGCGACGACGATTTCGATGCGGCTGCCCGGTTCGATCAGGGTCACCGCGTGACGGCTCTTGGGTACGATCTCGCCGTCCTTTTCGACTGCGACGCGCTTGCCGGCGTAGCCGAGATCTTCCAGCAGGCGTGTGACGCAAATCTCCGCGTCGAGCCGACGCGGCTCACCGTTAAGGATAAAGTCAGGCATCGCAAAATTCTAACATGCGAAATCTGCGGGATTTGCTCGCCATCGCTTTCCTGCTTACAATAACCACCCAGGCGGGCGTCGTATAATGGTAATACCCTAGCTTCCCAAGCTAGAGCCGTGGGTTCGATTCCCATCGCCCGCTCCAGAAACCCCTCTGAATTTATCCCGTCTAATTGGGCCAGACACAAATAAAAAACCCGCCGTAGTCCATCAGGCGGGTTGAATTCCTCTCAAGAACGAGAGATTAAGCTTTCTGGATGTTGGATGCCTGCTTGCCCTTCGGGCCTTGCGTCACCTCAAACGAAACCTTTTCACCCTCTTGCAGTGACTTGAAGCCGGGCATATTGATTGCGGAAAAATGGGCGAAAAGATCTTCGCCGCCATCACTCGGTGTAACAAAGCCAAAACCTTTGGCGTCGTTGAACCACTTAACAGTACCTAGTGCCATAAAAATTATTCCTTAAATAAATGCAAAAACCAAAACGTCACGATGACACTCTGGGGGTATGTTTGTGCTGCAATTTCGCAACAGATGCGGAAATTGCCAAGCGGAGTTTCAGAGATTTGAAGAACTACGGGGGGCTTTCAACAGTGCGGAGATATTGACACGACAAACATATTCCTACTTGTACGCACTATTCTTCTTATAGTCAACTCTTATTGTTGGCAGTATTTGACTCGATCAACTTAAAGCACGTAATGGAGGATCGCAACATAATGCGCAATGCTTCCCGCAATCACGAATAGGTGCCAGATACCGTGGGCGTGGGTGACGCGTGCATCAAGCGCATAAAAGACGATGCCGACGGTATATAACACTCCTCCAGCCGCGATCCAGGAGAAACCCGCCGGCCCCAGCGCATACAGCAACGGAACCAGCGCAACCATTGCCACCCAGCCCATCACAATGTAAATCACTACCGACAATATTCGCGCTTTACCGATCGTTCTCAATTCTTGCAGGCTACCTATCAGTGCGAGCCCCCACACCACTCCGAGCAGCGACCAGCCCCAGGCACCGCGCAGTGTCACCAGGCAAAAAGGGGTGTAACTGCCAGCGATGAGCAGATAGATGCCGTGGTGGTCCAACTCGCGCAGGATGTCCTTGGCATGCCCGCGCATGCTGTGGTAAAGCGCCGAAAAGCTATACAACATAAACAGCGTCACGCCGTAAATCGTCACGCCCACTATCTTCCATGGATCTCCACCCATAACCGCCAGCACGATGAGCACGATAGCGCCCACCAAGGCCAGCAAGGCCCCGACGAGATGACTCAATGCGTTGAATTTCTCTCCGTATTCCATGGAGTTGGCTATGCCAATGTTAAGTGATCTGCGAACGATAAAGCAGAGCGGCATCGCGCCGATTAATTGAGAACACCCCCTAAGGTAAATGTGCCAGGAGATCGCGGGCGGATTCCTCGACTATCCTTTTCATGGAAACGAATTCTTCCGCCAGGGGTTCATGCGAAACGGTTGTCTCCTGGGAACCTTCCCGGACGACCGAGCCGTCATTGCTGTCCCGGATTTGCAGGAACAAGCGAATGGTGCTGGTCTTGGTTTCCATCACACGGAAACCCAGCAATCCGAATCGGCTTTTGGATTCCTGTCGGAATGCTCCCAGCTTAAGTTGCGCCAAGTAGCGAGTTCCGGTCACTTGTAAGTATAGTTCGGCATGCAGCATGCGCAAATTCCAGGACCCGATGCCAGTACCCGAATCTGTTAGCTACAACGTCTCAAAACTCGGTTTCAAGTAGCTGGCCCCAGAGAAGCGCAGTTGCATCGACGCTATGCCTTGCCTTCCTTTGCCATTAACGCTAGCAACTGTTTTGCCAGGGTCTCAGGCTTCATGGAGGCGACCTGTTTGCTCTTGCCACCCATGCCGGTCGAGACAGTCAATATTTTCCCGGCGACCCAATAGGTTCCGCGGTACTCCTTGCCGTCAATCTCGCAGACGACAGGATGCCGTTGCGGGTACTTGTCGTTGTGGAGGCGCCAACTGGGAACGGCGGAAGGAGCGTTGCTCACCCGCCAGTGACGCCACTACCACCAGGCTTCGGCCCCGGAGCCGATGGTGGAATAAATCCGGCAATCCTGTAGAGCATCCCCTCAACGGGTTTGCCGCCGTTGAAGCGGGTAACACTGCAACTGGATATTTCCCCACGTGCCGATAGGTCTATGAGGGAAACACGCACCTGGGCCAGTGGAATCCTCATTGCGGTGGCGATTTCCGAGTCGAGTTGCTGGACGTGCTGCTTCAAGTATTGAAGGATTGGGGTGGCGTGCATATCGCTAGTCCGGTTGTCCGAGGAGCTCTTGGTCAATTTCTTCATGGAGAATTCAATATCCTCACCTTGGCGTGTGCTTCCGCTTTGTTCATTTCCGTCATCCGCCGTCCAAAAGCCGCGCGCTCTGTAAGGCCCTGTTTCGCTTCCTCGATACTCTTCGCACATCTCCAGCGTTTGCCACCTTAGGTCGATATCCGGTGTATCTCTCCGATAGGCCGATGGCACTGCATTGGCAGCAGTAAGCTGATGTGGCATGGGGATTGGGCGGCAACACCCACATGCCGCCAAGTGGAAAAAAACGGAACAACCAGGACTTAATGAGCGCTGGCAATGAGTGGTCACTAATGAATCCCATCAGCGCCTGGAATCCATCGCGATTCATTGTACTCCAACGCACGCGCGCTTAACAGCGCCGGCCTGGAGGAGTGTGGCCTTTGATCTCTACCTCACCCCAACAAGCCCATTGATGGCGTTTCGCTCCTTCTCGCCCGGAAAGTAGGGGGCAGGCCAGATCGGCCAACCTTAGCCCTTCCATGTTCAGCGCTGCATCGATTTTTCGCTTGCTTATGGGATGCCGCCGATCGAGCATGTTGGTGACGACAGACGGCAACGAATGGTACCATCCTGATGGTATATATTTTCTGGTCAAAGCAAGGGAGCATATGTTCGAAATCTCAAGCCTGGTAACTGATTCGCACACCATGCAATTTGGCGTTTTGGAAATCACTTGCTGCCATTTGTAATTTCTATCGTAAGGGCGCCTGGCTTCGCGCCGAGGTGACTTCCAGCCATGTGCGGCATAGCGGGCGAATTTCGGTTTGACGGTCGAGCGGCGGACTTGCTCGCGATTGGGCGGATGAACGAGCGTCTGGCGCGCCGGGGACCCGATGCGTCAGGCACCTGGACCGATGGGCCGCTCGCTTTCGGTCACCGCCGTCTTGCAATCATCGACCTTTCGGACCGTTCGCAGCAGCCGATGGTGGACGAGTCCCGCGGCATCGCGCTGGTGTTCAATGGCACGATCTACAACTATCCGGAACTGCGCTCCATCCTGTTGGCACTCGGGCACAAGTTCGTTTCGGACGGCGACACCGAAGTCATCTTGCGTGCCTACGCCGAGTGGGGCGAAGCATGCGTCGAGCGCCTGCACGGCGTGTTCGCCTTCGCCGTCTGGGACCGCCAGACGCATTCGCTGTTCCTGGCGCGCGACCGTCTCGGCATCAAACCGCTGTACTTTAGCCGCGATGCGAACTGCCTGCGCTTCGCTTCCAACACACAAGCCCTGCTCGCAGCCGGCGGTGTCGATACTGCGATAGATCCACTCGCCATTCATTATCAATTCATGCTGCACGGCGTGGTGCCGCCGCCGCACACCATCCTGCGCGGCATCCGCAAGCTCGCCCAAGGAACGACCCTGCGCGTCGATGCCGACGGCAGGACGACGGTGAACCGCTATTGGCAGCTGCGCGCACAGAGGCCCACGACGCCGCTGACTGAATATCAATGGACCGAGGAAATCCATGCCGCGCTGCGCGCAGCAGTCAGGAAGCGCCAGGAAATCGCCGACGTGAAGGTCGGCGTGTTGCTGTCGGGCGGACTCGATTCCTCGCTGCTGGTGGCACTGCTGGCCGAGCAGGGCGCACGTGACCTGATGACTTTTTCCATCGGCTTCGAGGACCAGCCGGAGGAAATGGGGCAAGAGTTCGAGTATTCCGACGCCGTAGCCCAGTACTTCGGCACCCGTCACCACAAGTACAGCATCTCCAACGATGAGGTGCTGCGACGCATTCCTGAAGCGGTCGACTGTATGGCCGAACCGATGGAAAGTCAGGACGTCGTCGCCTTCTACCTGCTGTCCGAGCAAGTATCGCGCACAGTCAAGGTGGTGCAGAGCGGACAGGGCGCCGACGAAGTCTTCGCCGGCTACAGCTGGCACCAGGCGATGCGCGCCGCCAGCGGGGAAGCGCCGCTCGAACGCTTCAGGAGCCGCTACTTCGACCGCGACCAAGACGAGTTCGAGACCATGGTAGAGCCGCCCTACTGCGGCACCGACGCCAGCGCCTCGCTGCTGGTCAAGCATCTGGAGGCGCCGTTCGCCGATGACTTCATCGACCAGATGCTGCGTGCCGAAGTCACCCTGCTGATCACCGACGACCCGGTCAAACGGGTCGATAACATGTCCATGGCTTGGGGGCTTGAAGCGCGCGTGCCTTTCCTCGACCACCGTCTGGTCGAACTGGCTGCGCGCATGCCGCCCGAACTCAAGCTGGCCTCCGGCGGCAAGCATGTGTTGAAGCGCATTGCCCGCGGTCTGCTGCCCGATCTGGTGATCGACCGGCCAAAAGGCTACTTCCCGTTGCCGGCGCTGAAGTACGTGCGAGGCCCATTTCTCGGCTTTATGCGCGACATCCTCAATTCGCGCGCCTGCCGCGAACGCGGCATCTATCGCCGCGACTATGTCGAGCGGCTGCTCGCCGAACCGGAAAAACACTTTACCCGCATCCAGGGCAGCAAGCTTTGGCATCTCGCGCTGCTCGAATACTGGCTGCAACGCAACGTCGACGCAGTATCCGGAAATTGCCCGACAAGCTGATTGTATTTCCAAGCGCCTCGGCAGCGATCGCCCCGCCAAAGACGGCAACACCGCAAGCATGCGGCTTGAGTTGACTTGAGCCAGGCTTGTCGCCGTACTGCAACAAAAAGCTGACCGCTGTCAGGGTCTCGCATGCTTCGCCCTGATATCCTCAATCGGGATATACCTATCCTCATATGCTTTTATCTCCAGGCAGAACATGCTCGGTGATCCTTCCTTTTCCAGCCGCTATGCAGCCAAGCGGGAATGCTGAACCCAATTGAATATGAACACCGTTTGAACTGAGATGACGAGGTCATGATGAGCGAAGCTAAACTACAGGCGCTATTCCGCAACATATTCTTCAGGGAGCTCGGAGGGCCATTAGGGGAACTGAAAGCGTTGGTGGAGGAAACAACCGCTGGCCGCCTAATCGCCAACGATGCCGGGAAGACCCCAGGAACCCTTCGCGGCAAGCTATGCGAGATGCGGCATGAGCTGAGGAACATCTTCGAGGGGATTGCCGCCGATGGCCGCGACATCTCGGCCTGCATCAGCCGGCTCTCGGCGCAGGCCAATGAAATGGCGTTAAGCCTGCAATTGCAGTCCCACACCAATCAGGAAACGCGCGCGGCGATCCGCGAAATCGACGACAACATCAAGGTGGTGTCGGACCTGGCACGCGAAACCGAGGGCGATTCGCGCCAAGTCGTGGAGCTTTCGCACCGGGGCGAGGCCACTGTCAACCTTGCCGCTCAACGCATGCAGCATATTTCCGACGCTATCGGCACCTCTTCCGTCCAGGTCGGACGCCTCGTCGACGGCACGAAGCAGATCGGCAGCATCGCCAACATCATTCGCGAGATTGCCGACCAGACCAACCTGCTGGCGCTGAATGCCGCCATTGAGGCGGCGCGGGCCGGCGAGCAGGGCCGCGGATTCGCAGTGGTGGCCGACGAAGTGCGCAAGCTCGCGGAACGCACGGCGGCGGCGACGACCGATATCACGCGCATGATTGGAGAAATTCAGGCAGACACCACCGCTGCGGTCACGCAGATGAACTCGCTGGCACCGGAAATCCAGGGCGGCGTCGCCGACGCTGGCAATGCGGCTTCCATGCTGCGCCAGATCAAGGAGCAATCCGAGGGCACGCTGGCCAAGATCAGCAGACTGGCTGCTGCAACGGCGATGGAAAGCGAGCAAGCGCAAGGCATAGTAAAAGCCGTCGACGAAATGATTTCGGCATCGCAGGCCACCGAGGCGCTGATTCAGGAAACCGAGAAGACCTCGTCGGCGCTTGAGAAAAGTTCGGCCAGCCTGTCCGGCCGGCTCGCGTCCTTCGGACAAGGTAGTGGCGGCGACAGCAGCATGGGATTGGCCGTGGCGCCTTTGCTGACCTGGAGTTCCAGCCTTGCGACCGGTGTCAGTGAGATCGACAGCCAGCACAAGAAACTCATTGCCATCGCCAACCGCCTCAACGAGGCGATGCAGACTGGCGCCGGACAGCAAACCATCGGCAATCTGCTCGACGAGTTAATCGAATACACCGCCTCGCACTTCGGCTACGAAGACGGCCTGATGAAACGTCACGGCGTAAGCGGCGTGCCCAATCACCAGGAGCAGCATGCGAAACTGGTGGAGGGCGTACTGGTGCATCAGGCGCGTTTCAAGCAAGGCGAGGCGCTCGGCTCCGAGGTGATGTCCTTTCTGCGCGACTGGCTGGTCAATCACATCCTCAAGACCGACAAGGCCTTCGGCCGCGAGTTGGGACGGCTCGGTATCAGCTAAGAACCTAAGCGCCCCACCCTGGCTGGAAGATCTACCGGCCGAGTACCGGACGGTTTTCCCCTCCCACCGCTTGAAAGCGTGATTTTGCCGCTGCGGCAAAATACGTTTCCCGCTGTACGTTTGCCGAAAACAAAGGCATGCGCCGACCCGGCGCATAGAGTTTCCTTTCAGCGATCATTGGTTCAGAATGCCATATTATTAGTCCAATTCACCCACTGCCCTTGCGACATTTCAAATGTCAAAACTAACCCAGCGTCTTATCGACAGTCATTTGACATCGATCTGGACGCTGCCTATCGTGGTTTTGCTGCTTGTTGGCAGTTCGCTGGCCTGGTTTGCCTATGACGAATACCACCAGACGATCGAGCGTGAATTTCGTACGCTTGAGTATAGCGATCGCATTGCCGAAGCCCAGGTGGGCAGCCTGTTGCGAAATATTGAGCATCTTCTGAGCACGATTGCGGAAGAACAGAAATCGCTGACGCCTGCGCAACGAGCCGACTTCGACGCCTTGCTCGCCAAGCGCAAGGCCCAATTCCCGGAAATTCGCTCGCTGGTCGTCATCAATGCCGAGGGCCGGGTCGAGTTCACGGCCACTCCAAAACTGAAGGGGTTCGACTCTTCGCAACGCGACTACTTTGTTGCGCATATCGCCAAGCCGCTGGAGCCTAATTTCTATGTCTCGCGTCCATTCAAGACGGCCACTGGCAACGACATGAGCATTGCCTTCTCCGTTGCCATATACGACGACAGTAATAAGTTTCAGGGCATGGCGGTTTCAGGAATAGACCCCAAGTATTTTGAAAGCGTGCTGGCCCAAGTCAAACCGGCATTGGAAGGTTCGATAGCCGCCCTTTTCAATAAACATGGCGACCTGATCTTCCGCATTCCCTCCCCCGAAAGGAACAAGGACATCAGTGTTTTCGGAAGTTCGTCAGTCAAGGAGCACATTGGCTCAGACAACTCCTTGACGCGGCACATCGGCATATCCGCAACAGACGGAATGAAGCGTATTTACGCCATTAGCCGGGTCGGAAATACCGGGATCAGCGTGGCTGTCGCAACTCCCTTCGATATCGTTCTCTCCGGATGGCGATGGAATTTGTTCCTTCGAGCGGGAATATTCATTTTCACAGCGGCTGTTACGCTGCTGCTGACCTGGATTGCTCAAAGTCGCGAGCAGGAACGTCGAAAAGCCGAGTCCGCACGCAAACAAAGCGAAACCGAACTGCACATCGCCGCCGCCGCCTTCGAGTCGCAGGAGGGCATGGTGGTCACCGACGCGGCCTGCAACATTCTAAGGGTCAATCGTGCTTTTACTGAAATCACCGGATATCCCCCCGAGGAAATCGTCGGTCGGAACCCCCGAATCCTCAAGTCGAGCCGCCACGACGCGGACTTTTATCGGGCAATGTGGGAATCCATCAGAAACACGGGGGGATGGCAAGGAGAAATCTGGGACAGGCGCAAGAACGGCGAGGAATACCCGAAGTGGCTAATCATCTCGGCGGTGAGAAACGATGAGGGCGTAGTCACCCACTATATCGGCTCGCATTACGATATTACCGAGCGCAAGAAAGCAGAAGAAAAAATTGCGGAACTGGCCTATTTCGACACACTCACCGGACTGCCCAATCGGTTCAGTCTGAACGAGCGTCTAGCGCAGGCCCTAGGGACGGCAGAGCGCAATGGCAAGCAACTGGCTGTCATGCTGATCGACCTCGATCATTTCAAAACCATCAACGATACGCTAGGCCACCTGATCGGCGACCAGATACTGGTGCAGGTTGCACATCGACTGACCGAGGCAGTACGTCAAAGCGATCTTGTGGCGCGCCTGGGGGGTGACGAATTCATCGTCGTGCTGCCCGAAATCGACACGCCAGCCGATGTTGCCCACGTTGCCGACAAGATTTTGACGGCAGTCTCGGCACCCTACCTGATAGACGAACAGGAATTGCAAAGCTCTCCGAGTATCGGCATCTGCCTGTTTCCGGACGATGCCACGGAGAAGCAAGATTTGATCAAGAAGGCCGACGTCGCGATGTACCACGCCAAGGCCAAAGGCAGACGCAACTATCAATTCTTTAAAGAAGAGATTCAAATGGCAGCCGTCCAGCGGCTTTCCATCGAAGCCGATTTGCGAAAGGCCTTGGCCGGCCAGCAATTCGTACTTCACTATCAGCCTCAACTGGATCTCCGTTCCGGACGGTTGGTCGGTGTCGAGGCCCTGGTTCGTTGGCAACATCCGGTACGCGGGCTGGTTCCTCCCAACGATTTCATTCCTATCGCCGAGGAAACCGGGCTAATTCAGGCCCTGGGCGACTGGGTGCTAGAGGAGGCGTGCCGTCAACTGCACCGTTGGCAAACCGGGGATACCGCGCACATCCGGATTTCGGTCAATCTGAGTGCCAGTCAATTCCTCGACAAAAAGCTCCCTCACCGTATCCATGAGCTGATGGGCCAATATGGCCTGGCGCCTGAATCGCTCGATTTGGAAGTGACGGAGTCCATGACCATGTCCTCTCCCAGGGACACCATCGCCGCAATGAACATATTGAAGCAGAGGGGGCTCACGCTTTCGGTCGACGATTTTGGCACCGGCTACTCGTCGCTGTCCTATCTCAAGCTGTTTCCCATCAGCACGCTGAAGATCGACCGCTCCTTCGTCAAGGATATCGAAACGGATCAGAACGATGCGGACATATGCGACGTCACGGTTCTGCTTGCGCACAAACTGGGGCTCGACGTGGTTGCCGAAGGGGTGGAAACGCAAGCCCAATTCAAGTACCTGCATTCCATCGGTTGCGAAAAAATTCAGGGTTACTTGATCAGCAAACCGTTACCAATCGATGAAGTGGAAACTTTTATCCGGAATTACCGCCCCATGCCCGAATTGGGAACCATTGATCTGTGGGAAAGCAGTTAGGCACTTTGCTTCGCCACGATCTTGCGGCTTGTAACCGTGCGCCGCTAGCAGGATTGGTGCCCCATCGTCGACCAGCAAGTAACTGCTGAAATCCTTATCTTTTTTCGCAGATGTGATCGATCAGCCAGGTGCTGTAGAGTAGAGGCAACAGGTTTTCCAATGCTTTGGTATCGTCGGCAGATTTGGTCCAGGAAAATGGTTTTGGGTCTGAGTTGTATGTGGACGGCTAATCCAGCCAGTTCTCCATCACCACACCTGGATATTTTGAAAAATCCCGCGCGTTGTTGGTCACGATGGTCAGATTTAGGGATACGGCATGAGCGGCAATCAGCTTATCAAGGGCGTCCTCCTTGGCGTCACGGGTGGCTAACCGGATCGGGCCGTAAGCTACGCAGGCGGCCGCATCGAAGGGCATGACGGGAATATCCTCAACCAGGCTTAACAGGTTCTTGCGTTCCCTCTTTGGATTGGCCGATATCGCCACACCGTATTCCAACTCTGCGAACGTGATTGCAGACATCACCACGTCACCGACATAGCACTGGGCAAAGCGCTTGGCGACAGAATCCGGCTGATTCTTCATGAGATAGATACACATGTTGGTATCCAGCATGTACCTCGGCATTACAGCGCATCCCGGTCGGCCTGTTCCTGATCGCCCCGGCCATCAACCATGAAGGCAGGAGCGAACCTGGCAAACTTGGCGAGCACACCTGACAGAGGACGGCGAGCGGGACGAATTCGAATCTCCTCTCCCACACGTTCGATCTCAAGATCGAGGTCGGTGCGCTCAAAAGCCAAGTCGGCAGGAATGCGGACTGCTTGCGAATTACCATTCTTGAAAGCTCGGGTGGTATGCATCGGCGACTCCATGGATGTACAGCGTATGTACTATAGACCGATCCGGGCTTAAAGTAAATACACGGATGTACGTCAGGTCTCTTCGTCCACCTGAAAATCCGGATACCCTTAATTTCTTGCTTCTTGCGCGATGCCGAACGGCTTCAGTCAAGCATACCTGTTCCGCGACCTTTCGAAAGCGTAGTTGTTCCGAAACGGAATGACTACGCCGCTAGGGACACAATGTCTGCCACGTTAGCAGTGATTTGGCGCGCTCGGCGGGAATCGAACCCACAACCCCTGGCTTCGGAGGCCAGTACTCTATCCGTTGAGCTACGAGCGCTTTGGGGTGGACGTTAAAGATAAGACCAGCCGCTATTCTACCGCGTGTTTTCCGAATGCCGCCCGCAGGGGTCGGCACGCTATCCGTTTAAGCCACGGGCGCGGAGGGGGCGAAGCATAGCGCGTTTTACCCCCGGCCGTCCATGAAAAGCATAGCGTGAATGACAGCGAAGCCAGGATTGGCTATGCTTGCAACCATGCAACTGGTTCTGATCAGCGGTCTTTCCGGCTCCGGCAAGAGCATCGCCCTCAACGTGCTCGAAGATGCGGGCCATTACTGCGTCGATAATCTGCCGGCGCCGTTGTTGCCGCAACTGGTGGAACAGCTGCGCAACGAAGGTTATGCCAGCGCCGCCGTCGCTGTGGATATGCGCGGCGGCGCCAGCATCGCCGGCCTGCCCGCCCAACTCCGCGACTTGAACAAACAGGGGATCGAGCCGCGCTTCATCTTTCTTGACGCACGCGACGAAGTGCTGATACAACGGTTTTCCGAGACGCGCCGACGCCACCCGCTGGCCGACCAAGGCACAACGCTGGCCGAGTCGATCGTCCGGGAACGCGAGGGATTGGAGAACATCGCCGGGTTGGGCCACCATATCGACACCAGCGATCTCCGGCCCAACGCTTTGCGTGCCTTTGTGAGGGACCTGGTCACGCTGAATGCCCAGCCCTCAAAAGCCTCGCTGCTCCTGCTGTTCCAGTCATTCGGATACAAGCACGGCTTGCCGCTCGATGCCGATCTGGTCTTCGATGTGCGCTGCTTACCCAACCCGCATTATGACCCGCAGTTGCGCGCGCTGACGGGGTGCGATGCGGCAGTGGTGGAATTCCTCGAAGCCCAGCCGGAAGTCATGCGCATGCAGGAAGATATCTGTCGCTTCATCTCCGACTGGTTGCCCGCCTATATTCGTGACTCGCGCGCCTACCTGACTATCGCCATCGGCTGTACGGGCGGACAGCACCGTTCGGTGTATCTGGCGGAACGCCTGGCGAAACACTTCAGGGAATCGGCGTCGACACCGGCGCAAGTGCTGGTGCGCCACCGGGCGCTGCCGGCTTGAAGAAATCCTTGAGGATCTTGCGCACCGGGGTCGGCAGCGCAGCAGTGTCGATGTCTTTGCGGTTCAGCCAGCAATAGCGCGCTGCTTCGGCCGCACCGGGCAACAGTCTCGCCTCGCCCGACAGCGGCAACAGTGTCAGTTGAAAATGCGTGAAGCTGTGTCGCAGCGGCGGTAACTCGTTGAAACCCGCCACAGCGCAGCCCAGTACCTTGGCGGCATATGCCGCTGGATCGTCAGCCAGGCCGAGTTCCGGCAAACTCAGCAGACTACCCCAGATGCCGCTGGGCGCTCGCCGTTCGAGCAGCACGCAATCCCCCCCGAATAGCAGCAGCACGCGCGTTTGACGCTGCGGCAGCGCCTTGCGCGGCCGTGTGGCCGGCAGTTCGGCAATGCGACCCGTGTTGCGCGCAACGCAGATGTCGGCCAAAGGACAGTTCGTCGCGGAAGCCAGGCAGTAAGGTTCTCTGCGTGTGCAAACGGTGGCGCCGAGGTCCATCTGCGCCTGAATGTAAGTCGCCGCATCTTTCAGGGGAAGCAGCGATTCGGCCAGCGACCACAGGATTTTTTCGCCGGCGGCCGTTCCCGGAAACGCCTCGATGCCATGCGTGCGGCAAAGCACGCGCTTGACGTTGCCATCGAGGATCGCGGCACGCAAACCGAAACAGAATACGGCAATCGCATTGGCTGTGGAACGGCCGATACCAGGCAGTTCTGCCAAGGCAGCGGGTTGGGACGGAAACTTGCCGCCATGCTGGTGCATGATCGCTTGCGCGCAGCGATGCAGATTGCGTGCCCTGGCATAGTAGCCGAGACCGCTCCACAGTCCCATGACATCTTCCAGCGGTGCGGCGGCCAGTGCCGGCAGCGTCGGATAATGCGAGAGAAAGCGCCGATAGTAGGGAATAACGCTGACAACCTGGGTTTGCTGCAACATGATTTCCGACAGCCAGACCCGGTAAGGGTCGGAGGTCTGCTGCCAGGGCAGGTCGTGACGACCATGCCGCTTGTGCCAGGAGATCAGCCGTTGCGAAAACGATTCGAGCGATGCCATCGGATCACTGCCCGCACTTGGTTCCAGGGTGCATCGACAGGAAATTGTCCCAAGACGATAATCGCATCTGCTGGAAGGTGCCGCTACCGGGCTGCCTCATGCGGGGAAAACCAGGGTAAAGCCGATTATCATGCCTGCTCCCGTGATGCGTCAAACCAGTACCTCGTCATTCCGGCGAAAGCCGGAATACCCCAAGGGTAGGCTGCGCGCTCCAGTACGTTTCTGGATCCCGGCTTTCGCTGGGATGCATATTTATCCATCAACTTTCGCATGACTGACCACTCGCCGAGGCAAATGAATTTAAGCAATCCGGTATCCGAATGCAAATAAACATTTTTCGCCGAGACTCCTCCCGCCTTGCCTGGGCGCTGTTGGCGTCCCTGCTGGTGCACCTCGCGATTATCGGAGACATCGGCATTCTTCATTGGTGGTGGCCAATCGCTCCGGACGCCATGCCCTCTTCTCTCGAAGTTCAAATATTGCCATTGGAAACGCCTGTCAAGCAGCCCTTGCCCCCCGTAAGCAAGCAAATAATCCCGGACCCGCAACCGCCATCGCCCCCCCAACAAAGTCCGGACACTGGGATGCCCGCGTCATCGCCCGTTCCCGAGTCCATCATTGCCGTCGAACCGCAGCAAGCAATCCAAGACCAGAGTCCGGCTGCCGACTCGCAGTCCGTTTCCACCCCATTGCCTGACAAGCAGGACGAGGACAAGGTGGCTCAACGCCTGCCGCCGAATGGAAAACTGGTTTACCGGTTTTATTGGGGGAAATCCCGTTGGCTGGCCGGTCTGGCAATCCACCAATGGGTGATTGAAAACGGCAACTACACCTTGTCGAGTACCGTCAGCACGACTGGCTTATTCCAGTTCTTTCATCCAATCAAAATGGTGGAAATCGCCAAGGGGAAAATCATCGGCGACACGCTCCGCCCCATGGAATTTTCCACCCAGTTCAACGAAAACCCGCCCGCCGTGGCAATTTTTGACTGGGGGACAGGCTTATACCGCTGGTCCCGCGGCAAAGCTTTCTTTTCACAACCACTGTCCAGAAATTCCTACGACAAGATTTCTTACTTATACCAGCTCTACCTCACCCAGGAGAAAGAGAAATATCTCTCTCCCGAAATCACGATCGGCAGACGCCTGGAACATTACGACATTCTCAACCTGGGCGTGGAAGACGTGGAAATCGACGGCATGCCCCACCAAGCCGTGCACCTGAAAAGAGCAACCACCGCGCCTGATATGGAAAAAATCGACATCTGGCTTTCGACAGCCATGAATAACTTCCCATTAAAAATGACCTATGAGAACCGAGCCGGAGATTATTTTGAGCAGTTGATTGCGATCGACTCGTTGCCAGCTCATTAGCGCGTGTGCTCAATTTTTCCTGCCCCGCCTGGCGTTCTTGATCGTTTCCGAGGTGACGGACGGACCTTCATCCATCAACCCTGCCGCTTCCGTGCAGAGGAATTGCCGGAAGGCTTCCGCCAAGGACAGCTGACGCTTCTCCGCGCGACGCACCAGATACCATTGGCGCAGCACCGGCGTGCCGGCGACACGCAGGGTGACGAGCCGCCCGACCGCCAATTCGAGCTCAACGGTACGCGCTGAAATAAAGGCGATACCCATGCCGGCCATCACCGCCTGCTTGATGGTTTCGTTGCTGCTCATCTCGAAGGTATGCGCCAGGCTCACCTCCTGCTCGGCAAAGAAGCGCTCCATTGCGCTGCGCGTGCCCGAACCCGGCTCGCGGATCAGGAAGGTTTCCTGTCCCAGCGCGGTGGGTGCGATGCGGCGGCGGGCGGCAAGCGCATGCGTCGGCGGGGCGATGATGACCAGGGGGTTTGCGGCAAAAGCGTCGGCGACGGTGTCCAGTTCCGCAGGCGGGCGGCCCATGATGGCGAGGTCGATCTCATTGTCGGCAAGCTGGCGGACGATCTTCTCCCGGTTATAGACGCCGAGGTTCAGCTCGATGCCGGGATGCCGGGTGCGAAAAACCGCCAATAGCCGGGGCGCGAAATATTTGGCGGTGCTTACCACACCGATGTTGAGTTGGCCGCCGCGCAGGCCGCGAATCGCCGCCAGGGATTCCTCCGCCATGCGCAACTGCCGGGCAATGACACGGGCATGGCGCGCGAGTTCGGCGCCGGCATCGGTCAGGAAGATTTTCTTGCCGACCTGCTCGGTGAGCGGCAGTCCGGCGTCTTCCTCCAGGCCGCGCACCTGCATCGAGACCGCGGGTTGGGTCAGGTGCAGTTCTTCGGCGGCGCGCGAAAAGGAAAGGTGGCGCGCCACCGCTTCGAAGACCTTGAGCTGGCGCAGCGTGACGTTTTTCATGGCGGAGAACCCGTATGGCGTAAAGACCGCAGCTTATCATCTGGATAAATATTTGTGACTGTTGCTTATGTCAGATTGTTCTTATGCTGAGCTCCATGAACTTGTCCGCAATCATTTTCGACGTCGATGGCACGCTGGCCGATACCGAGCGTAACGGCCAGCGGCCCGCCTTCAATGCCGCCTTCGCCGAGGACGGGCTGGCTTGGCATTGGGACGAAGAACTGTATGGCAGTCTGCTCGCGGTCGCGGGCGGCAAGGAGCGTATCCGGCATTTCGCTGCCCGCCATGACCCGGCCTTTCTTTCCCGCCCCGACTGCGACGACCGGATCGCCCGCCTGCATGCGGCGAAGACGCGACATTTCGTGGCACGGCTGGAAACCGGAGGCATTCACATTCCGCTGCGCCCAGGCGTAGCAGAGCTGATCGACGAGGCCCGCGCCGCAAACCTGCTGCTGGCCATCGCTACCACCGCCTCGCCGGAGAACGTCGCGGCGCTGCTGCGCGCCAACCTGGGACCGACCGCCGAGAGCTGGTTCGCAGTCATCGGCGCCGGCGATGTCGTGCCGGCAAAGAAGCCCGCCCCGGATATTTATCGCTGGGTCTTGCAGCGCCTGGATCTGCCCGCCGGCGCCTGCCTCGCCGTCGAGGATTCGGCCCATGGGCTGGCTGCCAGTCTCGGCTGCGGCATCCCCACGCTGGTCACCAGCAACGACTACACCCGACAGCAGGATTTCAGAGGCGCGCTGACTGTGCTGCCCGACCTTGGCGGCACCCGTCTTGACCAACTGCGCCGGCTCCATCGCTTAGGGCGTATTCCCGGTCGATCGGCGCATACGCCCTAATTTATGGTCACCATAAAAAACTGTGAATGTCTTTTATACACCATGCGCACTAAGATGCTTTCAACCGCAGCTTTCATTCATCATCAAAATCCATAAGGAGTATCGACATGGACCAGTCGAACCGCTACGCCAATCTCGCTCTCGAGGAAGCCGACCTGATCGCCGGCGGCCGTCACGTGTTGTGCGCCTACCTCATGAAACCGAAAACCGGTTTCGGCAACTATCTCGCCACCGCCGCGCACTTCGCCGCCGAATCTTCCACGGGCACGAATGTGGAAGTCAGCACCACCGACGACTTCACCCGCAGCGTCGATGCGCTGGTTTATGACATCGACGAAGCCCGCGAGATCATGAAGATCGCCTATCCGGTGGAGCTATTCGACCGCAACATCACCGATGGACGCGCGATGCTGGCCTCCTTCCTGACCCTGACCATCGGCAACAACCAGGGCATGGGCGACGTCGAATACGCCAAGATGCACGACTTCTACATCCCGCCCAAGTTCCTGGCGCTGTTCGACGGCCCGGCGATGAACATAGTCGATATGTGGCGCACCCTCGGTCGTCCGCTGGCCAACGGCGGCATGATCGTCGGCACCATCATCAAGCCCAAGCTGGGCCTGCGGCCGCAGCCGTTCGCCGATGCCTGCCACGAATTCTGGTTGGGCGGCGATTTCATCAAGAACGATGAGCCGCAGGGCAACCAGGTGTTCGCGCCGCTGCGGGAAACCATCCGCCTGGTCGCCGATGCCATGCGCCGCGCACAGGACAAGACCGGCGAAGCCAAGCTGTTCTCGGCCAACATCACCGCCGACGATCCCTTCGAAATGATCGCGCGCGGCGAATATATCCTCGAAACCTTCGCCGAGAACGCTTCCCACGTCGCCTTCCTGGTCGATGGCTACGTCGCCGGCGCCACCGCGGTCACCACCTGCCGGCGGCGTTTTCCCGGCCAGTTCCTGCATTACCATCGCGCCGGCCACGGCGCCGTGACCTCGGCGCAGTCGAAGCGCGGCTATAGCGCCTTCGTGCATTGCAAGATGGCGCGGCTGCAAGGCGCTTCCGGCATGCATGTCGGCACCATGGGCTACGGCAAGATGGAAGGCGGCAAGGATGACCGCAGCATTGTCTATATGCTGGAGCGCGACAGCGCCGACGGCCCCTTCTACCGCCAGGAATGGCAGGGCATGAAGGCCACCACCGGCATCATTTCGGGTGGCATGAACGCCTTGCGCCTGCCGGGGTTCTTCGACAATCTGGGCCATTGCAACATAATCCAGACTTCCGGCGGCGGCGCCTTCGGCCACCAGGGCGGCGGCGCAGCGGGCGCCAGATCGCTCAAGCAGGCACGCGATGCCTGGATGGCGGGCACCAATCTGGTCGAATACGCCAAGGATCACGCGGAGCTCAGGGGCGCCTTCGAATCTTTCGCAGCCGATGCGGACAAGCTCTATCCGGGCTGGCGCGTAGCCTTAAAAATTTGAAGAGGAAGCAGCCATGCATAACGGGCGCAAGACGCTGACGCATTACACCATCGAGGAAGAGCACAAGCATCCGGGCGCCTCGGGCGAGTTTTCCGGGCTGCTCAATTCGCTCGCCATGTCGGTCAAGATCATCTCCAACCAAGTCAGCAAGGGCGCCCTGATCGGCGCCTGGGGCGATGCGGCGACTCCCTCGGGCGATGCCACAGTCAATGTCCAGGGCGAGGTGCAGAAAAAACTCGACGTCATCAGCAACCAGGTCATGCTGCAGGAGAACCAGTGGTCGGGCCATCTGGCCGGCATGGTCTCCGAAGAAATGGAGGAAGTCTATCCGGTATCCAACCCGCATAGGCGCGGCAAGTATCTGCTGGTATTCGATCCGCTGGACGGCAGCTCGAACATCGATGTCAACCTGACGGTGGGCACGATCTTTTCGATCCTGCGCGCGCCCAACCCGGGCGAGACGGCGAAACTGGCGGATTTTCTCCAGCCGGGTACGCAGCAAGTCTGCGCCGGCTTTGCCCTCTACGGACCTTCCACCATGCTGGTGCTGACCACCGGCAACGGGGTCGACGGCTTCACCCTCGACCGCGAGATCGGCTCCTTCATGCTGACGCATCCGCAGATGCGCATTCCGCAAGACACCCAGGAATTCGCCATCAACGCCTCCAACGAGCGCTTCTGGGAACCGCCGGTGAAACGTTATGTTGCGGAATGTCTGGCCGGTTCGACGGGGCCGCGCGGCAAGGACTTCAACATGCGCTGGATCGCCTCGCTGGTCGCGGAAACTTTCCGGATACTGACGCGCGGCGGCATCTTCATGTACCCGCGCGACAACAAGGATCCCGCCAAACCCGGCCGGCTGCGCCTGCTCTACGAAGCCAACCCGATCTCCTTCATTGTGGAGCAGGCCGGCGGCGCTTCCAGCACCGGCAGGGAGCGCATCATGGCGTTGCAGCCGGACAGCCTGCATCAGCGCGTGCCGCTGATCTTCGGCTCGAAGAATGAAGTCGCCCAGGTTGCGCGCTATCATGACGACTATGTCAGCGGCAGGGATGCAAACAGTTTCGACTCACCGCTGTTCGCAACGCGTTCGCTGTTCAGGACGAATTAAGCCATCGGGAGACAGCATGTCAGCCAAACACCCCGTCGTCGCCATCACCGGTTCTTCAGGCGCCGGAACAACTTCGGTCACCCGGACGTTCCAGCACATATTCCGCCGCGAATCGATTGCGCCCGCGCTCGTCGAAGGCGATTCGTTCCATCGCTACGATCGCCAGGCAATGAAGCAGGCGATGACCGATGCCGCCAAGAACGGCAACCATCACTTCAGCCATTTCGGTCCCGAAGCCAACCTGCTGGAAGAACTCGAAGCGCTCTTCCGCGATTACGGCAAGACCGGCTCCGGCAAGATACGCAAGTACCTGCATGACGAGGAGGAAGCGGCGCCTTACCGGCAGAAGCCCGGCACCTTCACGCCCTGGGAGGACATTCCGGCCGGCACCGACATGATGTTCTACGAAGGCCTGCACGGCGCCGTGGTGACCGACAAGGTGAACATCGCGCGGCATGCCGACCTGCTGGTGGGCGTGGTGCCCATCATCAACCTGGAGTGGATACAGAAACTGCACCGCGACAAGCGCGCCCGCGGCTATTCCACCGAAGCGGTGGTGGACACCATCCTGCGGCGCATGCCGGATTACGTGAACTACATCACCCCGCAGTTCTCGCAGACCCACGTCAACTTTCAGCGCGTGCCGACCGTCGACACCTCCAACCCGTTCATCGCGCTGGACATCCCGACCCTGGACGAATCTTTCGTGGTGATCCGCTTCCGCAATCCCAAGGGCATCGATTTTCCCTATCTGTTGAGCATGATCCACGACTCCTTCATGTCGCGGCCGAACATCATCGTGGTGCCCGGCGGCAAGATGGAACTGGCCATGCAATTGATTTTCACGCCCTTGCTGCTGCGCTTGATGGAGAACCGCAAGCGGAGCTGAGGCGGTGCGTCATGCCGGGGCGAATTACTTTGTTGCGACAGGAAAGTAACCAAAGAAGCGCTGCCGGCCACTTCAACTGATCTCATACAGGAAATGCGTCATGGAAAATGTTTCAGCTTGGCTAGTACAGAAACTCCTTAGCAGAGAAGGTCAGCATCAATCCACCATCCGCGAGTATGAACCGGGTCAGAGCGTCTTCCGTGTCGGCGATCCCGGCGATTATCTCGCTGTCGTTCTCTCCGGTGGCGTAGAGATTCGTAAGAATGGGGTTGTTATCTCCGTTATCGAGCATGGAGGCATGTTTGGCGAGATGGCTCTGATTGACGGCAAACCCCGTTCTGCCGATGCAGAAGCCAGGAGTCATTCCAGGATCGCGGAGGTTCGAGAAGGCGAGTTCATCAGCCTGATCGAGGCCACACCCCATTTCAGTATTGCCGTCATGAGAATCTTGACCGAACGTCTTAGGCGCAATATTGAATCCTAATTGTCATGGCTATTTGACCGACGGCTATCTGGCGGTGAAATCGTTGACTCCTGAGGCTCTGGTCGGCCAGAAGCGGACATTGCAAGTTTTTTTCTGGCAGCCCGGCAGGAAGGCATAATTCGATTGTCGTTGTGGCTAGCTATGGGGTAAGCGCGAGACAACTTGACAAGCAATACCGGCTGCTTTACGACTATCTTTTGTTGCACAATTACGTGAGGGTTCGCGATGAAGGCTATTTCCATATTTAATAATAAGGGGGGCGTTGGTAAGACTACCCTAACGTTTCACCTCGCGCATGCGTTAGCTGAGTTAGGCAACCGCACCTTGATTGTAGATTTCGATCCTCAGTGCAATCTCACAATCCTCGGACTGGACGAAGAAGCTCTCCACCAGATATGGCTTGAAGAAGATGACTTTATCGAGGACTTTCAGTCCGCTCGTGATAAGTTATCACAGAAGGCTTTCGAGAGATTGACCTCAATGCCGAGGTCAATTCACTTCCTGCTGAAGCCAGCAGAAGATGGCGCGGCGGAAATTGGAAGCATGCCGCCTCCGGTTCCACTAGCTACAAACTTAGACCTTATCCCGGGGCGCCTTACAATGCATCTTTACGAGGATAAGATTGCGGGGCGGTGGAGCGACGTCTATCAGGGTGACCCTCTTGCGGTCCGGACGATCACAAGGCCGCGGGAACTGGCTGAAGGATACGCCAAACAACACGGGTACGACTTCGTGATCATGGATACCTCTCCTAGTTTGGGCGCTATGAATAAGGTGGTCATTTCCACGACCGATGGCTTCGTAATTCCTTGTATGCCGGATATGTTTTCGCTTTATGGTGTACGAAATATTGGTAATGCGCTCGCTGTATGGAAGAAACAGTTCGACACGATCTTTCATCTGCTTTCTGCGGAGAAGCGAAAATCATTCCCCCCCAACTTCGTGCGGCTGCTCGGCTTCACTATCTACAACGCCAAAAAGTATACCGGGGTCACGAGGTGGGATTTGGCTAAGGCACATTACAATTATGCAATGGAGATACCTAACGCAATAGAGAAGTTTGTTCGGCCGGAGATTCGTGACCATGTTAGCAAGGCGCTTCTTGGTCATCCGATTGGGGAAACCGCGATTATGCACACGCACAATACACTTCCCACAATGGCGCAACGATATCACCTCCCCATGTGGCGAGTGCCGTCTTGCAAAGATCTAGAGGCTGGGGATCGAAGCACTGTATTGGCCAACCGAGCAATATACGAGAGCATGAAGGACAAGTATATTGAATTTGCACAGGATATGCTTTCGCGCATGGACTCCCTAAAATAATCAGCAAGACAAACATGGACAGGCAGGAGTCGATTAACGCCGCACTGACTGCGGTTCAGGAGAAGTCGCATGAGCTATCCTTGTTTATGGAAGGTGTTGGCAAATGGTTTCTGACTCATCCGAAATTGAATTGCTCTGACCTGCCAATCGTTCACTCTGTCAAGATGCGTCTCAAGAATTCAAGCCACCTTCGCGGGAAACTAGAGCGAAAGTGGAGCAATGAGGTTTCAATTGGACCGGATAACGTATTCGAAAAAATTACCGACTTAGCTGGAGTGCGGGTCTTGCACGTCTATCAAGACCAATTCCCAAAGATTCATGCCGAAATTCTAAACAAGGTGGTTAACCTTAAGGATTGGTACTTGGCTGAACCCCCTCGGGCCTACACATGGGATCCGGAATCAAAGCAATTCTTTGAAAATGCCGGGATTACAGTGCATGTTAAAGAAAGCTTCTATACCAGCGTTCATTACTTGGTCCGCCCAAGAGCTGACTCGCCCATTTGCTGTGAAGTGCAAGTCCGCACTCTTTTTGAAGAGATTTGGGGGGAGGTTGATCACGCCCTAAACTACCCTCAGCCATCGGAGATTATTTCTTGTCGTGAACAGCTTCGCGTACTCGCCAAATTGGTTGGTGCCGGGAGCCGCCTAGTTGATTCAATTTTTCGTAGTACATAGCTATCGTCAGTAAATGCACAAGTAGATTGGCAGCGAGAAATGTTCGCGGAGAGCCAACTGGTAGTTGTGTTTTTAAGTCGGTCGGTGAAAATGGGACAAGGAAATTTTCGGACAACGGCTGCTTTGGGTACTAACCGGAACTTCACTACCCCAATCTATTTTGGATAATAGAATAGAAATCACGGTGCCGAATTCGACCCACCCGCCCCTCTGCCCCGCCGAGCGGAGGACTGCCAGACCGGGGCAGTCCGGACTCGCTGTTTGAGCCGAAGGCGAGTTTGCGAGTCCGGCCGGGCTAGCGGTCCGGAGCGAGGGAAGCCGTAGGCCGGGACAGCGGGGAGCGCTTCTTTGGTTCCTTTCTTGTCGCGACAAGAAAGGAACTCGCCCGCCGGGGCGAAACCCGGCACATGCACGCAGCAAATCCATCAATAGTCTGTTTCTATCAGTCACCGCCAGCTACCCAAAACCCCCGGTTTGGCAGATAATTACGGGCTTGCTCCGAGCAGGATAACCGAAGGATTCAGATGTCCAATTCAACTTTCAGCGATTTCGAACCGCCCGTGTTCAACAACCTCACCAGCGCGATCCGCGCCTTGGCCATGGATGCCGTGCAAAAGGCCAACTCCGGCCATCCGGGCGCGCCCATGGGCATGGCCGAGATCGCCGAGGTGCTGTGGAACCACCACCTGCGCCACAACCCCAACAACCCCAAGTGGGCCGACCGCGACCGCTTCGTGCTCTCCAACGGTCATGGCTCGATGCTGCTTTACGCCCTGCTGCACCTGAGCGGCTACGATCTCGGTATCGACGACCTGAAGCAGTTCCGCCAACTCCACAGCAAGACGCCGGGACACCCCGAGTACGGCTACACGCCCGGCGTCGAAACCACCACCGGGCCGCTCGGCCAGGGCATCAGCAATGCCGTGGGCATGGCGATGGCGGAAAAATTGCTGGCCGACGAATTCAACCGGCCCGGCCACGAGATCGTCGACCATCACACCTACGTTTTTCTCGGCGATGGCTGCCTCATGGAAGGCATTTCCCACGAGACCTGCGCGCTGGCCGGCACCTGGGGGCTGGGCAAGCTGATCGCCTTCTGGGACGACAACGGCATATCCATCGACGGCCATGTCGAGGGCTGGTTCACCGACGACACGCCGAAGCGCTTCGAAGCCTATGGCTGGCAAGTCATCGCCAGGGTCAACGGCCATGATCCGGAAGCGCTGCACGCCGCCATCGCGGCCGCCAAAGCCGACCCGCAGCGCCCGACGCTGATCTGCTGCAAGACGGTGATCGGCGCCGGCAGCCCGAACAAGCAAGGCACCCACGATGTGCATGGCGCACCGCTGGGGGATGCCGAGATCGCCGCAACCCGTCCGCATATCGGCTGGCATTTCGGCCCCTTCGAAATCCCGCAGGAAGTCTACCAAGCCTGGGACGCCCGGAAGAAAGGCAGTGCCTGGGAAGAAGACTGGAACCGCAAGTTTGAACGCTACGCCAAGGCCTATCCCGAACTCGCCGCCGAGTTCAGGCGGCGCATGGCCGGCGATCTGCCCGCCAACTGGTCGGAACATGCGCGGCAAGCACTTGCGACCATCGACGCCAAGGCCGAGACCGTCGCCACCCGCAAGGCCTCGCAGATCGCCATCAATGCGCTGGCCCCGGCGCTGCCCGAGTTCGTCGGCGGTTCGGCCGACTTGACCGGCTCCAACCTCACCAACTGGAATGGCTGCCGGCACGTCAGCGGCAAGACGCCGGGCAACTATATTTCCTACGGCGTGCGCGAGTTCGGCATGTGCGCCGTCATGAACGGCATGGCGCTGCACGGTGGCATCCTGCCCTTCGGCGGCACCTTCCTGATGTTCTCCGAATACGCCCGCAACGCCCTGCGCATGGCGGCATTGATGAAGCAACGCGTCATCTATGTCTTCACCCATGATTCCATCGGTCTGGGCGAGGATGGGCCGACCCATCAGCCCGTCGAGCAGACGGCAACCCTGCGCATGATCCCCAATATGGACGTGTGGCGCCCCTGCGACACATTGGAAACCATGGTGGCCTGGATCCAGGCCGTGGAAAAACGCAGCGGCCCGACTTCGCTGTGCCTGTCGCGGCAGAACCTGCCTTTCGTCAAGCGCGATGCGGCAACCATCGCCAATATCGCCAAGGGCGGCTACGTCCTCGCCGAAGCCAAGGGCGGCAAGCCCAAGGCCATCCTCATAGCCACCGGCTCCGAAGTGGACCTGGCGCTGAAGGCGCAGGCGGCGCTGGCCGAGGAGATTCCGCTGCGCGTGGTTTCGATGCCCAGCACCAACGTGTTCGACCGCCAGGATCCGGCCTATAAAGAGAGAGTGCTGCCCAAGGGTATGCCGCGCATCGCCGTCGAAGCCGGCGTCACGGATGGCTGGTTCAAGTACGTCGGTCTCGACGGGGCGATCATCGGCCTCGACCGTTTCGGCGAGTCGGCCCCGGCCGGCCAGTTGTTCAAGGAATTCGGTTTCACGGTGGAGCATGTGATCGCCGCCGTGAAATCGGTTTTGTAATTTTTCAGGAGAAATAGCATGGCAATCAAAGTCGGCATCAATGGATTTGGCCGTATCGGACGGATGGTGTTGCGCGCGGCGGTCCAGGACTTTCCCGACATCGAGGTCGTCGGCATCAACGACCTGCTCGAACCCGACTACCTGGCCTACATGCTGAGCTACGACTCGGTGCATGGCCGCTTCAAGGGCAAGGTCGCGGTCGACGGCAACACCCTCATCGTCAACGGCAAGAAGATCCGCCTGACGGCCGTCAAGGATCCCGCCGAACTGAAATGGAACGAAGTCGGCGCCGATATCGTGATCGAGTCCACCGGCCTGTTCCTGACCAAGGAAACGGCCCAGAAGCACATCGCCGCCGGCGCCAAAAAAGTCATCATGTCGGCGCCAAGCAAAGACGATACGCCGATGTTCGTCTTCGGCGTGAACGACAAGACCTACGCCGGTCAGACGATTGTTTCGAATGCCTCGTGCACCACCAACTGCCTGGCGCCTGTCGCCAAGGTGCTCAACGACAACTGGGGCATCAAGCGTGGCCTGATGACCACCGTGCATGCCGCCACGGCCACCCAGAAGACCGTCGATGGCCCCTCCAACAAGGACTGGCGCGGTGGCCGCGGCATCCTCGAAAACATCATCCCGTCGTCGACCGGTGCCGCCAAGGCCGTCGGCGTGGTCATCCCCGAACTCAACAAGAAGCTCACCGGCATGTCCTTCCGCGTGCCGACTTCCGATGTGTCGGTGGTCGACCTGACCGTGGAGTTGAACAAGGAAGCGAGCTACGCCGACATCTGCGCCGCCATGAAGGCCGCTTCCGAGGGCGCCATGAAGGGCGTGCTTGGTTATACTAACGAGAAGGTCGTCTCCACCGATTTCCGCGACGAGAGCTGCACCTCGGTGTTCGACGCGGAAGCCGGCATCGCATTGGACAGCACCTTCGTCAAGATCGTCGCCTGGTACGACAACGAATGGGGGTACTCCTGCAAGGTGCTGGAGATGGTCCGCGTCATTGCCAAGTAACCATCCAACCGTCCGAGAGGTCTTGATATGCAGTTCAAACGTCTCACCGATCTGGATCTGAAGGGCAAGCGCGTTTTCATCCGTGCCGACCTCAACGTGCCGCAAGACGATGCCGGCAATATCACCGAGGACACACGCATCCGCGCCTCGGTGCCGGCCATCGAGTTCGCGTTGAAGGCCGGTGCGGCGGTCATGGTCACTTCGCACCTCGGTCGCCCGACCGAAGGCGAGTTCAAGCCGGAAGATTCACTCGCGCCCGTCGCCAAACGCCTGTCCGGGTTGCTCGGCCGCGAAGTGAAACTACTCGCCGACTGGATCGACGGTGTCTCGGTCGCTGCGGGCGAAGTCGTCATGCTGGAGAACTGCCGCATCAACAAGGGCGAGAAGAAGAACAACGACGAGCTGGCGCAGAAGATGGCCAAGCTCTGCGATGTCTATGCCAACGACGCTTTCGGCACGGCGCATCGCGCCGAGGCCACCACCCACGGCATCGCCAAGTTCGCCCCGGTCGCCTGCGCCGGGCCGCTGCTGGCCGCCGAGCTCGATGCGCTGGGCAAGGCCTTGCATGCCCCAAGCCGGCCGCTGGTGGCGATCGTCGCCGGTTCGAAGGTGTCGACCAAACTGACCATCCTCGAAGCGCTCTCCGACAAGGTGGACCAGCTCATCGTCGGCGGCGGCATCGCCAACACTTTCCTGCTGGCCGCCGGCAAGAAAATCGGCAAGTCGCTGGCCGAGCGCGACCTGGTCGAAGCGGCGAAGAAAGTCATGCTCAAGGTCAAGGTGCCGCTGCCCACCGACGTGGTGTGCGCCAAGGAATTCTCGGCAGCCGCACCGGCCACGGTCAAAAGCGTCGACGCGGTCGATGACGACGACCTGATTCTCGACGTCGGTCCGGATACGGCGCAAGCGCTGGCGACAGTTGCCAAGAATGCCGGCACCATCGTCTGGAACGGGCCAGTCGGCGTGTTCGAGTTCCCCGCATACAGCCACGGCACCGAAACGCTGGCGCGCGCCATCGCCGCGTCGAAAGCATTTTCCATCGCCGGCGGCGGCGATACGCTGGCGGCTATCGCCAAGTACGGCATCGGCAAGGACATCAGCTACATCTCCACCGGCGGCGGGGCTTTTCTCGAATTCCTGGAAGGCAAGACCCTGCCGGCTGTCGCGATTCTCGAACAACGCGCCATCCACTAGGAGCGGCCATGCGCAGCACCAAGATTGTCGCCACTCTCGGCCCCGCCTCCAGCGAGGAAGCGGTCTTGCGGCGGATGGTGGAGGCAGGCGTGGATGTGGTGCGCCTCAACTTCTCGCACGGCACGGCGGAAGACCACCAGGCGCGCGTGACGTTGCTGCGCAGCGTGACCCGCGATACCGGCCGCACGGTGGGCATCATGGCCGACCTGCAAGGGCCGAAGATCCGCATCGGGAAATTCGAGCATGGCAAGATCGAACTCGCTGTCGGCGATCACTTCATTCTCGACGTGACCTGCAAGCTCGGCAACCAGCAGCGCGTCGGGCTCGACTATCCGGAACTCATCGACGACATCGATGTGGGCTCGGTGTTGCTGCTCGACGATGGCCGCATCGTGCTCGACATCGTCGAGATCGCGAGCCAGTCGGTGGTCACCTTGGTGCGCGTGGGCGGCACGCTGTCCAACAACAAGGGCATCAACCGCCAGGGCGGCGGCCTCACGGCGCCGGCGCTGACCAGCAAGGACCGGCTGGACATCCGTACGGCAGCAGAAATCGGCGTGGATTTCGTCGCGGTGTCTTTTCCCAAGACTGGCGAGGACATGCGCCAGGCCAGGAAGCTGCTGACGCGCGCCGGCTCGAATGCATTGCTGATCGCCAAGATCGAGCGCGCCGAGGCGATCGATGCGCTCGCGGACATCATCGATGCCTCCGACGGCGTCATGGTGGCGCGCGGCGACCTGGCAGTGGAGGTCGGCGACGCCGCGGTGCCCGCCTTGCAGAAAAAGATCATCCGCATTGCCCGCGCCCACAACAAGCTGACCATCACCGCCACGCAGATGATGGAATCGATGATCGCGAGCCCCGTGCCGACCCGCGCCGAGGTTTCGGACGTGGCCAACGCCGTGTTGGACGGCACCGATGCGGTGATGCTCTCGGCCGAAACCGCAGCGGGCAAGTATCCGGTGGAAACCGTCGAATCCATGGCGCGCATCTGCCTGGAAGCCGAGAAATCGGCGGAAGTGACGCTCGACAACGATTTCCTCGACCGGGTATTTACCCGCATCGACCAATCGATCGCCATGGCCGCGATCTGGACGGCGCATCACCTCAAGGTCAAAGCCATTGCGGCGATGACCCAGTCCGGTTCCACGGCGTTGTGGATGAGCCGCTTGAATTCCGGCGTGCCGATCTACGCGCTGACCCCGGAGGTCGGCTCGCGCTACCGAATGAGCCTGTATCGCCATGTTTTCCCGCTGTTGATGAAGCAGAACCATACCGACCGCGATTTCCTGCTGTGGGAAGCCGAACAGCTACTGATCGAACAGGGTGCCGTCAAACCCGGCGATCTGATGGTGCTGACCATCGGCGAACCGATCGGTTCGGCGGGCGGCACCAACACCCTGAAGATCGTCCGCGTCGGCGACCATCCGAATCCCCATTCCTAATTTTTAGTTTCCAAGGAGTCTGCCATGCCCCTCGTTTCCATGCGTCAACTGCTCGACCACGCCGCCGAAAACGGTTACGGCCTGCCCGCCTTCAACGTGAATAACTTGGAACAGATCCAGGCCATCATGGAGGCCGCCGCGGAGACCAACAGCCCGGTGATCATGCAGGGCTCGGCCGGCGCCCGCAAGTATGCCGGCGAACCCTACCTGCGCCATCTCATCGAGGCGGCCATCGAGACTCACCCGGACATTCCCATTGTCATGCACCAGGATCATGGCGCGAGTCCCTCGGTATGCATCCAGTCGATGCGCTCGGGCTTCTCCAGCGTGATGATGGACGGCTCGCTGCTGGAAGACGCCAAGACGCCTTCCTCGTTCGAATACAACATCAAGGTCAGCAAGCATGTCGCCGACATCGCCCATGCCATCGGCGTATCTGTCGAAGGCGAGCTGGGCTGTCTCGGTTCGCTGGAAACCGGCAAGGGCGAAAAGGAAGACGGCCACGGTGCGGAAGGCAAGCTCTCGCAGGACCAGCTGCTCACCGACCCCAATGAAGCCGCCGAATTCGTCAAGGCCACCGGCGTCGATGCGCTGGCCATCGCCATCGGCACTTCGCACGGCGCCTACAAATTCATCCGGCCGCCGACGGGCGCGGTACTGCGCATCGACCGCATCAAGGAAATCCACGCGCGCATCCCCAACACCCACCTGGTGATGCACGGCTCCTCCTCGGTGCCGCAGGACTGGCTGAAGATCATCAATCAGTTTGGCGGCACCATGGGCGAGACCTACGGCGTGCCGGTCGCGGAAATCGTCGAGGGCATCAAGCACGGCGTGCGCAAGATCAACATCGACACCGACCTGCGCATGGCCTCCACCGGCGCGATCCGCAAGTACATGGCGGAAAACTCCAAGGACTTCGATCCGCGCAAGTACCTCGGCGTCGCCCGCACCGCCATGAAGGACATCTGCAAGGCGCGCTACGAAGCCTTCGGCTGCGCCGGCATGGCCGGCAGGATCAAGCCGATCAGCCTGGACAAGATGGCCGAGCGTTACAAGAAGGGCGAACTGAACCCGATCGTGAAATAATCAACCCACATTTTTAGGCGAACCCATGAGTCAACTGCCCCTGTTCGAATCGAAAATCACCAGCCTGCCGCTGCTGGGCCGCGGCAAGGTGCGTGATATTTATGCTGTCGACGCCGACCATTTGCTGATCGTCACCAGCGACCGTCTTTCCGCCTTCGACGTGATCCTGCCCGACCCAATCCCCGGCAAGGGCGAAGTGCTCACCGCCGTGGCCAACTTCTGGTTCGGCAAGCTCGCCCACATCATCCCCAACCAATTGACTGGCATCGACCCGGAGTCCGTGGTCAAGGGAGAGGAGGAACGCGTCCAGGTGCGCGATCGCAGCCTGGTGGTGAAGCGCCTCAAACCGCTGCCGATCGAGGCGGTGGCGCGCGGCTACCTGATCGGCTCGGGCTGGAAGGATTACCAAGCCAACGGCGCCATCTGCGGCATCCAGCTGCCGGCCGGCCTGCGCCAGGCAGAGCAGCTGCCGCAGCCCTTGTTCACCCCGGCGACCAAGGCCGAGATGGGGGAACATGACGAAAACATAGACTTTGCCAGCGTCGAAAAACTCCTCGGCGTGCCGCTCGCCACCCAGGTGCGCGACACCACGCTGCGCCTGTATCGCGAAGCGGCGGCCCATGCCCGCGTGCGCGGCATCATCATCGCCGACACCAAGTTCGAGTTCGGCCAGGATGCCGCCGGACGGCTTTATCTGATCGACGAAGTGCTGACACCCGACTCCTCGCGTTTCTGGCCGTCCGACCAGTACCAGGTCGGCATCAGCCCCCCCAGCTTCGACAAGCAGTTCGTGCGCGATTACCTGGAGACGCTGGACTGGAACAAGCAGGCGCCCGGACCCAAGCTGCCGCCGGACATTCTCGCCAAGACCGCCGCCAAGTACCGCGAGGCGCTGACGCGCCTGACCGGCAAATCCTGAATTCAAGCGCCTGTCCGTGATCAACCCACTGCTGGACTTCTCCGGCCTGCCGCGTTTCGACGCGATCGCGCCGGCACATGTGGCGCCGGCCATCGGCCAGTTGCTCGCCGAGAATCGCGCGCTGGTGGAACGGCTCGCAGCCGCCGATACGCCGGCCACCTGGAGCGGCTTTGTCGCCCCGTTGACCGATGGCGGCGAACGCCTCAGCCGCGCCTGGGGCATCGTCGGCCATCTGCATTCGGTCAATGACATACCGCCCTGGCGCGAGGCCTACAACGCCTTGTTGCCCGAGGTCACGCGCTTCTATTCCGAACTCGGCCAGAACCTCGCCTTGTTCGCCAAGTACAAGGCGCTGCGGGAGAGTCCGGAATACGCGGAACTGACTGCCACCCAGCGCAGAATCATCGACAACGATATCCGCGACTTCCGGCTTTCCGGCGCCGAACTGCCGCAGGAGAAGAAACCGCGCTTCCAGGCCATCCAGGAAGAGCTTGCCGCGCTCGGCGCGAAATTTTCGGAGAACCTGCTCGACGCCACCAACGCCTATGGCGAATACATCGAGGAGGAGGCGTTACTCGCCGGCATCCCGGAAGATGTATGCCAGACTGCGCGCGAAGCCGCCGCAAAGGAAAACCGGCCGGGCTGGAAATTCACCCTGCATGCGCCTTCCTACGGACCGCTGATGCAGTACGCCGACAACCGCGAGCTGCGCGCCCGCATGTACCGAGCTTATGCCACTCGCGCCTCCGAACTGGGCAAACCGGAATGGGACAACTCTTCGGTCTTGGTGAAAATTCTCCGGCTGCGCGCCGAAGAAGCCCACCTGCTCGGTTATGCGAATTTCGCGGAAGTCTCGCTGGTGCCGAAGATGGCGCAATCGCCGCAACAGGTCGCCGCCTTCTTGCGCGAAATCGCCGCCAAAGCGCGGCCATTCGCCGAGCAGGATATCGCCGAGCTGCGCGACTTCACCCGCGACCAACTGGGCCTGGCCCGGCTGGAAAGCTGGGATATGGCCTGGGCCGCGGAGAAACTCAAGCAGGCGCGCTACGCCTTTTCCGACGAGGAAGTCAAACAATACCTGCCCGAACCCCAGGTGCTGGCGGGCCTGTTTCGCATCATCGAGACGCTGTTCGGCGTTCGTCTGGCGCCGGATATGGCACCGGGCTGGCACCCCGATGTACGTTTTTTCCGTATCCTCAGGGACGGCACGTTGATCGGCCAGTTCTACCTCGACCTGTATGCGCGCGAAGCGAAAAGCGGCGGCGCCTGGATGGACGAAGCGATCACGCGGCGCAGAATGGCGAATGCCAGCGGCATCCAGACCCCGGTGGCCTACCTCAACTGCAACTTCTCCGGCCCGGTCGGCAGCAAGCCAGCCTGCTTCACCCATGACGAAGTCATCACGCTGTTCCACGAGTGCGGCCACGGTCTGCACCATTTGTTGACCCAGGTCGATGAGCTTCCGGTATCGGGCATCCACGGCGTGGAGTGGGACGCGGTCGAATTGCCGAGCCAGTTCATGGAAAATTTCTGCTGGGAATGGGGCGTGCTCTCCCCCATGACCGCCCACGTCGACACCCGGCAGCCGCTGCCACACTCGCTCTATGACAAGATGCTGGCGGCAAAGAATTTCCAGAGCGGCATGCAGACATTGCGTCAGGTCGAACTGGGCCTGTTCGATCTGTTGCTGCACAGCGAATTCGAGCCGGATGGCGACGTGCTCGAACTGCTCGCCGAGGTCCGGCGCGAGGTCGCGGTCATCACGCCGCCCGAGTGGCAGCGCCTGCCGCAGAGCTTCTCGCACATATTCGCCGGCGGGTATGCCGCCGGCTATTACAGCTACAAGTGGGCCGAAGTGCTCTCCGCCGACGCTTTCGAAGCCTTCGAGGAAGGCGCCAGATCGTCCGGCAATGTCCTCGACCCGAGCATCGGCGCGAGATTCTGGCGCGAGATACTCTCCGTCGGCGGTTCGCGCCCGGCCATCGAGTCCTTCCGTGCCTTCCGCGGACGCGAACCGCGCATCGATGCGCTGCTGCGCCATAGTGGTATGATTTCCCATCATGTGGACATCGTCGCGCCAATCGATTCTGGTCCGTAGCGCCCTGCTTGCCGCCCTGTGCCTCGCCACGCTGACGGCACAGGCGCAAGCCACTTATCGCTGGGTCGACAAGGACGGCAAGGTGCATTACGCGGACCAGCCGCCACCGCCATTGGAAAACAAGGAAATCCAGAAGAAAAAGCTTGGGGCGAATGTCGTCGAGACCAGCGGCCCTTCCTACGCCACCCAGAAAGCCGCGCAGAAATTTCCGCTAACGCTGTATACCAGCGCCAACTGCATCGAGAACTGCAAGACCGCGCGCGACTTTCTCAGTCGACGCGGCGTACCCTTTGCCGAAAGGGTTCTCAAAACGCAGGAGGATGCGGCCGAATTCAAGCAAGCCACCGGCATAGGCCAATTGATCGTTCCCGTGCTGTTGGCGGGAACCAAAACGGAAATGGGTTTTCAGGAAAATGCCTGGCGCAACCTGCTCGATGCGGCGGGCTACCCGCAAGACAGCGGCACGCCGCGGCCGAAACCGCCCACGAAGTAACGATGCCCCTTGGTTAAGCTAACGGGTGCTATGCAATAACGCCGGCAGCTCCCGCTCCAGCAGATTCGGATCGCCGGCGTTGAGTTCCACCAGCCGGCGCAAGTGGATGATGCTGTCGAGTCCAAGATTGTCGCAACGCAACCCCATCTTCGTTCCTTCGAGATGAGCGACGGTCGCCCGCATGACGATCGCCACACCCTCCCCGAGATCGAGCTTCAACTGACACTTCGCACCGATTATGCCGGGCCAATCGGCCGACATGTTGAGCAAGGCACCCTTGAGAGAAATGTCCAGAAGTTCGCCTTTCCAGGTTCCTGTGGCATCAACCAGCTGCACCACGGCATGGAAAGGCGCGCGCCAAAAAGCGCGGTGATCCTGCGAGTCGTTCATCTGTTGTCCCGTTCTTTGCGTTGCCGGAAAATATGCCGAATCCCTACGCCCCGAGTTGCGCTATCATCGACCATCACAACCCGGAATATTATTGTAGCCCATCGTCCCAAAGGAAGCTGATTGAAGATTGCCACCTGAAACTAATAGGTGAATATCGCGAAGTGTCAGGTTGTCTCACATTTTTTGCCTTTCCGTTCTACGAGCGAAAAGGCAAGCATCAGACAGTCTCACAAAATTTCACTCTATAAACAGGAATTTGTGTAGCTCTCCATGTAGCTGAAATAGCGTCATAAAGTTAAAGTTGCGAAACCGATGGCTAGGCTGACCGACATTCAAATAAGGCACTGGATCAGGGCAGGAAATCCAGTCGCAAAAGCCCAAGGGGAAGTTCCTGGTCTGACTTTTACGCTGTCTGCCAAGGGCGCTGCAAGCTGGATTCTCCGCTACCGTTTTGGCGGCAGACCCCGAGAACTGACAATCGGCCGTTACCCGGAATACTCAATCAAACATGCCAAAGAGGAGGCGCTGGAAGCACGTGCCAAAATCCAGAAAGGCATTGATGTCGCCAGAGAGAAACAACTCGCAACCATTGAGCGAGCAGTTGCCAAGACACTAAAACAACTGGCTACTGACTACATGGAGAAGGTCTTTCCAAGGCTCGCTCCCACCACGGCCAAGCAACGCCGTCACCATATCGAAGATGTCATTCTTCCCAAACTGGGAGGATTGGCCGCGCGGGATGTCAGTACAGCCGATGTCGTTGCATTGATCGAAGCCGTCGGAAAGAAATCGCAAAGCGTTGCCGACCTGGTATTCACGGCTATCTCAGAAATTTTCAAGCACGGTATTGCACGCCACGTAGTAACTGCGAATCCATGCGCAGGCATCACGGTTTCCGCAATTTGTGGCAAACCAGAACCAAAACGGCAACGCCTCAAGCTAACGGAAGACGAGCTACGCATCATTCTTCCTGCGCTGCCCAGTATTGGCGATCAAAACGCCTTGGCGGTAAAGATTCAGTTAGCCACCTGTGTTCGCATTAGCGAATTGGCAAAGGCGGAATGGAAGGATATAGATTTCGAGCAGGCCGTATGGCATGTACCAGACGCCAACAGCAAAACCGGCAGGGGTTTCACGATTCCACTCGTTCCCGCCGTAGTTGAGTGGTTTAGGGCGCTTCAGACGCTTGCTTGTGGCTCGCGGTTCGTGCTTCCGGCGCGAACCACAAGTCGGCGCCAATCTGAGCTGGGCGAGATGCACTATGAGCAACGCGCCCTCAATGCCATGTTGCACAAACTTTGCGCCCGACTGGGCGACAAGGTCAGGCGATTTACCCCGCACGATTTGCGTTCAACCGCTCGCAGCCATCTTTCTGCATTAGGGGTAAGTCTGATTGTTGCTGAAAGGTGCTTGAACCATTCACTCGGCGGCCTTGTCGCTGTTTATGACCAGCATGACTATCTGACCGAGCGACGAGCCGCGCTTGAAATGTGGACGAATTTGATTTGTGCCTGCGAATCAGGAAAAGAAGGCAGCTCTTGAATAGCGCCGACCAACACGGCAAAATATGTTACGTTATTCGTTAACGTATTTATGGAGATTGCCATGAGCTTACGAACTTCCGACGTTGTGCCCATCAGCGAAGCACGGGCCAGACTCACCGAACTCGCCGAGGAAGTCGTCGACGGCGGCGCCGAGAAGGTGCTGACTAAGAATGGCTCCAGCTACGTCGCGCTTGTCGATGCAAAAAAACTCGACTACTACCATTTCCTTGAGCAGGAACACGCCAATTTGGTGCTGCTTGATGAAGCGGAACGAGGCTTGCGGCAGTTGCTCGCAGGGCAACGTGTCTCTGAAGCTGAATTGACGCAGGCCCTCGCTGACTGATATGACCTTGCCAGCGACGGCCAAGGTTGAGGCCGCACCAAATTTTCTTGCGACGCTCGATGATGCGCATGCATTTTTTGTTGCCCAAGATGCCGAGTCCGCCGATGCTCGATTTCGCAACCTGAAGGCCAAGCTTCGAGAGATGGTCGCAATCCTTGCTTGGTCGCCAGCCAGCGGTCGCCCCGCACGGTTCTTCGAGACAAATTCAGCTCAAGCCAAGTTAAGAGCGGCTGCTATTGCCAACTTAGCGCAACAGACGGGACTCCCCGATCTTCGCGAGTACATTGTCGATCAGCACATCGTGCTGTATGCCCACTCCACAACCCTGGTTGTGCTGCTGGCACTGAAGCATCAACGGCAACTGATTTACGGTGCCGAATCCTAGACTCAGCGAGTCGTCCAAGGTTGATCCGCGAATGAATCGGTTAGCTGGCAGCATTTACTGCTCTCGCTCGCCTGTATCTGCCGCACGCGGCAACTAGGGAAATGGCTTGCAACTGGACTCTGTCGCTGCCCTGCAACTTGCCAGGAAACTTCCGCCGCAGTTTGACGAGAAGCTCCTGACGCGTACCTGAAAATACAAATCTCCCATCGGGCGATTTTCTCAGCAGTTCCTTTGCGATCAGTCGCTGCTCGGCTGCGTTTTTGATGCACTGCTGGGTTTCCTCGAAAACACCCTTGCCAACCTGATCTACTGGCGTTTTTTTGGGCGATCCCCGGTTTTGGCGCCTAGTTGATTCCACCGCTCGCTCATGCAAATCAATGGGGCGATATCTGACTTTCCAGTTATGGGGTGACTGGTTGTAGTTCGGAATATCGGCTAGTAGGAAGACATCGAGGGCATAGGCGACATCCGGATGCTCCACGGCGGACTGGACGAAATCCCCAGACCGTCTTTGGCGTTGAACAACTAGCGCAAGTCGTTCGGCTTGATGATTGAGCGTGCGCCACTTCAGGTAGCGTTCGAGAAAATAATCGGAGAGTGGCATTCCCATCGCGCCAAGTTGAATCCCGATCTTCATCCAAGCAATGGGTGGCAGTTGTAAGTCGCTAGAGAGTTGAGCGGGATGCTTACGCACGCACGGAACCAACTTCCTGATGAGTTTTAGTTGCTCCTCTGGCAATGGAATGCGCAGCCGGCTCTCAGTGCTATCAAGTGCGCACTGCAAATAATTATGCAGACGTGTGCGTGCCGCCCCCTTGGGGCGGATCTCCGGGCAGTCCGTAAAAAACATATGCACGAGCGCGTCACAGCATGGCCATGCACTGTCATTGAACTTCACAGCAATTGCTCCAGTTCCTGTTTCCTCCTGTAAATAATATCGCGGTTAAACAGGAACTGCATAGTTCCTGTCAATTAGTGGAAACTTCCTGTCTTCTCCTGTCGTAATCGGCCTGTATCGCGCCATATCTGCGAACAAACCACATCCCTGACGAGATGTGGTGTTGTTGGAGTCGGGAATCTAGGGGCCTGAAAGCAGCAGATTTTCAAACTGTAAAGCATGCCCGCTAGAACAAGAATGCATGGTGTATTCGGGTTGCTAGCTCAACTTGGAGACAGATATGAATCTCAATTCAAATGGGCGTTGCAGCAGTGATGAAGTGATCGGTGGGTACGCTGCGGGCGCTAATCGGGTGCTTGCAAAGCCGCAGCACGCATCTGTGAAATCGCTTACTTCAGCACTGACTGAATTTGATTTTCTCCCCGACACGGCGAATGTGCGTCTTCCTGTGGTGAAGGCTTTGTATGGCTGTTCGAGTGCCACTATCTGGCGTGCGGTGAAGTCTGGGCATGTGCCGTCGCCGCGGCGCCTCACTCCGCGCATTACGGCATGGAATGTCGGGGAGTTGCGTGCTGCATTGGCGAAGGCCCGCTAGTCCATCTGCGGCAGAGTCAGCAGCATTGACGGCTCTGCCGCCCCCCTACAAATATTTTCACTATCCAACACCCAACATCCCTGAAGCGCAAGACCGTCCTAATTTGACCTGACGAGTCTTCCCCTCGACATTGAAAGGATATCCGATGAAATCAACTACCCATCACCTATCTATCAGAGACAACGCCAAGCTGCCGGCCATCATCTACGGCTTTGACCGAATTACCGTTTGGCTCGACCACCCCGAGCTACCGATCAAGATTGCTCATCTAAAAAGGCACTGCACTAATGTGGAGGAATCACTCCAGCAGATGCCATTTAACCCTCGCTGGAAGCTCAAGGTCGAGCTGTATCAGCCAACCATCGAAGGGCTTGAGCTGCTGGAATCTGCTCTTGGTTACGAAATCGCCGTATGCGTGACCTATGTCGAAATCGCATGTGATATACGTTCAACCCAAAAGGGGCAGGCTCGTAAGCAGCTCAAGGACTTTCTCGCAGGCGCGTACATCCCCAACCTGCGCCAGACAGCACAGCGTGACTATATGACTTGGTACTTTGGGCGACGTGCAAACGAAAATGGAATACAGCCGTCGGTTCTGGTCGCCTACGCTGATAAACCCAGCAAGTTGAACAATGCACAACCGGCGGAGAAGGATCTCTGTGACCTACATATCGAGGGTCGCAGGGCAGGCACCAAAGGTCTCAAACCTCAGGGCATCATCAGTCTGAGTGATCTGATTCAATTTAATCACCAGAAGTTCTGGGATAACAATCTCGTGATGTACCAGCTTCCCAAGCTCGCCCAATTGGGTCGTTTACTGGCAGCGGATCAGGGGCGTAGTGCTGACGTGAGTGGCACAGCCCTGCGCAAGCGCGCACATGCCTGGATTGAACGGTATAGCAATGAAGGTGCTTTTGTATTGCACAACGCTCTGCGGGACTATCCGCAGTTGAAGCGCCATCTCTCCAAGGTGAAGTTTTCGGAGTGGCTCAAGATGATCGTTCAATAAGTTCGGCTGCAGTGCAGGGTACAAAATCACGACTGATACAGATGTACATTTTCTACTATTGCGCATGTGTGCAAATTGCGAGGATTCGCGTCTCGTTGCCAACGGCGGTGCAATCCTCGCTGACTTTTCAGGAATCCTTGCACAGCGCATTTCAGCAAAACCGCAACCCTGTAGCAGTCACAACGCAATCGGTGATACTGGAAATATCGTGACGATAAGCAATCAGCAGTATCAAGAGATCATCACCACAAAAAGCAAGCGGGTCGAGGTCCTTGCCTGTCCGGGTAGCGGGAAAACCCATACGTTGATACAGCGGGTGCGCCATCTCATCCAAACCGGGGTGCCACCGAGCAAGATTCTCGTGTTGAGCTTCTCTAACGCGTCGGTGGGTGAGCTGAAGCGACGCATGAATTTCCCAACCTCAGGCGAGGTTACGGATCAGCTCTGTTCTGTAGAACTTGCACTGGCCAGGGTCAAGGTGTCGACAGCTCATAGTTTTGCTCTCGGGTTACTCCCTCAGTCCAAAAGGGGCTTCAAGCCAATGACAGATAAGCAGTCCAAAACACTACTGCTTACGGTCGCCCGCAAAATGGCAAATGGCATCACACGGCAGAAACTATGGGCCGACAAAAGCAGGCGCATTTTGGAACGCAGGCAGGAACAGCTCAGAGAACTGTCATGGGAAAAGCATCGGCTGGTTCCTGGCCTGTTCGACCTTGCTCAGGCTGCGCAAATAAAACTTGCTGACGCTATCGAACAACGATATCCGACTCTAAAAGGCTACCTCAACGTGCTACTGGAAGTCCGCCGTCGCCTTGTGAAGGAAAAAGCAAAACGAGGTTTGCGGGGATACGGTGACATGTTGGCTGAGGCAGGCAAGCTCATAGACGCTGGCAAGGCTACGCTGCCCTATCAACATGTCTTGGTAGACGAATATCAAGATTGCAGCCCCGCGCAAGTACAGCTGCTGACAAAGCTCATCGGAGCGACAGATTGCAGCGTAATGGTGTTGGGGGATGCCAATCAGGCCATCTTCGCCTTTGCAGGGGCTACTTACACCCCGCTTGGCGATGTGCTCGATAACGTCGTGCAACTGCCGTTATCGGTTTCGCGGCGGCTGACCAAGCAAACCGCAGCATTAGCCTCGGCGGTTGCACAGCACTCAGCAAAGCAGTCGATACGGGCCATGCACGATGGCCCCGAGCCCATCCTGATGCTTAATTCCTCACTGAAAGCACAGGCTAATCGCGTAACGAAGGATATTCGTCAATTGATGGCAGAAGGTGTTCCCGCGCAGCAGATCGCGGTACTCGCCAGGCACAAGGCCACCTTGAAGCCCATCGAGCAGTCGTTACTCGCGCACCATGTTCAGACTGCACGTATTGGCATTAAACGGAAGCGCGTTCATGCCCAGCGTGTGCTTAAGATGGTTCGTTTGATCGAATTCAGCGAGACCAGAGAGAAACCAGTCGGCGTGAGCATGCTCCGCGCCAAACTGTCAAAGTTAGAAGGTATTCAGGAGCAAGGATGGTTGAAAGCGGTTCAGGTAATCAATAGGGAAAAAATACCCCCCTCACTTGAGGGGCGCTACCGATTTTGTGCCCAAGAGTACTTAAGACTACTCGGCGGAATCCGCAATAACAAGGAAATACGCGATGACCTGAATCGTTGGGAGTCAACCTGCCGGGAGCACAAAAATGCGCGAGCTATGCTTAACGCCATTCGCTCGATAGAGCCTGCCAAAATCGTGACGGGCACTATTCATGCCGCCAAAGGTCGGGAGTGGGCACATGTTTTCATTGTGGGCGTTACCGAGGGGCTATTGCCAGACTTTAGGGCGCGTGACGAAGTGTCGCTCAGCGAAGAACGCAATTTGCTGTTCGTCGCGATCACTCGCGCGCAGGAGAGCGTGAGTCTCTACCATGGTCCCGCCGCTCACTCCAAGAGTCGGCAACGCTTTTCTGAATTAAGTCGCTTCCTCGACGATCCCGCGGTACAGGCATCCTTGGCGGTTCGGAAGCAGATCAAGAAGCAGAGCCCTAGCTAGCGATAATGCATCTTATCGCTAGTCAGAGTCGGGTCGCGCTGGCATTCCGGTATTCGGCCTAAGCCGACCTTGGGGGTGCAGCCCGTGTTGGCCGGCAATGTGCTGGTTACCTGCCGCTCAGGTAAGAATGGCTCTGGACGACAGCCATCCTACAAGTAGATTGGCCCGCAGAGCTGCATGTGTGAATTTGCTGACCGGATAAACCTAGAGTCTGTAGTCCAGTGGGCAGCCGGACATTGGTAATGGTGCGCAAAGTACATTCTCAGTCATTTCTTGTAAAGGTCAGTTCTGGTGAAATGGTGTGCTCCAGCCCCCCTATTCATAAGCTCCCGCCAGCCGCTGGTTTTCTAGCAGAATGCTGTGGCGAGCGAGCCCGAGCAGCACGCTGGTCTTCAGGTCGTGATCCGTCCAGGGCTTATCGAGAAAAGCGAAGATGTGTGCCTGATTGATTGCCAGCAGCAGATCATCGTGTTCGATCTGGCCACTGATGAGAATACGCGTGCAATCGGGCTGGCGGGCAGCGAAGCGCTTGAGCAGTTCGACGCCGTTCATCTCAGGCATGCGGAAATCGGAAACAATGCATGAAAAGTTTGTCGTCTCAGCCATGCGCAGGGCCTCCGCTGCCGAGTGGGCAACATGAATGCGCACCTCGCCCACCATGGCTACCCACGGCCCCGCCTCGTCGCGGATTGCGACGAACAGGCTGTCGTTATCGAGAGGTGGGCGCAAAGCACGCGATAGACTACTCACCACTGCCCGGTCATCATCGACGATGAGAACCCGTCCGGGTTCCATGCCGGCCACCGGCGAAAGGCCGCGCGCGGTGGCGAGCCCTACGAGCTGGCGATTTTCCCGCAGCACCTCGCCATAGTCCAACGACTGCGCCAGGGCAGCCTTCAGGTAGTAGGTATTCCAGGGTTTGGCGATGAAGCGGTAGATGCGACTCTCGTTGACCAGTCGCGCTAGGGTTTCGAGATCGGACTGGCCGGAAAGCACGAGGCGCATGCAGTCGGGTTGCATGCGGGTGAGTTCACGCAGGAACGTGATACCGTCCATGGTCGGCATGCGGTAATCGCTGATCACAGCGTCGTAAGTGACTTCACTGGCACGCTGTAATGCCAGGACGGGATCGGTGTAGCCGTCGATCGTGTATGCTGAAAAATCGAACGGCGGCATATGCAATTCCCGTCGCACGGCATTGACGATGTTTGGTTCGTCGTCGACGACGAGAAGGCGGCGTTCCGTAAATTCTTTCATCTTGGGTTTTTCCATGATTTAGTGCTCCGCCGCGCGAATAAAGATTTTCAAGGGTTCACCGCCGCGTTCGAGCTCGATCAATTGCCTGATGATCGCCTCGTCGAGCTTGCCGAAGCTGGCCAGCAGCAGATAGCCTTCCTTGTGATAGAGACTGCGCGACAACACCATCCCTGGCCTCAGACGTTCTGTGGGTACCAGCTTTTCCTTCCAGAGTGATGGCGGCGGTTCCGGCTGTCGGTCGCGCAGCACGCTAGGAGTGGCGTCATTGCGAATCGTCAGCATCAGTGTTTGTCCCTCCGACACCTCCAAGGATGCGATGCGATTGATCGTTTCGGTATTGAGCACGCGCCCTTTCGGCAGCAAGGTGTAGCCGTCACGATGTAACAGATCGCGCGACAGAACCATGCCTGGCTTAAGTTGCCCAACCCGCAGGTTCAGCTCTTGCGGATGCTTTTTCGCTTCCTCGATCAGCATGGCGAAGAAGGCATCGACGACCGTGGGGTCGTAGCGCAGGCCGCGCTCCTTCTGGATCAGCTGCTGAGCCTCGATTGGCGTGTGTTCGCGCAGCGTCAGCGTGCCGCATTGCAATGCGTCGTAATCGTTTGCCAGTGCCAGGATGCGCGCGCCCAGAGGAATCACCAGGCCGACGAGCTGATCGGGGTAACCCTTGCCATTGAAAAGCTCATGATGATGACGAATCAGGATGGCGGCCTCTGCCAGCTGCTCGACGGCCATCAGCAGTTGCTGGCCCTTGGCCGGGTGCGTCATCATCTCCTTGCGTTCCTGTTGTGTCAGGTTGTTGAACGGCGTATTGAGCAGCTTGTCGGGCAGACTGATCTTTCCGATGTCATGCAGTAGGGCGGCAAGGAAGATATTCTGCTGTTCAGCTTCGGGTAGCCCTGCATGGGAAGGTGGATCAACAGTACGCGGTGCTGATCGTCGATGAGGCCCAGGCGCTCAATGAGGCCGATCACCTGGCGTTGCGCGACCATTTCGCCAACGCGCGTAAGTTCGTGTTCGCCGATGAGCTCCAGGTGCTTCCCGGTATCGAAAAGGGCAGTTCCTATCAATTCCTGGAGGAAACCTACGACGAGCGATTCTTTTATCTGGCGACGGTCTACCGGAATCCGGGAGGCATCACTCAGGTGATGATGGAAATGCGACCGCCACGACATGAGGTGAACTGCCCTCGCCCAACATCTAGGGATGACTTGTCTAGAAGCATCAGCAGAGATGTCTCCAAGAGTATCCAGGCTTTGACGGCGGAGCTCTCGAAGGCCGGAGTCATGACGCAGGACACGATCGTGCTCAGTCAGTTCTCTTTGTCGCTTGAGGGAGTTGATGCCTCACGATCCACGATTTCGGCCTATCGCGGCATGGAGAAACCCGTCGTTATCGTTGTGGCGGGCATCGACATGGATGACACCACATTGGCCTGCGCACTTGGGCGGGCCACCACGCGCGCTTACATCATCGTACCCATCGAATTGCTCGCGGGTCTGAGCAGAGTGAAGTCGGACTTCCTGCGCAAGGGCTTGGAGAAGATCGATCTCTCAAGGGTGTTCGATCAGGATGCCTGTGATCCGGCCCCGCGATTCATCGCGAACAAGGTACGGAAATTCGCAGGCGCAATCGGAAAGCACGAGATCTTCGGCGAAAGATTTTTTTACGCAAGTCAATGGAGACGATGGGTCTATGAAGGAGGTGCCCAGTGGGCCAACCGCGGGGTTCAGCTTTGGGGCTGGTGGCTCTCGCTATCGACTGGCCTTCCCATCTCAGGGATTGACCCGGTACGTAACGAGCTGACCGATTGCTATCTCCTGCCTTGCGCCGAATGCGACACAACGACTCCGCATGACCGATATGGCATATGTCTGACTTGCCAGGCCTCGCCATTGGATGAAGCCATGACCTCCGCAATCGTCTTGCAGGCTGCAGAGTTGGATGTCGTACGATCGAGTACGCGAGGGCAATCGCTAATAAATGTGGCGGCATTGGTCGGCGATTTCGAGTTTCCGTGCTCGAATGAGGCTGTGCGTGGGATGACCGAAGTGCCTGTCCTGGCCCTCGCCACCACAATCGTCGAATTTCGGATGCGGCGCGAGGCGATAGTTGCTACCAAATCCCAGATAGAGCAATGGCTGCGAGAAGTGTTGGTAGCCAGCGAGTTGGATGACTCCATCGTGGCTCTTGCGGGCCGCACGATTGGCAGCCTTTGCGCGCAAAAGATTCTGGTGAAGATCGACACCGGCCGATACCGACTGATGGATCCTCAATTGCCTCGAAAAGCGGGGGATTGAGTCCTGACCTGCCCAATCAGATCGCAGCCTAAAGCCCTCGACAGACCCGTATCCTTCAGTGCCCAATGGTCAGCAAACCTACAAACACCAGCCGTTTGCTCCCGCAACCTCCAACGTCCGATGTGGCCGATAACCTGGCATCAAGCGAGACGCAATCCTGACTAGCGATAAAACAGATTATCGCTAGCAACTTGTACTTAAGAGCGAGCCTATTTATCCATTAAGCAAGAGATCGGCCATTCCCGCTGTTTGCGCAGGCAACCTGCAACATCAGCAATGCGGCAGATTTCGTATTGGTAGTATCGAATCGCTGAACGACAGCCTCTACCTACTTCCCTTCCAGATCGTCCAGAAATTCGGAGGACGGCGCTGTCCCCGTAACCAATAGACGGTCCCGAGCCCGCGTGCAGGCGACATAGAGGAGTTGCCGCTCGGTGTCGTAAACCTCCTGCAAATCGCCGTCGTCACCAACAGTTTCAATACGCTCCTGCAAAGGGATCACTTCGTCGTCGCAAGCCATTACGGCCACCGCGCGGAACTCCAAGCCTTTCGCCAGATGCATGGTGCCGACTGACACGTGGTCATGCTCCGTCGCCACATGCTCATCCAGAATTTGATAAGGCAACTTGGCGAGGCGAACCGCATCCTCGGCCCGCCCGATTTGCGCAGCTGAACGGACGAACACACCGATCTCGTGCGACAGGATTCCGTCGATTCCGCATTCAGCAAGCCATCGCCCGACGACTGCACTTTCTTCTTCCGCATCATTCAACACCAGAATCCGCGGCGGCGGGCCATTGAACACCGACACGGTGTCGCTACGATCTTCCGTATTGCCGTCGACATCGGTTACCGCCGGGCCAAGCAATCGGTCCGCCTGGCTGCGAATTTGGTGCGATGTCCGGTAATTCACGCGTAGCGTGCGAGACCGCCCCCGTACATCAACGCCAAGCGACTTCCACGAGAACGGCTGCTGGAAGATGCGCTGTCCAAGGTCACCAGCAAAAAACAGCGCATTCGAGCGCACCGACCCCTCACCACCACCCAGCGCCACCAGAAACCGCAAGTGCGCAATACCGACATCCTGCGCCTCATCCACAACAACAAAGTCGAAGACGGGATTGCTTCTTGCCTTCAAGGCATTCGCCAAAGCGGTAAATAGCCCAGAGGCCGTGACCAATCTCTTGTCGCGTAGCCCGGAGCGGACGTGCTCGAAGATTGACCACAGCACTGAACGCTGCGCTTCCGGCAGCCGGGTTTTGCGACCGAGGCGCACCACGTCGCGATAAGCCTCCCACTGATCTAGCTGCCAGGCGTCGACGACATGCTCCCATTCGGTCAGCAGAAAGTAGCGTCCGAACTTGTGTCCCGGCACTGCCTTGGCAGCATCGCCCACGAGCTGGCGGATGTCATCACGGGACGCGAGCTTGGCCGGGCCGATTTGGGTCTTGTGCAATCGCAGTCCGATGGCCTCAAGGGAATGCACGTCGATCCGCTCGGCAAGACGAGGCTCATGGGTCAGCAGTCGATTCAGCTTCGATTGCAAGGCATTGGCCAGCGTGTCAGAAAACGTGGTTAGCAGAACGCGTGCATCGGGATTCTGCCGTGCCAGATACGCAGCGCGGTGCAAGGCCACGATGGTCTTGCCGGTGCCAGCCGAGCCGGATACACGCGCAGGACCGCTATAGTCTCGCTCCACCCACTGGCGCTGCTCTGGGTGGAGAAAGACCGTCCATTTCTCCCACGGATAATCGAGCGCACGTTGCAATTCCTCGACATTGCTCATCACCCGGAATCGGCGTTGCGCGTCGGGGTGGTCGAACGGATTGACAGTTACCGGTGTCGGGACGCGCGGCTTACCGCCAGTTGCCAGTTCCAAAAGTGCTTCGGCAGCTTCGGCAGGCAAGTGATCGGCAAGGGCAAGCAGGCTGTCCTCGGTGGCTTGCTTCACATCGGGCAGCCATTCCGGCGGAACACCGTAACTCAGCAGTTCGTCTTCGGACACCGATTGGAACAAGAGCTTTGCTGTCGGGGCAGGTTTCGCAGGCGTTGCCGGCAACGGCAACTCGCTCTGCACATAAACCGGCACCACAATTTCCTGCACCGTCTCGCGGATTTCGATCAGTTGCGCCGCGCCGGTCTTCGGATGCGTCTCTAGCTTACGGCGCTCGGCCCATTCGTAAGCCTTGTCGTGGTGATCGACATAGCAGAGCAGCAGGCTCGATTCGCTACGATGAACGATCAGGCGAATGTCGCTGCCGACCCGAACCGACCAGAAATTCTTGTCCTTGGCGCGATCCAGCTTGTGGAAACTCATGCCAGGACTGGCAGGATTCAACTGCAAGTCGAACGCCGTCGTCTTCACGAGCTTCTGCTCGTCGCTAGTCAGGCGCGTAAGGCTGTCTGTGAAGGTGTCGGCGATACGGAATTCCATCACGAGCTAACCTTTTGCTGGACGGCAGCAACTACGGCTTTGTTACCATCAAGGACGGATTCTATAAGTGTCCGAAGTTCGGCTGACGTTTGTGCGTGTGCTCCAACATAACCACATTTGACCAAGTCAAGAAATGGAGTCTGACGGAGATAGCGGCCATTTAGCGCCTTGTAGCTGAGCCTGAGTCCCTTCTTGGGGCCTCGGAACGACTTGTCAGCACGAACAATCTCGAAGTGATCCAAGGGGATAATGATCCCTCCGTCTCCGAGGATCGCATCGCGTTTAACAAACTTCATATAAAAAACTTGGGGATTAAGTCGAAACTCCTTTGCACCAGGTGCGTGAGACTGTGCGAACGTCTTCATACGACTTATCTCGGTATCAAGTTGGTTGTCTGGTCGATACACCCAGTCCGTTTCATCTCCGACTTTTCCTGCCGGCTCCAACATCTTGTACTGGAGCATCACCACATTCTGTTTGGTCAGATTGACGTAAATTAGGTCTACGCCGAAGCAATGTTCAAGATCACGCCGATTTGCCGTAAAGACCTCCAATTGCTCTTCGCCCTTTGCGAATAGCGCGCGTCCGGTTACATCGCTCTGGATCAAGGAGTAGCCCGGTACACTTCTGGCGTCGTGTTCTACGACTGAGTCTTCCATGATTGATACACGGCTAAGCGCGCTGGCCTGTCCATCGACCAAATCCACCCTTGACGCTTGGTCATTGGAGGCCAGACCGAACGCAGCCAAGGCCGTGCGAATCGCATCCTCCTGTAGCGCCGCGTTCCCACTAAATCGCTTCGGTACTGAAAGGGAATCCGCTACCGCCCGCATGCCTCCGCGATTGCTCTGAATGGTTGCAAGTTTTTCGATTACATGGCTGCTGAGCTTTGGGGATAGCAACGTGACTAATCGCTCAGACTGAAGTCGAGTAGAAAACATCTTGGCGTAGGGCGAATCAGTAACAAGCGCCGCTAAGGTAGCAACGGAAGATGGCGAGACTTGAACAGCCCTCGAAACCTTAAGCCGGGTATCAAGCGTAGTAATCGGGGCTTTTGAGGAAATTAGCCCAAAGTAAATTTGCTCTGTGCTGCCATCCCTCCCGAGAATGAGGCAAGGGGATGGTGCCTTAATGTCTTCGACGTGGGAATGAGACCTCGCAATCGTGAACTCACTTACCCCGCGACGAGAATTGACAAGCTCTTGCCACTCGACTTCAGAAAATCGCAGCAGGACGATGGGGCGCTTTTCGACATACTGCTTCAGGGTTTCGAGCCAAGGCATGTTCATCCCACCCTGAACACCTTCATCACCTCATCCCCGAGGTGATTGATGACCTTCACCGCAATTCGCCCGGACTTTGGTTTCTTGAACGGGCGGGAGGTGTCACTGTTGAGTGAGGACCATGCTTCGGCATCAATCTCGGCTTTCAGTGTCGTCTTCAATGCGCTGTAGGGGTCATTGGCACCGAGGAAGTAGGCGTGGCGCACGAAGAAGCTTTCCTCGTTATAGTCCGTGTCGATGAACCAGCAGGCGATGCCGTCGGCGCCGTCACTAATGACTTCGCCGGTCTGCGGCTTGAACACATCGACGCCATTCACCTTCACGCGCAGCATGTCGTCTTCGGGCAGGAGCGTGATGTCCGGCTCGCCGAAGATCACGAACAGGTTGCCCTTACCGGTGTTCTTGAGGTCTTCGGCCATGTGCAGGTCGGCATTCATACGCGCCTTGAGCACCGGCAGCTTGCCGAGCTTGGCAAACTCGGTGGTGTGCGCCTCGAAGTTAAAGGCGCAGGCAATCAGCACGTCGAAACCGGCATCGGCGGCCTCCCGTGCCGCCTCGACCAGATCAGCGCGCTGGACGGTGCCGAATTCGGGGCCGATGAAGATGGCGGCACGCTTTTCTGTGCCTGCCGCCGTCTCGCCAGCGCCGACTTTTCCTTCCTCGATATAACGGCCCTCGGCGCAGACCAATTCGCCCGGCCATGCCATCAGCGAAGTGAAGGTAATCCGATCTTCCTTGTGCGCCTGCTGCACACCCGCCGTTTTCAGGTTCTCCAGAATCATCTGCGGAAAAGACTGCTTCGCCGCGTAATCGGCCTCCGGTTCTCGCAGGGTGTCGATCAGTTCGTCGTCTTCATCGACGCCCAATACGCGGTGCGGACTCAAGCTCTCGACGGTGAAGGGGCCAGCGACGCGCACCGCTTTCTTGTTTTCGTAGGGCTTGTCGTAGAGGTATTCAAACTCCGCCTTCGCGGCGATTGAGGCGTCGATTTCCTTTTGCCGCGCGATGCGCGCCTGCCACCAGTCGGCGTGCGGCTTCTTCGCTGCGTCCGGCCACTGGGCTTCGGCCTCGCGGGGTATGTCCCATTCCTGCCAAGATTTTTTCAGCAACCCGTTCAGTTGCTCCCGCAACGGTTCCAGCGTCTGCTGCCATTTGTCCCAGATCACGTCGATCTCGGCGTTGTTGGCGATAGATTTCAGCGTGATGTGCGGCACACGCTCATAGACGAAGCCGTGGCGGATGTTGCCGTGAGTCGGTTGCGAACTGGGTGCGGTGCGCGTGACTTCTGCCTCCTTCATCTGGCCTTCGCGCGAATCGGCCAGCAGGTAGTAGGGATAGCGCGCGCCCATGATGCGTGCACGGGCCAGCGCCAACGCGACGCGCGAGGTGTCAATGGTGATCCAGCGGCGGCCCCATTGCTCGGCGACAGTGGCGGTGGTGCCGGAACCGCAGGTGGGATCAAGCACCAAGTCACCTGGATCGGTAGCCATGAGGAGGCAACGCTCAACAACCTTCGTGTTTGTCTGAACCACATATATGTTCTGGACAGCAAACGTACTCTGAATTGTGTCCGTCCACATGTTGCTAAATGGTGCCACCGGAAAGTCGTCGGCATAACGCTTGAACGTAAGCGTCTTCCCAGCTGCAAATAGTCGATCTGCCAAAGCAAGGCGTCCGAGACCTTTCACGTGAGTTTTCCAGTGTTTGTTACCGCCAATTGAATAAATCTGGTGTCGCCATGAGAATGGTTGTGAGCCAACTTCAGAGGCGCCTTGCGACGAAAGATTTGAAGCCTGAAATCGTCTGAATTCTGATCGCTGTTCGCTTACCGCTTGATTTGCACTCATGATCGTCCGATCAGGCAATTCAACCTGGTTGAAGCCGGATTCGATCATCTCGGTTGGTCGAAAATATTGAAGCTGCCGAACTTTACATACCGCCTTTTGCTTTGAATACCAGAGTATGAAATCACAAGTATTTGCCAAATAATCTGTAGCCTGAAAAGCTGTTTTTCGGAATTGTATGAGGCTGACAAAATTCTCATCCCCAAACACCTCATCCATCAGTGCCCGCACCCGATGCACGTTCTCATCGCCAATCTGCACGAAAATCGACCCCGAGTCGGTCAGAAGGTCACGCGCCACAGTCAGCCGGTCGCGCAGGTAGGTGAGGTAGGAATGGATGCCGTCCCGCCATGTATCCCGAAACGCCTTGACCTGTTCCGGCTCGCGCGTGATGTGATCGGCCTTGCCGTCCTTCACGTCGCGGCTGGTGGTTGACCACTGGAAGTTGCTGTTGAATTTGATGCCATAGGGCGGATCGAAATAGATGCACTGCACCTTGCCGCGCAGCCCCTCGCGCTCGGCGAGGCTTGCCATGACCTGAAGGCTGTCCCCGAGGATCATGCGGTTGGTCCAGTTCTGGTCGTGCTGGTAGAACTCAGTCTTGTCGGCGCCCTTGGGAATGCCATTGAAGTCGGCGAAGAGATCGGCAGTCAGTTGCCCAGCGTCGTGCTCGCGCTCCTTCGATTCGCGCAGCAGTTCGTCGATCAGCGCCTTGGGATGCACCTTCTCCTGAATGTAGAGCGGCGGCGCATGGACGACGAGATCGCTCCAGTCCTGTTCGTCCTTGCCGCGCCAGACCAGTTGCGGATCCAGATCGGTGTTGCGCGGGTAGCGCACCTGCTTGGGATTCTTCTGCGCATCGTCGAGCACCGACTGGTATTCGGCAGTGGGAATGTTCTTGCGCTTGGCGTCGTCGTGGGTAATCTGTTCGACGTTCTTGGTGGTGGGTTGTTTAGCCATGGTTATGCTTCCTGAGCTTCGGTCTCGACTGCCGCAGCCTCGATCATTTTGTTGAATTCGCTTTCGACCTTTTTGGCGAAGTCGTCCTGCATCTGGAACACGTCGGTGAACTCGGCGAAGGCCCAACGGCCGTAGGTGCCGAGGTGATTGACGCCGGGCACCCAATAGGTGTCCATGGTCGATTTCTTTTCCTTGGCGTCCTCGCGCCGGTAGCCCTTTATTTCGACGACCAGTCGCAGCAAGTCGTCCGGCCCTTTACCGTCGTCGACCAGCACGATGAAGTCGGGCAGGTATTTGCGCGTTTCCGATCCGTAGCGGTAGGGCACCTCGAAGCCGAGGCCGTGGTTCTTGACGTAGGCGCGCACCTTCGGATGCGCTTCGGCCACCCGGCAGAACTCGCCTTCCCAATCGCTGTCGAGTACCACCCAGTTGATATGGCAGTGTCTGGAACTGGTTTCCCAACGGTCGGGCTTGGAGGTGTTGAAGCGCACGTGCCGTGTCGAACCGCTGGGGTTATAGGGGTCGAGCAGTGCCTTGATCGGTCGTTCGCCGAGAAACTGCCGGGTGATCGCGGCGGTGATCTTGTTGCACGCCATATCGGCCAATTCCTGGTACATCAGCAACGCGGGATAGGTGCCGCCCTTGCACTCCAGATGATTGTCGAGCCATTCCTTGGTGATGCGTTTGAGTTGCCCGAACAGGTGCAGCTTGGGCTCCTCACCGGGGTCGCGCCACTTGGTATAGAGCAGCCGCTGGGTGAGGTGAAACAGCAGCGTGGAAGAGCGCACGTCGCCAAGATGCTGGAGGGTCATGTCGGCCGATTGGCCGATGATCCCGGCGTTCTGGGTTTGCGACGGCCCGACGAGGTCGGGTGTCAGAGTCAGCGTGGAGTCTTCGTTGAAGTTCGCCATGAGGCGTTCTTCGGGTAGTTCGACGCGGTAGCCCTCGACGCGCGGGAAGGTGATTTCGAGCGCATCGCGGTCGGGACGAATCGCCTTGACCTGCACCGTTTCGCGCGGCGGTTGCGGTTTGGCAATGACGGGCTTGGCGGTGAAGTCGAAGGGGATGCCAAACACGTCGGCGTATTCGACATTGAACTGGCCTTCCTCGTTGAGTTCGTAAGACTGGCGGCGCAAGGCGCGGCCGATCACCTGTTCGCACAGTAATTGTGTGCCGAAGGCGCGAATGCCGAGTACGTGGGTGACGGTGTTGGCGTCCCAGCCTTCGGTCAGCATCGAGACCGACACCACGCAGCGGATCGAGCCGCCAAGCTGTCCCGCCTTGCCGACCGTGTTCATGACTTCGCGGAGTAGTTCCTGATCCGTGATGTTGTCGCCTGCGCGGGCGTCGCCGGTACGTTCGACGATCTCGCGGCGGAAACGCTCGATTTCGTCGGCAGCCATGTCGTGGAATTTATCGTCGAGTGCATCCCCGGCTTCGAGCTGTTCGCTGTCGATCAGCAGGGTATTGGGGCGCGGCAGGGGGTTGCCGGTGGTTTCGTCGAAGTTGCGGAACAGTGGCAGGCGACCGTTTTCGAGTGTGCTGGTGCCGTCGTCGTTTTTTCGCTGGAAGCCGGAAATGAAGTCATAGACAAGCTTCGAGATTGCGGTGTTCTGGCAGACCACGATGAAACACGGCGGCACCTTGATTCCGGCGTCCTGCCAAAGCTTGAAGGTCTTTTCGTAATGGCCGTAGAGTGCTTGCAACGCGGTTTGCAGCCGGGTCGGTAGCTTGAGCGGATCGAGTTCCTGATTTGAGCCGCGTCCTTTCTTCGGCATGTCCTTGCTAATGTTCTTCCACAGATCGCGGAAGACCGGCATCTCCTCGCCAGGAATATTTTCGGCGACCGGAACGCGGGGCAGCTTGACGATGCCGCACTCGATGGCGTCCATCAGCGAAAAATCGCTCATGGTCCAAGGAAACAGCGTACCTTCGGCGTAACCCGAGCCGCGCAGAAAGAACGGCGTGGCAGAGAGGTCGATGACGCGGGACAGACCGAGCTTGCGATTGACGGCTTCAAGTCCGAAGATCCACAACCGGGCGGCCTCGTTGTTCTTTTCGGCTTCCTTCTTGTCGTCGCCTTTCAGCTCCTCGTCGTCGATCTCCACCGGCCTCTCGCGGTAGCAGTGATGGGCCTCGTCATTGATGGCCAGGATGTTTTTCATCCCCATCAGGTCGGGCATGACGCGTTGAATCATCTGGCCTTCGGTTTCGGTGGTGACAATCTCGTCGCCAGTGCGGCCCTTGAGCAATTGCCGCCCGCCTTTGGAAATGTCGATGCGCTCGCGGAGCTTGAAGGCGTGGTAGTTGGTGATGACGATCTTGGCGCGGCCCATGTCATCGAGCAGATCGCTCGGCACCAGTTCCCGGTCCTTGTAGTAACTGTCGGGGTCGTTGGGCTGAAGGACTCGCAAACGATCTTTGATGGTGAGGCCCGGCGCGCAGATCAAGAACCCGCGTGTGAATTGCTTGCTGGTGGGGCGACGCACCGCATTGATCGTCTGCCAAGCAATCAGCATCGCCATCACAGTCGTTTTGCCCGCGCCGGTGGCAAGCTTGAGCGCCAGCCGCATCAACTCGGGGTTGGCATCCTTGTTGGCTGCCGCGAGGTGTTCGAGCAGCCGCTTGCCGTGTTTGGTGCCGGGCGCAACCTCGGTCAGCCAGATCGCCGTTTCAACCGCCTCGACCTGACAGAAGAAAGGACGAACGCCACTGAACCCGTGGTGGCGCCAGTGCTGAAGGAGCCGTGCCGTTTCGGGGGTGACTTGCCATTGGCTCGGACTCGGGAGCGCACGCCACGTGTCGACGTGATTCCGCACCTCGTTGATGATCGAGGTGGGATCGTACTGCTGCTTCTTGGTGGAGAGCCCCTCGCCCTCGTCGAAGATGAATCCTTCCTGCTTGGCCGTCTTCTTCTGCTTCTTCGGCTTAGGGATCGGAGTAATGAACTCGGCGCGACGACGCGTTTCCAGAATTTGCTGTGTCGGCTGACCGGATTCGTCCAACTCCCAGTGCTGAGATGGACGCTCATACGGGGAGTTCAGAATCGGATGATCGAAGAAAGGGTTCGACATGGCGATGGCCTACATTTGAGCGCGTATGTTGTTGTTTTGGATAGCTGGGCATTGTCCACCAAATGCCTAGCAATAGCCATCAATTATGCATCCTCGATGTTCCGCTAAGGGACAATCAATTAGGATCAATTCACGCCCTCATGAGCCCCAATGTCCCTCGAAATCGAAGGACAACTGCCGCTGGTGCCGGATGGCCAGCAGGTAAATCGTTCCGCCCATTACCGCGTAGAGCATCAGGTAATGCTTGAGCACATATTCGCGAATCGCGTCGGTTTCGGGCGTTAGTGCGGTCAGTTTCACTTTCAGTGCAGCAACAGCGTTCGCGACCTCCACCGACCGAACGCGCTGTCGAAGAAATGGCCGCCCCATTTCGGGAAACCGCTCCAGATTCGGAATCACAGTCTCCAGCAGTTCATCCAATAGGCCGTCAAAAGCTTTCGGGGCCTCCGCTTCCGTCAGGAAGCGTTCAATCTCTTCAAGATTGCGCTCAAAGTTTGCGGTGAATTTAACGATCGGCTTTTTTGCCATGTGTGGCACCTGGTATATCAGGTGCGGCGGCGTTTGATGGCGTTGATCGCACTGCGGGCATCTTTGACCCGACCAGCCGCCACATCCTCAAGCCCCTTGGCCGCCTCATCAATCAGCAACAGATGAATGCGTTCGCGCTCCAGCTGGTGGTAGTAGTCGAGGCGATTGGCGTCGATCAGCGCGATATAGCTTTCCCCATTCTTGGTAATGATCTTCTCAGCACCGCCTTTGACCTCCTCGGCCAGTTCGGAGAAGTTGGCACGCGCTTGAGAGAGCGGAATTACATCGCTTGCGGAAATGGCCATGACGATCTCCTCAGTAGCACATATTGTGCATTATCTTGTACATATTACGCGCATATCCAATCGAATGATAGCCCATCGGCGCAGCTTGGCTGTAGAACCCAATTTCGATAGTCTCGCCTGATTCGCTTGCCACTCCAGGGGGGGCGTGAGTAGTTAGCAATATATTGATTATCCGAGACTATTACGTATTGGATTGATAAAATATGCATGCAGTGTCGTAGTCTCGCTGCTGCACTGCAACGCTTCTTGCGATGCGCTATTCAGCAGACACCATGTGTCGATCAGCATCGCAGCCATTCCCCTCTGAATTCGGTTCGTCACGCATAGGCCAGCGCGTCTAGGGCGTCGCTCGGCCTATGTACCGGCTCTATTGGCACTGCCAAGGGGATGTGCTGCTCGTTGCCTCACTGCAGGGAGCGTAGAGGCGGTTTTCGTTACCAGAAGGCCGCGATTTCCATCTACACAGGAGCCATCACCATGAATCCCACTACCAATCAGCCGTGCTCAGTCATCAACGGCGTACCCAGTAATCAGCTTTTCCCCATCGGCAGACTATTGGCCACACCAGGTGCTATTGACCTGTTGGCCGAACGCGGACTATCGACGTTCGAGTTTGTCTCACGTCACCGGCAAGGCGACTGGGGCGATCTCGACGATGAAGACGTTCAGGCAAATCGCGCGGCACTGATTCACGGCAGTCGCTTGTTGTCTTCCTACCAGCTCGATGCCAATACCCGGCTTTGGATCATCACTGAAGCCGACCGCTCGGCAACCACATTGTTGCTGCCGTCCGAATACTGATCCCGCGTTGCTTACCTAGTGGAGGTTTCATCATGAACGCTTCAGAGAAACAAACTGCCCCACTGACCGACGGTGTTGCCAAGCTGCTTGGTTCCGACGGCAACGCTTTCGGCATTCTGGGCCGTGTTCGCCGTGCCATTCTTGCAAGCAATCATCCCGAACTGGCGGACGCATTCATGCGCGAGGCGACGGCGAAGGACTACGACCATCTGCTTGTCACCTGCCAGCGATACGTGACGATTGAGTGAGGGGGCTATGCGATGACTGTCCATACCTCTCAAACTCGCCAGCGCAGCAGAAGAAACGACAAGCTGGCTACAGCAGTCGTGCAGTATTCATCGGGAGGGCAACGCGACGCAGCCGTTTGCAGCTATCTCGCCGCTGCTCTTGCCGACAATACCTTGCGCGCCTATCGCTGTGATCTCAAGCATTTCATTGCATGGGGCGGCACGATTCCCGCCTCCCCGGAATGTGTTGCTACTTATGTCGCTCGGCATGCGCTGTTGCTATCGAGCGCCACCTTGTCCCGGCGTGTGGTAGCCATCGGTCGCGCCCATTCCGCACGGGGATTGCCATCGCCGACGACCGCGGAACTGGTCAGAGCCACCCTGAGGGGTATTCGCCGCAAGCGTGGATCGGCCCAGCGTCAAGTCGCGCCATTGCAAAAGGCCGACGTTGTGCGGTTGGTCTCTGGCCTACAGGGAATACGAGGTGCGCGCGACAAGGCTTTGCTGCTGATCGGTTTTGCCGGGGCATTCCGCCGCTCCGAGCTGGTGTCACTCGATATCGAGGATGTCGAGTTTGTTGCGGAAGGAGCGGCAATTCGTTTGCGCCGCAGCAAGACGGATCAAGAGGGACGCGGGCGCATTGTCGCCATACCCTATGTGCGTGGCCGCCATTGTCCTTGCCGTGCCTTGCAAGCGTGGTTGCAAATATCGGGCATTGAAACCGGCCCCCTGTTTCGCGGAGTCAGTCGCCATGATCAGGTGTTGTCGGATAGGCTGACCGCGCAGTCGGTGGCGCTCATCATCAAGCAGCGCGCGGCAGCCGTTGGCTTCGATCCGAGGCGCTATTCCGGCCATAGCTTGCGTGCCGGTTTTGCCACTTCGGCTGCTCAATCCGGCGCCCCATCTATGAGTATCCGCGCCCAAACCGGGCACCAGTCCGATGCCACGTTGCAACGCTATATCCGCAACAGCCAGCTTTTTGCGGACAACCCGAACCGCAAGGTTTGGTGACCGCGATGCGGCTACACGATCCCGAGTTTGCCGCAGTCGAGGCATCTGTTCGCTTGCTTAGCTAACTCAGTAGTTCATCCCTGCATTTTCACCCACCGCCCCAGTCCGGCAACCCCCGGCTGGGGCGTCCCTTTTTATGGAGGACAACATGAGTGACGACATTCTGATCGAGAAGGCGCTGGAAATTCTCAGTCAGCGCATCCGTGTCACCGATTGCCTTGCTGCTCCCGGCGCGGTACGCGACTACCTGCGCTTGTCTCTGGCCGGCAAAGAGCACGAAGTATTTGTCGTGATTCTGCTGGATGCTAGACATCGGGTCATTCGCTGCGAAGAACTGTTTCGCGGCACGCTGACGCAAACGAGCGTTTATCCCCGCGAAGTGGTCAAGCTGGCGCTCGCCGTAAATGCCGGCGCAGCGATATTCGCCCACAACCATCCCAGTGGCGTCGCCGAACCGTCCGCTGCCGATGAACTGCTCACAAGGCAGTTGAAAAGCGCCTTGGCGCTCGTCGATGTACGCGTCCTCGATCACTTCATCGTGGCGGGTGCCGAGGCGATTTCATTCGCCGAACGCGGCCTTCTATAGCCGCCAATTCTTGTTCAGGAGAACCTACTATGCAAACTTATCGCTGCCATCCTTCGCTGAAGCCAAGCAGGCTTGGCCCAGTTATCGGCAATATCCCCCTGCATTTGCAGCAGGGAGAGCTCGACGGCGCGTGCGGCCCTCACTGCATGTTGATGGCGCTGATGATCTTGGGCGTGCTGAAGCGCACGGAATTGGGCAGCCTGCCCAAGGCAAGAAGTCGCTCGTTGTCGCGCCTGTGGTGGATGGCGGAACGAAACTATTTTGAAGGAACCACGGCTGCCGAACTTCGCTGCATGCTGACACCCTACGAAAAGAGCATCGAGACGCGCGTCCTGAGGAAAAATCAGATTGCTCGCACCGTCCAGGTCATTGGCGCTTTGGGTGTCGCCATCGTCAATATCCACAATGCTGATTTCAACCATTGGGTATTAGCGGTGGGTACGGGCGGCCATAGCGCAGCAGACGACAGTAAGCCGCGCGAGCTATTGATACTCGATCCCGGTTGCTCTCCCATCCCCTTGGCCATCTGGAACGCGACGCTATCGACCAAATGCGATGGTCAGGGTCGTTACAGCTATGAAACACCGGAAGGCCGCCAACGCGTCTATATAGACAACGTCTTGACCGTTAGGAGTGTGCAGCCAAGCTGACTGGCAGTTGAGGGGACTTGCCTGGTATGTCGCTCGCCGCGCAGAATACGCTTTATGGCGACACGATCTGTCGCCATACTAACGCATCATTCGGAACATGATTGCCATGCAAGACACCTTCCACCGCTATCTCGTCATGTTGATGCTGATTCCGCGTTATCCCGCGAGTATCAGCACCGAGCGATTGAAAGAGAAGCTTGAACAGTTCAGTTTCGATATTTCGCTCCGCTCGATTCAGCGCGACCTCAACAAACTCTCGGTGAGATTCCCCCTTGTCAGTAACGAGGAGAAGCAACAGGGGTGGAGTTGGAAAGAAGACGCTGGCCAATTTACCTTGCCGGCACTCGACTCTCAGGCCGCGCTGGCGTTCTATATGGCCAAGCAGCACATCGAGCCGTTACTGCCGGCGAGTACAGTTGTCCACCTTCAGCCCTGGTTTCTCACAGCCGAGAAGGTCTTGAGCTATGGGGATGGCTTGGCGAAATGGCCGCAGAAGGTGCGTGTATTGCCTCCCGGCATTCAGCGTTTGCCGCCGCAGATCAATACTGAAGTGCAATCGGCTGTTTCCGAGGCTGTGTTGCAAGAGAAACAGCTTGAGGTTACCTATCTTGCCAATGGCGCCGATACGCCTTGGACTCGCACCATTCACCCGCTTGCCCTGGTCGTGCGGGATCGCGTGATCTATCTCCTAAGCGTTTTCGAGGGTCACAGCGATACCAGGCAGCTTGTTTTGCATCGCATGCAGAAAGCGACGATTCTCGATGCCCCGGCCAAACGCCCTGCCGATTTCGATCTCGACGCGGCTATTGAGCAGGGCGAGTTGAGCATGCCGCTCGGCAAGCACCCGATCCGCCTTGAGGCTCTGTTTTCTCGTCACGTCGCCATTCATCTGATTGAGTCTCCCATAGCGCCCGATCAGACTATCGAGGAGGAAGACGAAGAGGATGTACGGCTGACTGCCACCGTTCCCGATACCTTCGAGTTGCGTCTTTGGCTCAAGTCATTCGGCGACGAAGTAGCTATCGTAAAACCTGCCAGCCTGCGCCGCGAGTTCCGCGACATGGCGGAAAACCTCGCGGCTTATTACGACATTGCTGCCGAGTCGACCGATTGAGGTGCGCATGGAAGACACAACCGCCTCCACGCTCGAAAACGAAATTATCAGCAAGCACCCTGAACAGTTCCACCGTGGCGAAATCTGGCTAGGCATCGACATTGGCGATGGATGGAAAACCATCGTCCTCGATGCCTGCCGCCAAGTCCAAGTCACACTCACCGCAGATGAGCTGCACCCGTTCCATTGGACGCAGATTAAGCAGAAATGGGGGCAGCTCAGGATGTATTGGCGGCCACGAAGCGGGGTCGCAATATGCTGTACCGCTCCCGATGGAATAATCGAGTTCGAGCGCGTTACTCAACGTGAAATTAGCACCGGAAATGGCGGCAACGAGATTTCGGTGGCCACCCAAGAGCGAATCCGCGCAATTGTCGATCTGGCGGCCGAACGCGCATCCGTTACCTGTGAAATATGCGGTGAAGACGGCCAACTGCGCCATGTGGGTTGTGTCAGGGTGTTGTGCGATGCCTGCCTTCGGAGCAGGTTGCATTCAGTGTCGACAAACTGAAAACCGCCCCCCTCCCGTCGTACCCGATCAGACCCGATGATGGCGAATAGGATGTATCGCTGATCGTTACCCTTGTGGGTGTCGAGCAACGGTTTTCGCCAGTTCGACGATCAACGTGCGCTGGTCAGGATTCAAATCCAGCAGAAGGCGCCGCAGAACCACCAAAGCCTCGCCGACTTCCGTAGATTGATCTTCGCTGCCATTGGCTGGCACAACCTCCCTGCCTTCAACGATAGCGTAGAGATCGGTAACCCCGATTTTCAATGCGGCCGCGATGCGCTCCAGAAGATCGGTCGACAAACGTCGCTCGCCCCGTTCCGCACGGGTAATGGTGCTGGTTTCGACGCCAAGGCTGAGCGCCAACTGTTCCGCAGAAAGGTTCTGAGATTCCCGAAAAGACCGTATGACTTGGCAGATATCCATCCTGCCAATTCTTGCGGCCCAGGCACCTGCTAGGCAAAGACATCAAGGCAAATTGCCTGTATGGCAATTGCCAATATGGCAAAATAAAGCCATTAAAATTGTCAAATGCCTGGAATCGTATGCCTGAGATCACCACTAAGCAGATTCATATCGACTGGGAAGGGCCGTTTTCCTATGAACAGCTCAAGACCTTGGACGGAAACGCTGATTACGGCGTATATCAAGTTTATGGTGGTCACCCTGTTTATGGTTCCAGAGTGCTCCTTTACATAGGGAAAGCAGAACAACAAACATTTAGCACGCGGCTTAACCAAGAGTGGTGGGGCGAATCGAACCGCGATGCGGGCAACGTTGAGGTTTATGTTGGCCGCCTTTCTGGCATGGAAAAGCCAAGACGCCAGAAGTGGGATGAACTGATCGACCTCGCCGAAAAATTGCTGGGGCCTGTCCGAATTTTTGTGTAAACGGAGTTTTGGTTACAGCTGAGGGATGCGCTCCTCGAACTGGATGGTAAATCGATTCAGCGCGGCCTTCCAATCGCGGATCGGCATGGTCCATTTCTGGCTGATGTTGCGCAGCGCCAGGTAGAACAGTTTCAGCAGCGCCTCGTCGCTCGGGAACGAGCCGCGGTTCTTCGTCAGCTTGCGCAGGCTCATATTGACCGACTCGATGGCGTTGGTCGTGTAGATGACCTTTCTGATCTCCGGCGGATAATCGAAGAACGGGATCAGGCGCAGCCAGTTCCGCCGCCAGGACTGGCTGATCGGCAGATACTCGTCATCCCATTTGGCCTCGAACTCGCCGAGCCGCTGCTCGGCTTCATCGGCCGTGGCCGACTCGTAAATGCGTTTCAGGTCGACCGCCACTTCCGGCCGACGCTTCCAGGAAACGTAGTTCAGGCTGTGCCGCACCATGTGCACGACACACAGCTGAACGGCCGCGCGGGGGAAGACGGCTTCGATGGCTTCCGGGAAACCCTTCAGCCCATCGACGCAGGCGATGAAGATGTCTTGCACGCCGCGGTTGCGCAGTTCGGTGACGACCTGCAGCCAGAACTTGGCGCCCTCCGTTTGGGCCAGCCACAGGCCCAGTACCTCCTTCTCGCCGGTCATCGTGACGCCGATGGCCAGATAGACCGCCTTGACTCTGACGGCGCCTTCCCGCACTTTGACGTGGATGCAGTCGAGATAGATGATCGGGTAGATCGGATCGAGTGGACGCGCCTGCCACGCCTTGACCTCTTCGCTGACGGCGTCGGTAATCGACGAGATCAAGCTGGGCGATACTTCGGTGCCGTACATTTCCTCCAGATGGGCCTGGATCTCCCGCACGGTCATGCCCCGGGCGTAGAGCGACAGGATCTTGTCGTCGAAGCCGCTCCAGCGCGTTTGATGCTTGGGGATCAGTTGCGGCTCGAACGTTCCATGCCGATCCCGCGGTATCTCGATGGGCAGTTCGCCGAACTCGCCCTTGAGCGTCTTCCGGCTCTTGCCATTCCGCGTATTGCCGGCCGCGTTGGCCACCGGCTCGTTCTTGCCATGACCGAGGTGTTCGGCCAGTTCGGCATCCAGTGCCTTCTCAACCAGCAACTTGGTCAGCTGCTTGAGCAGGCCGTTCTCGCCAATCAGGTCTTCGGGTTTCTTGTAGTCGGCCAGCAGACCGGCCAGTAGTTCTTCAGGAACTGCATGTTTCTTCGTGCTCATCGTGCCTCCGGACAGTTCGGCAGTTTCCTGCCAATCATCCGTTTACACAAAATTCAGCACAGGCCCAATTGCTGATCTTTGCGCATCACCCGGCATCAAATTCCTCAAACCTAAACTCGTTACCCGAAGACGTGAAGCAAATTCACATTTTCAACTGGGGACAGTTCCGTGACCTAATGGCCGAAGTGTCTGGGATGAGATGGGCATCATTTTTTGATGCTGAGCGCAATAGCGATAACTGGAAAGTCTATTCACTGTAGTCTCAGTCAGCCAATTACAGGCTTCACCAATCGCAAGCTTTGCTCACAGCTTGCGCTGGTCCCTTTAAGCTTTCAATATCACCGGGGCTAAAGCTCTTTGCTCCCGGAACAAACATCCGTAGGGCTTGCTCGGGCTGTTCGGCCATAAACCGGTAGTCCTTGATGCTGCACCCACGCTGAACAACGAATTGCTTCACCATATCGCATTGCAAAGCCACGACGTGTTCGGCTTTTGTGCCCCCGTGTATGCCCGCCTCACCCAGGGCCATGAGATCGACAGCAATACACTGTGCTTCAGGCGTTCTACCGCAGGCAGACATTAACAGCGCACCCAGCAGTATCGCAAAAGCCTTGTAGTTCATATTCCCTCCGGTCTCGATATTGACCAGGGCATTCTTGCTGTCATTGACGACATAACGTGTCGTCAATAGAGGCAGGGCATTCTGTTGCCAACCAATCGAAGGCAATGCTCCATCGTTCGTCTGCGGTCTCGGCATGTTTCAGCTGCCTTCTGATCGCTGGGGCAACATTGAGTTGCCGACAAAGATATTGAAGCCTAGTGGGTGTAGCTTCCCAAAGAGCCGCGCGCCGCAGCGTGTCTCTGTCTGCCAATACCCCATTGGCCAGCAATAGCCGCAGCATGGCAATGCTGCCGCTCATCGCTATGAGGTCGATAAGGCGCGGCTCGCTATTGTCGTCCGCGACTTCCTCGGGCCTGATTCCTTGCTCGAATAATCTGCTCGCAAGCATTAGGTTGTCTTGGAGTATCGCCAACGTCAGGCGTCCCTCGTCGGAAAGAAACTCATCCTGTTCAAGCGGAGGAGAAGGCGGCGGATGTGATTTCATCGCCGACGAGGTCAGTTCGTGTAAGACAACGACTCGATAAAGCTCGCCAGCCGACGTCCCTCGCGCCGTGTCAGATCATCCGGCAGCCGGAAAATAACCCCTTGGTCGTCCCGTAGCGGAAATCGGTACTTCCGCATGACCGGCCCCCAGTCGTCGAGTTCTTCCTCTGCCTCGCCATCTGCCTCGTGGGTCATGGCCAGCACCGCCGGATCATCGCTCAACCTTTCGATAGGAGATTCTCCAGCCTCGCCCGAAACATCATCGGCAACCTCACCCAGCTCGATTCGCCACATACCTTTCATGCCATCCTCTTCCCAGTAGCCTTCGAGAATCAGACTGTCCGGGAAACGGTGCAGGCTTGCCCGCCCCTGCGGCTCCTCGCTTTCGAGCAGGTAATGACCTTGCCCCTGTTCTTCGCCCTTGTAGACGACGAAATCGCTGTCAGTTTCGTAGCTAACGACAATCTCTCCATCGTCCATGATGCGCACTTCACAAGGGTGAGACTCGGCAGCTTCCTTGGCAAAGTGGAAAGTCCAGTAAGTGGCGTTCTTGTAGTGCGACATGGCTGTTTTCCTCATTGAATCCGGCTGTGCCGGCATAGGAAAACTCTACTGGTTGTTGACGACATTCCGTGTCGTTACAATGCTAATCAATGAAATTCACGCGGACGCATGAAGTGGGTAAAACGACCATCCTTGATATTGATTGCGGTGTAATCTTGGCGATGCGTAGCTATTGGATTAGGAGCAGAACAAACGCTCCTGAAGCGTTCAAGTCGTGCGTAGCTAAGAATGTAGCTATTGACACAATGAAGCAAGACATCTATTATTAATCAAGGTGGTATATATTAAATGAAGATCGCCACCTGGAACGTCAACTCGCTCAAGGTGCGCTTGCCGCAGGTACTCGACTGGCTGGCGGCACAACGCCCGGATGTATTGTGTTTGCAGGAACTCAAGCTGGAGGACAAGGATTTTCCGCTGGGGGAGATTGCGGCAGCCGGATACCGCGCTGCCGTCAGCGGGCAGAAGACCTATAACGGCGTCGCCATCCTCGCGCGCCACGAGCCGCAGGACATCCAGCGCGGGATTCCCGGCTTCGACGATATTCAGCAACGAATCATCGGCGCCACTGTCGACGACCCATCCGGCCCACTGCGCATCGTCTGCGCCTACATCCCGAACGGCCAGAGCGTCGATTCGGACAAATACCAGTACAAGTTGCGCTGGCTGACGGCCCTCACCGCCTGGTTGCGCGGCGAACTGGAAAAATATCCGCGCCTGGCGCTGCTCGGCGATTACAACATCGCCCCGGAAGACCGCGACGTGCATGACCCTGAAGCCTGGAAGAACCAGGTGCTATGCAGCGAGCCGGAGCGCGACGCCTTCCGCGCGCTGATCGGGCTCGGTCTGAGCGACGTTTTCCGCCGCTTCGAACAACCCGAGAAAAGCTACAGCTGGTGGGATTACCGCATGATGGGTTTCCGTCGCAACAGGGGTCTGCGCATCGATCACATCCTGTGTTCGCAGACGCTGGCCGAGCATTGCACCACCTGCACCATCGACAAGACGCCGCGCAAGCTGGAGCGCCCCTCCGACCATGCGCCGGTCATCGCCGAACTGGATTAAGAGCCTATTTCAGCAGGGAGGATGAATTTCCCGCCTGAGCATGGCGCCACTGCCAAGGCGGCACCGGCCGCGTAGCCGCCCACAGGTCAAGACTGAGTCTCAGCGGCGTTTGGCCTCTGCGTAGAGCAAGTGGTAGGTAACGGAGGTCTCACCTTGCGCCGCCAGCGCCTTCAATACGCGGCGCAACTGTCCGGCCGACAGCGGGCGCGTGTTGGCGGCTGGCGTATCGGCGCCGATCAGGCGCAGACGGCGCAGGAACTCGAGTGGTGCGGTAAAAGGTTCGCTGAGGGTTTCCTCCGCAACGGTCACGGCGAGTTCGGGCGGAAAGCTGTCCCGCAGCCGCGCCGCATCCGGATAAACCGGAGTTGCCGGCGCGAGGCCGAGTCCGGCGTGGGCGGCGCGCCATTCGCGAAAACTCTCGCTACCGAGCGTAACCAGCGCGATATGTCCGCCGGGCGCCAGCAGCCCGGCCAGGCGCGCCAATGCCGCCGGCAGATCCTCGAACCACTGTGCGGCCAGGCTGGAGACGACGAGGTCGAAGCTCGCAGCGGGCAGATCGGGATGTTCGCCGTCCATGACGGCGAAATGCGCGGCGATGCCCGCATTGACGCATTGCCGTTGGCATGCCACGACCATGGGCGTCGCGAGATCGGTGACCAACCAGTCGCCGCCGATGGCGGGGGCCAGCTGCCGCGTCAGGCCGCCGGTGCCGCAGCCGATTTCGAGCACGCGCGGATGCGACGGCAGCGGCAGCGCACGCACACGTGCGGCGAGCCGGGTGGCAGCCATGCGTTGGAGGTCGGCATGCGTATCGTAACGGTCGTGTGCGGCGCCGAAACGCCGGGCGATACGGATCTTGCGTGCCGTCATGAGGCGGCGGCCCGGATCAGTGCGGCGCAGGCGTGGGGCTGCGTCAGCGGCAGCAGGTGGCCGCCGTTTTCGACCCAGCGCAGTCGTCCGGCGGGCAGCGCAGCGAAGGCGGCGGCGCTCATCGCGGCCGGGACGATGGCATCGTCGCGCGCCGCGAGCGCGACGACGTCCGTCTGCCGCCGCTGCAGCGCTGCGCGTCCATCCGCACGGGCAAGTGTCGCGAGTCCGTGTTCAAGTGCGGCGGTATCGCCAGGAAATGGCGTCCCCACGTCGCCTGCATGGCCGCAAGCCACGCGGAAATCGACGAGCACTTCGGCGGGTGTCTCGCGCAAACGTTTGCTCATTCGTTCCAGGACGCGCGGCGCCACGCCCTGCGGAAAGTCGGGCGCGGCGGTGAAGCGCGCAAAACCGTTGATGGCGACCAGCGTCGTCCACGGCAGGTCGCTCAACGCGAGCCACCAGAGGACGCCCAGCGAATGGCCGACGGCGATGCGCGGCATGTCGCATGGAGCCGGCAGCACGGATGGGCCGAAATAGCCGAGGTCGGCGGTCTCGACGTCGAGACCGTCCAGCAACGGCAGGACGTCGCGCCACAGCGTCGCGTCGTAGCCCCAGCCGTGGACAAGCGTGATGCGCGGCGTCATGCGAGCCTGGCGAGCGCCTCGATAAGCATCTCGAAGTCGGCCGCAGAGTGTGCCGATGAGAGCGAGAAGCGCAAGCGGCTGGCACCCTCGGGCACGGTGGGAGGACGGATGGCGATGGCGAGTATGCCGGCCTCTTCCAGCCGCTGCTGTGCCGCGAGCGCTTGCGCTTCGCTGCCGAGCACGGCCGGCACGATCTGCGTCGTCGAGGCGAGGGTGAAAATGCCGAGCTCGCCGAGGCACAGCCGCAAGCGTTCGCTGCGCTGGGCGAGCAGCAAGCGCTCGGCGTCCATCGCCGGGATCAGGTCGAGCGCGGCGTCCACCGCGCCGCATGCCGCCGGGGCGGGCGCTGTTGAGTAGATGAAGCCGGCGCAGCGGTTGACGAGATAGTCGATGAACTGCCTGGAGCCGGCGACGTAGGCGCCGGCAGATCCAAACGCCTTGCCCAGCGTGCCCATGACGACGGCCCCCGGCGCTGCAAAGCCGAGTCCGCGCCCCTGCGGACCGAGCACCCCCGTAGCGTGGGCCTCGTCGAGATAGAGCACGGCGTCGTAACGGCGCGCAATGCTACCCAGCGCAGCGACATCGGCACGGTCGCCGTCCATGCTGAAGACGGTTTCGGTGACGATGAATGCCGGCTTGCCGTTGGCATGCCGGGCCAGCAGTTCGTCAAGATGGGCAAGGTCGTTGTGGCGGAAACGCATCTGGCGGACGCCGGCCGCCGCACAGCCGGCATGCAGGCTGGCGTGATTGAGGCGGTCAGTGAAGACCAGCGCTTCGCGTCCGCCGGCGAGGTCGAACAATGCCGGCAGCACGGCGGCGTTGGCCTGGTAGCCGGCGTTGAAAATCAGCGCCGCCTCGGTGCCTTTGAAGGCGGCCAGACGCGCTTCGAGTTCGAGCAGCGCTTCGAGCGTGCCGGTGACCAGCCGCGCGGCGCGGGCACCCGCGCCAAAGCGTTCCACCCACTCTATCGCGCGGACCTTCAACGCCGGATGTTGCGACAGACCGAGGTAATCGTTCGACGAAGCATCGATCAGGCTGCGGCCGTCGGCGAGCACCAGCCGCGGCCCGGGAATGGCGACGGCGCGCATGCGGCGGCGGCGATGGGCAGCATCGATGTCGTCGAGCGTCGTGGCGATGGCTTGGTCAAACCACATCGCCGGCCTCCCGGTGCCGACACTCGCACGACCGGAACGCGACGACTCCGCGAATCGCCAACATGGGCGTGACCGGCTCGGCGTTCATCTTGTTTACTTGCCTCAGCGCATCCCCGGCAGCATGCTCTGCATGACAGCGACGAAATTGCTTACGTTTGTCAGTGTGTTCCGGTCGCATGCCCCCATCCTTTTTCTTCAGCGATGGCCTTGAGGCGCTTGTCCTTCGTCCATATCCGGGCACCATTCACGGCGGTAGCGGCAAGCAGGTGGGCATCGATATAACCTATGCCGCATCCAGCGAGGCGCTGCTTCTCGATGAAAAACAGTGCTTCATCTTCAGTGGCAGCAGACAGTCGCGGCAGGGATTGCAGCAGGCCCAAGACTTCCGCTCGATTGCGCAGATTACCGCAGGCCAGTTCACCGATAACGAAGTCGTGGGTGCAGACGATGTCGTTTTGTAGCAAGGAAGACAGCGCCTGACTGCCGCTGCGCAGATGGTCGATCCAGATCGAAGTATCGGCCAGGATCACCGCTTGCTTTCACGGCGGCGGGCAACGTTTTCCAACTGCGGCTCGCTGCCGCCCAGTTTGACCAGGCGGCGGGCACTTTCTCGCTGGATGAGTGCGCCCAGCGCTTCCTTCAACAAGGCGCTACGCTCCTGAACGCCGGAAAGCAATTGTGCCCGGCTGAGAAGGGCTTCGTCGAGCGTGACGGTGGTGCGCATGGAGTGACTCCTGATTTGTGATGCATCTAATATAGCATCAATTGAGTCGCTATGAGATGCTGGTAAATTACGGATTCCACTCTGAACCAGGCAGCGGATGCGAGGTACGCAACGCCTTCACTTCCAGAACCCGTTGTCTCTCAGGTCTGGTCACTTCCAGTTCGCTGCGCTAAGTCTCCTATTGTTGCTTGCAGACCTTCATCTTGATCAGTGGCAGGATTTTCTTCAGATATCGCGAACACTAAGCCTTGTTCTTCTTTGTGAAAACCAACATTTCGCTTGGCTCTACGCCTAAAGTATCTGCCAACACGCAAATATTGATCAACGCTACATTGCGCTGCCCACGTTCAATTCCACCTACATAAGACCTGGCAAGCCCACTCTCCAGCGCCAGTCTTTCCTGCGACCAGCCGTGCGCCTTACGCAGGGTAATCAAGTGCTGTCCGAATAAGCGAAGAGGATCGTAATCCATAGCGGCGAACCTGAAGTTGGCAACGCTGTGAGGATATGGATTTGACCTTTATAGGACGACGCCCTATAGTTACACTCACTATAAGTGACAAATATATTATGGCCAACGCATAATCGGAAGAAGGCTAGCAGTTTGTTCTTAGCGCATTCGGCAGCGCTCGATGCCGAAATCAAGAGGTAATCATAATGAAGAAAGCGCTGGCATTATTTTCTCTGTTTGCAAGTGTCCTGATTGGTTGTGGAGGAGGCGGAGGGGGTGGTAGTGATGGATCGCCGGCACCATCGGGAACCCCAACAACTACGACATTTCCTATTGCCAGCGCGGTCAGCGCCTTTTTGCAAACAGGGCATAGCTACACATTGAGTGCCGTTGATGGATCAGACACCTACACGATTCAATTCAGCTATACACCAGGATCACAACAGACCTTTGAGGGGCACCTTTCCTCGACGATGGTGCAATCCGCCCTCGTAAAGAAGAATGGAACTACAGCGCAAACTGCATCTGGGACAATGTATTTTGATGTCTCTCCCTTCAAGGCGATAGGATTTATCGAGAGTGACGGCCACTACGAAGTGATAAGCAACCAGCAGACGTTGCCGAGTAGTGCAACTGCCGGACAGATCGGTGCTCTCGATTCATCGACAACTTATACCAGCAGCACCAAAACATCGACATATTCAACCGATACGCGCACTTGGTCCCTTGAAGCGGACACAGCGTCAACAGCATGGGCCTGCTTCAACACTTCAACAAAGTTTCCCAATTCCACTTCGACCAACACAACAGCAGAGTGCTACAAGATCGACACATCGGGAAATGTTTCAGCGCTGAAGATAACTATTTATGTCAATGGCCAGTCGGTTACGTTCAAATGAACGAAGGCAAAAAATAATAGGGAAACGCGGAAAAGGGTTTGTCCTGCAATGAAGTAATGATCGGGCTAGCTACCGCGACACTCCCCTCTGCCCCGCCAAGCGGAGAACTGCCAGACCGGGGGAGTTCGACCGCGTTATTCGAGCGCAGCGAGTTTAGCGGCCGGCCGGGCTGGCGGTCTGGAGGCGAGGGAAGCCGTCCTCAAGGGAACTTCCTGCGGGGCGCAGGCCGGGGCAGCGGGGTGCGTTTCTTTGGTTACTTTCTTGCAGCACAGCAAGAAAGTAACTCGCCCGCCAGAGCGAGACCCGGCTTCCAAACTACCTCAGCGCATCCCCGGCAGCATGCTCTGCATGCCGCGCAGCATCTTCTGCATGCCGCCCTTGGCGAACTGTTTCATGACTTTTTGCGTCTGCTCGAACTGCTTCAGCAGACGATTGACCTCCTGTACCGACACGCCGGCACCCATCGCGATACGACGTTTGCGGCTGGCCTTGAGGATCTCCGGCTTGCTGCGTTCTTGCGCCGTCATGGAGCAGATGATGCCTTCGATGCGGCGGATCGACTTGTCTTCGACGGCGCCGCCGGCTTGCTGGGCCGCCTGGGCAAACTGTGCCGGCAGTTTCTCGAGCATCGACGACATGCCGCCCATCTTGCGCATCTGGCCGATTTGCTCCTTGAAATCGTTCAGGTCGAAACTCTTGCCGGATTTCAGCTTCTGTGCGAAAGCTTGCGCCTTCTGCTGATCGACGCCGCGCTGAGCCTCCTCGACCAGGCCGAGGATGTCGCCCATGCCGAGGATGCGCGAGGCCATGCGCTCGGGGTGAAATTCCTCCAGCCCGGTCAGCTTTTCGCCGATCCCGGCGAACTTGATCGGCTTGCCGGTGACATGGCGCACCGACAGCGCGGCGCCGCCGCGCGCATCGCCGTCGAGCTTGGTGAGGATCACGCCGGTCAATGGCAAGGCCTCGTTGAAGGCCTTGGCGGTATTCACCGCGTCCTGGCCCAGCATGGCGTCGACCACGAACAAGGTTTCGATCGGCTTGAGCAGCGCGTGCAGTTCGGTGATCTCGGCCATCATCGCCGCGTCGATGGCCAGGCGGCCGGCGGTATCGACGAAAAGCACGTCGTAATAATGCTTCCTGGCGTAATCGACCGCCGCAGCGGCGATGGCGGCCGGCTTCTGGCCGGTTTCGGAAGGAAAGAAACCGATGCCGGCCTGGGCCGATACGGTCTTCAATTGTTCGATGGCGGCCGGACGATAGACGTCGCAGGACACGGCCAGCACTTTCTTTTTCTGCCGCTCCGCAAGCCACTTGCCGAGTTTGGCGGTGCTGGTGGTCTTGCCCGAACCCTGCAAGCCCGCCATCAGAATCACTGCCGGCGGCTGCGTCGCGAGATTCAGCCCGCTGCTGGCGCCGCCCATGAGTTCCGTCAATTCGTGATGCACCACGCCGACCAGGGCTTGGCCGGGGGTAAGCGAGCCGACCACTTCCTGGCCGACCGCTTTTTCCCGGATGTGGGCAACCAGCTCCTTGACCACGGGCAGGGCGACGTCGGCTTCGAGCAGGGCCATGCGCACTTCGCGCAGCATGTCGGAAATATTGTCTTCGGTCAGGCGCGCCTGACCGCGCAGCGTCTTGACGACCTTGGCGAGTCGTTGGGAGAGATTGTCGAGCATGGCGATAACTGGGGACGATTAAGGTAAACTGTGCGGATGCCGATTCTACTGCATCTCCTTGCGGCTGCCCTGTATGCCGGACTGGCAGCTCATTTCTGGCACAGGCGCTGGCGTGGCGCGGTGCTGGCGCAGCCGCTCGACGGCCTGCTGCCATGGGAGCGCATATTGCTGCTGGGTGCGCTGGCGCTGCACGGCACCACCCTGGTCCAGGAAATTTTCGCCGACGGCGCAATGCGTTTTGGCTTCTCGGTGGCCTTGTCGCTGATGCTGTGGCTGGCGATCATGCTTTACTGGATCGAAAGCTTCTATGCCCGCATGGAAGGACTGCAAATTCTCGGCCTGCCGCTGGCGACCATCTGCGTGTTGTTGCCGGCGCTGTTCCCCGGCCAGCATTTGCTGATCAACGCCGATTCGATAGCGTTTCGTGCCCACTTCCTGATGGCGATGCTGGCCTACAGCCTGTTCACGCTGGCCGCCATGCACGCGCTGTTGATGGCGGTGGCCGAAAAGAACCTGCATAAAGGCCGCTTGTCGCCACTGCTGGCCAGTCTGCCGCCATTGCTGACCATGGAAACCTTGTTGTTCCGCATCATCCACATAGCCTTCGTGTTGCTGACACTGACGCTGCTCTCAGGGATATTCTTTTCCGAGACGGTGTTCGGCAAGGCGCTCTCTTTCAATCACAAGACCATTTTCGCCATTCTCTCCTGGCTGATCTTCGGCGCGCTTCTGCTCGGCCGCCACCTCTACGGATGGCGCGGACGTCAGGCGCTGCGCTGGACGCTGGCCGGTTTCGCCGCGCTGCTGCTGACTTATGTCGGCTACCGCTTCGTATTGGAAGTGATTCTCGGCCGAGTGGCCTGACCCCCGATCTTCGTCACCCGATGGACGAAATACCGCTTTCCGCCCAGTTCGTCGCGCTCGCCGTTTTGCTGGTTTTCTCGGGCTTTTTCTCCATGGCGGAAACGGCCATGATGGCCACCAACCGCCATCGTTTGCGCCATATGGCCCAGCATGGCCAACGCAGCGCATCCCTGGCGCTCGCCTTGCTGGGAAAAACCGACAAGTTGCTGGGCGTGATCCTGCTTGGCAATACCCTGATCAATGCCGCCGCCGCAATGCTCACCGGCCATATCGTGCTGATCCTGTTCGGCCAGGAAAAATGGGCCCTCGAAGCCGGCACCCTGTTCGTCACCTTCTGCCTGCTGGTGTTTTCGGAAATCACTCCCAAGGTGATCGGTGCCACTTATCCGGACTGGTTGGCCCCGCGCATCAGTTATCTGCTTGCACCGCTGTTGCGCATTGCTTATCCAATCATCTGGTTCGTCAACCTGTTTGTCGTGGCACTGCTGAAGCTGCTGCATTTGCAACCCAAGCCAGGACAGGACAGGCATCGTTTGTCCCCCGAGGAACTGCGCGGTCTGGTGCTGGAAGCCGGGCACTTCATCCCGCATCAGCACCAGACCATGCTGCTCAACCTGTTCGACCTCGAACACATTTGCGTCGAGGACATCATGACGCCGCGCGGCGAGATCGAGGCCATCGACATCCGCGCACCGATCGAACAGATCCGCGAGCAGCTCGGCACCAGCTTCCACCGCCGGCTGCCCGTCTATGACGGCGACCCCGACAATGTCATTGGCATTTTGCTGCAGCGCCGGCTGCTGGCCAGCGCCTTGGTCGCGGATTTGAGCATAGAAGTCCTGCGCGAACACCTCGTCGAGCCCTATTTCATCCCGGCGGCGACCACGGTCTACGCCCAACTGCAGTTCTTCCGGGAAAACCGCCAGCATTTCGGTCTGGTCGTCGACGAGTACGGCGAGATCGAAGGCCTGGTCACACTCGAAGACATCATCGAGGAAATCATCGGCAAGTTCACTACCGGCATGCCGGTCAATAGCAGCGAGTTGGCCTGGGATAAGCAGGAAGACGGCGAAAGCCTGCTGGTCGACGGCAGCCGCAGCCTGCGCGAATTGAACCGCGCCCTCGAACTGAATTTTCCGCTGGACGGGCCGAAGACCCTGAACGGCCTGATCCTGGAGCATTTGCAGGATATTCCCGAATCGGGCGTGAGCGTGAAGATCAGTGGCGTGCCGATGGAAATCGTCCAGACTCAGCATCGTCGCATCCGCATGGTGCGACTCTTCAAACCCGCATCATCCAATCTCTGAACCTAGCCAGTCTTTACAAACGCTTTGGGTCGAGGCATGATCAAGGCACGCTTTTCAATGTGGTCATCACAACTGCACAGAGTAGACTCTCTGGCCGCGTACTGACACACTTCGGCATCTGGCGAGTGATACAGAACATTGTTTTGCCGGCGCAGGCACTTGCCGGCAGAAACGCTTAAGGGGAGGCAACAGTAATGGCTAGCGTCGCCAAGACAAGCAAGAAAGAAGAGAAAACCACAGAAGCCAGCTTCGCCTGGGAAGGCAAGGATAAGACCGGCAAGCTCGTCCGCGGCGAAATACGCTCGGGCAGCAAAACCATGGTGCAGGCGACATTGCGCCGCCAGGGCATAATGGTGACCAAGATCAAGAAGCAAGGTGCGGGGGGCGGCGGCAAGGTCACCGAGAAGGACATCACCCTATTTACGCGCCAGCTCGCCACCATGATGAAAGCCGGCGTGCCGTTGTTGCAGTCCTTCGAAATTGTCGGCAAAGGCGCCGGCAACCCGGCGGTCGGCAAACTGCTCATGGACATCAAGACCGATGTCGAAGGCGGCTCCAGCCTGACCCTGGCCTTCCGCAAGTACCCGCTGTATTTCGATGCGCTGTTCTGCAACCTGGTGGGCGCCGGAGAGCAAGCCGGTATCCTGGACTCGCTGCTCGATCGTCTGGCCACCTACAAGGAGAAAATCCAGTCCATCAAGGGCAAGATCAAGTCCGCGCTGTTCTATCCGATCGCCATCATCGTGGTCGCCTTCATCATCGTGGCGGTGATCATGATTTTCGTGATCCCGCAGTTCAAAGCCATTTTCTCCACCTTCGGCGCCGATCTGCCCACGCCCACCGTGGTGCTCATCACCATATCCGACGCGTTTATCGCCAACTGGTACCTGATCTTCGGCGGCATCGGCGGCAGCGTTTATGGTTTCTTTTATACCTGGAAACGCTCATTGGCGATGCAGATCATCATGGATCGGGTCATGCTGAAACTCCCTGTGTTCGGCGATCTGATACGCAAGGCCACCATCGCACGCTGGACCCGCACACTGTCCACCATGTTCGCCGCCGGCGTACCGCTGGTGGAAGCGCTCGATTCGGTGGCCGGCGCCGCCGGCAACCATATCTATATGCTGGCGACCAAGCAGATCAAGAACGACGTCAGTACCGGCCAGAACCTGACCGTGTCGATGCAAAACACCAATTTGTTCCCCAGCATGGTGATCCAGATGGTCTCCATCGGCGAAGAATCCGGCCAACTCGACGGCATGCTCGGCAAAGTCGCCGACTTCTTCGAGGCGGAAGTCGACGATGCCGTGGAAGCGCTCTCCAGCCTGATGGAACCGATGATCATGGTGGTGCTCGGAACGCTGATCGGCGGCATGGTGGTGGCGATGTATCTGCCGATCTTCAAGCTCGGCGCAATTGCCGGCTAGCACCCCCAAAAACCAAGTCGGGCACCAGTACCCTAAAATCAAGGTCGGGCACCAGCTAAACCAATCCAAGCATGGCACTCCATTCCCTCGCCGAACTCCTTGCACTGCCTGCCTATCTGGCCTTTGCCTGCCTGCTGCTCGGGCTCATGGTCGGCAGCTTCCTGAATGTGGTCATCCATCGTCTGCCGCAGATGATGCAGCGCGACTGGCAGGCACAGTGCGCGGAACTGCGCGGCGAAACCCCGCCGCAACAAGAAAAGTTTTCCCTGGCAGTGCCGCGCTCACGCTGTCCAAAATGCGGCCACATGATTTCCGCTTGGGAAAACATTCCCATCCTGAGCTGGCTCATCCTGCGAGGCCTTTGCCGAAGCTGCAAAACGCCCATTTCCATCCGCTACCCGCTGGTCGAGGCGGCCACCGGCCTGCTTTCGGCTTATGCCGGATGGCATTTCGGTCCGAGCCTGGCGGGAGCCGGTGCGCTGCTGTTCCTGTGGTGCATGATCGCGCTGACTTTCATCGATTTCGATACCCAGCTGCTACCCGACGACATCACCCTGCCGCTGCTTTGGGCCGGCTTGCTGATCAATCTCGCCGGCGGATTCTCCGACTTGCACAGCGCAGTGATAGGCGCCATTGCCGGCTACCTGGTCTTATGGTGCGTGTACTGGGGATTCAAGCTGACCACTGGCAAGGAAGGCATGGGTTATGGCGATTTCAAGCTGCTGGCGGCCATCGGCGCCTGGCTCGGCTGGCAAATGCTGCCGTTGACGATCCTGTTCTCCTCCATGGTCGGCGCTGTCGTCGGGATCAGCCTGATCGTATTCACCCGCCGGGGCCGCGATATTCCGATTCCCTTTGGCCCCTACCTCGCCGCCGCAGGCGTCATCGCTTTATTCTGGGGAAAACCACTGACCCAGGCCTACCTGCGCCTGACCTGAGCGCTTGAAAAAGCGGTGTTCGAGTCCCATATTGGCAATCATAGATCACGCCTAAACCCTTTCAGGTGAGGCGCTTAAGTTATAATTACTCTTTTTGGAGGCAGCCATGCCTATCTATGCCTACCGTTGCAGCAATTGCAATCACGAAAACGAGGTACTGCAGAAGCTGAGCGACGCCCAGCTCACCGTCTGCCCCGCCTGCCATCAGGAGACCTATACCAAGCAACTGACCGCCCCCGGCTTCCAGCTCAAGGGCAGTGGCTGGTATGCGACCGACTTCAAGAGCGGTGCAAGCAAGAATTCCGAAAGCAAAGCCGAAGCGCCACCTTGCCAGGGGGGTACTGGAGCTTGTGCCTGTCAGTAGAGAAGGCACGGCTCGTCCGCCAGGGTACTCGATGAAAAAATACTTCATCACCGGACTGCTGATATGGGTACCGTTGGCGATCACTGCTTGGGTGCTGACGCTGATCGTCCGCACCATGGATCAGTCGCTGCTGCTGTTGCCGACTGCCATCCGTCCGGAAACCCTGTTGGGCATCTATATCCCCGGCATCGGCGCCATCCTGACCTTGCTGGTGGTATTCCTCACCGGCCTCGTCACTGCCAACATCATCGGCCAACGTCTGGTGCGGTTCTGGGAAGGCGTGCTGGCACGCATCCCGGTGGTGAAATCGGTGTATTACAGCGTCAAGCAGGTCTCCGACACCTTGTTCTCATCCTCCGGCGACGCTTTTCGCAAGGCGTTGCTGGTGCAGTATCCGCGCCCCGGAAGCTGGACGATCGCCTTCATGACCGGCCTGCCCGGCGGCGATGTCACGCAGCATCTCAAGGGTGATTATGTCAGCGTGTATGTGCCCACCACACCCAATCCGACCTCGGGCTTTTTCCTGATGATGCCGCGCGAGGATGTCATCGAGTTGGACATGAGCGTAGACGAAGCGCTCAAATACATCATTTCGATGGGCGTCGTGGCCCCGGCGTTGCGACATCCCCCAGGAATTCTTGCGAACCAGGAACACGACCAATAAGCGCAACCAAACCGCCGCTTTGCCCATACCCCCAACCCCGGGTACGCGCAGTAACGGCGCCATTCATACAAACGGAATCAGGAAACATGCGAACTCACTATTGCGGCCAGGTCAATGCCAGCCATGTCGACCAGATCGTCACGCTTTGCGGTTGGAACCATCGCCGCCGCGATCATGGCGGCGTCATTTTCATCGACCTGCGCGACCGCGAAGGCCTGGCGCAGATCGTGTGCGACCCGGACCGCGCCGAGATGTTCGCGCTGGCCGAACAGGTGCGCAATGAATTCGTGCTGAAGATCACCGGCAAGGTACGCCGGCGTCCGGCAGGCACCGTCAATCCCAATCTCGCTTCGGGCGAAATAGAGATTCTCTGCCACGAGCTCGAAGTGCTCAACGCCGCAGTGACGCCGCCTTTCCAGCTCGACGAGGAAAATCTTTCCGAGACGGTACGCTTGACCAACCGCGTGATCGACCTGCGCCGGCCGCAGATGCAGAAGAATCTGATGCTGCGCTACAAGACCACCATGGCTTGCCGCCGTTACCTCGATGCCAACGGTTTTATCGACATCGAAACCCCCATGCTGGGCAAGAGCACACCCGAAGGCGCGCGCGACTACCTGGTGCCTTCGCGCGTCCATCCCGGCCAGTTCTTCGCCCTGCCGCAATCGCCGCAGTTGTTCAAGCAGCTGCTGATGGTGGCGGGATTCGACCGCTACTACCAGATCGTCAAATGTTTCCGCGACGAGGACCTGCGTGCCGACCGGCAGCCGGAGTTCACCCAGATCGACGTCGAGACCTCCTTCCTCGACGAGACCCAGATCACGGGCTTGATGGAAGGCATGATCCGCGACGTGTTCAGGGAAACCCTCACAGTCGAACTGCCCGATCCGTTCCCGCGCATGACCTATGCCGAAGCCATGCGCCGTTTTGGTTCCGACAAGCCCGACTTGCGCGTCACGCTGGAGTTGACCGAACTCACCGATGCCGTCAAGGACGTTGCCTTTAAAGTCTTCAGCGGCCCGGCCAACACGCCCGGCGGACGGGTGGCCGGTCTGCGCATCCCCGGCGGCGGCGCCGGCGATAATGCGCTGACGCGCGGCGAGATCGACGCTTACTCCGAATTTGTCAAGATTTACGGCGCCAAAGGGCTGGCCTATATCAAGGTCAACGATGCCAGCCAGCCCAACGAGAACGGCCTGCAGTCGCCGATAGTCAAGAACCTGCATGAAGCCGCCTTGAAGACCATCATCGAGCAGTGCGGCGCCAAGAGCGGCGACCTGATCTTCTTCGGCGCCGGCACGGCCAAGATAGTCAATGATGCGCTTGGCGCATTGCGCACGAAGATCGGTCACGAAAGGAAGTTCCTGACCGGCGAGGCTTGGCGGCCGCTCTGGGTGGTCGATTTCCCGATGTTCGAATATGACGAGGAAAACCAGCGCTGGTCGGCTTGCCACCACCCCTTCACCAGCCCCAAGGACGGCCACGAAGATCTGCTCGAGTCCGATCCGGGCGCCTGCCTGGCCAAAGCCTACGACTTGGCGCTGAACGGTTGGGAGATCGGCGGTGGTTCGGTGCGGATACACCGCGAGGCGGTGCAGAGCAAGGTGTTCCGCGCGCTCGGCATCGGCGCCGAGGAAGCCCAGCTCAAATTCGGGTTCCTGCTCGATGCCCTGAAGTATGGCGCGCCTCCGCACGGTGGCCTGGCTTTCGGCCTGGATCGCATCGTCACCATGATGACGGGCTCCGAGTCGATCCGCGATGTCATCGCCTTCCCCAAGACCCAGCGCGCCCAGTGCCTGCTGACCGACGCTCCCTCCGAAGTCGACGAGAAACAGTTGCGCGAACTGCATATCCGCCTGCGTCAGAAAGTCGAAACCCAGGTCGAGGTAGGAAAAAAGTAATCCGACCACATGCTTGAACATGTGGGAGAAGGCCATCGCTTCCGACCAAGCCTGCGAGTTGTGCCTGAAGCCGGGCGGCGACATTCTCTGGGAAGATGAACGCTGTCGCGTGATACGCGTGGGCGGCAAAGAAGGGGCAGACTACCCCGGCTTCTGCCGCGTGATCTGGTGCAAGCATGTACGCGAAATGAGCGACCTGCCTGCCGTCGATCGCAATCACTTGATGGCGCTGGTCTATGCGACCGAGTCTGCGCTGCGTTCGCTGTATCGACCCGAAAAGATCAATCTGGCCAGTCTCGGCAACCTGGTCCCCCATCTGCACTGGCATGTGATCCCGCGTTTTGCCGACGACCCGCAGTTTCCGGCGCCGATATGGGCAAGCAAAACTGGCCGGCCTGTCCCGGCCCGGAGTCGCCCAGCGATCGACAACCTGAGCCTGTGCCAGGCAATCAGCCAAGCATTGGCGACCGATCGAAGGGGATCATAGCACCACGCGGTGCGGCGGAAAGCGGACGGTGAAGGTGCTTCCCTGTCCAACCTGGCTTTCGACATCAAGCACTGCCTGGTGCCGCGTCAAGACATGTTTGACAATGGCCAGACCGAGACCGGTGCCACCGGATTCCCGCGAACGGCTACGATCAACCCGGTAAAAACGTTCCGTCAAGCGCGGGAGATGCTGGCTTGCTATGCCAATGCCATTGTCGCTGACGCTGACTGCACCGCCGCCATCCGCTGCCGCTTGCCAGGCAATGCGAACGATGCCGCCGACCGGGGTGTAGCGTACGGCATTACTGGCCAAGTTGCCCAAGGCACTGCGCAGTTCGCTGCGGCTGCCGAGCAGAGCGACCCCGGTGGAGGGGTTCGCCTCGATCCGGTGATGCCCATTGGAAAGCGCACGGGCTTCATCCGCGACTTCGGCCAGCAGTTCGTCCAAACCGACCCGCTCTTCGGTGGGCGACGGACTCCCCGTTTCGAGCGCCGACAATGCCAACAGGTCCTCGACCAGGCGTTGCATGCGCATGGCCTGTTCGCTCGCCAGCGTCAGGAAACGTTCCGCCTCGGCGGCAGGCAATTCGGACAGACTGTCGAGTAAAGTTTCAAGAAAGCCGCTGACCACCGTCAAGGGCGTCTTTAGTTCATGTGAGACGTTGGCGACGAAGTCGCGGCGCATGGTCTCCAGCTTGAAAAGATGCGTGATGTCGCGCGATAGCAAGAGTTTTTGGGCGCCATAAGGGACGATTTGCAGCGCCAGGGTATGCTCGGGGTTGCGCAGCGGATGCAATATCAACGGCTCGGCATACTGTCCGGCTGCGATATATCTGACGAAATCCGGCTCGCGCAGCAAGTTGGTAATCGGACTGCCAGCGTCCATGCTGGTTTTCAGACCGAGATGCCCTTCGGCGGTAGCGTTGAACCATTCGATGACAAAGTTGCCATCGAGGATCACCACGCCGTCTGGCAAGGCCTGGCCGGCGCGCAGGACGCGCTCCAGGGCCAGGGTTAGCTGCTTGTGTTTTTCTGACGCCTTGCGGGTGCGCCGATGCAGCCTGGCATACACCAGCTCCCAGGCGCCTCCGCCAGTCGGCAAAGGCGTGCCGGCAGGCTGTTCCAGCCATTGCATCAGCCGCGACAGCTGACGCAGATGATGCAGAATGAATGCCAGCGACAACGCCAGGATGGCAAGCAGAACCCACAGGGGACCGAGATACAACAGCGCCAGCACTGCGGCAAGCGCGGCGATTGCCGCAACGCCAAGCGCCTCCAGCCAGAACGAACTCACCTTGCAGCCGCCTCGTCTACCGCAGCTGGCGTTGCCGAAAGACGGTAGCCGCTGCCGCGCACCGTCTGGATCAAGACATGTTTGCCGCTGGACTCCAGTGCGGCACGCAGACGGCGAATATGCACATCGACCGTACGCTCTTCGACGAAGACATGATCCCCCCACACCTGGTCGAGCAGCAGGGTACGACTATGCACGCGCTCGGCATGCGTCAGCAGGAAATGCAACAGGCGAAATTCGGTCGGACCCAGGCTGACCATCTGGCCATCAGCATCGACGCGGTGAGTCGCCGGGTCAAGACACAGCCCGCCAATCTCGGCAATCTCCTCGGTCGCCTGCGGTGCCCGACGCCGCAGCACCGCCTTGATGCGAGCCAGCAACTCGCGCGGCGAGAAAGGTTTGGTGATGTAGTCATCGGCGCCGGCCTCCAGGCCACGGATCTTGTCGTGCTCGTCGCCGCGCGCCGTGAGCATGATGATCGGCACCTGCCTGGTCCGTTCTTCGGCGCGCAACCGATGCGCCAGGTCGATGCCGCTCATGCCCGGCAACATCCAGTCCAGCAGGATCAGATCGGGAAGCGTCTGCCGGACTTGCTGCAACGCGCTTTCGGCATCGAGCGCCGTCAGCACGACATGGCCTGATCGCTGCAGGTTGGCCGCGATCAGGGCCTGAATGGCCGGTTCGTCTTCCACAACCAGGATGTTGGCTGCCATATCTGGGTAATCTCAACTGTGATTGCAGCAGTTTATTTCCGTAGGGTGACAGTTTGATGACAGTCGGAATTGCCCGACGGCTGGTTCTGTTATGATAGTCCGCCTCATACAATCTAGCACTCCAAAATGGCAGGTCTCGATAAACATACGCCGACACCCACCGAAATAAAGTTGCTTAAGAAGTCACGGCAGCTTGAAATCGCCTTCTCCGATGGCAAGAGTTTCACTCTTAGCCACGAAATGCTGCGGGTTTTCAGTCCATCGGCCGAGGTGCGTGGCCATGGTCCCGGTCAGGAAACATTGCAGACCGGCAAGCGCAATGTCGAGATACTTACCATCGACCCTGTCGGCAACTATGCGGTCAAATTGGGCTTTTCCGACGGCCATGACTCCGGCATTTATTCCTGGGATATCTTCTACGCTCTGGGGACACACCAGGATGAGCTGTGGCAAGGTTATCTGGCGCGGCTTGAAGCGGCCGGCGCGAGCCGCGATATCGACAGCACCACCCAGCCGCCAAAAACCGGCGGCAGTTGCAAGCACCGCTAGGTATTGACATGACCGAACAGCAAACCCACTTTGGATTCAAACAAGTCGCCGAGGGCGACAAGGCCCGCCATGTGGCGGGCGTATTCTCGTCGGTGGCGCAGAAATACGATGTCATGAACGACCTGATGTCGCTGGGTCTGCACCGCTTGTGGAAACAGTTCGCCATTCAGATCGCTGCGGTCAAGCGCGGCGAACGCATCCTCGATGTCGCCGGCGGCACCGCAGATCTGTCGCGGGCCTTTGCCAAACGCGTGGGAACATTTGAGAAAACCGGCGGACAAGTCTGGCTGACCGACATCAACAATGCCATGCTGACGGTCGGCCGCGACCGTCTGATCGATCAGGGCATGCTCCTGCCGGTGGCGCAGTGCGACGCGGAGAAGCTGCCCTTCCCCAGCGATTACTTCGATTGCGTCACAGTGGCCTTCGGCCTGCGCAACATGACTCACCAGTCTCAGGCCTTGGCCGAAATGCGGCGGGTTCTCAGGCCCGGCGGACGCCTGCTGGTATTGGAGTTTTCCAAGGTGTGGCAGCCGCTTGCGGCGGTTTATGATCTATATTCGTTCAAGCTGCTGCCTTGGCTGGGTGCCAAGGTGGTCAACGATGCCGACAGCTACCGCTATCTTGCCGAATCGATCCGCATGCATCCCGATCAAGACACGCTGAAAAACCTGATGGAACAAGCCGGACTCGAACATGTCGAATACTTCAACTTGACTGCGGGCATCGTTGCCCTGCACCGCGGCTACAAATTTTAACCCGATCCACATTCGTTGCAAATCTCGGAGGTACCTATGAAACGTTATTTAACCGTATTCTTGGCGCTCGTTCTGACGCTAGGCTTCACTTTTTCATCGCCCGACGCCGAAGCCAGGCGCCTGGGTGGAGGCGCTTCGTCTGGCATGTCGCGCAGCAGCAACATCATGCAGCGTAGCCCAGCGCCCGCCAAGCCCGCCGCACCGAGCCAGGCCACCCCTAAGCCGGCCACCCCCACGCCAGTACCTGCTCCCGCGCCCTCCGGTATGAGCCGCTGGCTAGGGCCGTTGGCCGGGCTGGCCGCCGGAATCGGCATCGCCTCGTTGTTTTCGCACTTCGGCATGGGCGGCTTGGGCGAGGGAATGTCGTCCCTGCTGATGATGTTGTTGATCGGTGGCGCGGTGTTCTTTGTCATTCGCATGTTCATGCGGCGCAATATGGCGCAGACGGAACCAATGCAGTATGCCGGCACAGGGAATAGCAGCCGCTTTGAACCCATGGCGGCACCTGCCACCCTGGGAGCAAATGCAGGCATTGGCGGTAATGCAGTTCCGCAGACGCCAGCGACCGAATCTGCCAGCAATATTCCCGCCGGTTTTGACGTCGAGGGATTCGTGCGTCAGGCCAAGCTCAACTTTGTCCGCCTGCAAGCCGCCAACGACGCCGGCAACATGGAAGACATTCGCGCCTTCACCACGCCAGAAATGTTCGCCGAAGTGCAATTGGAATATCAGGAACGCGGCAAGGCGGCACAACAAACCGATGTGGTCGAATTGAACGCCGGTTTGCTCGACCTATCCACCGAAGCCAATCGTCAAATCGCTAGCGTGCGCTTCTTCGGGTTGATCCGCGAAACGCCCAACACCGCGCCGGAAGCTTTCGATGAAGTCTGGCATCTCACCCGCCCCGCCGATGCCAGCAGCGGTTGGGTCATCGCCGGCATCCAGCAGGTCAACTAGCACCCCAAATTCAAGGGCGGGCACTAGTCCTCGTCGGCGCACTCATGCTTGACCGAGCCGCGCTGCTTGCGCTCAATCATCTGTTGCAGGGCGCCAGTTGGGCAAGAGCCCGGCTGGCGCCGTTTGCCGGCAAGTCGGTGAGGCTATCGCTGCCGCCACTACAGCTTGAACTCAGCGTGAACGCGGAGGGCCTGTTCGAGCAGGCCGATCCGCAACGCTTCGATGTCGATATCACGCTGCCCGCCGATACGCCGTTGCTGGCGTTACGCGGGTGGGACGCGACGCTCAAGGCGACGCACATTTCCGGCTCGGCCGAATTTGCCGATGCTCTGGGTTTTGTGCTGCGCAATTTGCGCTGGGATTTCGAGGAAGACCTCAGCCAGCATGTCGGCGACATAGCCGCCCATCGTATCGCCGGGCTGTTCAGCTCATTCACCAGCTGGCAACGGCAGGCAGGGCGTAATCTTGCGGAAAATATCGCTGAATACCTCACCGAAGAAAACCCAACGCTGGCCAAACCAGAGGTGGTCGAAACCTTTTCCAAGGAAGTCGGGCAACTCCGAGACGATCTGCGACAGCTGGAACAACGCGTCGCCAACCTCGGCGGCTAACCCCCAATCAGACCCAGCTCAAGCGGGTAGGGATTGCTCGGATACTGGAAAGCCACCGGCCCGTCCGGTTTAGCATGAACGAATTGATGTACAAACGGATTGTCGGAAACCGACATTTCTGCCGCGGAACCCTCGGCGACAACTACGCCGTCATGAACGAAGTAGGCATAATCGACCACTTTCAGCGATTCCGACATGTCGTAAGTGACGATGATCGAAGTCACGCCCAGCGCATCATTGAGCCGCCGGATCAGGTTGGCAATCACATTCAATGAAATCGGATCGAGACCGGCAAACGGCTCGTCGTACATGATCAGCAGCGGGTCCAACGCAATCGCCCGGGCCAGTGCCACACGCCGCGCCATGCCACCCGACAGTTCGCCGGTCATCATGGCGGCGGCACCGCGCAGACCGACCGCATGCAGCTTCATCAACACCAGATCGTGGATCAATTCCTCGGGCAGATCGGTCAGTTCGCGCATCGGGAAGGCGACATTGTCGAAAACCGAAATGTCGCTATACAGTCCTCCCATCTGGAACATCATGCCCATGTCGCGCCGCAGCGCGTAAAGACCGTTGTCGTCAAGTTGGTGGACAACCTGGCCGGCGACACTGACGTTGCCGCGTTGCGGTTTCAACTGGCCACCCATGAGACGCAGCAAGGTCGTCTTGCCGCTGCCGCTGACTCCCAGTATGGCAACCACTTTGCCTCTCTGGATGTTCAGGTTGATGCCATTCAGAACCTTCCGTGCGCCATAGGAGAAATGCAAATCTTCCATCTTGACCAGGTTTTCGGCTGATTGAGGCATGCTTTTCATCTCCTGCCCAAACTTCACAGTCGTGATTAACAAGAACCTTGGATTTTACAGTTACCGTAAAAATCCAGTCGCATTATCTTCTGGCTTGCCGCCGCCAAGAGCCTTGAACAGTTGTGCAGCAGTCGACAACAGAACGCGGCGCGTCTGCACCACCGCCTGCTGGGCCGCATAGGATTCACGCTGGGCATCGAGCACTTCCAGGTAGCTCGATACGCCAGCCCGGTAACGTGCGTCTACCAGCTTCAGCCGTTCGCTCTGCGTCTCGTCTGACCTTTTCCGAGCGCGCAGTTGCTCGGCCAGTTGCTCGTGTGCAGCAAGCAAATCGGCCACTTCGCGGAAAGCCTGCTGGATGGTTTTCTCATACTCGGCCACAGCGACGTTCTTGCGCGCTTCGGCAAGGTCCTTCCCGGCAGCGCTGCGGCCAGCATCGAACAAGGGCAAGCCCAAGACCGGCTGAAAACTCCAGGCGCCTTGTCCAGACTTGAACAAGCCGGACAAGTCGTTGCTCGCCGTACCCAAGCCGGCAGTCAGGGAAATACGCGGAAAGAAGGCAGCGCGTGCGGCGCCGATGTTGGCATTGGCGGCAATCAGCCTTTGCTCGGCAGCCAGTACGTCGGGACGCTGCAACAGCACTGCCGAAGGCAAGCCCGCAACAAGGCCGGGAACAATGTCCTGATTCGATAGGGTGCGTCCCGCAGGCAGAGCAGCGGGTTCAATGCCCACCAGCAGGGTCAGCGCATTCGCGGCGGCGGCCCGCTGGTTTACCAGGTTGGCCAATTCGGCGCGCGCCAACTCAAGGGCGCCATCCGCCTGCAGATAGTCGAGGTCGCCGGCCAGCCCCACCTCGCGGCGGCGAATCACCATCAGACGGGTCTGCTCTCGAGTCTTGACGGTTTCGCGCGCAAGTGCGCTGCGCTCATCCATCTCCAGCAGACTCAAGTAGGCATTGGCGACGTCGGCGATAAGTGCCAGGCGCACCGCTTGCCGTGCTTGTTCGCTGGCAAGATAGCTGGCCAGCGCCGCTTCGTTGAGGCTTTTCACCCGTCCCCAGAAATCCAATTCAAACGACAGCAACGACACCCCGGCGTCATAGCGGTGGCTGGTGACGGGATTCCCGGTCAGTGACAGGTTGCCCGGCGTGCGCGCCGATGTGCCGCTGACCGCCAGATTGGCATTGGGAAACCGGTCGGCGCGAGCAATGCCGGACAACGCGCGGGCTTCCTCGACACGGGCCACAGCGATGCGCATGTCCCGGTTGTGCTCTATGGCCGCAGCGACCAGTGCCTGCAAACGCGAATCGGGAAAATAAGCGCGCCATTCAAGCACGCTGGCCTGAAGCGTAGCGTCGCCTGGAGCAACTTGCGGCCACTGCGCAGGGATCGGCGGTTCGGGTCGATGGTAGTCGGGCATCAGCGTGCAACCGGCCAGCGTCGCGCACAAAGCCAAGATCGCCGGCTTAAGCATGATCGCTCTCCTCGTGACGACGGGCATGGCCGGGAAAGACTTTTCGCACCACGACAAAGAACACGGGTACCAGAAAGATAGCCAATATGGTGGCGGCGAGCATCCCGCCGATGACTCCGGTACCAATGGCATGGCGGCTGTTGGCGCCGGCACCAGTGGAAATGGCCAGCGGCAACACGCCGAGTATGAAGGCGAAGGAAGTCATCAAGATCGGCCGAAAACGCAAGCGACACGCCTCAAGCACGGCATCGACAGCGGATCTGCCGCGCTCTTGCAGATCGCGTGCAAATTCGATGATGAGGATGGCGTTCTTGCTCGACAACCCGATGATGGCAATCAGGCCGACCTTGAAATACACATCGTTGGGCAGCCCGCGCAGAGTCACCGCCAAGGCCGAGCCGAAAATGCCCAGCGGCACTACCAACATCACGGCGAACGGAATCGACCAGCTTTCATACAGCGCAGCCAAGGCCAGGAAAGCCACCAGCATGGCCAGCGCAAACAGCAGCGGAGCCTGGCTGCCGGAGAGTTTTTCCTCGAACGATGTTCCCGACCACTCGAAACCGAAACCTGCCGGCAAGCCCTTGGCCATCGACTCCATCGCCTGCATGGCTTCGCCAGTGCTGCGGCCAGGCGCCGGGCCACCGGCGATCTTCATTGAGGGCACGCCATTATAGCGGTCGAGTTTGGGTGAACCGATGATCCAGTGCGGCGTGATGAGTTCGGACAGCGGGACCATGCCGCCGTCTCGATTGCGCACCGGCAAACGCAGCAAATTTTCCGCAGAGGAGCGCAGATCTTTGTCGGCTTGCATCAGCACGCGCAGGATGCGGCCTTGGCGCTCGAAGTCGTTGATGTAAGCAACACCCAAGGTGGATTGCAAAGTATCGTTGAGGTCGGCAATGGACACGCCCAGCGTTTCGGCCTTACGCCGGTCAATATCGAGCAGCAGTTGCGGCGCGGCTTCCTGGCCTTCCGGCCGCACGCCGGCCAGCATGGCCTGTTGGCTGGACATGCCCAATGCCAGATTACGCGCTTCCAGCAGTTTTTCTCGACCGATACCGGCGCGGTCCTGCAGGCGGAAGTCGAAGCCACCGGTCGATGCGAGTTCCGGGATGGGCGGTGGATTGATGGCAAAGATCATGGCCTGTTTGATCTGGAAGAAAAACATGTTGGCCCGATGCACCAGCGCAGTTGAGGAATGTTCGGCGCCGAGGCGCTCGTCCCATTCCTTGAGCCGCACAAACGCGAGTGCGGCGTTCTGGCCGCGGCCAAAAAATGAAAAGCCGACCACACCGACAACTTTGGCAACTTCGGGTTGTTTGAGATAAAACTGTTCGACCTGGGTCAGCACTTCTATCGTACGTTCCTGTGAGGCGCCCGGCGGCAATTGCACCATATTGACGAAGTAACCCTGGTCTTCCTCGGGCAGGAAGCTGCCCGGCATGTGTAGAAACAGCCAGCCGGTAGCACCGATGATGGCCGCATAGAGCAGCAGGTAGCGCCCGGTTTTCGGCAACATCCGGCCGACCCACGACAGATAGCCTGCCCGGGTACGATCGAAGTGGCGATTGAACCAGCCGAAGACGCCCGTGCTGGGCAGCACTTCCGCACCAGGCTGATGCTTGAGCAGCGAAGCGCACAGGGCGGGGGTGAGCGTCAGCGCCATGAGGATGGAGAAACCCATGGTGAGTAGCAGCGTCATTGCAAACTGGCGGTAGATCACACCGACAGAACCGCCGAAGAACAGCATCGGTGCGAACACCGCCGACAGCACCAGGGTAATACCGATGATGGCGTTGAAAATTTGATCCATCGCCTTGCGTGAGGCTTCGCGCGGCGCCAGCCCTTCCTCGCTCATGATGCGTTCGACCGCCTCCACCACCACGATCGCATCATCGACCACGATGCCGACAGCCAGCACCATGGCAAACAGGGTCAGCACATTGATCGAGTAACCGAACACATACAGCCCGGCCAGCGCCCCGGTGAGTGCCACCGGTACGACAATGGCTGGAATCAAGGTGGCACGAAAATTTTCAAGAAATAGATAGATTACCAGGAACACCAGCAGCATCGCTTGAGCCAGAGTCACCAGCACTTCCTTGATCGAAATATCGACGAAGCGCGAGGTATCGTAGGGAATGTCCCAGGCAATTCCTTTGGGAAAATAGGGAGCCATTTCTTCGAGTTTGGCGCGTACCGCCTTGACCACATCCAGCGTGTTGCCATCCGGCGAGACGCGAATGGCGATCGATGCGGTCGGTTGTCCGTTCAGGCGGGCAAAAATATTGTAGTCTTGCGAACCCAGTTCCACTCGGGCGACATCTTTCACCCTCACAGCGGAACCATCCGCCTGGGTACGAACGAGAATATTGCCGAACTGCTCCGGTGTTGCCAAGCGACTACGGGTGATGATGACGGCATTCATCTGCTGGCCTGCCACGGCCGGGGCCTGGCCCAGTTCGCCAATAGCCAACTCGATGTTCTGAGCGCGCACCGCACGCGTCACATCGGCAGGCGAAAGTTTATAGGCGTAGAGTTTCTCCGGCTGGAGCCACAGACGCATGGAGTACTCGGTAGCGAACATCACCGCTTCACCCACTCCTTTGACGCGTCGCAGCGGATCCAGCACGCTGGCAGCGGCGAAACTGCCGAGATCCACGGCCGAGAGACTTTTGTCCGGGGAATAGAGGGTGACAAACATCACGTAGTTGCGTGATGGCTTGGTCACCGGCACGCCCGCCCGCCGCACGTCGTCGGGCAACCTGGCCTCGATGCGTTTGAAGCGGTTCTGCGCCTCTACCGAGGCGATATCGATGTTGGTGCCAGGCTGAAAAGTCAGGGTCACTGTGCCAGTTCCCAGTTCCGAGGCCGATTCCATGTACAGCAGGTGCTCAATGCCGTTCATTTCTTGCTCAATCAGAGCAGTAACGGTATTTTCGACCACTTGGGCCGAGGCGCCCGGATAGGAAATATTGAAAGCGATGGAAGGCGGGGCAACTGCCGGATATTGGGAAACCGGCAGGATTCTGAGCGCCAGCACACCAGCAAGCAGGATCACCAGGGCGATCACCCAGGCAAAGATGGGACGATCGATGAAGAATTTTGCAAACATGGACTACCCTTATTTCTTCTCGCCAACTGGCGTTGGTGTCGCAGATGTGGCGTTTGGATTCCATGCTGATGGTTTCACCGGAGCGCCGGGACGCACTTTCTGCAGGCCATTGACGATTACCTGCTCACCACTCTTCAGGCCTTCTGCAATAATGAAATCGCCACCGCTCATGCCACCGGTTTTCACCGGTTTCGGCGTGGCCTTGCCGGAGGCATCCACCACCATCACGTATTGTCCTTGGGGATCGGCCTGAACGGCACGCTGAGGCACGCGGATAGCCGATTCCAGAACAGCGTCGGGAAAACGGACGCGCACGAATGCACCGGGTAGCAATTCCTGCCTGGGATTGGCAAACAGTGCGCGCAGCGAGACGCTGCCGGTGCCAGGATCGATGGCCAAGTCTGAGAACTGCAGCCTCCCCGGCTGCGAATAGACGCTGCCATCTTCCAGGATCAGTTCGACTTTGCTGCGTTCGGCCTGCTTGAGCTTGCCCGATTTCAGCGCCTGCCTGAGACGTAGAAGGTCGATGCCCGGCTGGGTGAAGTTGACGTATATCGGATCGATCTGTTCGATGGTGGCAAGCAGCGTGGCATCGCCACGTCCCACCAGCGCGCCTTCGGTGACTGCGGCACGGCCAATACGCCCAAAGATCGGCGCTGGCACGGCAGTGTTGTCCAAGTCAAGGCGAGTGCGGGTCAGCGCGGCTTCTGCCTGCTTCACTCGGGCATCCGCCAGATCGACTTCCTGCTGGCTTACCGCCTTGATTTCGAGCAATGGCCGATAGCGTTCCAGCGTCAGGCGTGCAACGGCCAGATCCGCCTTGGCGGCGTCGAAAGCCGCCTGGTAGTTACGCGGGTCGATACGGAACAGGGTCTGTCCCTGCTTGACGTCGCTGCCTTCTTCAAACACGCGCTTTTCCACGATGCCTTCCACCCGCGCCCGCACTTGGGCAGTGCGAGATGCCTGCAAGCGACCAGGCAATTCCTGGGTAATGGTGGCAGAACTCGAAGATATGGCGAAAACATCGACTTCCGTCGGCGGCATGCCTGCCCCGCCACCCGAGCTACCCGCGAGCTTATTCTCTCCCTCGCCACTGCAGCCCGTTAGCACTGCCGTTAGCAGAAACATTTGCAGGATTCTTCGATTCATATTTGTTCCTTGTTTTACGGGGCTGGGGCATAAGCACGTAGAAAACAGTCTACGATCTGCACGATGCGGCGGTCTTCCTCTACCACGGGCGCATCGGCACCACAGAGACGGCAAAGATGCTCGAACCCGGCCAGCATGCTGAGCAGCATTTCCGCTGCAAAACGCGGATCGTCCTGGCGCAGGCGACCCTCTTGCATCGCCCGGCAGAGAAAATCTGCCAGCCGGAGAACGGTTTGTGCCGGACCTTTATTGAAGAACGCCCGGACCAATGCGGGCATTCGCGGCGTCTCCGCCGTCAGGACGCGGAGCATGGACAAACCTTCATCGCTCATGACCTTGTCGCGAAATGCCGTGGAAAAGCGCAGCAAGACGGCGCGTAAATCGTCAGTCTGCCCGTCCAACGTAACCGCGATGGCGTTTGACGCCAAGCTCGCTGTCTCGCTGAACAACTCGTCTTTGCTGGGGAAATGATTGTAAAGCGTCTGTTTCGCCACTCCGGCTCGGGAGGCGATGCGATCCACGCTGGCTTGGTATCCCTCCTTCATGAAGGCTTCCTTTGCCGCCTGAATCAGGCGCGTACGGGTACCGGCGAACACACTCTCTGCAGGATGGGACATTTCGTTCCTCAAATCCACCATAATGGACTGGACAGTCTAGTCCAATTATTTATGTGGGTCAATGGAACAAGATCGGGGGCAAATAAAAAAGGGCAGCCGAAGCTGCCCTTTCGCGCCTCTCCAATTCCTCAGTGAGAACGCTTGCGCAGTTTCTGGATCGCCGATAGTTGAGCGATAGCTTCTGCCAATTCGGCTTGGGCACGGGCGTAATCCAGCTCGGAACTGCGACTGACCATGGCTTCCTCGGCTTTCTTCTTGGCGTCGAGCGCCTTCGCTTCATCCAGATCCTTACCGCGAATTGCCGTGTCGGCGAGCACTGTTACCCGGTTCGGCTGTACTTCCAGCATCCCACCCGCGACGAAGAACAATTCTTCGCTCTCCTGGCTCGGCAACTTGACGCGCACGGCACCTGCCTTGATACGCGTCATCAAAGGCATATGGCCAGGCAAAATGCCCAGTTCACCGGCTTCGCCTGGCAATACGACGAATTCGGCCAAGCCTGAGAAGATCGACTCTTCAGCACTGACGACGTCAACGTGGATGGTCATTGCCATGTCATTGATTCCTTATTGAATCGTTTTGGCCTTTTCGAAGGCCTCATCGATGGTGCCGACCATGTAGAACGCCTGTTCCGGCAGGTGATCGCACTCGCCATTGATGATCATCTTGAAGCCGCGAATAGTTTCCTTGAGGGACACATATTTGCCGGGCGAACCGGTAAACACCTCGGCGACGAAGAACGGCTGCGACAAGAAGCGCTGTATTTTGCGTGCCCGGTAAACGAGCAGCTTATCGTCGGGTGCCAGTTCGTCCATGCCGAGAATGGCGATGATGTCGCGCAATTCTTTGTAACGCTGCAAAGTCTGCTGTACGCCACGTGCCGTATCGTAATGTTCCTGACCGATGACATTCGGGTCGATCTGGCGCGAGGTGGAATCAAGCGGATCGACGGCCGGATAGATACCCAGCGAAGCGATGTCGCGCGACAGCACGACAGTCGCGTCGAGGTGGCCGAAGGTCGTGGCAGGGCTGGGGTCGGTCAAGTCGTCTGCGGGAACATACACGGCCTGGATCGAGGTGATCGAACCCACCTTGGTCGATGTGATGCGTTCCTGCAAGCGACCCATTTCCTCCGCCAGTGTGGGTTGGTAGCCCACAGCCGAAGGCATGCGGCCCAACAACGCGGAGACTTCGGTACCCGCCAGGGTGAAACGGTAAATGTTATCCACGAAGAACAACACGTCACGACCTTCGTCACGGAAAGCCTCGGCCATGGTCAGACCCGTCAAGGCCACGCGCAGACGGTTACCCGGCGGTTCGTTCATCTGTCCATACACCAGCGACACTTTGTCGATAACGTTGGACTCTTTCATTTCGTGGTAGAAGTCATTGCCTTCGCGGGTGCGCTCGCCGACGCCAGCAAATACCGAGTAGCCGCTGTGCTCAATGGCGATGTTGCGGATCAGTTCCATCATGTTGACCGTCTTGCCGACGCCCGCACCACCGAACAAGCCGACCTTGCCGCCTTTGGCAAACGGACACATCAGGTCGATCACCTTGATGCCGGTTTCGAGCAACTCGTTGGTCGCGGAAAGTTCGTCGAACTTTGGCGCTTTCTGATGGATGGAACGCCTCACATCGGTCCCGATCGGGCCAATTTCATCGATCGGACGGCCCAATACGTCCATGATGCGACCGAGCGTCGCCGTACCCACCGGCACCGAGATCGGCTTACCGGTATTCTCGACTTTAATGCCACGCCGCAGACCATCGGAACTGCCCAATGCAATGGTGCGAACCACACCGTCGCCCAATTGCTGCTGGACTTCGAGCGTGAGCTCCGAGCCTTCCATGATAAGGGCGTCGTAGACCTTGGGCATCTCATCACGCTTGAAGTGAACGTCCACCACTGCGCCGATGCACTGTACGATTTCACCTTGACTCATCGTCATTCCCCAAACACAAATAATTCGTTAATAAGCCAAACTTAAAGATCTTGCCAATACTATTGATCCAGGCAATAGCTAAACCGCTGCGGCGCCGCCGACGATCTCGGCGAGCTCTTTGGTAATTGCCGCTTGGCGAGTCTTGTTGTACACCAACTGCAAATCTTTGATCACCGTGGCAGCATTGTCGGAGGCAGCTTTCATGGCTACCATCCGCGCCGATTGCTCCGATGCCATGTTCTCTGCCACCGACTGATAAACCAGGGCTTCGACATAGCGCACCAGCAACTCGTCGACCACCACTTTCGAATCGGGTTCGTAGAGGTAATCCCAGCTGTGCGCTTGGTCGTCCTGTAACTGCTCGCCCGACAATGGCAGAAGTTGTTCAAGAACAGGCTCCTGCTTCATCGTATTGACGAAGCGCGTGTAAGCAATGTAGACCACATCCACTTCGCCGGCAGAATAGGCATCGAGCAAAACCTTGATTGGGCCAATCAGCTTTTCGAGATGTGGCGTATCGCCCAGACCGGTAATCTTGGAAACGACATTCGCCCCAAGGCGCTGCATGAATCCGAGTCCCTTGTTGCCGACGCAGGTCACGCTGACTTTATTGATCCCGTCCGCATCCCACTCCTTGATGCGTCCCAATGCCAGCCGCAACACATTGGTGTTGAGACCGCCGCACAGGCCCTTATCGGTGGTCACGACAATCAGGCCGGCGTTGATGACCTTATCCTTCTTGGTAAGAAATGGGTGTTTGTACTCGGAATTGGCACGTGACAGGTTGGCTGCAATTCGGCGTACCTTGTCTCCGTATGGACGCGCAGCCTTCATGCGATCCTGAGCCTTGCGCATTTTCGAGGCCGCTACCATTTCCATGGCCTTGGTGATCTTGCGCGTGTTTTGCACGCTCAAGATCTTGGTGCGAATTTCCTTGCCGCTTGCCATATTCAGCTCCGATTACCGGACATCAAGCCCAAGTCTTCTTGAATGCTTCTACCGCCGTCATCAGGGCTTTCTCGCTGTCGGCATCGAGATCTTTGGTGCTTTCGATCTTGCTCAGCAGTTCGGCATGAGATTGCTTGAGGTAGCCCATCAGGCCGGCTTCAAAAGAGAGCGCACGGCTGACATCGATGTCGTCGTAATAGCCTTTGTTCACCGTCAGCAGGGTCACCGCCATTTCGGATACTCGCATCGGCGAATACTGTGGCTGTTTCATCAGCTCGGTAACCATGCGACCGCGTTCAAGTTGTTTGCGGGTGGTTTCATCGAGGTCCGATGCAAACTGTGCAAAGGCAGCGAGTTCTCGGTATTGCGCCAGCGCCATGCGCACGCCGCCGCCGAGTTTCTTGATGACTTTGCATTGAGCCGCACCACCGACGCGCGATACCGAGATACCTGCATTGATGGCTGGACGGATACCCGCGTTGAACAGGTCGGTCTCGAGGAAGATCTGGCCGTCGGTAATTGAGATCACATTTGTCGGAACGAACGCAGTCACGTCGCCGGCCTGAGTCTCGATCACTGGCAGGGCGGTCAGCGAACCGGTTTTACCTTTGACCTCACCATTGGTGAATTTTTCGACATAGGCTTCGGAGACGCGTGCCGCACGCTCAAGCAAGCGGCTATGCAAATAGAAAACGTCGCCAGGATAAGCTTCGCGCCCCGGCGGCCGACGCAGCAGCAAGGATACCTGACGATAAGCCCAGGCTTGTTTGGTCAGGTCGTCATAAATTATCAGGGCATCCATGCCGCGGTCGCGGAAGTATTCGCCCATGGTGCAGCCAGAATAGGGAGCAAGATATTGCATCGCTGCCGATTCCGAAGCCGATGCCGCCACGATGACCGTGTATTCCATCGCGCCGGCTTCGGTCAGCCTGCGTACTACGTTGGCGATGGTCGAGGCTTTTTGCCCGATCGCCACGTAGATACAGAACATGTTCTCGCCCTTCTGGTTGATGATGGCGTCAACCGCCACAGCGGTCTTGCCGGTTTGCCGGTCGCCAATGATCAACTCGCGCTGGCCACGGCCGATCGGCACCATGGAATCGATCGACTTCAGGCCGGTTTGAACCGGCTGGGACACGGACTTACGCCAAATGACCCCCGGGGCAACCTTTTCGATCTTGTCAGTCAGCTTGGCAGCTATCGGACCTTTTCCGTCAATTGGCTCGCCCAATGCATTGACCACCCGGCCGAGCAACTCTTTGCCGATCGGCACTTCGAGAATGCGTCCGGTACATTTGACGGTGTCGCCTTCAGTAATATGCTCGTACTCGCCCAGGATGACGGCACCGACCGAATCGCGCTCGAGATTCAGCGCCAAACCAAAAGTGTTGCCGGGGAACTCCAGCATTTCGCCCTGCATTACGTCGGCCAGGCCATGCACCCGGCAAATGCCGTCAGACACCGAAACCACGGTGCCCTCGGTACGTGAAGTCGCGGCAAGATCCAGCTTCTGGATCCGGGTCCTGATCAGATCGCTGATTTCAGAAGGATTGAGATTCATATGGAAAACTCCTAATTCTGTAGTGCTACGCTCATTGCGGCGAGCTTGCCGCGAACCGATGCATCGATCACTTGATCGCCTACCGCAATGCGAACCCCGCCAATCAATTCTGGATCAACGCTGACGGTTGCCTGGATCTTGCACTTGAATCGATGTTCAAGTTCAGACACAAGCTGTGTAAAACTAGGACCTTCGAGGGGAAAAGCAGAACTGATCTGCGCATCCTTGACCCCTTCATGAACATTTTTCAGCTCAAGAAACAGGTCACGAATCTCCGGCAAAACGTCCAGTCGCTCGTTATCCACAAGCAGGCGAGCAAAGCTTTGCTGATCCGAAGTGAGATTACCGGCTACCGCATCGAGAAACAATTGCGTCAGATCACGGTCTGTTAGGCGCGGGTTCTCGATGCAGACGCGCATCTCAGGGTGAGCAGCCACTTCTGCCATGCGCCCCAATGCATGAGCCCAAGCATCCAGAGCGTTTCCGGCGAGAGCCAACTGATAGGTGGCTTCGGCGTACGGACGCGCGAGAGTGACATTTTCTGCCATGGTCGGTCAGAGCTCCGCTTTTAGACTTGCGAGCAGCTCGGCGTGGACTTGAGCATTCATCTCGCGCCGCAAGATCCTTTCCGCTCCTGCCACAGCAAGGCTGGCTACCTGGTCGCGCAGGCTTTCCTTGGCACGCTGGGCGGCTACCGCTGCCTCACCCTCGGCGGCGGTACGAGCCTGGCTGATGATCAGGGCTGCTTCGGTACGAGCCTCTTCAATCAAATGCGCTGCCTGACGCTCGGCACCGCTTATCATCTCGGTGGATTTTTCACGCGCCTCGCGCAAGGTTTCGGTCGAACGAGCTTGAGCCAGTTCGAGGTCCTTTTTGCTGCGTTCAGCAGCAGCGAGACCTTCCTCGATTTTTTTCTGGCGTTCGGTAATAGCCGTTAGCAGCGGCGGCCAAACAAAGCTCGCGGTGAACCAAATGAAGATGGCGAATGCGATCCCCTGGGAGATCAAGGTCAAATTAATGTTCATGGCTATTCCCTAGCCTAATCTGGCGGTTGGCGCCGATTAATGAATGACGGCAAGCAAGGGGTTGCCGAACGCAAACAGCATGGCAAGACCAACGCCAATAATGAAAGACGCGTCGATCAGGCCGAGCAGGAGGAACACCTTGGCTTGCAAGGCATTCATCAGTTCAGGCTGACGCGCAGCAGCTTCGAGGAAGCGCGAGCACATGATGCCCACCCCGATACAGGCGCCTGCGGCACCCAGGCCAATGATAAGACCGATGCCAACGCCGGTGTAGGCTTGGATCAGGGCGAGATATTGGAGTTTGTCCATTTGCGTTCCTTTCGAAATTGCAGGTTTTAATTAACGATTGAAAAAAGCTTAGTTCAGACTCGGGTTCGGCTACTCATATCAACAAAAACTAGTGACTTTCGTGAGCCATCGATATATACACAATGGTCAGCATCATGAATATGAAAGCCTGCAAGGCGACGATCAAGATGTGGAAGATTGCCCAACCTGCCCCCAGGATCGCGCCAAAGATCGTGCCTACCAATCCGGTAGCGGCCCACATGCCGAGCAGCAGGAAAATGATTTCGCCGGCATACATGTTGCCGTACAACCGCAATGAATGTGAAAGCGGCTTGGAAACATACTCGACCAGATTGAACAGCAGATTGAAAATCCACAGTAGCGGATTGGATCCGAACGGGGAACAGAACAACTCATGTATCCAGCCGCCCAAACCTTTGACCTTGATGCTGAAGAAAATCATCAGAAAAAACACCGACAGCGACAGGGCGAAAGTGGTATTGATATCGGCAGTGGGAACCGAATGCCAACTATGAAGACCCAGCACGTTCTTATAAACCCAAGACATGATGTCTACTGGCAGGAAATCCATGGCATTCAGCAGCAGCACCCAAACGAATACCGTCAAGGCAAGCGGCGCGACAAACTTGTGGCGATCGCCGTGGAAAATTCCCTTCGCCTGATCATCGACAAACTCGACCAACAGTTCAACGAAAGCTTGGCGTTTGCTCGGTACCCCTGACGTCGCGCCACGTACCACCCACCATAGGAAGCCAAAACCAACTATACCCAGCAGCACTGCCGTCACCAGCGAGTCCACATGGAGTGTCCAGAATGACCCTTCGCCAAGCGGTTTGGCAAAGAAACTCAAATGGTGATTGATGTAGGAGGTTGGGGTTAGGGCTTCAGTTGACATTATTCTTGTCTGCCTCAAGCGACACGGGGTTGCGGAGGAAAATTGCCGTCGAAAAAATAACTACGGAAAGTATGAATGTTCCAATGAATCCAAGTATGACGACTTCGTGGTAACTCGCCAGTACCAACCAAAGCGAAACGATCATGACCAGCACTTTGGCTCCCTCGGCTTTGAGGATACGCCCCAAGCCATCCCAAGCCATTGCTGACGTCTGAACCGACGCTTTCTGCGGCTTTGCAAGAAGTGTGAATGTCAGGCCACCCATCATGGCTACTGCACCACCCAAGATTGCAGACAGTGCGCCATGAACACCAGCAAGCCAAGCGCCTATTCCAGCCAATAACATCGTCACGACAAGTTGCCAGCCCAGAACAATACGGAGAGGTTTAGCTGGATCGCCCATATTTGCTTGTTGTAGAACCCACTTCCGAAGGAAGAAGGCATTAGCCGTTGGCACAAAACCATAGAATTCTAACCTTACGGCTCTGACCTAGTCAATCATAAATTTCAGCGTATACGTAAATAAATTGAATGCATGCCGTCTCGCAAGTGCTAAGCGTGAAGATATTCAACGCAGCTTTTCCAGAATGCCATCGAGTTGCTCAAGACTACTAAAACGAATTGTCAGGCTACCCGCGCCTTTTTTGTTGGCCATTAGCTTGATCGGTGCTCCTACCTTGTCAGCAAGTTCTTCTTCAAGACGCAATAGGTCACGGTCGACTTTATGTGCAGCAGCTTTTTCCAACGGCGGATTGAGTTCCCGCTGGACCAGTTTTTCCGTATCCCGAACTGATAAGCCCTTATGTACTATATGTGCTGCCAAACGCGCCTGGTCAGCCTTGGCCAAGGGCAACAGAGCACGGGCGTGTCCCATATCCAGTTCGCCCGAAAACAAGCATTCCTGTACCGGTTTGGCTAGGTGAAGTAGGCGCAATAAATTCGAAGCCGCAGGCCGGGAGCGACCAACTGCGTCCGCGGCTTGTTGGTGAGTCATTGCGAATTCGTCGATCAGGCGCTGGATACCGGCTGCTTCCTCAAGCGGGTTAAGGTTTTCTCTCTGGATGTTTTCGATCAACGACATGGCCAGCGCAGCCTCATCGGGAATATTACGCACCAGCGCCGGCACCTCAGTCATACCAGCCATTTGCGCGGCGCGCCAACGGCGCTCACCAGCGATGATTTCGTATTCATTCCCGTCCACAGGCCTAACCAGAATAGGCTGCATGACCCCCTGGATCTTGATAGAAGCAGCCAATTCGTCAAGAGAATTCTGGTCCATGCGGGTTCGCGGTTGATATTTTCCCGGTCGTAGCGCGCTCACTTGCAGCGTATCCTGGCGAATCGATTCTGGTCCTGTATTAGCATCGAGCAGTGCGCCAAGACCTCGACCGAGACCTTTCTGTTTGGGTGGATTCATTTTTTTGCTCCCTTTACATCGTTTTCACGCGTTCGATCATCTCACTGGCAAAAGCTTGATATGCCAGCGCCCCCTTGGCTGCCTTGTCAAACAAAACACCGGGTATGCCATAGCTGGGTGCTTCAGCGAGTCGGATATTGCGCGGCACAATGGTCTTGAATACCTTATCGCCAAAATGTTGCTCCAGTTCGGCAGACACTTGATGTCCAAGTGTGGCGCGTGTATCGAACATAACCCGCAGCAAACCGATAATTTTCAGGTCATGATTGAGGTTGGCATGAACCTTCTTGATGGTGTTGACCAGATCGGACAGCCCTTCCAGCGCGTAGTATTCGCATTGCATCGGAATAACCACCCCATGGGCGGCGCATAGTCCGTTCAAGGTCAGCAGAGACAACGACGGGGGGCAATCGATCAGCACGAAATCGTAATCACCGGCATGTTGAGTGAGCGCTTCCTTCAACCTCATCTCTCGCCGTTCAAGGTCTACCATTTCGACTTCCGCTCCGGCGAGATCACGATTTGCCGGCAGCAAATCAAACTTGCCTGCAGGAGAAGATGTCCGTGCTTCAACCAAACTGGCAAGGCCAAGCAATACCTGATACACCGATTTTTCCAGTGTTCGCTTATCCACCCCACACCCCATGGTGGCGTTGCCTTGCGGATCCAGATCCACCAATAGGGTGCGCTGGCCACTGGCGGCAAGGGCAGCTGCCAGGTTGACCGTGGTGGTGGTCTTGCCAACTCCGCCTTTCTGGTTGGCAATGGCAAAAATATGCATGACTAGCCCCTTTAGGTCTTTTTAATAATGACTAAATTGCGTTGGGCACTCAACTCCGGAACGGCAAGAGAAATACTCTGGCTTATCTGCCAGTTTATTGGCAGTTGAGCAATTTCCTGTTGCGGATAGATACCTTTCATGGCAATTAGGCGGCCCCCCTGAACAAGCAAATGGGCGGAATGTTTGACAAATTCAGCAAGACTGGAAAAAGCCCGGGTTATCGCTGCATCAAACAGCCCAACCGGCGTAAAGTCTTCAACCCTACCGCAGTGAACGCTCACATTTGGCAATCCGAGTTCTATCTTCGCCTGCTGCAAGAAACTGGCTTTCTTGTGGCTAGACTCAATCAGCGTCACTTTAAGTTGCGGACAAGCGATTGCCAATGGAATACCAGGCAAGCCGCCCCCACTGCCTACGTCTGCAAGTGTTTGTATTTTAAATGAATCACCAGTCAAATGTGGCAACACAGCGAGGGAATCCAACAAGTGCTGACTTATCATGGCTTTTTCGTCACGGACGGCCGTGAGATTGTAGATACGATTCCATTTGGACAACAGCATAAGGTAGCCGAGTAGTTTTTCCTCGGTACCTTCCACCAGATTCAGGTCGAGTTGTTCTATTCCGGCATGAAGTAATTCGTTGCGCTGATCGTTCATGCCGAGTTTTTTTCGGATCGCGAATAGCGTTTCAGATACACTAACAGCAACGAGATTGCAGCCGGCGTGACTCCTTGAACGCGCGAAGCTTGCCCCAAGGTTTCTGGTTGATGCTGATTGAGTTTTTGACGTACTTCGGTCGACAAACCATGTATCCCGTTATAGTCGAGTCCGGCAGGTAATCGTAAGTCTTCGTTAGCCAAATTCTTTTCTGCTTCTTCCTGTTGTCGAGCTATATAGCCTTGGTATTTAGCCTGAATTTCCACCTGTTCTACTACCTGTGGATCATCAACCGATGCCATGACTGAGCCCGAGATTTGATCAGGAATCAAGGTCTTTAATGCAGCATAATTGACTTGTGGTCGCCGCAACAAATCGAACAGTCGATATTCGCGTTCCAGTGGTTGACCAAGAACCCGGATCGCATCGGAAGCATCAACAAGCTTGGGGTTAACCCAACTCGCTTTCAGTCGCTCTATCTCGACAGCAATCGCATCCCTTTTACGGTTAAAAACTTCCCAGCGAATGTCATCGATCAGCCCAAGTTTCCGGCCGATTTCGGTCAAGCGCAGGTCTGCATTGTCTTCACGCAGGCTCAAGCGATATTCAGCCCGGCTGGTAAACATTCGATAAGGTTCCGATATACCGCGAGTAATCAGATCATCCACCAGAACGCCGAGGTAAGCTTGATCGCGGCGCGGACACCAAGCTGACCTGCCCTGAGTCTGCAACGCCGCGTTAATTCCGACCAGCAAACCTTGTGCGGCAGCCTCCTCATACCCAGTAGTACCATTAATCTGACCAGCAAAGAATAAACCAGAAATTGACTTTGTTTCAAACGAGGCTTTCAGGTTTCGCGGATCGAAATAATCATACTCGATGGCATAACCTGGGCGCAGAATGTGGGCATTTTCAAGTCCTTTCATGCTGCGAACGAGCGCCAATTGCACATCGAAAGGCAAACTGGTTGATATTCCCTGAGGGTAGACTTCGTGGGTATTCAAACCTTCTGGTTCGAGAAATATCTGGTGACTGCTCCTATCCGCAAAACGATGGATTTTGTCTTCGATCGACGGACAGTAACGTGGGCCAATGCCCTCGATTACCCCCGTAAACATTGGTGAGCGATCAAGCCCGTTGCGAATAATTGCATGAGTTTGTTGATTGGTATGGGTGATCCAACATGGAACCTGTCGCGGATGCTGGTCTCGTCTCCCAAGGAAGGAAAACACCGGAGCTGGATCGTCGCCGGGTTGAATCTGCAGCAAAGAATAATCAATACTGCGACCATCCAGGCGTGGTGGTGTACCAGTTTTGAGACGTCCTACCGGTAATTTCAAGTCACGCAAGCGCTGTGCGAGGAAAATAGCTGGTGGGTCACCGGCACGGCCCGCAGGATAGTTGGCCAGACCAACATGGACCAAGCCCCCCAAAAAGGTACCCGCCGTAAGCACCACCGTGGCTGACTCGATACGAATGCCTAGTTGAGTGACAACGCCACCAACACGATCACCGACGACAATCAAGTCGTCAACCGCCTGTTGGAACAATGTCAGGTTAGGCTGATTTTCCAGGCGCCTACGAATCGCCGCTTTATAGAGGATGCGATCAGCTTGCGCACGGGTTGCCCGTACTGCAGGACCCTTGCTGGAATTGAGAATACGAAACTGAATCCCAGCTTCGTCGGTGGCGGCAGCCATGGCGCCGCCCAACGCATCAATCTCCTTAACCAAATGTCCTTTGCCAATGCCGCCAATGGATGGATTGCACGACATCTGGCCCAGCGTTTCGATGTTGTGGGTCAGCAGCAACGTCTTTGCGCCAATCCTCGCAGCTGCAAGTGCCGCTTCAGTACCGGCATGGCCGCCGCCAATCACAATAACATCGAAACGCGAAGGGAAAAGCATTCGGAATCACTCAGAAAAACGAAGGCGCAATCATACGCCACCAAACATCAACTCAGAATTGTTTCACGTGAAACTCTGAAAGAGAATGCAAGTTGCCTGTTTCACGTGAAACCAGAAACTATCCGCCTCCGCCTAAGCCTAGGTAGCTTTCGATTATCCGGGGATCGTTGACCAATTCCGCCGCAGGTCCCTCCATCGCCACCTCGCCGGTCTCAAGAACATAAGCATAATCGGCTACTTGGAGTGCCGCATGGGCGTTCTGTTCGACCAGCAGCATGGAGACCCCGCTTTTCTTCAGGTCGGCGATGATGTGGAAAATCTCGCGCACAATCAGCGGCGCGAGTCCAAGGCTGGGTTCGTCGAGCAGCAGTAGTTTAGGCTTGGCCATCAGGGCGCGGCCAACCGCCAACATTTGCCGTTCGCCGCCAGACAAGGTCGCCGCTTTTTGCCTCTGGCGCTCTTTGAGGCGCGGGAATGTCTCATAAATCTGCGCCATGGTCTCGTACTCGTCGCGATAGCCCAGACGATGGCGCATAAACGCTCCGAGCAGCAAATTATCTTCGACGCTCATTTCGCCGAACAATTCGCGCTTTTCCGGCACCAGACTCATGCCCAAGGTAACCATGTGCTCAACAACAATCTCCGCCGGCGCCTCATTGAAGAACGTAATTTCGCCAGCGAGACGCGGCAACAAGCCGATGATCGATGCCAACAATGTGGTTTTTCCAGCACCATTTGGCCCGATGACGGTAACCACTTGGCCTGTTGCAACATCGATATTGACATGATGCAAGGCCTCGACCTTGCCATAGGACACGCTCAAGTCCCTGACTTTGAGAACCTCGCCGGAAACTGCGGACCACAACTTGGCGCTCATTCCACGCCCCCGAGATAGGCTTCCAGGACTGCCGGGTTATGTCTGACCTGTTCGGGCAACCCTTCCGCAATCTTTTCGCCAAACTCCATCACCACCACCCGATCGGCCACTCCCATGACGAAATCCACATCGTGCTCGACCAGCAATATACCCATACCCTCGGCTTTCAATCGGCGCAACAAGTCAGCCAATGACTGCTTTTCAAGATAGCGCAATCCGGCGGCGGGTTCGTCGAGCAATAGCAGAACGGGGTCCGCCGCCAAAGCCCGGGCGATTTCGAGAATGCGCTGCTTGCCCAAGGGCAAGCTGCCGGCCTGATCGAACATGTGCTCCTTCAAACCAACCCGCTCGATCTGCCGCGCCGCCTCGGCCTTCAAGCGCCGCTCTTCGGCGCGTTCCAAATGCAGCATGGCGGAAATGACCCCCCGGCTGCCGCGCAGGTGGGCACCGATGGCGACATTTTCCAGCACGCTCATGGTCGGCAGCAGCCGCACATGCTGAAAGGTGCGGCACATGCCTAGCCGGGCAATATCGCGCGAGTTCAAATGTTCCACGCGTTTCCCACAAAAAACGATTTCTCCTGAAGTCGCCGGATCGACACCTGAAATGCAGTTGAACATGGTGCTCTTGCCGGCGCCGTTGGGACCGATCAAGGCCAGCACTTCTCCGCTGCCAACCGAAAAACTCATGTTGTTGCTGGCCACCAAACCGCCAAACTTCTTTACGACATTCCTGGCAACAAGCAACTGGTCATCCACCTGGAAATGCTTCTTCGGCAAAGGTTCGGCCTGTGGAATAGATATATTCTCTCTTCCCGCCGCGCTGTCCGGAACCAGTCCCGCCAGTATTGGCCAGAGGCCTTCGCGCGCACGCTGCAACAGCAAAACCATCATTAGGCCAAAGACGATGACTTCGAAATTACCGCTGCTGCCGAAAATCTTCGGCAGCAAGTCCTGCAACCACTGTTTTAGAACCGTGATGACGCCGGCGCCGAGCAATGCCCCCCAGGCATGGGCAGCGCCGCCCAGGACGGCCATGAACAAGTATTCGATGCCAATGTGCAGCCCGAACGGCGTCGGGTTGACGAAACGCTGCAAGTGAGCATAAAGCCAACCTGACATGCTGGCAAACAAGGCAGCGATGAGAAAAATCACGGTCTTGGAGCGTGCTGTATCGACACCCATCGCTTCGGCCATCAGGGTACCGCCCTTGAGCGCACGGATCGCCCTACCCTCGCGCGAATCGAGCAGATTCTGAGTCAGCCAAACTGCAGCGAGCAGGACGGCCCAAATCAAATAATAGAACTCCCTGCCGAATTTGACTTCTAGTCCAAAGATTGACAAAGAAGGAATCCCGGTGATCCCGGTATGCCCCCCGAGAAACTCCAGGTTGCCGAACAGGAAATAGATGCTGATCCCCCAGGCAATCGTCCCAAGCGGCAAGTAGTGACCGGAAAGTCGCAAGGTCAATGAGCCCAACAAGAGCGCCACAATGGCAGTAAGTACTAACCCCACCAGCAACGCCAACCAGGGTGATGCGCCAAATGGCGCCAGCCAGACTGGCATCTCACTCGCGGTAGTCAAGTAAGCCGTTACATACGCCCCTAAACCGACGAAAGCCGCTTGTCCGAACGAAGTGAGGCCACCGACACCGGTGAGCAACACCAAGCCCAAGGCAACGATGGCGTACAAGCCGATATAGTTGAGGAGAGTCACATAGAATTCTGGCAAGCTCAGCGGACCCAACACGATCAAAATCAGAAATCCGGCGAGTATCATATGTTGCTGCTTCATTACTCATCCTGCTCTACATGGTGAGTCGTCAGCGAACGCCAAATCAACACCGGAATGATCAAAGTGAATACCAGTACCTCCTTGTAGGCACTTGCCCAATAGGAGGAATAGGCTTCGAGCAAGCCAACCAACAATGCTCCGGCAGCGGCTACCGGATAGCTGGCCAGCCCGCCGACTATGGCGCCGACAAACCCTTTGAGACCAATCAGAAATCCGGTGTCGTAATAAATCGTCGTGATCGGTGCGACCAGAATCCCCGAGAGCGCACCGATCAAAGCGGCCAGTAAAAACGATAATCTGCCAGCCATGACTGTCGAAATTCCCATCAGTCGCGCACCGGTGCGATTTATCGCAGTGGCTCGCAAGGCCTTCCCATAGAGGGTCCGCTCGAAGAACCAGAACAGCGCAGCGATCAACAGTGCGCTCGAGACCAACACTAACAAAGTCTGACCCGACATCAGGATGCTGCCGAGTTCGAAGGAAGCATCGCTGAAGGCCTGCGTCCGCGAACCTTCGGCACCGAAAAACAATAGGCCCATACCCACCAGTGCCAGATGCACCGCCACCGAGACGATCAACAACACCAGCACCGATGCCTCCGCCACCGGTTGGAAAGCCAAGCGGTAAATCATCGGACCAAGCGGCATGATCAACATCAGCGACAACAGCACTTGAGCCAACATCGGCAGTTCCGCAGGTTTGATCAGGAACATCACCAAGGTCAAAACACCTGGATAGACAAGAGTCCACAGCAGAATTCTCGGGATACGGCGAATCGTGCCATTGCGCAGACATATCGTGCAATCGATGACTGCGATGGCGATACCCGCGCCTAGGAGCAACCAGATGGTGCCCGGTATCTTGCCGGCCTGGAGATTGGCTAGTGTCAACGCGCCTAAAGTAACAAATTCACCTTGCGGAATGAAAATAACGCGGGTGACGGCAAATACCAACACCAGCGCCAACGCCAGCAACGCGTATATCGCGCCATTGGTGATCCCGTCCTGCCCGAGCAGGAGCGCAATTTGTAAATCCATGCGACCACTTTCATGAAAAATCAGGGCGCCGCAGTTACCCGTGGCGCCCTAGGCAGAGAATCAGCTGTTGTAATCAATACCAACAATCAGCATCCAGCCTTACTGCTGCAATTTCCATTTGCCATCCTTGATCTGCACCATCACGTAGGCCCGCTGGTCAAAACCAAGGTGGTCGCTGGTAGACATGTTGAACATCCCGTGCGCGCCGGGAAGTTCCTTGGTCGTTTCCAATGCATCGCGCAATGCGGTGCGGAATTCCTTGGTTCCCGGTTTTGCCTTCTTCAAAGCGATCGGGACGGCATTCGCAAGCAACAACCCGGCATCCCAGGCATGCGCGCCAAAGGTCGAGACGCTACCGGCACCATGGGCTGCTTCGTACTTCTTGACATATTCCGATGCCGATTTCTTGAGCGGATTAGAATCCGGCAGTTGGCTCGCAACCAAGACCGGTCCGGCGGGTAGCCAAGTCCCTTCGACATCCTTGCCGCCCACCCGGAGAAAATCGTTGTTGGCCACGCCATGGGTCTGGTAGATCGTTCCCTTGTAGCCCTTTTCCTTGAGCGACTTTTGCGGCAACGCGGCCGGGGTGCCTGAACCGGCGATCAGCACTGCATCGGGATTGGCCGCAATCAGCTTGAGCACCTGGCCGGTCACGGAAGTATCCGAGCGGCTGTAGCGCTCATTGGCGACGATCTTAAGCTTGCGAGCTTCGGCCATTTTCGAAAACTCGTTCCACCAACCCTCGCCATAAGCATCAGAAAAACCGATGAAAGCGACAGATCTGATGCCCGCCTTGCTCATATGCTGGGTAATCGCGATAGCCATCTGAGCGTCGTTCTGCGGAGTCTTAAACACCCAACGACGCTTGGCATCCATCGGGTCAATGATCCGCGCTGAAGCCGCCATGGCGATCATCGGCGTTTCGGCCTCGGCGACCACGTCGATCATGGCCAGGGAGTTGGGCGTAATGGTCGAACCGATAATCGCATCGACCTTATCTTCGCTGATGAGCTTCTTGGCATTCGTAACTGCCTTGGTGGTATCCGAAGCATCGTCGAGAATGATGTAGTTGATCTTCTGGCCGGCAATCGTGGTCGGCATCAGGGTAAAGGTGTTCTTTTCAGGAATGCCTAGTGAGGCTGCCGGACCGGTGGCAGACACGGTGACGCCAACATTGATGTCGGCGTAGGCCTGCAACGCGACACAAGTCAGACTAAGAGCAGCAGCTAGCAATTTAATTCTCATGATTTTCTTCTCCGGAAGAATTGATCTTGCAAGGTAATTCAAGCTAACACCCAATACCCAGTTTTATGACAAAGGATTATATGGATTTTCTTATCTATTGAATCATAACCCAATTAATACCCTTCAAGCAAAAGTATCGTATCCGAACTTGCCTACCAATGCAGTCGCTACACCCAAAAAGATCCGGCGTACAAAACCGCTACCGTGACGCAATGCCAGACGCGAACCGAGCAACGCGCCGCCAACATTGAACATCGCCATCCATACCGCCATTCCCCAAAACACATGGCCCGTTGTGCCGAAGATCGCTGCAAACTTATTGGCCCTGAAGAGTGTTGCGGGCGTTGCCTGTAGTAGCGCCATGAACAACGCTGGAATCAGGATCAAGCCTCCTCCGCCGACCACGGCATCGATCAACCTGACAAGAAAGGCTACTCCGGCGAGGAGTATCCAGTCCATATAAAGATATGGTTACTTTCCTATGCAGAACCGGGAAAAAATCTCGGCAAGCAAATCATCCGGAGTAAATTCGCCAGTGATCGCATTAAGCGCATCCTGAGTCAGGCGAAGTTCTTCGGCACACAATTCACTTTGTTTCAATTCGGCTATCGCCTGACTAAGATGCACTCCGGCAACCTTGAGGGCTTGAATATGGCGCTCCCGAGCAAGAATTACATCCTCGCCGTGTCCATACCAACCGGCAATGCGCAATAGCTCGTCGTGGAGCAACCCAATACCATCGCCGGTCAAGGCGGACAAGACCAGATGTACCTGGCCATCCTCCTCACGCCGACAGGGAGACATGCCGGCAAGGTCGCATTTGTTATGCACCACGATTCGACGTCCTGCGAAATCCGCTGGAAATCTCGCTGCAATATCCGCATCCTCGGCGGTCAGGCCCTTACCAGCATCCACCAGTTGCAATATGACATCAGCCTTCTCGATTTCACGCCAGCTGCGCTCGATACCGAGTCTCTCCACCAGATTATCGGGTTCGCGAAGCCCGGCGGTATCTATGATGTGCAACGGGATACCCTCAACCTGTATCGTTTCTCGCACAGCATCGCGCGTCGTACCGGCGATGTCGGTAACAATGGCACGGTCGTCACCAGCCAATCGATTCAACAAGGAGGATTTCCCCACATTGGGCGATCCAGCCAGCACCACCGCCAGGCCATCCCGCAGCAGACTCCCTTGCTTGGCCTTAGCCAGTATTGCCGTCAGATCGACGCGCAATTGATCCAGACGGTCCCTTATCTTGCTAGCTCTTAGAATCTCGTCCGCATCAATTTCCTCATCCGGAAAATCGAGTGTCGCCTCGATCAAAAGACGTAACTCAATCAGCCGATCGACCAATCCGTGCACTGCCAACGAAAACTCACCCGAAAGCGAACGCATGGCCGATCGAGCAGCCTGGGCTGTTGAAGCATTGATTAGATCGGCAAGCGCCTCGGCCTGGGTCAGATCAATCTTGTCATTGAGAAAGGCGCGGCGGGTAAATTCGCCCGGATCAGCCAAGCGTGCGCCCAACTCCAGACAGCGTTGCAGGAGTAGCTGCAGCACTACCGTTCCACCGTGGCCCTGAAGCTCCAACACATCCTCACCGGTAAAGGAATATGGTGCCGGAAAATAGAGCAGGATTCCCTGATCTATGGGCTGTCCATTCAGATCGCGGAAGGAAACTAAAGTGGCAAAACGGGGCTGTGGCTTCTTGCCGCAGAGTTGCTGGGCCATATCCAGCAGCGACTTCCCGGAAACACGCACAACGCCAACGCCGCCGCGCCCCAGGGGGGAGGCAACAGCAGCTATGGTGTCGCAGAAATAACTAGGGCGTGTTCTCAATTAATCGACGTGTGCGAACGAGGCAGATGGCTCGCAGTGCAAGGCGCGAGCGACGCCGTTGGGTTGTTCCCAATCAGGAGCGAGCAACGCCGCAATGGGGGCCATC
>JBAYVU010000007.1:0-98793 GCA_041674385.1 Sterolibacterium sp.
GATGTTGCCTTCCTGGATCAGGTCGAGGAACTGCAGGCCGCGGTTGGTGTATTTCTTGGCGATGGAGATGACCAGGCGCAGGTTGGCCTCGGTCATTTCGCGCTTGGCGCGGCGCGACTTGGCTTCGCCGGTGGACATCTGCTTGTTGATGTCCTTGATCTCCTTGAGCGGAAGGCCGATGCGGTTCTGTATGTCGATGAGCTTCTGCTGCTCCTCGATGATCGCCGGCGCAGCACGCAGCAGTTGCGCTCCGTAAGTTTTAGCGCTGGCGATTTCGTGCTTGAGCCAGTCGAGATTGGTCTCGTTTCCCGGGAACATTTTGATGAAGTGCTGCCGCGGCATGTGCGACTTGTCCACACACAAGTGAAGGATCTTGCGCTCATGCTTGCGGATATCATCGACAATGCTGCGCACCGAGTCGCACAGGCGCTCGGTCGTCTTGGCGGTAAAACGGATGTTCATCAGCTCGGCGGTGATCTGCTGCTGCAACTTGATGTAGGTGCGGTCCTGAGAGCCTTTCTTGGCCAGCATGACACGCGTCTTGTCGTAGAGATGCACCACGGTGCTGAAACGCTCCAGCGCTTCCGCTTTGAGCTTCAGCAGCGAAGCGGCAATCGCGGCGCTGCCATCGTCGTCCTCGTCGGCTTCGATGGCGGCCACTTCATCTTCAGCCAGCGCTTCGATTTCCGTGGAGGCATTCGGATCGATCAGGCCGTCGATCAATTCGTCGATGCGCATTTCGTCGCGCGCCACCTTGCCGGCAGATTCGATGATTTCAACGATGGTGGTTGGGCAAGCGGAGATGGCCATGATCATGTGCTTCAAGCCGTCTTCGATGCGCTTGGCGATCTCGATTTCGCCTTCGCGCGTCAGCAACTCGACGGAGCCCATTTCACGCATGTACATGCGTACCGGATCCGTGGTGCGGCCGAATTCCGAATCCACTGTCGATAGCGCCTGCTCGGCCTGTTCCTCGACTTCCGCCGCATCGACGACGGCGGGGGTTTGTTCGGTCAGCAGCAGAGATTCCGCATCCGGCGCCTCATCGTAGACCTGGACGCCCATGTCGTTGAAGGTGGTGATAATGGACTCGATCTGTTCGGCGTCGACCATGTCGTCGGGCAGATGGTCGTTGATTTCGGCATAGGTCAGATAGCCGCGTTCCTTGCCGAGCGTTATCAGGTTTTTCAGCCGGGTGCGGCGGGCATCGAGGTCGAGCGGCAAGGCGACCGGCACGTCCGCCATGCGGTCCTTGCCCCGCTTGCTGCGCGATTCGGGTTTTGCCTTGCCTGGTTTTGCTGGGAGGGGCGGCTGGGCGTCGACCTCGACGGATTTCGTCGGAGCCGTTTTCTTGGCCGCAGCTTTGGCGGATTTGGTGACTACCTTGGCCATGATGTCCTCGCTGTCAGGTGCAGGTTGCAGGACTCGTGTCCGTTCCAGCCTGTCCGACAAAGATTGGGGAAAACAGATAATTATACACTAATGACCGCATTTGTTCCTAGGATACGAATCAACTACCCTGCCCTGCCTTAACCGTCGCCGTGTTCTTCTGCGCAAGCAGGGCGGCGAGGTGGCGTCGTTCCTCGGCCGAAAGCCCGCCGTTACGTTCTTTATAGCTCAAAGCGCTGATGGCATGGGTCAGTCCGGCGTGGCGCAGCCGTTCCAGAGCATCGCTGAACTCTGCTTCCAGGGCCGCTTCATCGATGTCCTCGGCAAGCAGGACACTTGCATATTGGGCGAATGTCTGCTCATGCTCGGTGCCCCGAAAATATTCCAGCAGCAGGCCCACCTGAGTCCCCCCCGAGGAGAGCTGAATTGGCAATGCCCCGTGGTCTAGTGCATCGGCAATGGCGCGCAGCGCGGCTTCTTCCGGGCTGTCGCCGGCAATCAACTCCAGCGGCAGGCGCGCCACGCGTTCCGGGTGATGCAACACGTTTTCAAGCAGTTGGTGTTCGATCGAACGGGCCGCGGGGCGGTGTGCCGAACGCGGCGGAGCGCGACGTCCGAAGCTCAGGGGCTTTAGGCCGCAAGCGGCCTCCGCTTCTTCCTGGGAAAGCTGGGCGCTCTTGGCTATCGCCTTGGTCAACTGTACACGCAATACCGGCGCCGTGACGCGCTGCAATAGCGGCTTGGCCTCATGGATCAGTTGCGCCCGGCCCTCGGCGGTGGTCGGTTTGGCGCGGCGTTCGAGCTCCCTGACCATGAACTCGGAGAGCCGCGTGGCATTCCTGGCGTAGTCCAGAAAGGCTTCCTTGCCGTGTTCTCGGATATATTCGTCGGGGTCCTGGTTGCCCTCCATCTGCAATATCTCGACGTTCTTGTTGTCCGCCAAGTGTTCCAGGCTGGTCTCCATCGCTCGCCAAGCCGCCTTGTCGCCGGCGCTGTCGCGATCGAAGCAGAACACCACGCGGTCGACCAATCTGAACAGCTTCTGCAAGTGCATCCCGGTGGTGGCGGTGCCCAGCGTAGCCACCACATTCTCGACACCGAGTTGGGCGAGGCCGACCACATCCATGTAACCTTCGACGACGATGACGCTGTCAGCATCGTGGATGGCCTTGCGTGCCTGAGGCAGGCCGTATAGCTCGCGGCCCTTCTCGAACAGCGGCGTCTCCGGCGAATTCAGGTATTTGGGTTCGCCCGTGTCGAGAATTCGGCCGCCGAAACCGATGACATTGCCGCGCTGGTCGAGGATCGGGAACATGATGCGATCACGGAATCTGTCGTAGCGGCGGCCCTGTTCGTTGTCGATGACCAGGCCGCACTCGGCCAGTTCCGCAGCCCTGTAATTGGGGAACACCTGATCGAGATTCTGCCAGCCGTCGGGCGCATAACCGAGGCCGAAGCGCGCCGCGATCTCGCCGGAGAGACCGCGGCGCTTAAGATAATCGATGGCGCGCGGGCTGGCTTTGAGCTGGTCGCGGTAGAACTTCGCCGCCCGCGCCATGAACTCGGTGAGCGGGGCCTTTTTGGTTTCTTCCTCGCGGTGCGCGGCAATCTGCCGGGGAACCTGCAGGCCGGCATGGCCGGCCAGTTCCTCGACCGTCTCGATGAAGCCCAGTCCGGAGTAGTTCATGATGAAGCCGATCGCGCTGCCGTGCGCGCCGCAGCCGAAGCAGTGATAGAACTGCTTGCTCGGGCTGACCGTGAAGGAGGGCGATTTTTCCGTATGGAACGGACAGCAGGCGCTGTAGTTGGCGCCTGCCTTGCGAAGCGGGACGTGGCGTTCGATGACATCGACGATGTCGATGCGGGCGAGCAGTTCCTGGATGAATGACTCAGGGATCATTGCCTTGGCTTCATCTTGATCGCCCGTAAGAAGTGATGAGGCGGTATTTTAACGCCTGGGTCAGGCGCGAAGTCCAGTTCAACCGGCCAGTTTGGCCTTGACCAGCTTCGATACTTCGCCCATGTCGGCGCGGCCAGCCAGTTTGGGCTTGGCGATGGCCATCACTTTGCTCATGTCCTGGATGGACTTGGCGCCACTTTCAGCCACGGCCGCGGCGACGATGGCCTCGATCTCGGCGGCAGAAAGCGCCTGCGGCATGTAGGCGGTCAGCACCTCGACTTCGAACTGTTCGGCATCGACCAGATCCTGCCGCTTGGCTTTCTGGTATTGCTCGATCGAATCCTTGCGTTGCTTGAGCATCTTGTCGATCACGGCGATCACGGCGGCATCGTCGAGCTCGATACGTTCGTCGACTTCGCGTTGCTTGATGGCCGCCAGCAGCAGGCGGATGGCGCCCAAACGGGCCGTTTCGTGCGCGCGCATGGCGTTCTTCATGTCTTCGGTGACGCGGTTCTTGAGCGACATTTCATTCTCCTGAAATACCAACGCCGGCAGCGCTTGCGCGGTGCCGGCAGGATGCCGATGCAGCAGAATCGAGGGTTCTTAGTAGAGCTTGGGCGGCAACATCTGGCCGTGAATGCGCTTGTGATGACGCTTCACGGCGGCAGCCAGTTTGCGCTTGCGCTCTGAAGTGGGCTTTTCGTAGAACTCGCGCGAACGCAATTCGGTCAGAACACCTGTTTTTTCGATGGCGCGCTTGAAGCGGCGAATCGCGACTTCGAACGGTTCGTTTTCCTTGAGGCGGATACCCGGCATAGATTGCTTCCTAGTTGATGCAAATAGCCATACAGTTTATCCAATTTATGGATAAATTCCAAGTAGAAAATCATTTGTGATGAATCGGCATGCACACACGCCGGGTAGAATGCTGCCCATCATGCGCGTTCTCGGTATCGAATCATCCTGCGACGAAACCGGTGTCGCCCTATACGATACCGCCTGTGGCCTGCTGGCCCAGGCTGTGCATTCCCAGGTCGACATGCACCAGGCCTATGGCGGGGTGGTGCCGGAACTGGCTTCCCGCGACCATATCCGCCGCCTGGTGCCGCTGCTGCGCCATGTGCTGGCGGAAGCGGGGACGCGCCTGGATAGCATCGATGCGATTGCCTATACTGCCGGGCCGGGCTTGGCCGGGGCCTTGCTGGTGGGTGCCAGTTTTGCCGCTGCGTTGGCGTTGGCGCGGGGGATCCCGGCGCTACCGGTGCATCACCTCGAAGGACATCTGCTTTCGCCGTTGTTGGCGCGTGATCCTCCCGCATTTCCGTTTGTCGCCTTGCTGGTGTCGGGCGGCCACACGCAACTGATGCGTGTGGCGGGAGTGGGCACTTACGAATTGCTTGGCGAATCGCTCGACGATGCCGCTGGCGAAGCCTTCGACAAGACCGCCAAACTGCTTGGCCTGGGTTACCCGGGAGGACCGGCGCTGGCATTATTGGCTGAAAAAGGTACGCCAGGCCGCTACCAACTGCCGCGGCCGATGTTGCATAGCGGCGATCTCGATTTCAGTTTCTCCGGGCTCAAAACCGCCGTGCTGACGGCAGTTCGCAACGCCGAGTCGGCGGAAGCCGAGCGCGCAGATCTGGCGGCCGAATTTCAGGAAGCGGTCATCGAAGTGCTGGTGGGCAAATCGCTTGCCGCCGTGCGCCAGTGCGGCATGCAGCGTCTGGTCGTGGCCGGCGGGGTCGGCGCCAACCGGCGTTTGCGCCAGTGCCTGGACCAAACCGCGGCCAAGGCCGGGATAAGGGTGTACTACCCGGATCTTGATCTTTGTACCGACAACGGCGCGATGATCGCTTTTTGCGGCGCGCAACGGTTGCTGGCAGGCGCATCTGCCGCTGGCAGCGGCATATTTGCCGTGCGACCGCGCTGGCCGCTTCAGGAACTGCTCTTGCCGGGTTGCGCTGCGTCGGCCTGAGTTTTCGGCGCGCCGATTTTGGTTTCGGTGCCGGCGAGCAGCTTGCCGATGTTGCTGCGATGACGCCAGATCAGCATCAGCGCAATCGCGCTGACGCATTCGGCGGCAACCGCATCGGGCAACCGGAACCAGCCGGCGATTGCCACGACCGTTGCCGCGCTGAGCGCCGCCAGCGACGAATAGCGTGTGGCCGCCGCCACCAGCAGCCAGGTCGCGGCCGCAGCCAAGGCAAGCGGAGGGGAGAGTCCGAGCAGCACGCCGAGTGCCGTGGCGACCCCCTTGCCCCCCTGGAATTTGAGGAACAGCGGAAAGACATGGCCAAGAAAGGCTGCCAGGCCAACGCCTGCGATGATCGCAGCGTCTGCGCTGAAATGCCCTGCCAGCCAGACCGCCAGCCAACCTTTGGCGGCGTCGCCGAGCAGCGTGAGTATCGCTGCAAGCTTGTTGCCTGTGCGCAGCACGTTGGTGGCGCCCGGATTGCCCGATCCATAAGTGCGTGGATCGGCCAGGCCGAAGACACGCGAGACGATTACCGCGAATGGAAGCGAGCCGAGCAAATAGCCGAATGCTGCTAAAACTGCTATGGTCATGGGCACTATCTGGCAGTGTCACCTAGAATGTGCGGCATTGTAGCCAAGAAACCATCACACCTGACCATGGATTTCATTTTTATAGACGACATGCGCGTCGATGCGCATGTCGGCATTTTTCCCCGTGAGCGCGCGGCAGCGCAAACGCTGGAAATTAGCATGACCTTCGGGGTACCCGATGCGGCGGCGAAGAACGACGACATCGCCGCCACCATCCGTTATGACACGGTAATCGAGCGTATCCGCATGGAACTGGCAGCCCGGCATTTCAATCTGCTGGAAACCCTGGGCGAGTATGTGATCGGGCTGTTGCTGGATGAATTCGGCGCACCCTGGGTAAAAATCTCCATCGCCAAACTCGGTATCATGCCGGGAGTGCGCCGGGTGGGCGTACAGATCGAACGCAGCAAGGGCGGCTGACATCCTCCCCCAAGTATGATGGGCACTGGTTCCCGAATTTGGATTTCGGGGTTCCACCTAACAGCTCAACCCTGTTCAGCCGAAATTCTTCGTCGCGAAATCCCAGTTGACCAGGTTGTTGAGGAAGGTTTCGACAAACTTCGGCCGGGCATTGCGGTAATCGATGTAGTAGGCATGCTCCCATACGTCGATGCACAGCAAAGGCTTGTCGGGAGTGGTCAGCGGCGTGCCGGCGGCGCCCATGTTCACGATGTCGACAGTGCCGTCCGGCTTTTTAACTAGCCAAGTCCAGCCGGAGCCGAAGTTGCCGACGGCGGAAGCCTGAAAGGCTTTCTTGAACTCGTCGAACGAACCCCATTTTTTGTCGATGGCGTTTGCCAGCGCGCCGGACGGTGCACCGCCGCCGTTCGGTTTCAGGCAGTTCCAGAAGAAGCTATGGTTCCAGACTTGCGCGGAATTGTTGTATACCCCGCCGGCCGGGGCCGTCATGACGATGTGCTCAAGCGGCAGATTCTCGAATTGGGTTCCCTTGATCAGGTTATTCAGATTGGTGACGTAGGCCTGATGGTGTTTGCCATAGTGGTACTCGAAAGTCTCCTTGGACATGTGCGGTACCAAAGCGTCCATTGCGAAAGGTAATGGGGGCAGGGTGTGTTCCATGGTTATTCTCCTGTAAGCGGATAAAACAAGACGATTTAATACTTGATAATTCTAGTCGGGAAATGAGTGCGTCGCAAATATACTTGTATCGGGCTTTTTCGCTTAAAGCGTTCAGCCCGCTCTATCAATATGGCCGTGCGCCCAGCCTTTTGCAAAATGTAATTCGATCGCTTCGCCAGCGGCGAGTTGCTGGCTGTCACGCACCACGCTGCCATGACGGTCGCGGACGATGCTGTAACCGCGATCCAGTGTGGCCTGCGGGCTGAGTTGAGCGAGGCTGGCGGCAAGCGCGCCAACTTTGGCTTGCTGCGCGGCCAGTTGGCATTTGGCCGCGGCGTCGAGCCTTTGCCCGGCCAATGCCAATTGCGCCATTGTCGTCTGGGTGGCCGGACGCCGCTGGATCAGGCGCATGCGCCAGCGTTCCAGCGCGGCTGCGTCGTGCCGCAAGCGCCGGGCTAGTCCGGCATCCAGTCGGGTTGCCAAGTGCGCCAGGGCTTGACGATGATGCTCCAAGCTTCTGCCGGGATGTACCAGGCGGTGGGCGAGCAGGTCGAGGCGCTGCATGCGCGCTTCCAGCCAGCCGCGCAGACTGCGCTGTAGGGTGCTGCCGAGAGTAGCCAGCCGATGTGCGGCAGCGAACCAGCCGGTACTGACCAGCTCTGCGGCTGCGGTCGGCGTGGCCGCGCGTTGGTCGGCGACGAAATCGGCGATGCTGGTATCGGTTTCATGGCCGATCCCGCTCACCACGGGCAGCGGGCAGGAGGCGATGGCGCGGGCCACGCATTCTTCGTTGAATGCCCAGAGATCCTCGATGCTGCCGCCGCCACGGGCGACGATCAACACATCGACGTTGTCCAGGTGCGCCCGCTCGCCGGCCAACGCGATAGCCGCGGCGATTTTTTCGGCGGCGCCGTCGCCCTGAACCGGGACGGGATAAAGGATCGTCCGCAAGTGCGGTGCGCGGCGTTGCAGCGTGCTGAGAATATCGCGCAATGCCGCCGCTTGCGGGGAGGTGACGATGCCGACGCAGCGCGGGAACCCCGGCAGCGGCAACTTTTTTTCCGCGGCGAACAAGCCTTCGCGCTCCAGCCGTTCGCGCAGCCGGGCGTAGGCCTCATACAGGGCGCCGATACCGGCACGGCGCAGCCCCTCTATGTTGAGCTGGAACTCGCCGCGTACCTCATACATCGTGACCAGCGCTTGTGCTTCGACTTGCTGGCCATTCTCCAGCCGCCAGGGGATCAGTTGGGCGCGGTTACGGAACATCACGCAACGTACCTGGGCACTCTGGTCCTTGAGCGAAAAATAAACATGCCCTGAAGCTGCACGGGTGAGATTGGACACTTCGCCGCCAACCCATAACAGCGGAAAATTCTGCTGCAGAATCCCGCGAACGCGACTGTTGAGTGCGGAAACAGTCAGGATTTCAATGGACATGGGCAGGGGGTTGACAGGAGGAAAAAACCAGGGTGAATTGTAAAGGAATCTGCGAAGCGCCCCGGACATTTTGCGGACCATCGCGGCAAGCCGCTCCGGGACAAGGGTTATCAAATAAGTTATTGTTTTATATAGGGGGTAATAAAAGCTTCATTTTGTGGCGGTGTAAATAAAAGGCTTGCGGGGGGCCGATTTACCGATTTCATACCCGATTAATCTACAACCTTATCCACAGATTTTGTGGATAAATGAAACAATGAAAAATATGATGTTGGCATTGACCGGGATGGCCTGCGAGTGGCAATCGCTCGCAGCCTCAAGGGAAATTCCGGTAACCTATGCGGCTATGCTGATTGTTCCCGTTCCAGTGCCATGTCCGACGCGCTGATCCCGCTGCACTCGCCGGTATTGCTCGGTATTTTCCGTGAAGCGCTGGAGACGAGCCTGATCGAACGCGGCGCTGCGCAAGGCATCGAACTGCTGGGTTCGGCCGACGAGTTTTGGCGCACGCTGCCCCTGGTCGAGCTGATGCGCATGGCAGAGGCCGGCAATGCGCAAGCGCAGGCGGAGCTGGCTTGGCGCCATGCGGTCGGCGAGGGCTTGGCCAAGTCCTATTCCCAAGGCGTACGCTGGGCCAGTTCGAGCGCCGAGCGCAGTTGCGCAGCCGGCGAGGCCGTGCTCGGCTGGCTGCTCTATCACGGTTTCGGCCTGCCCAAGGATCAGAGCGAAGCGGCGCACTTGTTCGAACGGGCGGCAGCGCGCGATGATCTGCGCGGCCTGACTTGGCTGGGTCTGTGCTTGCTGCGCGGACACGGCGTGACGCGGGATGTCGTCAGGGCGCTGGCTTTATTTCGCACGGCCGGCAACAAGGGCGGGGTGGGGGCGCGCTTGTCGCAATATTGGCTGGGGCGCTCGCTTTACTTCGGTATTGCCGGTCAGCGCGACTTCAGCGAGGCGACCCGCTGGTTGCGTCTCGCCGCCGACCAAGGCCACCAGCGTGCGCGCGATCTGCTGGCGCGCTGTTTCTTTTTTGGCCGCGGCGTTGCCGAAGACCGCATCGAGGCGGCGCGGTTGTGGCGGGCAGCGGCCAACGGCGGCAACGCCGCGGCGATGTATTGCCTGGGTATGTGCCTCTATGCCGGGGAAGGCGTGCCACAGGATTTTGCCGAGGCGGCCAACTGGTTTCGCGCCGCCGCCAGGAAGCAGATTACCGGCGCGATGTTCCTGCTGGGCCAATGCCATATGTTCGGCCACGGCGTGACGCGCGACATGCAAGCCGGGCTGGGTTGGTATCGGCGCGCCGCCGAACTCGGCAACCGCGATGCCGAATATGAATTCGGCGAATGGTACGCTTTCGGACGCGGCGGTTTGCCCCAGGACATGGCCGAGGCGATCCGCTGGTATCGCGCGGCGGCACGCCAGGGCCATGCCAAGGCACAACTCAAGCTGGGTCACTGTTACCGCTGCGGCGATGGGGTTGCCGTCAATCCGCAATTGGCCGTCGCCTGGTACCGCCGCGCGGCGGATAACCGCGATGCCGGCGCCCGCGTTTGGCTGGGCGAATGCTATGAGCAGGGCGAGGGCGTGGCGCGCGATTTTGCCTTGGCCATCGAACATTACCGCGCCGCGGCGGCAACCGGCGAGCCGCATGCCATGGCCGAGCTGGGACGATGCCATTTGCATGGCATCGGCGTGCGCGTCAATCTCGACCGCGGCGAACAACTGCTGCGCGCGGCGGCGGAAAGCGGCTGGCAACCGGCGCTGGGCGAACTGGAACGTTACTATTACTCCCGCGCCGAGCGCCTGCTGCATGGCGACGGGATTGCGCCCGACCCGCAGCAGGCAGTGGCTTTCTATCGCAAGGCTGGCGAACTCGGCCATCGCCGCGCGGCATTCATGCTCGGCGAATGTTATCGGCACGGCTTCGGCACAACTTGCGACTATCGCCAGGCGCTGGTCTGGTATCACAAAGCGGCTGGCATGTTCGATGCCAAGCTGGCGCTGGCCGACATGTACTACTTCGGCCTGGGCGTTGAGCAAAACTTCCGTGAGGCGCTACGCTGGTATGAACAAGCAGTGGGGCAGCACGAGGATGCCTATGCCATGTACAGCTTGGGCTATTGCCTGCTGCACGGCCAGGGGACGCAGCGCAGTCCGGCGAATGTGCGCGAAGGCATACGCCGGTTGCGCATGGCGGCGGCGCTGGGCGAGGCCGATGCGCAATACGAATTGGGCTGCGCTTACTATCGCGGCGCAGGTGTGGCGCGCAGCTTGCGCCTGGCGATGAAATGGCTGCGCAGCGCGGCACGTCTTGGCAACGAGGCGGCCCAGGCTTTTCTCGAACGCGTCGAACGCGGCGATAAGCTGAATTAAGGCAGGCTCAGGCCGCCTCAAGCTGTTCGAGACGCAACCTGGCTGCGGCGATCTGCGCGTCGAGTTGCTCGGCCAGTTCCTGCAACAGGTCGCGGCCACGCTGGCGAGCCAGGTTGGCGGCAGCGAACAATTCGTATAGCCGCGAGGCGATCAGGCGGTTGAGGTCCGCCTCTATCTCGGCCAGGCGTCGCTGCATGCGTGCGACCTGCTGTGCCAGGCCTTGCGGTGGCGTTGCCGGCATCTTCTGCGCGCGCTGTTCGGGGCGGCCTGTTTGCCATTGACTGAGGATATCGTGCAGCACCATCTCGTCTCCGGCGCGATAGGCGCGATTGGCCTCGCTCATCAGCTCGCTGCGCCAGGCCCGGTCGATTTCGTCGGTGGCGCGGTCAGGGTGAATCTTCTGCGCCAACTGGCGAAATAAACGCTTCAGGTCGGTGGAGGGCGCGAAGGGCTTTTCGCTTTCCTGGTCAAGTTCGGTGAAGCGCCGGTGTTCTCGCTGGGAGCGTTCAGCCTGGGCCTGCGCCTGTTCTGCCTGACGTTGCGCGGCTTCGTCCGTAGCGATGCGTTCGGCATAACGGCGGGCGATTCTGGCCTGCAAGGCATCGAGCTCGATCATGCGGGAACCCACGCGCGCATGATACTCGCGGGTGAACTCGGCCAATTCGGCCTGCACCGTGGCGAATTCCAGTTCCATGTCGCCGAGCTCCTGCACCAGCATTTCGAGTTCGAGTTTGAGCCGCGCACCCTCGTCGACCCTGACTAGCTCGCCGCTGGCGCCCGGCGCTGCGTCGTGCAGCAGCAGGACGCATTTGCCGTACGCCGGCAGATGCGGCAGGAACGCCGACAGTCGCTCCGAGTGCAAGAGGAGCACTGCGTCGCGCGATGAAACGGCGAGGGCTTCGGCTTGCGTCGCCGCCAGGACGCAGACCGGGAACAATTCGCCGATGCGTGCCGGCCGGCTACCCTCGAAAATGCTGCTTGTGCTCCAGTCGAGCGCGGCTTGCCACAACTCGGCATGTTGTTCGAGATGCCGGCGCTGGGTCTCCCAGGCGTCGGCACAGCTTGCCTCGCCGCCGCGGGAGAGACGGCTTTTCAGCAGCGACAGCGTCGCGCGCAAGGCAATGTCGGCGGCGAAACCCGGCCCGGGCAACACCAGGCAAAGCGGACGCAAGGCGAGATCCAGCGCATTGGAGAGTTCCGGCAGCCATTCGTCGTCGGGAACCACGAGCAGCAGGGTTTGTCTCGCCTGGATTGTGGCGGCGACGAATTCCGCCACTACCGCGATTGCCAGATCCTTTCCTTCCTGCGGCAAGGCAACGCGCAACGGAGCCGCGGCAGCCTGCGCCAAGCTCGCGCGCCAGGCGGCGGCAATGGCATTGGCATTGGCATTTTTTTGTGGAGCCTGTGGTGACATCGACATGGCTGCGATTGTAACGGAAGGCGCGATGCCTGCCTTCGGTCCTATTGCGCTTCGTCTAGTTGGACAAGCGGGGATCCATGGGTATTCGCATCCCAAGGGCGCTTCCTTCGGACGCTGTCGCGCCGATGTTTTCCCCTGCCGCCCTGCATCCGCCTTGCCGAAATTCTCTCCTCAGGCTAAAGTGCGCGCTATTCTGATGTGGTAAGGAGTCTTGCGTGTTCTCCATCATTCAAGCTGCCGGTTGGCCGATTTATTTTCTGTTGTTTGCTTCCATCATTGCCGTCGCACTGATCATCGAACGCGCCACGGCACTGCGTCGCGCCAAGATCGTGCCTACCGGCCTGCTGGCCAGCGCGGTCGGCGACTATCGCCAGGGCGGCGTGACCGAGCAGATGCTGCAGCGTCTCGAGAAGCATTCGCCGCTGGGTCGGGTTTTCGCCGCCGCTTTGCGAAATCTCAAGAGCAGCCGCGAGGTGATGCGCGAGGCTGTCGAGGAAGCGGGCCGCAGCGCCGCGCACGAGATGGAGCGCTATCTGACCAGCCTGGGCACCATCGCTTCGATCAGCCCCCTCATGGGCCTGTTCGGCACCGTGGTCGGCATGATCGAGATCTTCGGCTCGCCGACCGCCTCCGGCAGCAATCCGCAGGCCTTGGCCCACGGCATCTCGGTGGCGCTTTACAACACCGGTTTCGGCCTGATCATCGCGATCCCCAGCATGATTTTCTATCGCCACTTCCGCGCCATGGTCGACGGTCTCGCGATCGAGATGGAGCAGCAGGCGGTGAAGTTGGTCGAACTGGTTCAAGGCGAGCGCAAGTAGCGTATTGCAGAGGACAACGTCATGAACTTCCAGCGCGGTCGCCAGCACGAAGACCCGGAGATCAACCTGATCCCGATGATCGATGTGTTGCTGGTGATTCTGATCTTTCTGATGATCACCACCACTTATTCGAAATATGCCGGGCTGGAGATCAACCTGCCCACCGCCGATGCGCAGCAGGCGCAGGATCAGCCGAACGAGATCAATGTCATCGTCAGCGATCAAGGTGACGTGATGGTCAATCGCAGTGCCGTCGGCGCCCGAGATGTCGGCGCGATCAGCCTCGCTCTGCGACGTGCGGCGGGCAGCGGCAATGCCGCCAAGGAACCGGTGGTGATCATCAGCGCCGATGCCAAGACCTCGCACCAGAGCGTGGTCGATGTCATGCAGGCGGCGCAGCAAGCCGGTTTGTCGCATATCTCCTTCGCCACTCAGAGCGCCACACGCTGAGCAGCGCGGTGGTTTAGCCCCGCGAAATCTTTGCATGGAATTGAGCGGCATACTGCGGCGTACATGGCAAGCGCGTGGTGTTCCGGCGCTGCTGCTGTTGCCGCTGGCGGGTGCTTTTTCCCTGCTGGCGGCGCTGCGACGTCGGCTGTATCTCCTGCGGCTGTTCCGCAGCGAGCGGCTGCCGGTACCCGTGGTGATCATCGGCAACATCACCGCCGGCGGCAGCGGCAAGACGCCGCTGACATTGTGGCTGGCGCTGCAACTGTCGGGCCGTGGCCGGCATCCCGGTATCGTCAGCCGCGGCTACGGCAGCAACCTGGCGCCGGGCCAGGTGCGCGAAGTGCTGGCAGACAGCGATGTGCGGGAGGTTGGCGACGAACCGCTGCTGCTCAAGCGCCGCAGCGCTTTGCCGGTATTCGTCGGGCGCGACCGGGTTGCCGCAGCCCGGGCTTTGCTGGCTGCGCATGCCGATTGCGACCTGATTCTCAGCGATGACGGCTTGCAGCACTATCGCCTGGCGCGCGATGTCGAGATCGCAGTGCTCGATGAACGCGGCCTGATGAACGGCTGGCCGCTGCCGGCCGGGCCGCTGCGCGAGTCGGCAACCCGGCTCGGTAGCGTCGATGCGCTGGTGCTCAACGGACTGCCCCATGTGCCTGGCTGCACAGCGCCGGTCTTCGCAATGCGGCTTGCCGGCACGACTTTTTATGCGCTGGCCGATCCGAAGCGGACCTGTGATGCGGCAGCGTTGCGCCACCAATGCCTCGCGGCGGTCGCCGGCATGGGCGTGCCGCGGCGTTTTTTCGACCATCTGTCTTCGCTTGGCCTGGAATTTTCCGCGCATGGTTTTCCGGATCATCACCGCTATGTCGTCGCCGATCTCTCGGCCATCGCGGCCGATGCGCTGTTGATGACGGAGAAGGATGCGGTAAAATGCACCGGACTCACTCAGTGCCCCGTTTGGGTATTGCCGATATCGGCACAGGTCGGTCCCGCACAATCGGGGATTGATCTCGCCGCTCATGTTGAAAACTGCATCAGGGAGAGACTGCATGGACGCCCGCCTGCTTGAGATCCTCGTATGCCCGATCTGCAAGGGGCCGCTCGATTACCGCAAGCCGCAGGCCGAACTGGTCTGCAAGCCATGTCGGCTTGCCTACCGGATCAAGGACGATATCCCCGTGATGCTGGAAGACGAGGCGCGCGCGCTGGATGCGGATGAAGCCTGAAGTCAAGGTGGCTCTGCGTATCGTTATCCCGGCGCGTTATGCTTCGACGCGGCTGCCCGCCAAGCCCTTGGCGGATATTGCCGGCAAGCCCATGATCGTGCGTGTGGCCGAGGCGGCGCAAGCCTGCCCCAACGACGGCATCTGGGTTGCTACCGACCATGAGGATATCCGTGCCGCGGTGGACTCTTACGGTTTCAACGCGGTGCTGACGCGTCCCGATCATCCCAGCGGCACCGACCGCATCGCCGAAGTGGCGATCCGCATGGGCTGGGCCGACGATGAGATCGTGGTCAACCTGCAGGGCGACGAACCGCTGCTTGAGCCTGCCCTGATCGAGGCCGTGGCCACTGCCCTGCGTGACGATGCCGGCGCCGCGATCGCCACGGCCAGCCATCCCATCGACAATCCCGCCGACTTCTTCAATCCGAACGTGGTCAAGGTGGTTTGCGACGCACAGGCGCATGCCCTTTACTTTTCACGTGCGCCGATTCCCTGGGATCGCGATGCCTTTTCGACCACACGGGATGTCCTGCCGGGCGGCTTGTCCGCGCAACGCCATATCGGTCTGTACGCCTATCGCGTCGGTTTCCTGCGCCGCTACCGGGAACTCGTGCCGACCCAGTTGGAACGCACCGAAGCCCTGGAGCAATTGCGCGCTCTCTGGCATGGCTATGTCATACGCGTCGTGCCTTGCGATCATGCGCCGGCCGCGGGTGTGGACACGCTCGGCGATCTTGAGCGGGTGCGGCGCGAATTTGAGCGGCGTGGCTTATCTCAAACCACTTAGGTTATGCGACAATAAATCACCATGTTATGCACATGTGATTCTTGAAGCGTAAGATGGTTTTCTTTTCTTATAGGAGTTGTCATGCGTTTGATTCTTCTTGGACCGCCCGGTGCAGGCAAAGGCACACAAGCCACTTTCATTTGCCAGCGCTATTCCATTCCGCAGATTTCCACCGGCGACATGTTGCGCGCCGCGATTCGTGCCGGCACGCCTTTGGGCCTGGAAGCGAAGAAAGTCATGGATGCCGGCAAGCTGGTTTCCGATGAGATCATTCTTGGCCTGATTGTCGAGCGCCTCAAGCAGCCGGATTGCGCCAAGGGTTTCCTGTTCGATGGTTTCCCCCGCACAATTCCCCAGGCCGAGGCGATGAAGACCGCTGCCGTGGCGATCGATTACGTTCTTGAGATCGATGTGCCGGATAGCGACATCGTCACCCGCATGAGCGGCCGGCGCGTGCATATGGCTTCGGGCCGCACCTACCATGTCAAGTTCAACCCGCCCAAGGTCGACGGCAAGGACGATGTCACCGGAGAACCGCTGATCCAGCGCGACGACGACCAGGAGGAGACGGTGCTGAAGCGGCTCGAGGTCTACCATGCGCAGACCAAGCCGCTGGTCGAGTATTACGGCAAGTGGGCCGCCGCCGGCGATGCCAAGGCGCCCAAGTACCGCAAGATATCCGGACAGGGCAAGGTCGAGGAAATCCGCGACCGTGCTTTCGCAGCGTTAGCGGGGTGACACTCGCCCAGGAGGAATTGCCATGACCAGCCCGATTCGCCGCATCGCTATCTGCACCGGTGGCGGAGATGCTCCAGGACTCAACGCCGTGATCCGCTCGGTCGTTATCGCGGCGGCCAATCGGGGTTGGGAATCCTACGGCATCCACGATGGGTTCAACGGAATTCTGTTCCCCGAGCGCTATCCCGAAGGTGGCGTATATCGACTGACACGGGACAAGGTGCGCGGCATCGGGCATCTGGGCGGCACCATCCTGGGGACGACCAACAAGGGCAACCCGCTGCATTTCCCGGTGCAAATGCCGGATGGAACGACCAAGGACGTCGATCGGACGGACGAGATCCTGCAATTTTTTGCCTTGAAGGAACTGGATGCGCTCGTCTCGATCGGCGGCGACGGCTCGCTCACCATCGCCAATGCCCTGCATCAGAAGGGCCTGCGCGTTGTCGGCGTGCCCAAGACGATCGACAACGACCTGGACAAGACCTTCACTACCTTCGGTTTCGATACGGCCGTGGCGTTTGCCACGGAATGCCTGGATCGTCTGCACAGCACGGCGGAGAGTCACCAGCGCGTGATGGTGATCGAGGTCATGGGCCGCTATGCGGGCTGGATCGCGCTGCACGCCGGCATCGCCGGCGGCGCTCATGCCATACTGATTCCCGAGATTCCGTTCGATCTCGACAAGGTGGCTGCCAAGATTCGCGGCCGCGATAGCGTGGGCCGCATGTATTCCCTGGTGGTGGTCTCCGAGGGCGCGGAAGCCACCCACGGCCACCGGGCGATTGTGGAAGCCGCCGAGGTCGGCCACGCCGAGCGCCTCGGCGGGATCGGCGAGCACATTGCCAAGGCGCTGCATGAACGTACCGGCAAGGACACGCGGGTGGTCGTGCTGGGCCATCTGCTGCGCGGCGGCAGTCCCACCTCCTTCGATCGTCTTGCCGCCATGCGTTTCGGCACGGCGGCCGTGCGGGCGCTGGAAGAGGGACAGAGCGGCGTGATGGTGGCCTTGGCGTTTCCCAACGTGAACTACGTCGCCCTGGAAGAAGTGGCCGGCCGCATGAAGGGAGTGCCGCTCGACAGCGACACCCTGCAGACCGGGCGGGATATGGGTATTTGCTTCGGGGACTAGCGGGGGCCGGTCCCCGTGCGCCGCTATACGCGGATCAATGCGATCAGTTTGATCGGTTGTCCGGATTGAGAATCTTGTCCACCTTGTGGAGCCGTAGCCGGTAGGCATCGGGCATGCCGGCACCGAGCAGCGGGCGCAGGTAAAGCCGGAAGGCATCGGTTACATCCGTCCCGTTGGAGGCAATGAACTTGTCTTCCATGACACGGGTCTTGCCGGCAATCGCCGCCAGCGGCAGCAAATGATAATCGACCGAATAAAAGCCGGTGCGCTTGATCGCCACCGAGCCGTCGCGGTCTCCCCACATCGCATATTGCACCGCTTTCTCGCCGACTTCCCTGGCTTCGCGTTGATCGACATCCGAGACGCAGCCCATGAAGGAACGCTGCAAGTAGCCGAACGTGTCTCCGCGTACGCGCTTGATGCCCAATTTGCTCTTGATTTCGTTGCACAGCAGGTCGGCCAAGGCGCCGGTGCCTGAAAGCTGTACATTGCCGTGGGCATCCCGTTCCACTTGGCTGGACAGCTTGGTGATGATGGGCACTCCCTGCTCGTCGTGGATACCTTCCGAGGCGGCGATCACGCAGCGGCCGTATTTCTCGTAGGTCGTTTTGACGTCGGCGACAAACTTGTCGATGCTGAAGTTGCGTTCGGGCATGTAGATCAGGTGGGGGCCGTCGTCGGGGAACTTCTTGCCGAGCGCGGAAGCGGCGGTGAGAAAGCCGGCGTGCCGGCCCATCACGACGGCCAGGTACACGCCGGGCAACGCCGCGTTGTCCAGATTTGCTCCCATGAAGGCTTGGGCCACGAAGCGCGCCGCCGATGGGAATCCCGGGGTGTGATCATTGCCGACCAGGTCGTTGTCGATGGTCTTCGGAATGTGGATGCAGCGCAGTGGGTAGTGCGCTCGTTCGGCCTCTTCACTGACGATGCGGACGGTGTCCGAGGAATCGTTGCCGCCGATGTAGAAGAAGTAACCGATGCCGTGAGCCTTGAGAACTCTGAATATTTCCTGGCAATAGCGCAGATCGGGCTTGTCGCGTGTCGACCCGAGTGCCGAGGATGGCGTGCTGGCCACCATCTCGATGTTGTGGCTGGTTTCCTGGGTGAGATCGAGGAACTCTTCGTCGAGGATTCCGGACACGCCGTGATAGGCGCCATACACCAGCTCGACATTGCGGAACTTGCGCGCTTCCAACACCACGCCGGCCATTGATTGGTTGATGACAGCGGTCGGCCCACCACCCTGTGCGACAAGAACCTTGCCAAGCTGCATGATCTCGCTTCCTCTTTCAGTTTATCCGCCGGTATTTTGCCATTGAAGACGAGGTTTAGGCGCAGTCGTTATGTTTTCAGGGGCTGGAATCAGGCAGTACTAGCATGGTAAAATAGTTAGTTGAGGTTATTCATTTAAATAGGGAGAAATGCATGTCCGGATTAATGTTTGCTCTGATTTGCGCCATCGTGGCGATTGCCTATGGCGCCTTTGCCAGCAAGTGGATATTGGGACAGCCTGCTGGCAATGCGCGCATGCAGGAGATTGCCAGCGCCATTCAACAGGGTGCCCAAGCCTACCTCAATCGGCAGTACACGACCATCTCGATTGTTGGTGTGGTGCTGTTTCTCATTATTGGCCTGGTGCCGGCGCTTGGCTGGCTGACTGCCATCGGCTTCCTGATCGGCGCAGTCCTGTCCGGCGCGACCGGCTTCATCGGCATGAATGTGTCGGTGCGCGCCAACGTGCGCACTGCCGAAGCGGCGCGTCATGGTGTGGCCCCGGCACTGGATGTCGCCTTCAAGGGCGGCGCCATTACCGGCATGCTGGTGGTTGGCCTGGGTCTGCTGGGTGTCGCCGGCTATTACGCCTATCTGACCAGCATCGCCGCACCGGGTACTAGCGTCGATCACATCATTCATCCGCTGGTTGGCCTGGGTTTCGGTTCCTCCCTGATTTCGATCTTCGCCCGTCTAGGCGGCGGCATTTTCACCAAAGGGGCTGACGTCGGCGCCGACCTGGTAGGCAAGGTCGAAGCCGGTATTCCCGAAGACGACCCGCGCAATCCGGCCGTGATCGCCGACAACGTCGGCGACAACGTCGGCGATTGCGCCGGCATGGCTGCCGACCTGTTCGAGACCTACGCCGTGACGATCGTCGCGACCATGCTGCTGGGCGCCTTGACGTTGAAGGCCAGCGCTGCCGCCGCGGCGCTCTATCCGCTGGTACTCGGCGGTTTTTCGATCATTGCTTCCATCATCGGCGTGCAGTTCGTCAAAGCGCGCGATGGCGGCAAGATCATGAATGCGTTGTACCGCGGCCTGATCGTTTCCGGCGTGCTGGCGCTGATCGCCTTCTACCCGCTCACCACCTGGATCGTTCCCAACGGCATGATCATGAACGACGGCAAGGTAATTTCCGCGCTGGCGCTGTATGAGTCGGCCATCATCGGCCTGGCGCTGACCGGCCTGATGGTGTACATCACCGAGTATTACACCGGTACTGACTTCGCGCCGGTCAAGCACATCGCCGAAGCGTCCACCACCGGCCACGGCACCAACATCATCGCCGGTCTTGGCGTCTCGATGCGCGCCACCGCCTGGCCGGTATTGTCGGTGTGCGCCGCGATCTGGGCCGCCTACGCGTTGGCCGGACTTTACGGTATTGCCATCGCCGCCGTCTCGATGCTGTCGATGGCCGGCATCATCGTTGCGCTGGACGCCTACGGCCCGATTACCGACAATGCCGGCGGTATCGCCGAGATGTCCGAGCTGCCCGCCTCCGTGCGTGCCGTAACCGACCCGCTGGACGCCGTCGGCAACACCACCAAGGCAGTGACCAAGGGTTACGCCATCGGTTCCGCCGCGCTGGCCGCGCTGGTGCTGTTCGCCGACTATACCCATGCGCTCGATGCCGCCGGTCGCAGCGGGTTGACTTTCGACCTCTCCAACCACTACGTCATCATCGGCCTGTTCATCGGCGGCCTGATTCCCTATCTCTTCGGCGCCATGGCGATGGAAGCGGTCGGTCGTGCCGCGGGTTCGGTGGTCATCGAAGTGCGCCGCCAGTTCAAGGAAATTCCCGGCATCATGGATGGCAGCGGCAAGCCGGATTACTCGCGCGCAGTCGATATGCTGACCAAGGCCGCCATCAAGGAAATGATGATTCCATCGCTGTTGCCGGTGCTGGTGCCGGTGATCGTCGGCATGACCCTGGGTGCGCAGGCGCTGGGCGGCGTGCTGGTCGGCACCATCGTGACCGGCCTGTTCGTGGCGATCTCGATGACCACCGGTGGCGGCGCTTGGGACAACGCCAAGAAATACATCGAGGACGGCAACTTCGGCGGCAAGGGCTCCGAAGCGCACAAAGCCGCCGTGACTGGCGACACCGTGGGCGACCCTTACAAGGATACGGCCGGTCCGGCTGTGAACCCCTTGATCAAGATTATCAACATCGTGGCGCTGTTGATCGTTCCCTTGATCGCCTGATCGGGGCTGCGGCAATTATCGACGGGCGGCCTCGGCCGCCCGTTTTCATTACGACGCGCCGCGCTGCTTGAAATCGGCGAAGCGAAAGCCGAGCATGGCCAGGCAGCCGAAATAGGCCAGACCGCCGCAACCAACCAGGATTGCCAAGCGCACGATCTTCTCTCCGCTGGCCATTTGTAGCCAGGCGTTTTCGCTACCCATGCCGAACCACAGCAGCAATCCCAATACCGCCAGCGCCAATAAGAGCTTGGACAGGAATTTCGCCCAGCCGGCCAGCGGAGTGTAGGTGCTATTGCGGCGCAGGCCGCGGTAAAGCAGAGCGGCGTTGATGCAGGAAGCCAGCCCGATTGCCAGCGCCAGTCCGGCGTGGCGCAGCCAGCCGATGAAGGCGAGGTTCATCAGTTGGGTCAGGGCCAGCGTGATCAAGGCGATTTTCACCGGCGTCCGAATATCCTGGCGCGCATAAAAGCCCGGCGCCAGTACTTTGACCAGGATCAGGCCGGCCAGTCCGATGCTGTAGGCCACCAACGCGCTGCGCGTCTGCAACACATCGGCACTGGTGAAGGCGCCATGTTGGAACAGCGTGGCCAGCAGCGGTACCGCCAGCAGCGCCAATGCCAGCGCGGCGGGCAGGGTGAGCAGCAGCGTCAGGCGCAAGCCCCAGTCGAGCAAGGCGGAAAACTCTTCGGGTCTGGCGTCGGCATGGGATTTCGACAGGCTCGGCAGCAGGATGGTGCCCAGCGCCGCGCCGAGCAGTCCGGCCGGGAACTCCATCAGGCGATCGGCGTAATAGAGCCAGGAGACGCTGCCGTGGGGCAGGAAGGAGGCGAAGATGGTGTTGATGATCAGGGATATTTGCGCCACCGAGACGCCCAGCACAGCCGGCAACATCAGCTTGAGAATGCGATTGACGCCGGGATCCTTCAGACTGAAGGAAAACCGCGGCAACATGCCGATTCTGGCCAACGCCGGCAGCTGTATGCCCAATTGCAGCAGACCGCCGAGCAGGACTGCCCAGGCCAAGGCCAGCACCGGCGGATCGAAATAAGGCGCCGCCAGCAAAGCCATGGCGATGAAAGAAAGGTTCAACAGCACCGGCGTAAAAGCCGGTAGCGCAAAACGACTCCAGGTGTTGAGCACGCCGGCAGCCAAGGCGACCAGCGACATGAACAGGATGTAGGGGAAAGTCATGCGCGTCAGTTCGACCGTCAGCGCGAACTTGTCCGCGTCGGCAGCGAAACCCGGTGCGGTGAGGTAGATCAACAAGGGTGTCAGCACCATGCCCAGCGCCGTGACGGCCATCAATATCAGCGCCAGCAGCGTGGCGACATGATCGACCAAACGTTTCGTTTCGATTGCGCCGCGCTGGTTCTTGTATTCGGCCAGAATCGGCACGAAAGCCTGCGAGAATGCGCCCTCGGCGAACAGACGGCGCAGCAGGTTGGGCAGGCGGAAGGCGATAAAAAAGGCATCCGTCGCCAGACCGGCGCCAAAGCTGCGGGCAATCACAAAGTCGCGGACGAAACCGAGAATGCGCGACAGCAACGTCATGGCGCTGACAGTGGCGAGGGTCTTGAGCAGGTTCATGCGGTTGGTGCCCGATGTCGGGGTTGGGATGCTAGTTTGTTGTTCTTTATGATATTCATCGCAGCGGGGGTGATCGATAGACTCGGCAATCATCGCAGCATCTGGCGGAACTGGATTCTAAGACGTAAAGCGTGCTTATAATTCTACTTTGTCGGAAACTGTCCAAGTCGAATCTTTGTTCATGCAAGATAACCGAACAAGTACGCGGTATGTCAAAAGACTGCGCGCTGTCCTCGTCACCGAGGAGAAGGGCCGGCGGACCACGATCAAGGGCAGAACCCACGATGTCAGTATCGATGGGGCTTCATTCATTTCCGAGTACAACATTGTTTCTGCCAACCCCGTCACCATTTGCCTGTTAATCGATCCGGGCGATGCGAAGCATCCGCCGGCGGTATTCGAGGCGCAAGGCAAGATTGTCAACAGCGTGCTTTCTTCCCAACAGGGCGGTTTCCGGCTGGGTATTCATTTCATCAAGGTTGCAGCGGAATGTAATCAAATGCTGCGGAAATTTTTGGCACCGCCGAGCAGGGCACGTCCTATGGAAATGGCATAACAGCCGTAAAGCGACCCCCGGATTTCTGCCTGTCTGCGACCAGTTCATGGGTAACACGCCATATTCTGAAGCGCTGCCGTAATAAGAAGCCCAAGCCATTCTGCCGGAGGCGGCCATGACCTTGCGTTGGCTCGCGTTGCTGTTCGCGTTGTTCATCGGATCAGTCGCAGCAGCGGAGGAACCCCAGGTTCCGCCGCGTACTATTCACGACATTCTCGCCGTTCTGGATAGCCGTCCGGTCAATACGGGCAAACTCGCCGCGGCCCACGAGATACTGGAAACACCGCCGCCGCCGGGGCTCGATGGAGCGGAACTGGCCGAGTTTCATATGAAGCGCGCCCGTGCCGCCAACGAGCTGGGGCTGGTTGGTCCGCAGATCAGCGAATTGCGCCGTGTCATTGAACTCGGCGGCGGTCGCGAACCCTATCGGGCCTGGGCCGAGTTGTCGGGTGCGGAGTTCAACGGCGGCAACTTCCGCAACGCCTTGGCGGCCAAGACCAAAGCCTTGGAAATAGTGCCGCGGAACCAGCGTGGCTTCATATTGTCAATGCATGCCCAATTGTCGGACATGTATCGTCGTCTGGGCGACTTCGAGACGGCTCGCCAGCACGTGCGCAACGCCGAGGGATTGCTGGCGATCGTCAAGCAGGGCCAGAACTGGACAAACTATCAGTACAACTGGCAGGCCTTCGTCGAGGATGCACTCGGTCGAATCGATTTCTCGTCCGGCCATTATGCCGAGGCCGAGGTGCGCTTTCGGCGCGCTTTGGACTACCGGGAAAAGGATGTCGTCCAGAACCTCGAACGTCTGAACCGGAATTTACCCACTACGCCGCCCCAGATCAACGTAGAAAACCATCGCGACGCTGCCGAAGCCTGGCTCGCCAGCGCGTTGCGCGCTCAGGGCAACCTGCGCGAGGCCGAGGTGCGCGCGCGCAACCTCGCCTACCGCTGCATCGAGCAGCGCGGCCCCGAGAGCCTGCACACCAATATCATGCTGCAGCAACTCGTCCAAGTGCTCATGGAGAAGGGCCGATCCGCCGAGGCGCTGCTGCTGATCGATCGCATTCTCAAGAACTTCGATAAGCTGGGTGTGCCGCAGACATCCTATATGTACGTGAATTACCGCCGTATCAAGGCCAATGCCTTGACGGCGCAAAAGCGCTGGAAGGAGGCGCTTGCCGAGTTCGAGGCCATGCAGGCGGCACTGGCCACCGATCCCCAGCTTGTCGAGACGCTCGGTGCGCCCAGCCTGGGTTTGATACGCGTACTGATCGCCGTGAGGCAGAACGACCAAGCCGTCATCATGGGTGAGAAGCTGGTGCGGCAGACGCGCGCGCTGATGGGACCGAATGCCTACGATGCCGCTGAAGCTGCCGGTTACTATGGCGCCGCGCTGGCGGCTGCCGGCCGCGACGCGGAAGCGCTGGATGCCCTGCGCCAGGCTGTGACGGTGATGATTCCTGCTGTTGCCGAGGAGGCGGATCGCTCCGGGCGGCGCTTCACCCGCCTTTCCTACATTATCGAAAACTATTTGCGCGTACTCGTGCGCATTCGCGGCACGCCGCTGGAAAAGGCGCGCGCCATCGATGCGGCAGCCGAAGCCTTTATCGTTGCCGACGCGCTGCGCGGACAGAGCGTGCAGCAGGCAATGGCCGCTTCCGCAGCACGGGCGGCAGCCGGCACGCCGGAACTTGCCCAGCTGGTGCGCGAGGAACAGGACATGCGCCAGGAACGCGATGCCCTGTACCAGATTCTCGCCGACCTCATGTCGCGTCCCTCGGACCAGATGCTGCCCAAGATCATTACCGACATGCAGGTCCGTACCGCCGAATTCGATCTTCGGCAGAAATCGCTGCATGAGCAGCTTCACTCGCGCTTCCCGGACTATGCCGACCTGATTTCGCCGCGGCCCGCCAGCATTGCGCAAATCCAGGCGGTATTGAAGCCGGGAGAAGCGTTGCTGAGCGTGCTGCCGAGCGAGGACCAAACCTTCGTCTGGGCCATTCCGGCACGGGGCGCGTCGGCCTTCGCCGCTTCGCCGCTGCCGAGCGCCGAAGTCAACCGCCTGGTGAACCACCTGCGCGCCGCGCTCGATCCGCAGGAGTTTCAGATCGACAAGCTGCCGGTTTTCGACGGCGCCGTCGCGCATCAACTTTACGCCCAGCTGCTGGCCCCCGTACAGGCTGGCTGGAAAGGCAGCAAGCACCTTATCGTCGCGGCGGGTGGCGCGCTCTCGCGCCTGCCTTTCGCACTGCTCGTCACCGCCCCGCCCGCTGCGGCGCCGGAGCAGGGGCCGCTTTATGCGCACTATGCCGACTGGCAGTGGCTCGCCCACGACCTGGGGATAAGCCAACTACCCGCGGCATCTTCGCTCGTCACGCTGCGGCGCATGAAGGCCGGCGCCGCGGACAGGCTGGTTTTTGCCGGTTTCGGCGATCCGAATTTCAGCGGTTCGGGAACAACGGCGGCAGGCAAGGCCCGCGGCATACGCACCGTTGCGCTGCCGATTTCCTTGCGCACGCGACAGCAGCGCGGCGAGGATGTGGGTTGGATCGATTACAGCAGGATTTCGCCGCTGCCCGACACGCGCGAAGAAATTCTCTCGCTGGCCAAGGCTCTCGGCGCCAACGCCCAGCGCGACGTATTCCTCGGCTCGGAAGCCAGCAAGGACAAGGTCTTTGCGGCGGATCTGGCGCATCGCAAGGTCGTGGCTTTCGCCACGCACGGGCTTCTTCCGGGCGACTTTCCGGGCGTCGATCAGCCCGCGCTGGCTCTCGCCAATCCTGGCGGCGGCAAACATGGACTGCTTACACTCGACGATATTTTGACTCTGAAGCTGGACGCCGACTGGGTGGTGCTTTCCGCCTGCAATACGGCAGGTGGCGATGGCGTGGGTGCCGAAGCGGTTTCTGGTCTGGGACGCGGGTTCTTCTACGCCGGCAGCCGCTCGTTGCTGGTGACGCACTGGCCGGTGGAATCCGTCTCGGCCAAGCGCCTGGTGGTGGGGGTATTCGATGCCCTCGCCGCCGCCCCGGCGCTGCCGCGCGCCGAAGCCTTGCGCCGTTCCATGCTTCAGTTGATGCGTGAGAAGGGCGAGGATGGCGCGCTTGTTTTCAGTTACGCCCACCCGCTGTTCTGGGCTCCCTATGCGCTCGTGGGCGATGGCGGCCAGTAGGCGCCAGGGTCGGTTGGCATGCGGATTGCTCTTCGGATTGGTGTCAAGACTGGCAACAGGAGGCACCCAAAATGATTCCGCTTGAGCTTCTGCTGATAACGACGACTTGCGCGGTATTTCCCTATGTGGCCTTCGCCATCTTCGACTGGGTCAAGCAGCGTAGAACGCACTCGTGAGGTGCAGATGCACTGCAGTGAAGCACTGAAGCGCGCTTTGCATGGCAGTCGTTATTCATCGCGGCCCCCTGTGGCCGACGCAAAACCTCCCCTGCCGCTTGTGCAAGCTGGCCCCTTCCCGGCATGAATTTCCCCTCAAAAATAGGGCATTTGCCATATTGAAGTGAAATACCCGCTTTAATAGAATTGAAATGCAGTCTGTGCGATCCACAATTCAAACAATTCAATTCTGGGAGGCGGACCATGCAAGCGCAAGAATCTTTAACGCCCGAGCTGCCAAGGCAGGGGCGAACCGCAAATGCCGTTCAGCCTTCATCTTCCTCATCTTCCGCATCTTCCTCATCTTCCATTGGCACGGCCACTCTTAAATTCATCGCTGCGCTAAACAGGTTTGCCACGGCAACCGGCGACATAAACACTGCCACGCATCAGCAAATGCGTTCCATGGCGGAATTGACGGATGCGCTTCATCATACGATGGATAGTATTCGCACCAATTTCCCCGGCACATCGCTCTCCGCCCAAGACAGCCATTTCGTTCGCTAATTTGCATGGCTGGGAGCACAAGCTGCTATCAACTGAACTGTAAAATGACATTGGGGATATTGCTGTGACGAATTGGAACCATAAGCACCTGGATAAAATTGCAGAGACTTGTCGAGCCTATGCAGATGATCTTGCCATACCCAATACATCCAGATATCTATTTTCGGCGGCATTCGATAAAGCCAAAGACATTCGACGCACCCTCGAGAGCGGTGCCCCCAATGCTTTAAACACGGCATTCGCCCAGTTATGCGCGGCATGCAAGGGCGCCGCACTTTGCCAGTGCCAGGATGGAGAGACCGCTTTCCACTACTGTCAGCTCATTCGGAATGGCTCATTGGGGCGCGCTGGGACTGCCCAATTCGCCGGGGACAGATAGTTTGGATCGCTTGGGCTGACGTGCCCATTGGGCTCTACGCCGCCAGCTTCAGTGGCTCGATTTTGGCTATGGCACGTTTGAGAGCTTTCTCGGCCTGCCAAAGCTCGTAGTCGGCCTGCATGTGCAGCCAGGATTCAGCACTGCCTCCGAGCGCCGCAGCAAGGCGCACGGCCATGTCGGCGCTGATGCCGGCTTTGCCGTTCAACACCCGAGACAGCGCCACGCGAGTAACGCCGATCCGCTGGGCAAAATCAGTGACTGAGATTCCGGTGTCGGTGAAAACCCCGTCCCGCAGGACTTCACCGGGGTGCGGCGGGTTGTGCATTCTTGCCATGATGTCCTCTTGTTTCAGTGGTAGTCCTGGTAATCGACCAGGATCGCATCGCCGTTGTCGAAGGTGAAGGTCATGCGCCAATTGCCATTGACCCATACCGCCCAATGGCTCTTCAGGCTCCCGGAAAGCGGATGTAATTTCCAGCCCGGTAATGCCATGTCTTCATGCCCCTTCGCCGCGTTCAGCTTGGCCAGTTGCACCCTCAGGCGCTTGGCGTGCGCCGGCTGAATGCCAGCCTTGCTACCGTGGAAAAAGAAGCCTTCCAAGCCCTTGTGTTTGAAATCCTTGATCACGGAAAGAATGTATAGCGAAACTATACGCTTGTCAATTGATTTTGGTTCTTCTGAAACCGTTATGCTGCGGCGTTAATCCTCATGCCACGTTACCGCGTAGTGGTATCACTTCCGCGCAGGCCCTGAATTTGTCGAGATAATCCGCCCATTGCCGCATCATCTTTCTGTGTTCCGGTAGGTACTGGGCAAAGTTGTAAGCTGCCGATCACGGGTTTTTCGCAGGCTTGGCTGTTTTGGCAGCAGTATCGGTCAGTGCCATTTAGGGGTATCTGCTAGCAGTAATAGCTGACTTACCCCGAATCCACCTCCAGTTACCCCGGATTGCAATAGTCTGCCCCGGACTGCTTTGGACGAAGAAAAGGCCAGAAACCTTGTGTTTATTGGGTTGTCTGGCCTTTATCGGACTGCTTTGGATTTGTTACTGGTGCCCGGGACTGGAATCGAACCAGCACTCCTTTCAGAAACGGTGTTTGAGACCGTCGCGTCTACCTATTCCGCCACCCGGGCAGGGTGCATAGCCAGCGCCGCTTCATCATTTCGGCGCTTTAACTGCCGCGACTCGCTTAGAATGGCGGCCGCGCATGCATGCAAAACATGCGTATTATCCGCGATTCGCCGTTTCGCGACAACTCCAAACTGCTTCGATGCCACAGACACCTCTGACCCTGGCCGATTTCGATTACATCCTGCCGCCCCAGCTGATCGCCCAGGTGCCGTTGCCCAAGCGTAGCGCGAGCCGGCTGTTGGCGGTCAACGGGAAAGATTTTGCGGACCGCGGCATCGCCGACCTCGTGCAGCTGTTGCGGCCCGGCGACCTGCTGGTGATGAACGACACGCGGGTGCTGCACGCCCGCTTGTACGGCACCAAATCCACTGGAGGCAGAGTCGAGGTGCTGGTGGAACGGCTGCTGGAAGAACCCGAAGTGTTGGTGCAAATCCGTGCCAGCAAGCCGCCCCGGCCGGGCATGACGCTGCGTCTGGAAGATGCTTTCAACGCCGAGATCGTGGCGCGCGAAGGCGAGTTCTACCGGCTGCGTTTCCCCGCCCCAGCCCTCGACCTGCTGGAACGGCATGGCCGCTTGCCCTTGCCGCCCTACATCGGACGCAATGCGGAGGTGGCCGATGAGGCGCGCTATCAGACGGTATTCGCCCGCGAACATGGCTCGGCGGCCGCGCCGACCGCCGGCCTGCATTTCGATGCCGAACTGTTGGCGGCACTTCAGGCGCGCGGCTGCGGCCTCGCCTATCTCACTCTGCATGTCGGCGCCGGTACCTTCCAGCCGGTGCGCAGTGACAATCTTGCCGAGCATCGCATGCACCGCGAACGTTATTTCCTGCCGCCGGCCACTGTCCAGGCCATTCGGGAAACGCAGCAACAGGGCGGCCGTATCGTCGCGGTCGGCACGACCGCGTTGCGCACTCTCGAATCGGCGGCAATCCTTGGCACGGCCGGCGAGTTGGCAGCCGGTGCCGGCGAGACCGATCTGTTCATCCTGCCCGGCTTCCGTTTCCGTGTGGCCGACCTGCTGCTGACCAATTTCCATTTGCCGAAGTCGACGCTGCTGATGTTGGTATCGGCGTTTGCCGGCTTGGAGAACATCCGCCGCGCCTATGCTCATGCCATAATGCAAGACTATCGTTTCTTCAGCTACGGCGATGCCATGTTGCTTGTCCGAACCCATGACCGCAGGGAATACCCTCTGGGGCACGAGTGGCCTGGACCATGAACTTTGAACTGCTCGGCGCCGACGGGGCCGCCCGCCGCGGCCTGATGACGCTTGCCCACGGCAGCGTGGAAACCCCCGCTTTCATGCCGGTCGGCACCTACGGCGCGGTCAAGGCCATGGCGCCGCACGAAATCCGTGACATCGGCGCGCAGATCCTGCTCGGCAACACGTTCCATCTCTGGTTGCGGCCAGGCCTGGAAGTGATCGCGGCGCATGGCGGCCTGCATCGATTCATGGCTTGGGACGGGCCGATCCTGACCGACTCGGGCGGCTTCCAGGTGTTCTCGCTGGGCGCCTTGCGCAAGATTTCCGAGGAGGGCGTGAAGTTCCAGTCGCCCATCAACGGCGACCGGTTGTTCCTGGCGCCGGAGGATTCGATGCGGATTCAGCACGTACTGAATGCCGACATCGTCATGATCTTCGACGAATGCACGCCTTACCCGGCCGACCTGCGCGAGGCGGGCGATTCGATGCGGCTTTCATTGCGCTGGGCGCGGCGGTCGCGTGTCGAACACGACCGGCTCAACAATTCCAATGCCTTGTTCGGCATCGTCCAGGGTGGCATGCACGAAGCTCTGCGCGACGAGTCGCTGGACGGGCTGGTGGAGATCGGCTTCGACGGCTACGCCATCGGCGGACTCTCGGTGGGTGAACCGAAAGAGGAAATGGCGCGCATCCTGGCCCATACCGCACCGCGCCTGCCGCAGGACAGGCCGCGTTACCTGATGGGCGTCGGCACGCCCGAAGACCTGGTGTTCGCCGTCGCCCAGGGCATCGACATGTTCGACTGCGTGATGCCGACGCGCAACGCGCGCAACGGCTGGTTGTTTACCCGCCATGGCGCCATCAAAATCAAGAACGCCCAATGCAAGTCCGACACCCAGCCGCTCGATGAAACCTGCGCTTGCCACACCTGCCGCAATTTCAGCCGGGCCTATCTGCACCACCTGCACCGCATCGGCGAGATTCTCGGCGCACGGCTGAATACGCTGCACAATCTTTACTATTACCAGACGCTGATGCGCGAGCTGCGACTCGCCATCGGCAGCGGCACCCTGGACGAATACATTCGGCGCTTCCGGCGGGAACGTGCCGGCGGCTGATATAATGCCCCGCTGATTTTCCACGACTTTGCCTGACTGGAGTATTCCATGTTGATTTCAAATGCGTATGCCCAAGCCGCCGGCGGTGCCGGCGGAGACATGATGGGCGGCTTGACCGGTTTGCTGCCGATCATCCTGATGTTCGTCGTGCTGTGGTTCCTGATGATCCGTCCGCAGATGAAGAAGGCCAAGGAACACAAGACCATGGTCGATGCGCTCGCCAAGGGCGACGAAGTCCTGACCCAGGGCGGCATCGCCGGGCGCATCACCAAGGTCGGCGAAAATTATTTGACCCTGGAAGTTGCATCGGTGAAGGATACTTCCGTCGAAATCATCCTCCAGAAAAATGCCGTTGGCACCTTGCTGCCCAAGGGCACGCTGAAGACGCTTTGAAATGAACCGCTATCCGCTCTGGAAAAACATTCTCGTTGCCATCGCGCTGGCGCTCGGCCTGCTCTATACCTTGCCGAACTTCTTCGGCGAAGCGCCCGCAGTGCAGGTGTCCAGCGTCCGGGCCACCATCAAGGTTGACGGCGCTTTGCTGGTACGCGTGGAAGACACCCTGAAACTCGCCGGGATTGTCCATGACGGTCTGTTCAGCGATGCCAACAGCATCCGGGTGCGCCTTAAGGACGGCGATAGCCAGCTGAAGGCCAAGGATGCCATCGAGAAGGCGCTCAATCCCGTTGCCGGCGATGCATCGTACAGCGTGGCGTTGAACCTGCTTTCCAGTTCTCCGCTGTGGCTGACCAATTTGCACGCTCTGCCGATGTATCTCGGTCTCGACTTGCGCGGTGGCGTGCATTTCCTGCTGCAGGTGGATATGAAGGGTGCTTTGACCAAGCGGCTCGACGCTACAGGCGCCGATATGCGCAGCCTGCTGCGCGACAAGAACCTGCGCCACGCCGGCATCGGCCGCGAGGGCATGTCCCTGGTCATCAAATTCCGCGACACCGATGTCCGCGAAAAGGCGCGCAGCGTCGTAGCCGATGCGCAGCCCGACCTGATATTCGCCGAATCCCAGGACGGTCCCGATTTCAAGCTGGTCGGTACGCTGAGCCCGCAGGCCGAGAAGCGCATCCAGGAATATGCCATCAAGCAGAACATCACCACGTTGCACAACCGCATCAACGAGCTCGGCGTGGCCGAGCCGGTCATCCAGCAGCAGGGCGCCGACCGCATCGTGGTGCAGCTGCCCGGTGTGCAGGATACCGCCAAGGCCAAGGACATTCTTGGCCGCACCGCGACCCTCGAAGTGCGCATGGTGGATGACGAGAACAGCGCCAATCCGACCGTGATGCAACAGGCCGCGGCGGGCCAGCCGCCGCTGGGCACCGAGTACTATACCGAACGCGGCGGACGCCCGCTGTTGGTGAAGAAGCAGGTGGTGCTGACGGGCGAACGCCTTACCGATGCCCAGCCCGGCTTCGACAACCAGACCCAGGAGCCGGCCGTGCATCTGACGCTCGACTCCGCCGGCGCGCGCATCTTCAAGGACGTCACGCGTGAAAGCGTCGGCAAGCGCATGGCCATCCTGCTGATCGAGAAAGGCAAGGGCGAAGTGGTGACCGCGCCGGTGATCCGCACCGAGATCGGTGGCGGACGGGTACAGATTTCCGGTCGCATGAGCACCATCGAAGCCAACGACGTGGCGCTGCTGCTGCGCGCCGGCTCGCTGGCCGCGCCGATGGACATCATCGAGGAACGCACCATCGGTCCTTCCCTCGGTGCCGAAAATATCCAGAAGGGTTTTCACTCGACGCTCGGCGGCTTCGCCGCGATCGCCGTGTTCATGAGCCTCTACTACCTGCTGTTCGGTTTCGTCTCGGTGGTGGCGTTGGCCTCCAACGTCATGCTGCTGTTTGCGCTGCTTTCGCTGTTGCAGGCGACGCTGACCTTGCCGGGCATCGCCGCCATCGCGCTGACGCTGGGCATGGCGATCGACTCCAATGTGCTGATCAACGAGCGTATCCGCGAGGAATTGCGCAACGGTGAATCGCCGCAGGCCTCGATCCAGGCCGGCTACGAGCGCGCCTTCGGCACCATTCTCGATTCCAACGTCACCACGCTGATTGCCGGCGTGGCGCTGTTGATCTTCGGCTCCGGTCCAATTCGCGGCTTTGCGGTGGTGCATTGTCTTGGCATTCTGACTTCGATCTTCAGTTCGGTGGTGGTGTCGCGGGCGCTCATCAATCTGCTCTACGGTTCGCGTCGCAAGGTTGCCAAGCTGTCGATCGGCCAGGTGTGGATGCCTGGCGTTGCGGCCAAGTAAGGGAAAGCGTCATGGAATTCTTCCGCATCAAAAAAGACATTCCCTTCATGCGCCATGCGCTGGTGTTCAACATCATTTCCTTGATCACCTTCATTCTGGCGGTGGTGTTCCTGGTCATCAAGGGGCTGCATCTGTCCATCGAGTTTACCGGCGGCACGTTGCTGGAAGTCGCTTATAGCGAAGCTCCGGATGTCGAGAAAATCCGCAACCGCATGATCCAGGATGGCTTCCTCGATCCCCAGGTGCAGAACTTCGGCAGCTCGCGCGACCTGTTGATTCGCGTGCCGCTCGCCAAGGACAGCGATACCGCCAAGGTCAGCGAACGCGTGATGGCTTCGCTCAAAGCCGTCGCCGACACCAATGCGCCGCAGCTCAAGCGTGTCGAGTTCGTCGGCCCGCAGGTCGGCAAGGAACTCGCCTCGGACGGGGCGATGGCGTTGCTGCTGGTGGTGATCGGCATCGTCATCTATCTGGCGATTCGTTTCGAATGGCGTTTCGCGGTCTCCGCGATCATCGCCAACCTGCATGACGTGGTGATCATCCTCGGCTTCTTCGCCTTCTTCCAGTGGGAGTTCTCTCTGCCGGTACTGGCGGCGGTACTGGCCGTGCTGGGTTATTCGGTGAACGAGTCGGTGGTGGTGTTCGACCGGGTGCGCGAGACCTTCAAGAAGAAGCGTGGCCTGACCACCCCGCAGGTGCTCAACTACGCCATCACCAGTACCATTTCACGCACCATCATTACCCACGGCTGCACGCAGATGATGGTGACCTCGATGCTGATCTTCGGCGGCGCGGCGTTGCATTATTTTGCGCTGGCCTTGACCATCGGCATCCTGTTCGGCATCTATTCCTCGGTGTTGGTCGCCAGCCCGCTGGTGATGTGGCTCGGCGTCTCGCGCGAGCATTTCATCAAGCCGAAGAAGGAAAAAGAAGAAGCCGTTGTCTGAGCGCAAACCTTTTCAGAGAGCCTACATCCTACATCCGTCATTCCCGTGCAAGCGGGAATCCATCGCTCGTTGAAAACCCTGGATTCCCGCTTACGCGGGAATGACGCAGGGTAGGGCTAATCGACCAGGAACACCGGCTTGACGCGCAGCTTGCGCGGTTCCTCCAGCAGCTTGACGAGCCGGTCGATATGCGGATGCTTGCCTGGATGGGCGCGTGCTTCTTCGGCGTGTTCGGCATACAACTCCAGCCCTTTTTTTGCCGCATCCGCGTTGATGGTGCCGAAGAGCTGGGCGAGATGGTTGTAGATGGCTAGCGAACCGGTCTGTCCCGGCTTATTCTCTATCGTTGCCACGACGCTGCCGTCTTCGGCATCGAGCAGTTGCAGTTCGGCGAGATGCGAGACGCCGGGCAACTGCTTGAGATTCTCCGCGAAACTCATATCCGCTTGGCCAACTCGACCGCTTTGCCGAGGTAGGTCCAGGGCGTCATGGCCAGCAGGCGCGCCTTCTCCGCCTCAGGAATGGTCAAGCCGCGAATGAAGTTCTGCAGGGCTTCGCGGGTGATGCCCTTGCCGCGCGTGAGCTCCTTCAACTGCTCGTAGGGATTCGCCACGCCGTAGCGGCGCATCACGGTCTGTACCGGTTCGGCCAGCACCTCCCAACAGGCCTCCAGATCGGCATGCAGGCGCACCGGGTCAGCTTCCAGATTGGCCAGGCCGCGCAGGCAGGAGTCGTAGGCAAGCACGGAATAGCCGATTGCCACGCCCATATTGCGCAGCACGGTGGAGTCGGAAAGGTCACGCTGCATGCGCGATACCGGCAGCTTCTCGGCGAGGTGGCGCAACATGGCGTTGGCCAGGCCGAGGTTGCCCTCCGAGTTCTCGAAGTCGATGGGATTGACCTTATGCGGCATGGTCGAGGAGCCGATCTCTCCCGCCTTGAGTTTCTGCTTGAAATAGCCGAGCGAGATGTACTGCCAGAAGTCGCGGTCCGCATCGAGCAGGATGGTGTTGGCACGGGCTATCGCGGTGAACAGTTCGGCAATCGCGTCGTGCGGCTCGATCTGGGTGGTGTATGGATTGTATTCGAGGCCGAAGGACTCGATGAAGCGGCGGTTGAAGCTCTCCCAGTCGAGGCCGGGATAAGCCGCCAGGTGCGCGTTGTAATTGCCCACCGCGCCATTGAACTTGGCCGTCAGCCTGACCTCGGCAATCCCTTGGGCAGCGCGCTCCAGGCGTGCGCAGATGTTGGCCATCTCCTTGCCCAATGTGGTTGGCGTCGCCGGCTGGCCATGGGTGCGTGCCAACATCGGCAGTTCCGCCAGGGCATGCGCCAGCTCGCGCAAGCGCGCGACCAGTTGCTTGAGTCCCGGCAGCAGGATGTTCTCGCGTCCTTCCCACAGCATCAGCGCATGGGAGACGTTATTGATGTCTTCCGAAGTGCAGGCGAAGTGAACGAACTCGGTGGCGGCCATGACTTCCGCGTTGCCGGAGAGACGTTCCTTGAGCCAATATTCCATCGCCTTGACATCGTGCTTGGTACGCGCTTCGATAGACTTGATGGCGTCCGCATCGGCAATCTTGAAGCCGGCGACCACCCGATCGAGCTCGGCGATGGTGTCGGACGAGAAGGCTTTGATCTCGGCCAGTTCCGGCGTCGCGGCGAGCATCTTGAGCCACTCGATCTCGACGCGGACACGGCGCTTGATCAGGCCGAATTCGGAAAAATAGGCACGCAAGGGTTCGAGCTTTTCGGCGTATCTGCCATCGAGCGGCGACAAGGCAGTTAAGGCAGTCAGCACTATGGGGGAGGTCGAGCTCATGGGGTGGTATGCGTGAATGCGTAAATGAACGACAGACGGATTTTATCATGGCTGTCTTCGCGGTGAGTCCCGCCAAGCTGTCCGCTCTGGCGATGATGATATAATCGCGGCTTCCGATTCATGCAAACGCGTATAACTGATGAAGCTCCTCGGTTCCCTGACCAGTCCCTATGTCCGCAAGGCGCGCATCGTGCTCGCCGAGAAAAAAATCGATTACGACTTCGTTCTTGATTCGCCTTGGCTAGAGCAGACCCAGGTCCCCCTGCACAATCCGCTCGGCAAGGTGCCGGTGCTGCTGCTTGACGACGACAGCACGCTCTACGATTCGCGCGTCATCGTCGAATACCTCGATACCGTATCGCCCAACAATCGCCTGATTCCTTCCTCGGGCCGCGAACGCATTACCGTCAAGCGCTGGGAAGCGCTAGGCGACGGCATCTCCGATGCGGCCGCCGCTGCCTTTCTTGAAGCCAAGCGGCCCAAGGGGGAAAGAAGCGCTTCCTGGATCAAGCGTCAGCGCGGCAAGATTCTGGCCGGCCTGCAAGTGCTGGCGGACGATCTCGGCGAACATCCCTGGTGTCATGGCAACGCCTTTTCGTTGGCCGACATCGCCATCGGCAGCGCTCTCGGTTACCTGGAGTTCCGTTTTGCCGATATCGACTGGCGCGAACAGCATGCCAATCTGGCCAAGTTTTACGCCAAGCTAACGCAGCGTCCGTCGTTCGTCGATACCGTCCCTCACGACTGAGCGTTCTGGGCGTTCTGGATTACCCCGCCGCCCAGGCATACCCGCGATTCGTAAACCACCACCGACTGACCCGGCGTGACCGCCCACTGCGGTTCGGCGAAAGCGATCTCGCAACTTTTTCCATCGATTGCGTCGACTTCGCACGGCGCATCCGGCTGGCGATAGCGCGTCTTGGCGGCATACACCCAGTGTGTGTGCGGCCGATCTTCTTCGCCGCCGCCGCTCACCCAGGACAGGTCGGCGGCCCTCAGTCGCTCGCTGAGCAGGGCAGGGTGCCGATGTCCCTGCACCACATACAGTACGTTCTTCGCCATGTCCTTGGCGGCAACGTACCAGGCCTCGTGGTCGCCGGCCTCGTCGGCATTACCCTTGACGCCGCCGATGCCGAGGCCTTTGCGTTGCCCCAGGGTGTGGTACATCAAGCCCTGATGCTCGCCGATCGGCTTGTCGTCGTCGAGGCTGCGGATCTCTCCCGGTTGCGCCGGCAGATAGCGGCCGAGGAATTCGCGGAACGGCCGTTCGCCGATGAAGCAGATACCGGTGGAATCCTTCTTGGCGAAGTTTGGCAGCCCGGCGGCGGCGGCGAGTCGGCGTACCTCGCGCTTGTACAGGTGCCCGACCGGGAACAGCGTCTTGCTCAATTGCGCCTGGTTGAGGCGATATAAAAAATAGCTTTGGTCCTTGCCGCCGTCCTCGGCCTTGAGCAGTTGTTGCTTACCCAGGAACTCGCGTACCTGGGCATAGTGGCCGGTGGCGATCTTGTCGGCGCCAAGCCGCATCGCGTGATCGAGAAAAGCCTTGAACTTGATTTCGGCATTGCACAGCACATCCGGGTTGGGTGTGCGGCCAGCCCGGTATTCGCGCAGGAATTCGCTGAACACGCGCTCCTTGTATTCGGCGGAGAAGTTGACTACTTCCAGGTCGATGCCGATGACATCGCAGACCGACGCCACATCGACCAGGTCCTGGCGCGTCGAGCAATACTCGGCATCGTCGTCATCCTCCCAGTTCTTCATGAACAGGCCGACGACTTTCCAGCCCTGTTGCTTCAGCAGCAGCGCGGCAACCGATGAATCCACGCCGCCGGACATGCCGACGATGACTGTGCCTTCAGACACCGGGAACTCCTTTTTCGTTAAGAATAATGCCGGATCAGGTCGAGCGGAAAACGCCGCCCGGCGAGATAGTCGGCGATGCACTGCATTACCAGCGGGCTGCGGTGACGCGTGTCCGGCGCCTCGATCTCCGTCAGCGTTAGCCAGGGAGCCCGCAGGATGCCGGTATCGAGCGGACGCTGCGCATCATGCTCGCCCAGTTCGCCGCAAAAGGCGAAACGCAGGTAGGTGATGTCGCCTGCCGGTCTGCGCCACTGATAGACGCCGATCAGTTGCTGCGGCCTGAAATGCCAGGCCGTCTCCTCCAGCACCTCGCGGCTGCAGGCGGCCAACAGCGCTTCGCCTTCGTCGAGGTGGCCGGCCGGCTGGTTGAAACGGATGCCGTCTTCCGTCTCTTCTTCGACCATCAGGAACTTGCCGTCGCGTTCGATGACGGCGGCAACAGTGACATTCGGTTTCCAAATTGTACGCATGTGCCTATTTTAGCGCGCTTGCTCTCCAGACTTCGAGCGAGCCGACAAATCGGCTAAAATTGCGGTTTGCGACTGAACCCGGAGATTCACCATGTCCATGTCCGACCGAGACGGCTTCATCTGGTACGACGGCAAGCTCGTGCCCTGGCGCGACGCCACCACCCATGTGCTGACGCATTCGCTTCACTACGGCCTGTCGGTATTCGAGGGGGTACGCGCTTATCATACGGTCAATGGCACGGCGATTTTCCGTCTCAAGGAGCATACCGACCGCCTGTTCAACTCGGCGCATATCTATCGCATGGCGATGCCCTACGACAAGGCAACCCTGATGGAGGCGCACAAGGAAGTGGTGCGGGCGAACAAGCTCGATTCCGCTTATCTGCGGCCGATCGCTTTCTACGGTTCGGAGAAAATGGGCGTCAGTCCGCGCGGCGCCACCGTGCATGTCGCCGTGGCCGCCTGGCCTTGGGGCGCCTATCTCGGCGAAGAGGGCATGGAAAAAGGCATCCGCGTCAGGACATCGAGCTATGCGCGCCACCATGTCAACGTCACCATGGCGCGCGCCAAGTTTTCCGCCACCTACGCCAATTCGATCCTCGCCAACATGGAAGCGCTCGACGATGGTTACGACGAGGCATTGCTGCTGGACGTCGACGGCTTCGTCGCCGAAGGCGCCGGCGAGAACCTGTTCATCATCAAGGATGGCGTGATCTACGAGCCGGAGATCGCCTCGGCCCTGGTCGGCATCACCCGCGGCACGATCATCGCGCTGGCCAAGGATCTTGGACTGACGGTGATCTCCAAGCGTCTGACGCGCGACGATATCTACATCGCCGACGAGGCTTTCTTCACCGGCACCGCCGCCGAGGTGACGCCGATCCGCGAGCTCGATCGTCGCCAGATCGGCGCGGGCAAGCGCGGCCCGATCACTACCCGGCTCCAGAGCCTGTTCTTCGATGTCGTTAACGGCAGGTCGCCCGGCCATGCCGACTGGCTTACCCCGGTTGCATAATTTTGATTGCCGCAGCAAGACAAGACAAGGAAACGCCATGACGCAAACTACCGATACCGCTCGCGAAGTCCAGCTCACCGCCCATGATCTTCCGTTGCATTGCCCGCGCCAGGATAGCCCGCTGTGGGCGCGTCACCCGCGGGTGTTCCTGGATGTTCTCAAGACCGGCGAGGCGACCTGCCCTTATTGCAGCACCAAGTACCGTTTCAGCGGCGAGGTACCGAAGGGGCATCACTGAGTCAGACTGCGACTATCCGTCTCAGGTATCGCGCGACCACGTGATTTTATGAGACAGGCGCTGATCGTCGCCCCCTCCTGGATCGGCGATACCATCCTCGCCCAGCCGCTGTTGATGCGGTTGCATGAGCGGTATCCGGGCCTTGCCATCGATGTGCTTGCCCCCGCCTGGTGCGCGCCGTTGCTGGCGCGCATGAGCGAGGTGCGGCGCGTGCTCGACAATCCGTTCGGACACGGCGAATTCAATCTCGCGGCGCGTTGGCGGCTTGCACGCAGGCTGCGCAGAGAGTCTTACGACGCAGCCTGGGTGCTGCCAAACTCCTGGAAATCGGCGCTGCTGCCGTTCTTTGCCGGCATTCCGCGGCGCATCGGATACACCGGCGAGGCGCGTTTCGGCCTGCTGAATTGCCGCCATGTTCTCGATCCCGATGCGCAGCCGCAACTTGCCGAGCGTTACCTGCAACTTGCCGAATTACCCGGCGCACCGCCGGCCGCAGCCTTATCCCTGCCGCTGCCTCATCTGAATTCCACCCTGCAGCAGCAACGGGCGGTGCGCGAGGCCCTCGGGCTGCCGCTCGATGCGCTGCCTGCGGTGTTTTGTCCCGGCGCCGAATATGGTCCGGCCAAACGCTGGCCGTCGCGTCACTTTGCCGAACTGGCGCAGCGGCTGGCATCCCCGGGCCAGCCGGTCTGGCTGGTCGGCTCGCACAAGGACGAGGCGCTGGGCGACGAAATCGCGCGATTGGCGCAAGGCGCCGCGCTCAATCTATGCGGGCGCACCCAGTTGGATCAGGCGCTCGACCTGATCGCCGGGGCACGCCTGGTGGTCAGCAACGACTCCGGCCTGATGCATGTCGCCGCAGCCCTTAAGCGACCGCTGGTGGCGCTGTACGGATCGTCCAGCCCGACGTATACCCCGCCGCTCTCGCCGTGTGCGAAAATCGTTTCGCTGAGTGCCGAATGCAGCCCCTGTTTCAAGCGTGTTTGCCCGCTTGGCCACTTCAAGTGTCTGGAGAATTTGACAGCCGAGTCCGTGTTGCAAAGAATTGACGCCTGATGCCATGTCTGTCAAAACTATTTTTCCTACGCCACAGGATGCCGAAACGGCTTTTTACGATGCGCTCGAGCGTGCCGACCTGGATGCGTTGATGGCGGTCTGGGCGGAGGACGAGGAGATCGTCTGCATCCAGCCCGGCGGTCCGCGCATGACCGGTTATGCCAATGTGCGCGAAGTCTGGCGGCGCATATTCGAGAACGGCCAGCGAATCATCGTGACGCTGTCGCAACCGGTGATCCTGCAGGGCATGCTGGTCACGGTACACAGCCTGTGCGAGCAGATCAGCCTGCGCGGCGGGGAACCCGATCAAACGGCGCCGCTGGTTGCCACCAACGTGTATGTGCGCGGCGCCCATGGCTGGCGGCTGCTGGTGCATCACGCTTCGCCGGCGCCGCCCGAATCGGTGAGCGATGTCCGCAAGACCTTGCACTGATCCCTTTTGCAAGAGTCTTTCGGCGCAAAATCAAAATCGGAAAGTGCGATAATTACAAATCCTCCCTATCTTCCTCAGACTGGTCACATCATGAACCTTCCCGCTCCGGAAATCTTCAAGGCATATGACATTCGCGGCATTGTCGGCAAGACGCTGACGCCCGAGGCGGTCCGCAGCATCGGCCACGCGCTTGGCTCGGAAGCCGCGGCGCGCGGTCAGCGCACCTTGGCGGTGGGTCGCGACGGACGCCTGTCCGGGCCCGAACTGGCGCAAGCGCTGGCGCAGGGACTGAATGCAGCCGGCATCGATGTGATCGATATCGGCTGCGTACCGACGCCTTTGGCCTACTTCGCCGCGTTCCAGCTCGGCACCAACAGCGCGGTGTCGGTGACCGGCAGCCACAACCCGCCCGATTACAATGGCATCAAGATGGTGCTGGGCGGAGAGACGCTCTATGGCGCACAAATCCAGGCATTGCGCCGACGCATCGAGCAGGGCGACCTGGTTGATGCGAAGACCAAGGGTAGGGTCAAGCGGATGGATGTGCGCAGCGCCTACCTGGAGCGCATCCTGGGCAGCGTGAAACTCGCCCGGCCGATGAAGATCGTCGTCGATTGTGGCAACGGCGTTGCCGGGGAACTGGCGCCGCAACTCTTTCGCCGCATGGGCTGCGAGGTGGTGCCCCTGTTCTGCGAGGTCGACGGCAGCTTCCCGAATCATCATCCCGATCCGTCCAAGCCGGAGAATCTGCAAGACGTGATCCGTGCGCTCAAGGAAACCGACGCCGAACTCGGCCTGGCTTTTGACGGCGACGGCGACCGTCTCGGCGTGGTGACCAAGGATGGCGAAATCATCTATCCCGACCGCCAGTTGATGCTGTTCGCCGCCGACGTGATCGCACGCAATCCCGGCGCCCAGATCATCTACGACGTGAAGTGTTCGCGCAACTTGGCGCGCGCTATCCGCCATCAGGGCGGTGTCCCGCTGATGTGCCAGACCGGTCACGCCCTGATCAAGGCCAAGCTCAAGGAAACCGGCGCACTGCTGGCCGGCGAGATGAGCGGCCACATGTTCTTCAAGGAGCGTTGGTACGGTTTTGACGACGGCCTGTATGCCGCGACCCGCTTGCTCGAGATCGTCTCGCGCTGGCCCGACGCCAACTGGCCGCTGAAACACCTGCCCAACGCGCTGTCTACGCCAGAACTCAACATCAAGATGCATGAGGGCGAGCCGCATGCGCTGATCGACAAGTTGCAGCAGCGCGCCGCCGAGTTGTTTCCCGGCACCGTCGAATTGATCGACATCGACGGGGTACGTGCCGAATATGCCGATGGCTTCGGCTTGGCGCGTGCCTCGAATACCACGCCGGTGGTGGTGCTGCGTTTCGAGGCCGATACTGCCGAGGCGCTGGCGCGCATCCAGGGCGAGTTCAAGCGCGCCTTGCAGAACGCCTGGCCGGGACTCGTGGTTTCCTATTGAACATGAACAACATCAGCGAAGAGATTTTCATCGGCCGCCAGCCGATCATTGATCGCCACCAGCAGTTGTACGCCTACGAACTGCTATTCAGAAGCAGCCAGCAGAAAAATTCCGCCGAGGTGCGCGACAACCTTGCCGCCACCGCCAACGTGATCATGCATGCCTTCGCCGATCTCGGTGTCGAGGCTGCTCTCGGTCCTTACAAAGGCTTCATCAACTGCGACGAAAACCTGCTGCTTTCCGATATGTTGGAGGCATTGCCATCGGACAAGATCGTCCTGGAGGTGTTGGAAACCGTGGAGGTTACCCCGGAGATCGTCGAACGTTGCACCGAGCTGAAAGCACGCGGCTTCACCATCGCTCTCGACGATTTCGTGAAATTCGAGGACAAGTTCAAGCCCTTGCTCGATCTCGTTGAAATCGTCAAGGTCGATATTCTGCCGCTCGACCTGGCTGCCCTGAATGCGGCGACGCAGGCGCTCAAGCAGTGGCCGCTCATGCTGTTGGCGGAGAAAGTCGATTCGCCGGAACAGGCCAAGCTGTGCCACGACCTCGACTATGCGTTGTTCCAGGGCTATTTTTTCGCCAAACCCACCATCATTGCCGGCAAGAAGCTCAACCTGTCGCAACTGGCGCTGATGCAATTGCTGGGGCTGGTGCTTGCTGACGCCGAGGTCCAGCAGCTGGAAAAAGTGCTTAAGCACGAACCCGGTCTGACCATGAACCTGCTGCGGCTGACTAATTCGGTGGCCACCGGGGCGCGCACCAAGGTGACTTCGATGCGCCATGCCATCACGGTGCTGGGGCGACGTCAGCTGCAGCGCTGGCTGCAAATCCTTTTATACACCAACCCCGCCGGCGGCAACCAGAGTGTCGCCAGCCCGCTGCTGCAACTGGCCGCTACGCGCGGCCGGCTCATGGAACTGTTGGCGAGTAAGTTGCGTCCCGGCGACCATTCTTTTGAGGATTATGCGTTCATGAGCGGCATCATGTCGCTCATGCCGGCCCTCATGGGTACGCCCATGGAGGAGATACTGAAGAGCGTCAATTTCAGCAACGACGTGCGCGAAGCGCTCGAATCGCGTGCCGGGATTCTCGGCACCATGCTGCGGTTGGCCGAAGCTCTTGAAGGCAACGACGTCCAGCTCTGTTCCAACCTGGCCCAGCAACTTACCGGCATCGACGTCGTCGACATCAACGCCAGCCTGACCCAGGCGCTGACCTGGGCCAGCAATATCGGCCAGGAGAACGAGTGATTTTCTAGATTCGCTGTGCCACCCAGTCGCTGACCGAAGCCAGCGCCTGTGCAAGCTTATCCGGTTCGCTGCCGCCGGCCTGTGCCATGTCGGGGCGGCCGCCGCCCTTGCCGCCAACCTGGCGGGCGACCGAGTTGACCAGTTCGCCGGCCTTCATTTTCGCCGTCAGGTCTGGAGTCACGCCGGCAATCAGCGCCGCCTTGCCGTCGACCGCGCTGCCCAACACGATTACCGCGCTCTTCAGCTTGTCCTTGAGTTTGTCCAGCGTCTCGCGCAGCGCCAGCGCATCCGCGCCTTCGAGCTGGGCGGCGAGCACCTTGACGCCTTTGACGTCGACGGCCTGGCTGGCGAGGTCGTCGCCCTGCGTCGCTGCGTGTTTGGACTTCAAGCGTGCCAGTTCTTTTTCCAGTGCCTTGATCCCATCGAGCAGCTGAGCCAGCCGGGAGGCAGCCAACTGCGGCTGGGTTTTCATCTGCGCGGCGACTTCGCCGAGTTGCTTGTCGAGTTGCTGCACAAACGTCAGCGCATTGGCGCCGGTGAGCGCCTCGACGCGCCGGATGCCGGCCGCCACGCCGCTCTCGGCAACGATCTTGAACAAGCCGATATCGCCGCTGCGTTTGACGTGCGTGCCGCCGCAGAGTTCGGTCGAATACTTGCCCATGCCGATGACGCGCACTTCGTCGCCGTATTTTTCGCCAAACAGCGCCATGGCGCCAAACTTGATGGCATCGTCATAGGACATGGTGCGCGAGCAGACTTCCTCATTGCGCTGGATTTCGCGATTGACCAGCGCCTCGACGCGCGCAATCTCCTCCGCCGTCATTGGCTGGGGATGGGAAAAGTCGAAACGCGTGCGCTTGGCGTCGACCAGCGAGCCTTTCTGCTGCACATGCTTGCCCAGCACTTCGCGCAGTGCGGCGTGCAGCAGGTGGGTGGCCGAATGGTTCCACGCCGTATGGCTGCGCGCGGCGGCATTCACGCGCGCCACGACGCGTTCGCCGACGGCCAGCGCACCGGCCTTGAGCGTGCCCTGGTGGCCGAACACATCGGCCTGGATTTTCTGCGTGTCCGCGACCTCGAACAGCGTGGTGCAAACGTGTGCCCCTGAGGGTGCCGTGCCGCGTAACAGTTCGCCGCAGTCGCCGACCTGGCCGCCGGATTCGGCATAGAACGGGGTACGGTCCAGCACCACGATGCCTTCTTCGCCAGCCTTCAGTTCGTTAACCCGCGTACCGTCGCGATACAACGCCAGCACCGCGGCTTCTTCCTCCAGCGTGTCGTAGCCGCGAAAGTCGGTCGGCAGGCCGTCGTATTCGAGGCTGCCCTTCATCTTGAAAGTGGATGCCGCACGCGCCATCTCGCGCTGACGCTGCATCGCTTGCTCGAAGCCGGATTCGTCCACCGCCACGCCACGCTCGCGGCAGATGTCGGCGGTCAGGTCGAGCGGGAAGCCGTGGGTATCGTAGAGCTTGAAGGCGGTTTCGCCATCGAGCGCTATCGTTCCGCCTGCCAGGGCCGTATCGAGGATATCCATGCCGTGTTCAATCGTCTCGCCGAAACGTTCCTCCTCCTGGCGCAATATGGACATCACCTGCCCGCGTGCCGCTACCAGTTCGGGATAGGCGGCGCCCATGACGGCGCACAGATCGTCCACCAGTTTGTGGAAGAACGGCTGCTTGCGGCCGAGTTGGTAGCCGTGGCGGATGGCGCGCCGGATGATCCGGCGCAGCACGTAGCCGCGCCCGTCGGAGCCCGGAATCACTCCGTCGACGATCAGGAAGGAGCAGGCACGGATATGGTCGGCGATGACCTTGAGGGAGTTGTTGGCGATATCCCGACAATCGGTCGCGCGCGCGGCGGCCTTGATCAGCTGCTGGAACAGGTCGATCTCGTAATTGCTATGGACGTGCTGCATGACCGCAGCGATGCGCTCCAGGCCCATGCCGGTATCGACGCTGGGCTTGGGCAGCGGGTGCAGCACGCCGGCCTCGTCGCGGTTGAACTGCATGAACACCAAGTTCCATATCTCGATATAGCGGTCGCCGTGTTCGTCCTTGGAGCCGGGCGGACCGCCCCAGATATCCGGGCCATGGTCGTAGAAAATCTCGCTGCACGGGCCGCACGGGCCGGTATCGGCCATCTGCCAGAAATTGTCGGAGGCATACTTGGCGCCCTTGTTGTCGCCGATGCGGACGATGCGCTGCGTCGGCACGCCGACCTCGTTGGCCCATATTTCATAAGCTTCGTCGTCCTCGGCATAGACGGTGACCCACAGCTTGTCGGCCGGCAATCGATAGATTTCGGTCAGCAGTTCCCAGGCGTAATGGATCGCGTCGCGTTTGAAATAATCGCCGAAGCTGAAGTTGCCGAGCATCTCGAAGAAGGTATGGTGGCGCGCGGTGTAGCCGACGTTTTCGAGATCGTTATGCTTGCCCCCGGCGCGCAGGCTGCGCTGCGAGGAGGTGGCGCGGGTGTAGGCGCGCTTGTCCTTGCCGGTGAACACGTCCTTGAACTGAACCATGCCGGAGTTGGTGAACAGCAACGTCGGATCGTTACCGGGCACCAGCGGGCTGGAAGCGACGATGGTGTGTCCCTTGGACGCGAAGTAGTCGAGGAATTTCTGGCGGATTTCGGCGCTGTTCATGGAATGCTCATCAGTCCTGGCGGAAAGCACAATTTTAGCATCCCCGTTCCTGCCGGCAGGTCAATAGTGTGGAGAGGACGGGCGTACCGGCAGAAAGGCCATGCGGCGAATTTTTTCTCGGGGAGGGTCTCGCGGAGATCAGGCGCCGTTAAATTTGACGGCCGCCTAAGAACGGCGGCTCGATTTGAATATCATATTTTGCCGGCCAGGCGTTCGCTTTCCACTTTGTTGATGTAGCGGAGCAGCAGAGTCTGCATCGGGGTCGGCAATTTCAAGAACTGGCAGCCGGAGCGTTTGACGGCCCTGCCGCCGCTGAGGTTGGCGGAGTAAATGCTGCGTACCTGCAACGTCGCAATGATATGTTCTCCTGAAGGCAGATCGATGCGGCAGTTTGGGAATTCCTTGTTGACCTCGAAGTCGATGCCCTCGAGCGGCACGACCAAAGTCAAACCCCGGCCGCTGATATTGACGATATTGAGTTCGTGGTTGAGCGTCGAACCATCGGTTTGTTGGACCGGGATGAGGCAAATCAGCGGATTGCCTTTGGGCACGGACAAGCGGTAGTAGTCGCGTCGCTGCAGACGAATCAGGGTGGCGGGAATGGCGCCTTGAAATGCAGTGCCCTCGCCAAACCGAACCAGATTGACGCCATCCAGAACGAACTGGATCTTGATTTTTCCCTGGTTGGAGACGCAGATCAGCTTGCTGCACAATTGCGCGCGCCGGTTCAATGCCTTGCTGCTGTCGAGGGCAAGTGTCAGGTGGTTGTTTTCGTCATCGATACCGAGCAGCGAGGTCAGCAGAAAATCCAGACTGTCATTGAGATAGGCGGTGATGCTTGCGCCATTTTTCAGCAAGCCGCGCAGAATCAGGATCATCTCGTCCTGCGAGGTGACCTCGTATTTGCTGTAGTTGCCGTCAACCTCTTGCAGCGATATTCTCAGATCCTGAGGGTTGTTTTCCGGCGCCAGCTTTCCATTTTCTGTCGGATGATTTTCCATGCATTAACTTCCCGGAAGTTTGGGTAGTCTAAGCTATCTTGGCAAAATTGAATAAATTCTCGCCGGCTAACCTGTCAGAAATGCGCAGGCTGACCAAACACCGCAAAAAGACCGCAAAAAAGTGAGCCACTTCACAGCATTATTGCTGCAATTTATAGAAAATCAACGCGTGCAGAAGGCACGCACGGCTGAAATTCTATGCCAACACATTTGACATGACAATGAATCGAACTGCGGCGCGATATCATGTTCGTTGGAGAATTGCGCTAATTTATGACGAGGCTGAGCATAAACCTACCTACCACGGAAGAACTTACGATCTGACGCGGGTGGGCACCGGCATGCTGACTCACAAGGACGTATTCTCCGAATCTCCGGTGGCGGTTCTCTTGGCCATTCCTGGGCTGCATAAAAACGCCAAACCACAAGTAATAGAAATCAAGGCACGACAGATTTACTCGGTGTACTCTGGCGAAACTTACTGTTTCCGTCTCGGCCTGGAATTTATGCATTTCAAGGGCGATGGCCTGCAGATACTTGAAGAAGGATTAAGTCACTACCATCCGATAATCGAGTTGCCGGACTATGACCCTTTCCCCACCATTTTCGGCAACGCGGAAGCCAATCAAACGCTCCAGAATCTGGATTTCGTAGCATAAGCTAGTCATAATGCGCCGACGCACCGTGGCTGACACGGCGTTGTATGAAGTCGATGACTGCGGCGCTGAACGCCGTATTCCGATCCCCAGCCACCATATGGTGCGCCCCCTGGATGAGAGAATATTCCGCCGTCGGCACCAGCTCAAGAAAGTCCCGCACGCTTTCGTCGTTGATCACCTCGCTGTTGCCGCCGCGCACCAGCAGCGTGGGCGCTTGGATGTTCTTGGCAGCGGAGGAAAACCGTTGATAATTGTCGATTCCCAGCGAGGTGGCGCCGAACATGATGTTCGGATCCCAATGCCAGTGGAGACGGCCATCCTTTCCGGGACGTAGATTCTTCAGCAAGCCCGAATAATCTGTCGGACGAGGGCGATGAGGCAGATAGCTTGCCACTGCATCGGCGGCTTCGTCCAGTGAGGCATAGCCTTGGGGTGCGCTGCGCATGAAGTTAATGATGTTATCCGAGCCGGCCGGATTTAAACGTGGCGCCACATCTACCAGCACTAAGGCGGTCGCGATCTGGGTGGCATATTCTCCGGCAGCCAACAGCGCGGTCAGTCCGCCCAGCGATGCGCCGATGAGGCTTGCGGGCCTCCCGAGTGTTGCGCATACCGCGAGCAGGTCGGCGACGAAGAGATCGATAACGTAGACGCCGTCTGGCGACCAGTCGCTATCGCCATGTCCGCGCAGATCGAGAGAGACAACGTAGAAACCATTATCCGCCAGGGCGGCGGCTGTTTCTCCCCAGGAAAAACGGGTTTGTCCGCCACCGTGTAACAGAATGACGGGCGGGTTTGCAGGGTTTCCGCCAACGTCGGCAGCCAGTTTCAGTCCATTTAGACCAAGGAATTGTGTGGGGTGCATAAGAACTCAGGTAGGGTATTGTCAAATGCTAAATTGGCGATAAATCTCAACGGGAGTCAGAGTACAACAAACATGCCAGCGTACCGTTCTATTTTGGCGACAAGACCGGTGTCTGGCCGAACTTTATCATCACCAGTCCTTCGTCGCCAAAACCGGCATCGGCGATTACCAGCGAGCGCTATGTCCGAGCGGTTATACGGATGATCGCGTGAATGGCACAAACGCCACTGGCAATACCTCGCGGGAACTGACCGCGCCTCCCGCGGATTTTTCCACCAGGCGCAAATCCTGGGAACCGTAGGCGGTTCCAATCGGTATGACCATCCTGCCACCAGGCTTCAGTTGATCGAGCAGGGGTTGCGGGATTGCTTTGGCGCAGGCAGTCACGATGATCCCGTCGTAAGGTGCCGACTCCGGCCAGCCTCCATAGCCATCGCCAGCATGGACTTCGACGTTGCTTACGCCCAGCGCAGCCAGCGTTTTCGCAGCACGCACGGCAAGTGCGGCGACGATCTCGACGGTGATCACGCGTCGCACCAGTCTGGCCAGCACTGCCGCCTGATATCCTGAACCGGTCCCGATTTCAAGGATCGTGTCATTCTCCTGCGGCAACAGCAATTGGGTCATCAGCGCAACTATGAACGGCTGCGATATGGTTTGTCCGAAACCCACCGGCAGCGGCTGATTGGCGTAAGCGAGATGTGCGCATTCGTCGGGAACGAACGCTACGCGAGGAGTCAGTTGCAAGGCTTCGACGACTTTCGGCTCGATTGCGGAGATGCCCGTCCAGTCACGGGAATCGCGGGTTTCGAACTGGATTTGATCGATCATCCGCGCAACAGTGGAAAGCATGTCATCACTCTGGATTCGTCAATATCCGGATACCAGCATTTCAGTGCCCCATTTACGACTGGGCATTGCCGGACGCATATGCTGAATCTCCCCGTCCAGAAACCATTGCGGTCATACAGGTGCCAGGGCAGGGGGGCCGATGGGGATATCCGCAAGGCTGACAGGTTGAAGGTTCATGATGAACGGAACTCCAGAATTTTATGGTTTCCGCTGTCAGTCAAGAACCGGGTCAAGGCTGTCGACTTCGGAGTAACGCGGCAGCGTCACGGTGATCGTGGTCTGGTTTTCCGCGTCGGAAACCCTTAGGGCAATTGTGCCGTTTTGCGCCTCGGCGAGCAACCGGGCCGAATAGGTTCCGAGCCCCGTCCCGCCGCGTTTTTCATGCGTAACGAACTTGTTGAAGAAACGTTCGCGAATCTCCGCTGGAACCGCACCCTTGTTCTGGATTACGATGCGCAGCGGCATTTCATCAGCCATGGTGATATTCACACGGCTTCTTTCAGGGGCGGCTTCGCAGGCATTCTTGATCAGGTTCTGGAACATCGAATAGCACAGCATGGCGTCGCCCAGGACTTGCGGAGGTTCATCGCCGTCCGGTTCGTAGGTGTCTGCGGCGATGGTGATCTGTTTCTCGGCGAATGTCGTCCGCGATACCTTGACGATCCGGCGCAGGATGTCGCCGATCTTTACCGGTTTGGCGTCGAGTTTGAAGCGTCCGGTCTCGATCTTGAAGAGCTCAGAGGAGAGGTTGATCATGTTGAGTACCTGCAACGTGGTCTCCTCGACCATATGCAGCTTTTCGACCTGCTGCTTGCGGTTCAGTGATTCATCGTCCACCAGGGACTGTACCAGTCCGATTACGCCGGCCAGCGGCCCCTTGATATCGTGGCGGGTGATGTGTTCGACGTCTTCGCGCAGGCGCGCCACCTCGAGCATGCTGTCGTAATTCGCCTGCAATTGTTTGTGCAATTCGACGTAGCGCAGAAAGTTGCGTACGCGCGGCTTGAGCACTTCGGGATCAATCGGCTTGGTGACGAAATCTACCGCTCCCAGTTCCAGCCCCTTGAGGCGCACTTCATCACCGGTCATCGCGGTGACGAAAATCACCGGAATGTTTTCCGAGGTGGGGTGCTCGCGCATTCGGCGGGCAACTTCAAAGCCATCCATGCCGGGCATCATGATATCGAGCAGAACCAGATCCGGCGGGTTGTTCGACTGGCAAATTTCCAGGGCTTTCTCGCCGCTTTGCGCGATGCGTACGCGATACGTGTCCTTGAACATGTGCAAAAGGAGATGCAGATTCGCCGGCGCATCGTCCACCACGAGAATCGTCGGTCGTGCCGGATCCGCCTCCTGGGGGCGTGGATCGGCGGGCGCGACAGGGGGCGTCGCCGCCTGAAGTGGCGCCGCATCCTTGGTGGGACTCTCCGCGCGGGTCGGCGACGCTGAGCGTGATTGCGGTGTCACCGCCTTGGCTATGCGCATCCCCAGGCTTTCCGCGGTATAGGGCTTGACCAGCAGGCCGCTGACACCGTTGGCAATGGCCTCCGCGACGTGCTCGCGCGCGGCTTCGGCAGTGATCATGACGAAAGGCAGGCGCGCCAGGCGCTCATCGGCACGTACCGCCTTGAGCAGTTCGAGCCCGGTCATGACGGGCATGTTCCAGTCGGAAAGCACGACGTCCACCGGCTGCGTCTTCAGCACGCGCAAAGCGTCCGCACCGTTGCTGGCGGTCATGATGTTGCTGGCTCCCAGCACGCGCAGCTGCGACGAAGTGACCTGGCGCATGGCCTCAAGGTCATCGACGACGAGAAATATGCTCTGTTTGTCGATCATGTTGCGCCGGCCTTTACCAGATAGTCCTTCTTCTTGCCCATGTCGGCGTCGGAATCCGCAAAGCGCTGGGCGATGGTGCGAAATTCCCCCTGGATCTCGACGAAGGCGTCAATGATGTCGGGGTCGAAATGCGTGCCGCGGCCGTCGACCATGATCAGCACCGCCGTCTCATGCGCCATGCCTTCCTTATACACGCGCCGGCTGATCAAAGCATCATAGACATCGGCCACCGCCATCAATCGCGCCGAAAGCGGAATGTCTTCACCGGCAAGTCCATGCGGATAGCCGCTGCCGTCCCACTTCTCCTGGTGCGAAAGCGCGATATGCTTGGCAAAGGCAAGAAAATCGGCGTTGGTTCCCAGTGCGTTCTGCGCATATTCGATGGCGTCGCGTCCCAGTGTGGTGTGCGTCTTCATGATCTCGAATTCGTGCGGCTCAAAGCGGCCAGTGTTCAGCAGGATGCGGTCAGGAATGCCCACTTTGCCGATGTCATGAAGCGGCGCCGTCTTGAACAGCAAATCGATGTTGGCGTCCGTCAGGAACCAGGCATAGCGCAGATGGTGGCGCAGTTTCTCGGCCAGCGCCTTGACGTAGTATTGCGTGCGGCGGATATGATTGCCGGTGTCCGAATCGCGCGTTTCCGCCAGAAAGGCCATGGCAAGAATGGTGAGGTCCTGGTTCGCCATCACTTCGCGCGTGCGCTTGGCGACCTCCTGCTCAAGAAACTCGTTGTTATCGCGCAGAAAATCCGCCATCTTCTTCTGCATCAGATGGGTCTTGACGCGCGCCATGACGATGGGTGGGCTGATGGGCTTGGTGATGTAATCGACGGCCCCCAGTTCCAGCCCTATCCTCTCGTCGTCAACTTCCGTCTTGGCGGTCAGGAAGATCACCGGAATATGGCGCATCTTGTCGTCGGCCATGATCCGCCGGCACACCTCGTGGCCATCCATTCCGGGCATCATGACATCGAGCAGGATCAGATCGGGAGGTGGGTCGGAAGCGGCGATTCTGAGCGCCTTTTCGCCATCGGTGGCGAGCTTGACCTTGTACTCGCTTTCGAGCAGCCTGTTCATCAGGGCAAGATTGGCCGGTGCGTCGTCCACGACCAATATCGTCGCTTTGTTTGGATACTCCGGCGCAAGCTTCATAGGCGCATCTCTCTCTTCGATGGTCAGTGCAACTGAATGTCCAGCTTCGCGGCAATCTCGCGCAAGAGATCCAGTCCCTCGCTGAAAGCAAAGCTTTCGATCATTTTGTCGAGCCGACGGTATTCATCCGCCATGGCACTCCCGTTCAACAGCGCGCCCAGATGCTCGATCCGCGCCGTGGCCTCGCCGTCATCGTCGGCGAGCAACTGTGCCAGTTCTTGCAGCAACGGTGTTATGGCAGCGATGTCGATGGCGTTCGCCGCTTTTGGCGTTTTTTCCGGTGTGGCATGCGGCATGCTGTGATCTATCTCCGCAAACAGAGCGGTCATTAGTGCATCCACCTCGGCCAGCAGATCGCGAGGCATTTTCTCCCCTTCCGCTTTGAGCGCCAATTCGAGTCGTCGGGCGACTTCGAACAGCTCGGTCGCACCAATGTTGCCGGACAAGCCCTTGAGCGTGTGCGCAAGGCGCACCGCCGTGGCGCGCTCGCCGGCTTCGAATGCCGCTCGGATTTCGGCAACGGCATTGGCCTGGCCCTGGCGGAACCAGGCCAGCATCTTGCGGAACAGGTCGGCATGGCCGCCAACACGGGCAAGCGCCGCGTCGGTGTCAAGGCCCGCCACGCGGGGAATCTCCGCCGGTCGAGGGCCATCCTCTGTCTTGTTATCCGTTTCGGCCAGCGGCGCGCTCGGTTTTACCCAGCGCGCCAGTGTCGAGAACAGCTGGCCGACGTCGATCGGCTTGGCGATGTGGTCGTTCATTCCGCATTCGAGGCATTTTTCGCGGTCGCTCGCCATCGCATTGGCGGTCATGGCGATTACCGGCAGCGCGTCATGGCGCGCGTCGGCGCGGAGTCGGCGCGTCGCCTCGAAACCATCCATTACCGGCATCTGGCAGTCCATCAATACCCCGTCGTAGTCGATCCGGGATATCTTCTGCAGCGCTTCCTTGCCGTTGCCGGCAACATCCACTCGCATGCCCGCATTCTCCAGGATTTCCCTAGCCAGCTCACGATTCATGTCATTGTCCTCGACCAGCAGGAGATGTGCCCCGCGCAGCGCCTTCTCGGCTTCGTGATGGCCGGCATGCCTTTGCTGCCGGCGCAGGCGTCTCCCGATATCCTTGCCGAACACCGTCATGATGCTGTCGCACAGCGTCGAGGGGCTGACCGGCTTGACGAGCAAGCCGTCAATGCGTATCTGTGCAACTTCCACTTGTTTGAGCAGCTCTTCGCGACTGTAGGCGGTCGCCATCATGCACATCGGCACGGTGACGAGATATTCATCGGCGTGGATGCGGCGCACGGTCTCGACCCCATCCATCTGCGGCATGTGCCAGTCCATCAGCACCAGCCCATAGGGTCTGCTTTCGCGCTGCGCCTGTTCCAACTCATCGAGTGCCTCGGCGCCGCTCTTCACGGCCGACGCTTCGAAGCGCAGCGAATTCAGCATGGCGAGAAAGATGTCGCGGGCACTGGCGTTGTCGTCCACGACCAGAACGCGCAATCCCGGCAAGTGACCGGCGATTTCGTGCAGCGGTCGTTGCTCCGAGTGGCGCCCGAACTTGGCGGTGAAGAAGAAAGTGCTGCCGACGCCCGGTTCGCTGGCCACGCCGATTTCGCCGTCCATCATCTCGACCAGGCGTTTGCTGATGGTCAAGCCCAGGCCGGTGCCGCCGTAATTGCGCGTCGTCGAACTATCCGCCTGGGAGAATGCCTGGAAAAGGCGGCTGCATTGCTCTTCGCTGAGACCGACGCCGGTATCGCTGACGGCAAAGCGCAGCCGCACGCTGTCGGGTTCCTCGGCGACGCGGCCGACGGCGACGGTAACCTCGCCCTCCGCGGTAAACTTGATGGCGTTGCCGACCAGGTTGGTCAGAACCTGCCCCAGACGCAGCGGATCGCCAACCAGCGCCAGCGGCACGTCGGTACCGATATTGAAGAGCAGTTCCAGCCCCTTGTCCTGGGCCCTGATCGTCGCCAGATCCGCCATGCTGTCCATGACGTCGTCAAGGTGAAAGTCGATCTGTTCGAAGCTTATCTTGCCGGCTTCAATCTTGGAAAAGTCCAGGATGTCATTGATGATGCCAAGCAGTCCTTTGGACGCCGCGTCGACCTTCTCCAGATAGTTGCGTTGCCTGGCATCCAGTGAGGTTTGCAGGGCCAGATGCGTCATGCCGATGATCGCGTTCATCGGCGTGCGGATTTCGTGGCTCATGTTGGCGAGGAACTCGCTCTTGGCAGCATTGGCCACTTCTGCGATGCGCTGGGATTCCTTGATTTCTTCTTCAGCCAGCTTGAAAGCCGAGCGATCCTCGGTGATCCAGATGATGCCGCTAGCCAAATCGTTGGGATCCGAGACGAACGCTTTCAGGTTGCACCAGAAGTGGCTGCCGTCCTGGCGCCGCATAAATATATCGCGTTCGAAGGGCAGGTTTTTTGATAACAGCGGCACCACCGAGCGGATTACTTCGGCATAAGACTCGTCGGAAACGAAGGTCGCGCGTCCCGGCTGGCCGATGCCGGTATCGCCAGAAAAACCGAACATGCTGCCGAAACTCTTGTTGTAACGGTAAATAGAGCGCTCGCGGGTGAAACAGATGCCCAACGAGGCATTGTCCATGATCCCCTTGATTTCCCGTAGCGTCGTCTCGGTGATTGCGTTGGAATGTTGGAGACGCACCAGCAGGTCGTCGCTCTTCTCGAACTGCCGGACGACCAGTTCCGCAGTGATCTTGGCCGCCTCCCGCGTGGTGCGCAGCTCCTGCCGCAGCACTTCGTTCTCGGCCATGACCTCTTCGAGTTGCAGCCGGCGCGTGCTCACGCGTCCGGCCTCAGGCGCGGCATGCATCGTCAGCGCTCTGCGTGGCAAGATGCAGGGCCAAACGCGCCGCCGTGCGAACGGCCTGCGCGCAGGCAGCGCCCTCGTGGCCGATGACCGTCACCGTCGGTGGCGGGGAGTCCAGCACCGCCGGCATGACTTTCAGCAGGTACGGCAAGCCGGCCGCATGATCGAAGCCGCTCGTGCATTGGCGTGCAACCTCATCAGCGGCGAGCAGGACAATCCGTCCCGGCGCGGTGAAGCCGGCAACGGCATCGACAAAGAACACGCGCCGACCATCTTCGAGATAGGGCAGCAAGCCGAGGCCGGCCAGGCCGCCATCGACGATGTCGACGTCCATGGGCACTGGCAGGGCCGCCAAACAGTCGTAGACGCGCGGCCCAAAGTCGTCGCCCTGCACCTGGCGGTTACCCACGCAGATAATGCGCGCGGCCATTCCGGCGTTCCTGTCAGCGGCGGTGCACGGTATGCACCGCGCAGACAAGGCAGGGATCGAAGGAACGAATGATATGTCCAGCTTCGATCGGGTTGTCGGGATCGGCGACAGGCGTGCCCAGCAGTGCCTCTTCCCAGGCACCGCGCTGGCCCGTTGCATCGCGCGGCGAGCCGTTCCAGGCTGACGGGGTGATGATCTGATAGCGCGTGATGCGCTGATTCTCGACGCGCACCCAATGGCCGAGGGCGCCACGTGCGGCTTGCACCAGGCCGGCTCCTTCGCCGTCGGGAACCTGGCCATTGCCGACGATGATGGGCGCGCCGTGGTTGGCGATCAGTTCCCTCAACCAGGTTTCCATTACCGGCAGCAGCGTTGCCGGGCGCGTCAGGCGGGCGAGCTGGCGGGCGAGCGCGCTGGTCTGACCAGCGTTGACGATATCGACAAACAGCGGCCGGCCATCGATGACCGCCTCGGCCAGCGGCCCGGTCTCCACGGCTTGGGCGTCGTAGCGCGGCGCCTTGATCCAGGAATAGGCCCGTCCCTCTTGCCCGGAGGCGTATGGCCGGGTTTCGCCGACGGCAGGATGCAGCGCGTCTTGGTCGCTGTACCAGGCATGGGAGACATCTTCAGTGATGCGCGCTGCCTCGAAAGCGGTAAGCTCGGTGCCGCGCGCAACGCCCGCGGCCACCAGTTGCCGGGTGCGCGACACGACGGAAGTTTCTTGCGGCAGGTCGAGCGAGCCATAGGAAAGGAAAGCATTATGGCCCGCACCGATGGCATCGAGACCGGCTGCGCGGCCGAAACGCAACAGGAAGCCGGTTTCACTGTCGTGCTGGGCGGAAGTTTCATGAAGCCAGGCGTCGAGGGCGGCACGGTTGTCCACTTCGCGCCAGCGCTCGATGGAACAACCAAGCACGCGCCGCTCATACCAGGCGCGATAGGCGCCGACAATCTGCAGGCATTGCAGGAGATTGGCCTGCGACGGAACGAAGGAGACGCCGCCGGGCACCATGAACGAGGAATGCGGCCATTGGCCGCCAAGAACGGCGATGGTTTCCAGCACGCGCTTGGTTTCGCGGATGACATCGATGGCCGATGCACCTGCTGCCGGTGCATAACGCCGCAGCGCTTCCTCATACAGCGGTTGGGCGGCGTGTGCCGGATGAGCGAAGTCGGCCATATACATCAATACCGTTTGGCGCACGTCGCTTTGCACATGCTCGGTCATCAGCGCAACGTTGCGCATGCGAACCGCGTTATCCGGCGGGGTTAGCCCGGCAATCGCGTCGAGCGCCCTGGCGGCAGCCGACAGATGGGTGGTGGAGCAGATGCCGCAGATGCGCGGCGTCATGACCAGTCCGTCAAGAGCGCCGCGGCCTTTCATCAGATTTTCGAAGCCACGGTAAAGTGTTCCGGCGCTCCAGGCGTCGGTGATCTGCCCATCGCCATATTCGATGCTTACCGCTAGATCGCCCTCGACGCGGTTGAACGGGATGTCGCGGATGATGCGGGTGCGCATGGGGTCCCTCGCTCAGACTTCCGTACTGCGGCTCTTCAGGCGCTCGGGAGCGGCCGCCGCAGCCATGTCCTTGTATGCCATGTAGTGCGCCCGCCTGACGCCCATGGGGAGGGCGAGCGGAATGCCCTCGATGTTGCGTGTCGAGAAGAACGGGTACTCGGAGGGAAACTCGGGGCTGGTGCAGCCAAAACAGGGAACGCCGACGCGGGTCTTGGACGAACGCTGGTTCCACAGGTGCTTGTTGCAAGGCCCTCCGGTCAAGGGGCCCTGGCAGCCCATGTGAAAGAACAGGCAGCCCTTCTCGCCGAATACCTCCTCCTCGATGCGGTACTCGTGATATTCGTTGCGTGTGCAACCTTGGTGCACTGTCGTCCCATACCAATCCAGGGGCCGCTGGAACTCGTCAAGAGCCGGAGTCACTCCCGCCTGCAGAGCCATCAAGATGCTGCCGAGCACGTCGTGGTGGCATGGGCAACCGGCAAGATTGAGGACCGGCAGGCCGGCGCCGGAGCGAAAATCCTCTCCCAGCAAGCCGCCACGCTTGGCACGCGTGAATTGCAGTCCGGTCGCATCGATCTCGCCGCCGACGCCGAAACCGCCGAAGCTGGCGCAGGTGCCGAGCGCAATAACGTATCGGGCGCGCCGCGAAAGCGCCACCACCGTATCCTTGCGCGGACGACCGCCGCGCGCGTCGAACATGCCGGTGCCGGCCGGGCCGCGCACCACGGCGCCCTCGACGATCAGCACATCCAGGAGCGTCCTGCCATCGTCCAAGGCGTCTACCACGCGTTTTTGTTCCGCCGAGGATGTGTTGGACAGCGAGGGATGCCAGAGAAGATTGATGCCGATATCCTGCATCAGTTCGGAGACGTTCGGCCTTTCGCTGCCGAGAAACGACATGGTGTCACCGCCGCAGCCGCCAGCATGCATCCAGTAGAGATTAAGTGCCATGGCAAATTCGACCCGGTGAATGAATGATCCTTCTGGCAAATTATACCCTCTACAAGTATGGTCTTAAAATACTCGGCTGCGACCGAATCTCCTCGTCGGTCGATGTGCATCGTTCGCCGCTGATTTCTTGCGCACTATCCCGCCCCGCTGTGGCTTTCTAAGGGTATGCTTGCGTCCTTTTTTGAATCGGATAAATATTCTCATGTGGTTTCGTAATCTCCGAATTTACCGCCTGTCCTCGGATTGGAGCAAGGACTCAAACCAACTAAACAATCTACTTGCCCAGCACCCATTGAATCGCTGTGGCAGCCTTGCCATGCAAAGTCGTGGCTGGGTCTATCCGAAGGACGGGCCATTCGTCCATAGCGTTAATCGACAATGGCTCATTGCTCTCGGGGTTGAGCAGAAACTGCTGCCGGCAACAGTGATTCGCCAAGTGACGCAAGAGCGAGTTGTGCTAATTGAGGCCGAACAGGCTCGAATCGTCGGGCGCAAAGAAATGCGTGACTTGCGTGACAGCGTCACCGTTGAACTGCTTCCCAGGGCTTTTACTCGACGTCGTACTACATGGGCTTGGATAGACCCGCTACATGGCTGGCTGGTGATTGATGCCGGCTCCGATGCAAAGGCCGACGAATTCATGGAAGTTCTGCTGCGGTCGGTGGGCGATATTCAAATCAAGCCATTGCAGACGAAGTTGTCGCCTTCTTCCGCCATGACCGATTGGCTTGCGGGCGAACCACCTTCAAGTTTCAGCATTGATGACGACTTGGAATTGCGTTCAGATGCATCTGGTCAGTCTGCCATTCGATACGTCCGCCACGGTCTGGAAGGCAAGGAAATTCGGCAGCACATCGCCAACGGGAAAATAGCCACAAAACTCGGGATGACATGGAACGACCGGATATCTTTTGTATTGACCGACAAATTGCAGGTCAAGCGTCTAGTTTTTCTGGATATTCTTAATGAAAACGCCGATCAGTCCATGCGGGATGCTGAAGAACAGTTTGACTTGGACTTTGTCTTGATGGCCGGCGAACTCAGTAAGCTGTTCGACGACCTTGTGCTAGCTTTGGGTGGGGAAGGTGAGGCCGTTTGACATAAGCAACTGCTATTTTGAAACGGCGGCACCACCAGAAGTGGCTCGGCAAAATAGGACTGACCGATAAGTGGAGAACCTGCTCTTATGGGCGTGTAAATCACCCGCGATTGGCAAAGCAGCCATTCAAAGTGATTTGAAACTCTCGGGCCAAGGCTTATACGCCAACGGCTCTTCGCAGCAATCAGCGGACGTCATGCTTGCTGGTGGCTATGACCGGAGTTGGAGGTACACCGGCCGCTCAAATTGTGCAGCACCAAAAAATCAGCCCAGTTGTTCTATGCGTCAGCGTCCAAATTCAATTCCATGACCAATGACGTCGCCTTGATCCGATAGCCGTCATTCTTTCGCACGCGGCAGGGTCACGGTGATCGTGGTGGTGTTGGCTGCGTCGGAAACCGCGAGTTCGATATTGCCGCCCTGCGCCTCAGTCAGCAGCCGTGCCGAGTAAGTGCCAATCCCCGTACCGCCTTGCTTGCCATGGGTGACGAATTTGTCGAAGAAACGCTCGCGGATCTCCGCCGGAACGGCACCCTGGTTCTCGATGACAATGCGAAGCGGCGACTGATTGAGTATTTTGACCACAATTTTGCTGTTTTCAGGTGCCGCTTCGCAGGCATTCTTGATCAGGTTCTGGAACAGTGAATAGCACAGCATCGCGTCGCCCAGTGCCTCGGGAGCGCTCATCTCCTCGCCACTCTCGGTGTCGACGAACATATTGAGATGTTTTTCTGCAAACGTGGTGCGAGAAATATCGACAATCCGGCCGAGAACCTCGGAAATCTTCACCGGCTTCGGGTCGAGTTTGAAGCGTCCGGTTTCAATTTTGAAGAGTTCAGACGAAAGGTTGATCATATTCAGCACTTGCAGCGCGGTTTCCTCGACCATACGCAACTGCTGCGTCTGCTTGCGGTTCATTGATTCATCTTCAGCTAGCGATTGCACCAGACCGATGATGCCTGCCAGCGGTCCCTTCATGTCATGCCGGGTGATGTGCTCAACGTCCTCGCGCAACCGTGCTGCGTCCAGCATACCGTCGTATTCGGCCTGCAACTGCTTGTGCAGTTCGACATAACGCATGAAATTGCGGACCCGTGGCTTGAGCACGTTGGGGTCGATCGGCTTGGTGACGAAATCGACAGCGCCCAGTTCCATGCCCTTCATGCGTGCGTCGTCGCCGGCCATGGCTGTGACGAAGATCACCGGCGTGCTCTCGGAGTTGGGGTGCTCACGCATGCGCCGGGCCACTTCGAATCCATCCATGTCGGGCATCATGATGTCGAGCAGGACCAAGTCGGGCGGGTTGTCGGAGCCTGTGATGCTCAGGGCCTTCTCGCCGTTGTGGGCGAGGCGCACCCGGTATTCGTCCTTGAACAGTTGGGAGAGCAGGTGCAAGTTGTCCGGAGTGTCGTCGACCACCAGGATGGTCGGGCGCTCGGCCTTCTTGACGGGCTCCGCCTCGACTGCTGGGGTGGCTCTGGTTTGCGCGGCCGTACTCGGTGCTTGGCTTGTTGCAACCAGTACGGGAGCGGAAGCCGAACGAGTGCGCGGCTTCCACAGGATCGCCTTCTCCAGGCGCCTGGAAAGGCGGTCGGCGGTATATGGCTTGACCAGCAGGTCGCTGACGCCGCAGGCGATGGCTTCCTCGATGCGCTCGCGCTCGGCTTCGGCGGTGATCATGACGAAAGGCACTCGGTAGAGCTGTGGATCAGAGCGTACTGCCTTGAGCAGGTCGAGACCGGACATTACCGGCATGTTCCAGTCCGACATCACCAAGTCGATCTGTTCCTTGCGCAGGATCCGCAGGCCCTCGGCACCGTTGTTGGCCATGAAAATCTTTTCGACGCCGAGGGAACGCAGTTGCGTGGCGCTGACCTGGCGCATCGCCTCATAGTCGTCAACGACCAGGAACACGGTTTGTTTGGTGATCATCGGTTTTCCTCAGGTGTGGGAGGTGACGGCTTTCGAGAGATATTCGGCCTTCTGCTCGATGTCCCGATCCGAATCAGCATAGCGCGCGGCAATGGCTCGGAATTCATCCTGGATTTCCAGGAAGGCGTCGACGATGTCGGCATCGAAGTGCGAGCCCTTGCTGTCGATGATGATTTCCACCGCCTGCTCATGCGGCATACCGGTCTTGTAGACGCGCCGGCTGATCAGGGCGTCATAGACGTCGGCCAGGGCCATCAACCGGGCGCTGATTGGAATTGCTTCCCCGGAAAGCGCCTCTGGATAACCGCTGCCATCCCACTTCTCCTGGTGATACAGGGAGATTTCCTTGGCCATGCTGAGGAACTCGACATCGGTGCCGAGCGACTTCTCGGCGTGGGTGATGGCTTCGAAGCCGAGGCGCGGATGGGTTTTCATGATTTCGAACTCTTCCGGAGTGAAACGGCCGGGCTTGAGCAGGATGCGGTCGGGGATGCCGACCTTGCCGATGTCATGAAGCGGCGCCGACTTGAACAGCATGCTGATGTTGCGTTCGGTGAGGAAGCTGGCGAAACGCGGGTGATTCCGCAGCTTCTCGGCCAAGGCCTTGACATAGAACTGGGTGCGTCGGATATGGTTGCCGGTGTCGGAATCACGTGTCTCGGCCAGGGAGGCCATCGCCAGGATGGTCACATCCTGGATCGCCGCGACTTCGCGGGTGCGCTTGCCCACCTCGATCTCGAGATACTCGGCCTTGTCGCGCAGAAAGTCGGCCGAGGCTTTCAGCGTCAACTGGGTCTTGACGCGCGCCATGACGATGGGCGGACTGATCGGTTTGGTGATGTAGTCGACCGCACCGAGTTCGAGACCCTTTTTTTCGTCTTCCACTTCGGCCTTGGCGGTGAGGAAGATCACCGGGATGTCGAGGGTTGCGGGATTCTTCTTGAGCCGCTGGCAGACCTCGTAGCCATCCATGCCGGGCATCATGATGTCGAGCAGGATCAGGTCGGGCGGGGCGTCCGATTCGGCGATCTTCAGCGCCTTCTCGCCGTTGTTGGCGACCTTGACCTTGTAGGCGTCCTTGAGCAGCCCGCTCATCAGGGAGAGATTGTCCGGCGTATCATCCACCACCAGCACGGTGGGTTTTACGGTGAAGTCGAGTCCAAGTTCCATGGCAGATCCTCGATGGATACAGTTAGGTCGAAACGTCAGCCATTATCGCAGGCCTTCTCAAGCATGCTCGTGGCGAGGGCAAAGTCGAAAACGCGAATAGCCTGTTCCATGCGCGGAAACTCATCTGGCCATGCCGTGCGCAGCAGTTCGACATTCTCTGCAAACACTTCGGCAGCCTCGGCATCGTCGTCAGCCAGCAGCGACATCAGACGCGCACAGACGGTGGCCAGGCGCTGCTGGTCGACGCGCGCTGTTGTCTGCTCGGCCTTCGTCGCGGCCGGCGCATCGATCACCAGGCGGTATTCTTCCTGGAGCAGGGGCGTGTCTGCTGCGACTTCCAGCTCCGCGGCAAAACGGAAGTTGCTGCCCTTGCCGGGAATGCTGTCGACGCCGACTTCACCGCCCATGCATTCGGCCAGCTTGCGGGCAATGGCCAGGCCCAGTCCGGTGCCGCCGAACTTGCGCGTGCTCGAACCGTCGCCTTGGCGAAAAGCCTGGAACAGTTCGCTGCGCTGGGCTTCGCTCAGACCGATGCCGCTATCGCGTACGGCGCAATGGAGGCGGCAGATGGAAGGCGATCCCGGCTTCACCGGCTCGGCGCGCATGACGATGGCTACGTCGCCCTTCTCGGTAAATTTAATCGCATTGTCGAGGTAAAGGCGGATGATCTGACCGATGCGCTGCGGATCGCCGATGAGCTGCACGGGTACGGAAGTTTCGACGCGTGCGGCGATGGTCAGGCGCTTGGCCAGCGCCTTGTCGGCAAAGCGCCGCAGGGTTTCCTCGAGCAGCGTGGTTGGTGAAAATGCCGAACGGGAGAAGACGATGTCGCCCGCTTCGAGTCGGGTGTAATCGAGCATGTCGTTGACGATCCCGAGCAGGTGCTGGCCGGCTGCTTCGATCTTGGCGACATTTTCGCGCTGCTGAGGCTTGAGTTCGGACTGCAGAACCAGGTAGGCCATGCCGATGATGGCATTGAGCGGAGTGCGGATCTCATGGCTCATGTTGGCGAGAAAGTCCGCCATGGCCTGGCGCGCCGCATCTTGCGGCTGCTGGCTGGTGGACTTCTCGCTGGACATTTTAGTTGGCGCCCGCCGCCCGCACTGCAATGCTCATGCAACGGCCGCGGTTGCCGATTGCCGGCAGCGGACTCAGGCAGATGATGATCGGGAACTCAGCGCCATCCTTGGCCATACCCTTGGCTTCCTCCGGCGTGCCCTTTGCCTGGGCATATTTTTCGGCCAGGAAGTGGCCAGGCATCAGGGTATTCGCATTCACCCCCAGCATTTCGCCGGATGCGTAGCCGAACAAGCGTTCCGCCTGCGGATTGGAGAGCACGATGGCGCCGGATTCGTCCACCACCAGCCGTCCGTCCATGGCCGTCTCGATGATGCAGCGGAACCAGTTCTCGGTCTCCAGCAGTTCGGCTTGCTGCGCTTCCATTTCCACCGACTGCTCCTCGAGCTGGGCCGCCTGCTTTTCCATGCGTTCTGCCTGCTCCTGCGTCGCAACAAGCAATTCCTTGGTGCGCTGGTTGCGGTCCATGATTTCCATGTTGGTCGCCAGCACCGGCATCAGCGCATCGAGCAGGGCTGTCTCGCGTTCGGAGAATTGCTGGAAGGAGGCGATCTCGAGCACGGCCAGAACCCGCTCCTGGTGGATGATCGGCAATACCGCCACGCAGGCTGGCGGTCCTTCGCCGAGGCCGGAACTGATGCGGATGTAGTCCTTCGGCGCGGTCAGGGTAATAGCCGTCTTTTCCATCGCCGCCTGGCCGATCAGTCCCTCGCCGACCATGAAGCTGTTGTTGAGGTGTTTGCGTTCGCGGTAGCCATAGCTGCCGAACAGGTTGAGGCGCCGCTCGCCGTCCATCACATACACCGCGCCATGGCCGGCGTTGATGAGCGGGGCGATCCGCGAAATCGCCGTCTGGGCCAGCCCCTTGAAATCTTCCGCTTGTTGCAGCGCCGCCGCGATCTCTGCAGCGTGCGTCTTAATCCAGCGCGTATCCTCGGCCTTGCGGTAGATGCCTTGCAATACCTGGATGGCGCGTGCCAGGATGCCGATTTCGTTGGGATAGTCGGCATGCGGGATGGGCGATGCCACATCGCCCTCGGCCAGTCTTTCGACGGAACTGCGCAGCCGGTCGTTGGGTCGCTTGATGCTGGCGCCGATCAGCACGCCGAAACTCACCGCCAGCAGGATGCCGACGACCAGCAGCAGCAGGGCGATCCGGCGCGTCTCCTCGGAGCGCTGCCGCGCCGCTTCAATGGTTGCCTTGGAGCCGCTTTCCTTGATTTTGGTCAGCTGGGTCAGGTCGTCGTCCGCGGCGTTGACTGTAGCGATGAATTCCGGGCTGGTGACAAACTTCGCTGCGACCGAAGGATTGGCCTTTTCGCGTTCGATCAGGGTCAAAACATACTCGACATTCTCGTTGAATTTGTTGAAATTGCCGGTGAACTGCTCGTACTTGGCGATAGCATCGGCGCGGAAAATGCGCTTGCGCGCTTCGTCCATTTCTTTCTGCAGCGTCTGGCGTGCGCTACTGACCTGAGCGCGAGCTTTGTCGCGAGTCATATCGTCCTGGGCGATCATCATCTGTCTTAGCGCCCTGCCCATGTAAATCAGGTTGATGTTGGCTTCCTGGATGTGCGAAATGCCCAGCAGGTCGTACTCATAGATGCGCTCCATTTCCGCTTCGAGTTTTTCCAGGCTCGACATGCTGTAGAAGCCGATGGCGGCGGCGATCAGCAGGCCGGAACTGAAGCCGAGGATCAGCTTGGTATCCAGCTTGAACTTTTCGATGACGGTCAGGAATGCGTTCATGGTTGAGCCTTTGGTGAAGATTCAGTGCCGGCGGCGGAACAGCCGGTGGTAATGGTCGATGGGGCCAAACAGCGAGTTGCCGACGAAGGAGAGCGACTCGGACTGGCCGATGAACAGCAGACCTTGCGGCCGGAGGGCCTGATGAAAGCTCTTGATCAACTGGTCCTGCAGCTGGCTCTTCATGTAGATCAGCAAATTGCGGCAGCTCACCAGATCGAGCGGACCGCCGGCCGGCGGCCCGCTCAGCACATCGCGTTGCTCGAAAGCCACCATTTCACGCAAGGCCGGACTGACCTCGTAATGCTGCCCCTTGGCCGTGAAGTAACGGCTGCGCAGATCCTCTTCCATCTCCTTGAACGCAGTAAGCCGATAGACTCCTGCGCGCGCCATCTCCAGCGCGGCTGGATTGAGGTCGCTACCGAGAATGGAGACGGCATGGCGGCTGCGGTATTCGCCGAGCAGTTCGGCAAGCAGGATGGCCAGGGTATAGGATTCCTCGCCCGAGGCGCAGCCCGGCACCCAGACCCGGATCGGATCAAAGTCGGCCTTGCTGGCCACCAGGGCGGCCAGATTCTGCTCGAGAATGCGGAAGGAAGCCCGGTCGCGGAAAAACGAGGTGACGGAAACCAGGAACAGATGCTGCAGCGCATGTAGTTCCTCGGGCTGGCGCCGGACCAGGGCCAGATACTGATCGGCGCCGACTATGCCCAGCGTCGCCTTGCGCTTTTCGAGGCGACGCAGCAGGGTGTCTTCCTTGTAACTGGAGAAATCGATGTGGGTAGCCTGATGCACTAGGCGCAGCAGGTGCTCCAGCTCGCGATGCTGCTCTTCCGATACCGAGTCGGTTGCATCCGGCAGCGACGATTCGGTAGATGCAAGCGCTTTGGTCGGCGCTGTTACCACTGCGCCGGGAAATATCTCCGCCAGCAGTCCGCCGATCATGTCGACTGAGAGCACCTTGTCCACCACACCGGCATTGATCGCCGCGCTGGGCATACCGTCGAACTTGGCTTCGGCCGGTTCCTGGGCGATGGTCAGCCCGCCATGCTGGCGAATTGCGCGGCAGCCGGCGGTGCCGTCGCTGCCGGTACCCGATAGCAGGATGCCGACCGACTGCTTGCGGCTGGCTTCACCGATCGAGGCAAACAGGGTATTCACCGAAGGAGTGGAGAGATTGTCCTTCCCGGGAGGTTGCAGGGTGATGGCGCCATTCTTCACGCAGCCATCCTTGCCCGCCGGGATGACATACACCGTGTCTGCCAGCAGGCGCTCGCCGTCGTGGGCCAGTGTCACCGGCAACGCGGATTCGCGACCGAGCAGGCGCGCGACGAGGTCGCTGTGGCCGTTGTGGGCCATGTGCTGTGCGACCACATAGGCGATGCGCCCGGTCGCCGGCAGGCGGGCGAACATCGGCAGCATCGCTTCGATTCCGCCGGCCGATGCACCGATGCCGGCAACGTGCAAGGTATCGCTTCTATCCGGACGAAGGAAGGCGGTGGCTAGCATTCAAGACTTGGAAAGAATCTCAAGGGCCGTATCGAAATCGAAATTGGCGACAGCGGAGGCAACTTTCTTGAGCGTAGCCGCCATGGGTGTACCCTTTGCCATGACAGCCAGGCCCTCGACCAGGTCGCCGGCTTCGGAATCGCTGTCTTCGAGCAGGCCCTTGAGGCGCAGGATGCCTTGCTGCAGTTTGGCCGTATCCACAACCGCAGGAGCTGCCGATGCTGCGGCGATCTGCTCTGTCTTGGCTTCGGCGACGCCGACTTGTTGCAGTCCCTCTATCACCGGCTCAAGCTCGGCCAAGACTTTCTGCAGCAGTTTGTCGATTCGCTTCGCTGGCGCGTTTTCCTTGCAAGCCTGCTCGAGTTCAGCCGCGGCGACCTGCACGCCCTTGGCGCCGATGTTGCCGGCGGTGCCTTTCAGGGTATGCGCCGCGCGTGTCGCTGCTTGAGGATCGGCATCCTTCAGGGCCTCATCGAACAGTGCGGCGAAACCGCCCTGGCTGTCGCGGAATTTGATCAGCATGCGGGTGTACAACTTCTCGTTGTCCATCGTCGTTGCCATTCCAGCCTTGACGTCGATGCCCTGCAGGGGAGGCAGTGCGCCGACTGGTTTCGCCGCAGAAGCCGGGACCGCCTCGCCGGCTGCAGCGGGCGATTCCTTGCCTGCATTCGCAGTACCGGCCGGCTTGACCCATTTGGCGATAGTCGCGAACATCTCGCCGACATTCAGCGGCTTGGCGATGTGATCCCACATGCCGGCCTCGATCACCTTCTCGCGGTCGCCGGCCATGGCGTTGGCGGTCATGGCGATGATCGGCATGTCCTTAAAGGCCGGATTTTTGCGGATCTCTCGCGTTGCCGTGTAGCCGTCCATCACCGGCATCTGGCAGTCCATCAGCACCCCGTCGAAGCGTGGATCCCTGGCCAGGATGTCCACGGCCTCCTGGCCGTTGTTGGCGACCACCACTTCTATGCCGGCTTGTCCGAGCAGTTCCGTGGCCAGTTCCTGGTTCATGTCGTTGTCTTCGGCCAGCAGCACGCGCGTACCCTTGAGCTTGGCCATCGCCTCGCCGTAGTTGTCGGCCTTCTCGCTGGCACGGGTCTCCGCCAGGTAGCCCTTACCGAGCACTTCGCCGATGGCTTCCAGCAAGGTCGAAGCGGTCACCGGCTTGGTCAGCACCGTCTTGAGCGTCACGCCGCGCTGCTCGGCCGACCCCAGCGCTTCCTCGCGGCCGTAGGCAGTGACCATGATGACGGCCGGTGTCTTGCTCAGGTGGCCGTCCTGCAGGCGCTGCACGGTCTCGACGCCGTCCATCCCCGGCATCTTCCAGTCCATCAGCACCAGGTCGTAGGGCAATTCCTTCTTCTCGGCAGCGGCGATCATCTCGAGTGCCTGCTTGCCGTCCCAGGCCGCATCGACTTCGAGACCGAAATTTTTCGCCATGGTCGACAGGATTTCGCGCGCCGAGGCGTTGTCGTCAACCACCAGCACGCGCACGCCGAGCAGTTCGTCGGCGCGGAACATGCGCCGTGGCATCGGCTCCTTCTGCAGGCCGAAGCGCGCGTGGAAGTGGAAGGTCGAGCCCTTGCCGGCTTCGCTGTCCACCCAGATGCGCCCTTGCATCATCTCGACCAGGTTCTTCGAAATCGCCAGCCCCAAGCCCGTGCCGCCGTATTTGCGGGTGGTCGAGGCATCGGCCTGGCTGAAGCTCTGGAACATCTTGCCGCACTGTTCTGGCGTCATGCCGATGCCGGTGTCGCGCACCCAGAAATGCAGCTCAACGCCTTCCGCATCCTCGGCAACCTTCTCGACGCCGACGACGATTTCTCCGGATTCGGTGAACTTCACCGCGTTGTTGCCCAGGTTGATCAGCACTTGGCCCAGGCGCAGAGGATCGCCGACCAGCGCGGTTGGAACGTCCGGTGCGGAATTGAACAGCAGTTCCAGCCCCTTGTCCTCGGTCTTCATGCCGACCAGGTTAGCGAGGTGATCCATGACGTCTTCGAGGCGGAAGTCGATCTTTTCCATCGACATCTTGCCGGCCTCAATCTTGGAGAAGTCGAGGATGTCGTTGATGATGCCGAGCAGGTTCTCGCCGGCGCGGTGTACCTTCTCGATGTAGTTGCGCTGCTTCTTGTCGAGTTCGGTCTGCAAGGCCAGATGCGACATGCCGATGATGGCGTTCATCGGTGTGCGGATTTCGTGGCTCATGTTGGCGAGGAAGTCGCTCTTGGCCTTGGTGGCTTCCTCGGCGATCTCCTTGGCTTTCATGATCTCCGTTTCAGCCTGCTTGCGCTCGGTGATGTCGCGGCTGATACCCAGCAGGCCGAGCAGTTGCCCCTTGTGGTCATAAAAAGGCGCTTTCTGGGTATCCAGCAGGACGCGTCGACCATCGACATAGTCGGTCCATTCTTCGGCATCGTGAGGGGTCAAAGCGTCGAGAATTTCCTGGTCGGCATTGCGCATGCTGAATGCGACATCGGGCGGGAAGATGTCGTAGTCGATGCGCCCGACGATTTCCTCCACGGGTTTGCCGACACGCTCGGCGAACGCCTTGTTGCAGCCCAGATAGGTTCCCTCGGAATTCTTGTAATAGATCGGATCGGGTATCGAGTCGATGAGGGCGCTCATGGTGGCGCGCTGGCGTTCGATCTCGTCGTTGATGCGCTGCTTCTCGGTGATGTCGCGCACCGAGGCGCACACGCAGATACCCCTTCCGCCTAGCGCCGGCAGGCGCGACAAGCCGACCTCGACCGGGAATTCCGAGCCGTCCTTGCGCACGCCGCGCAGGGCCGTGTTGCCGCTGGCCATCGGTCGCGCCGTGCCCTCCTTGACAAAACCATCGCGCAAATCAACGTGATGCCTGCGCAGTTCCTGGGGTAGCAGGGTTTCGATGGGGCAGCCGGTCAGCTCGCCGGAGCGATAACCAAACATCTCTTCGAGCTGCGGGTTGGCAAGTATGATGCTACCCTTCTCGTCGGCAACCAGCATGCCGTCGGGCGCCGATTCGATGATGCCGCGGTACCATGCTTCGGTGGCCTTGATTTCGCCCTGCTGTGCCTCGAGTTCCACAGTCTGCTCTTCGAGCTTGGCGGCCTGGCGTTCCATGTTCTCGGCCTGGCGGCGCGTTTCCTCGAGCAAGACCTGTGTCCTGGTGTTGCGTTCGATGATTTCCATGCTCATGGCAAGTATGGGCATCAAGCCATCGAGCAAGGCCTGCTCGTTGGCGTCGAAGGGCTTGAAGGTGGCGAGTTCGACCACCGCCAGCAGCTTGTCGTTGCGGATCACTGGCAGGGCTACGATAGCCCTGGGTGTCGCTTCGCCGAGGCTGGAGCCGATGGCGATATAGTCGGCCGGCGGCTCGGTGATGACGATCGGTGTTTTCTCCATGGCGCACTGGCCGACCAGCCCTTCGCCGATGGAAAAGTACTGGTTGAGCTCCTTGCGCTCACGGTAGGCATAGCTGCCGATCAGGCGCAAATGGCGCTGTTCCTCCTGATAGATATAAAACACGCCGTGGCCGATTTGCAGCAGCGGGGCCAGTTCGGAGAGGAACTTGCGAGACAGCTCGCTGAAGCTGGTCGCCGACTGCAGGTCCGTCGATATCTCCGCCTGGTGAGTCTTGATCCAGCGCTGCGCTTCCATCTTCTGCGCTTCGCCCTGCAGCACGGAAATGGAACGCGCCAGTCCGCCGGTCTCGTTCGGGTAGTCGGTATGCGGCACGACTTGATCGTGCTTGCCCTCGGCGATCTGCTTGACGGCGGTACGGATGCGCTTGAGTGGCAGCAGGATAGAGCGTCCGACCAGGATACCAAGCAGGATTCCCAGAACCAGGCCGCCGCCGAGGAGTATCAGTGAAAGCTGTGTGCTTTGCTCGGCAAAGCGCAAGGATGCCGTCGCCTGCGTCTTGGCGGACTCCTCCTTGATGCGAACCACCTGTGCCAAGGCTTCGTTGGCGGCAATCCCCGACTTCTGGAAATCGGCGGAGGAGACCAAAACCTGCACTTCTTCCAGTTTTTCCTGCTGCAACAGGGCGAGCGCCTTGTCGACGTCGCGGCTGTAGATGGCGAAAGCTTCCTCGAAGCGGGTCAGGCTCTTCTTGTTCTCCGTGCGCACGATGCGAGTGCGAAGTTCCGCAATTTTCCTGGGTACCTCGCGGCGTGCCTGCGCCAGTTGGCTCAGCGCCAGTTGGCGACCTGCCGTGTCGGGGGCAAGGATGGCTTGACGCAGCGTCCGCCCGATGACGGCATAGTTGAATTGCGCATCTTTGGCATTCGAGACGCCCAGCATTTCCGTCTCGTAGAGCGTCTGCAAGTTGGCAGTCAACACGCGTTGACCATACAGGCCATGCAAGGCGAGCCCGGCGGCGATCAACAGCAACAGCATGCCACCCCAGGTAAGCTTTTGCGCCAGCCGGCGGCGCTCCAGCAGGGTTATCAGGAATTTCATGGCTGCCCCTCCGGCTTGCGACCTTCGAGCGCATGCCGCGCCTGTTCGGCATCCTCGGCCAGGCTCAGGGCGGCGATGCGCTCGCGCTGCAAGCGCTGCTGCGCTTCGTCGGCGCGCCGCTGCGCCAGCGACATGCGCGTTACCATGCGCGCAAAGCCGGTCAGGAAGCCGAGGATGACCGGCAGGCGCTTCTCGTCCATGACCGGCGCTTCCGAGACTGCTTGCAGGTAATCCGCTTCAGGGTAGCCGAATTGTTTGGCCTGTTCGGCGAAAAAGGCCAGGTTGGGTGGGCCGAGATGGAACTGGCCGATGAAGACATTGGCCAGATGCTGACCTTCGACGATGATCGGCGAGGCGCAATCGGTCATGCCGTTCTTGCACTGGTACATGGTGAAGTCGCTGCCATCCTCGAGCTTCAAGGCCAGTTCAGTGTCGCTCTCGATGCAGCGCGCACAGGAGTCGGGATTGACGCGATGGAAATCGGTGCAGGCGCGCTGCCAGCGCGACGATGCCAGCACCTTGGCATCCAGGTCGATAATTGCCGCCGCCACGCCGACGGCCTCGCAGAAATGGGAGAAGAGTACCTGCAGTTCGTCGAGATCGACCAGTTCTCCTAGCGTCAGCTTGCGGGTTTCATGGACGGGTGCTGGGTGAATTTCAGCCTGGGCCGCAACGTCATCCTCGCAATTTTCCAGCGATGGGAAGGGCACCGGTTGGGCAGCTTTGAGCGCCAGTTCGTTGGCCAGGCGCTTGACCTCGATAATGCGCTGCTCGCGCCCCTGCGCCAGGCTGTTGAAGCGTTCCGCATCCGCCAGCCGCTGCAGGTCGCGCTCTGCCGCCAGATTCGCCTCTGCCATTTCCTCAGCCTGGCGGTTGCGCCTGAGGACTTCCAGGTTGAGCGCCACCAGCGGTAGGAGTTCGTCGAGCACGCTGCGGTCGTTGTCATCCAGTGCACGCAGTGCGGCCAGTTCGATCACACCAAGCACTTCTTCGCTGTGCAGGATTGGCAGGATCACCACTATGCGCGGGGTTGCCGCACCCAGGCCCGAGGTGATGCGCCAGTAGCTCTCCTGCGGTGCCTCGAGAATTATCGGCTTGCGGTCGAACGCACTTTGGCCGAGCAGGCCGTCGCCGACCGCCAGGCTTGCCGGCAAATCCGCCGTGCGACCGTAGCCCGCTGCCAGCTTCAGGCGCTGCTTATCCCCGGCATCCACCACGAAGACGGCTCCCTGCAATACACCGAGCAGGCGATGCGCCTCCTCAAGCAACACCTGCCCCAGTTCGGCGATGGTCTTTGCCTGCTGCAGCCGCATGGATGCTTTAGCTACATCGGTCTTGCGCTGCGCCAGGGCTTCCTGGTGTTGCGCATGCAACTGCAACTGGCGCGCAGCGCTGTTCTGGGCATGATGGCTACGCAGCATCAGCAGGAACAGCGTGCCGAGCAACAGCGCCGCCGCACCACTGACCGCGCCGATCCAGGCGCGCTCGGCGACTGGCACGGTGCGCGTCAGGTCCTCGATGAGAATCAGCGACCAGTCGCCGTAGGGATCGTTCCAGGCCACCACTGCCTTGGCCACGGCATGGCGGCGTCCCTGATACTTCAACACACCCGGATCGACGGCGAAGGGCAGCAGGCCGATGTCCTGCTTCTCAAACAGATTGCCGAACTGCTTCAAGTCGCGTATCGCCTTAATGCGTTCCGGCGTGGGTGCCCCGGCCAGCTTGCCGACCCATTCGTCCTGGCTGGCGGCAAAGACTACTCCCTGGGGAGAAAGCAGCAAGGCGATTTCCGTTTCGCCCTTGAGCAGGTTATCCACTTTCGCTAGGCCGCTGCGGATCACCATCGCGCCCGTCGCCGCCGAGGCCTTGGTTCGGCCGGTATAGACCGGTGCGGAGAAGTACAGGGCGCGCCGTCCCGTGGTCAGGCTGATTGCGGCATAGACGTTCTCGATCCCCTGCATGGCCATGAGGAAATAGGGGCGGAATTTGACGTTGAGCCCGGTCGAATTCTTGCCGGTGCTGTCCCAGGCGGATTTGATAATGCCGTCCTCGCCGACGACGAAGGTTCCTTCAGCGCTGTAGGAGAGGCCGACGCTTTGCATCAGTTCGGCAATGCGCGGGCTGTTCGGCGCCAGCTTGCCGATGGTTTCATTCTTGATATCGCCATCCGACAGGCCGAGGATGGACATGGCGCCCATCATGATGCCGTTCAGCGTTTGCGACATGAGCTCGACGCTACGCCGCTCGGCTTCGGTCTGCAGCTGCGCGAGGCGTTCGCGTTCTCCTGCCACCCGCGACAGTTCGCTGGCTCCCAGGCCGGCAGCAATTGCCACCAGCGAAACCAGCAGCCAGGCCAGTCGGGCACGGGTGACGACGAATTCAGCGATCCAGTTCATGTTTCTCCCTCGATGCCGCGCTTCTGCGCAGATTCCCCGGCGAGCTTGCGCTCGGTGATGTCGTATATCCAGGTCACCAAGTGACGGTCGTCGCCAAAGTCCACCAGCCTGGAACTCAGCAGGACAGTCAGCGTTGCGCCGTCGGAGCGTACGAATTCCGTCTGGTAGTCATTGACATGTCCATCGCGCTTGAGTTGGGCGAGGAAATCGTTGCGGTCAGCAGGGTGCTTATAGAATTCGCTGGCGTTGCGCCTGGCCAGTTCTTCGGCAGATACCGCCAGCAGTTCACTGAGACGGTGGTTGGCAAAAATGGGGCGGCCATCCTCGGCATTGATGGCAACCCCTGCAGGACTGTCTTCGAGAATCCGCCGCAGCCTTTCCACGCTTTCGCGCTGCTGATTTTCGAGTGCTACGGATTGCGTCAGGGACTCCTTGAGCAAGTGCTGGGCGTGCTGGTTGCGTTCGATGATTTCCATGCACATCGCCAGCACCGGCAGCAGGCGGTCGAGCAGGGCCCGGTCCGCTTCGCACAGGGGTTTGAAGGAAGCAAGTTCTATGACTCCCAGCAGGGCAACAGTAGTCTTGATCGGCAGCAACGCAAGCATCCTGGCGGGTGCAGCGCCAAGCACCGAGGCGATCTGAAGATAGCCTTCCGGCGGGTCATTCACTACGATGGTTTGCTGTTCGCTCGCGCATTGGCCGAGCAGGCCTGTGCCAAATGGGATTTCGTCATCCGGATTTTTCCCGCCGCCGACTCGGGCATATTCACCGCACAGGATCAAGCATGACCGCTCGCTATTGGCACGGTAGAAACTGGCCTGACCCAGATCGAACAGCGGCGCCAGGTGGGCGAAGAGGATTTGTGCCAGATCCTTGAAGTCGTTAGCCCGCTGGATGTCGGCAGTGATGGTGGCGACATGGGAATTGATCAGGCGCAGGCTTTCGCTTTGCTCGCTGGTCGTTCGGTAAGCTTCCAGCGAACGGGCCAGATCGCCGACCTCGCTGCCGTCCTGCAGATATTCGAAGCGCACCCGATGGTCGCCGCCAAGCAGCGCCTGGGTTTGCCTCGCCAAGCTGACCACGGGTGCGACGACCCGCCTGCGAAAGTAATATACCAATCCGGTCAGTACTGTCAGGATGTTGAGGAACATGGCGCCATCCGCCAGCCGCGCCATCAACTGGGCATGTGAGCTCAGCTCTTCCACTTCCCTTGTGTGGCGGGCTTCGATTTCCATGTAGGCTTCGGCGATCGGCGATATGACATTTTCCTTGGCCACCCGGTACTCGATCCCATACACCAGATTCAGCGACTTTTGCGTTTCCCCCGCACTGGCGGCCTGGATGGCCTTGCTCTCCAGTTCGGCAAGTTTGTCGGCGCCCTGCTTGGCTTGCTCGACCAGTTCCATCTCGTTCTTGTTGGCACCGAGCGCAATCAGTCTCTCAATGGCCCGCTCGCGCAAGCGGGTCACCTCGGTTTCGGTTTGATAGGCGTTGCGGTAGTGCTGATCGCCTGTCGCCGCATAGGCGCGCGCGGCGTTCGTGAGGTTGTCGCTGCCCTTGGCGAGCAAGTTGGCGGCTTCAAGAGCCTGCAAGCGCCTGCCCGAGGCCTGGATGCTGGCATCCACCGATTTTTCCGCCAGCAAGGCGGTCGTTACATTGGCCAGAGAAAAAACCACGACCAAGCCGATGATCAACCGGTTGGTGTTCTCAATCCGCTCGAAGACTTTCATTTGAACTGATTTCCGGCATTCGTGATCCATGATACTAGCATGGGATTTTGCGTTATGTGCAGGCCTCCAGTAGGCTAGAATGGCTTGAATTATCCGCGGAAAGGCTGAACCGTAATTTACACGCCCGATCTGCTAGAAGAACTGAACACCTTGTTGCGTTTCGACCTGGCGACCAATCAGCAGGGAGGCAAGGTTCACAAGACGGCCGACGCGACGGTTATCGCCAAGCCCCGGCGCCTGCATGGCAAGGGAGTGATTACCTAGGCTGACGGCGGATATCTGACCCGACTGGGGCAGGAGGTGACTAAGAGCCTATTTCAGTAGGCTCTAAGCATACCCAGGCCGCCCTGACCATCCTTACCTCCGGATCAAGCTTGACGGTTCAGGTCTTAGTGGCTGCGGCTCGGTTCTGCTGGTCACGGAGGAATGCGCCGAGTTCCTTGTCGGTGTGCAGGATGTGGTCGGTGAGCCAATTCACTAGGAATGCTTCCAGATCGGCTTTCGGAATCCTCTGGCCGGCATCGATCTGCGCCTTGACGGCGACCACTTTCTCGGCAAACCCTTGGTGCGCCTTGATGTGCTCGGCGGCAGCCGCGGCGCGCAGCTTTTCGTAGCCATGCTCGGCCATGAGCTTTTCCTCGGTCTGGAAATGGTAGCCGGCATAGCTCAGCAAGCCCTGGACGATGCGCGCCACGTCGCTCAATGGGCTGCGGTCGGTCAATTGGGTGCTGGCCTCATTGAGCATCTTGATCAACATGCGATGCTGGTCGTCCATGATCGGCACGCCCGTCGCGAAATCCTGCCGCCAGGTCAATGGCTGCGCTGCTGCTTGGTTCATGCTGTTCTCCTTGAACAGGGTTGGCTCAGCTGCAGCCAGGATAGTAACAGATGATAAAATTGCCTTGCCGCCATCAACTATGCTGCTCTCCAGAGCAGCCTCCTCCCGCCATAATCCGTACCCGTTTCGCGCCCAGTCCGTCCGGCTTTCTGCATATCGGCGGCGCGCGCACCGCGCTGTTTGCCTGGGCCTATGCCCGTCACCATCAGGGCACTTATCCTGCGCATCGAGGATATGGTATTGAGGCTGAAAACTGGCCGCTCCTGTTTCTCGTACTATTCGATAACAAAAAAGCAAAATGCATATCAAAGGCTAACCGAAGGTCGGGCGTTTGAAGGTCATCAATAGCCGGTAGACCGAAGATCAAAAGTCGTCTAAATAAAAAATCGAGTTTTGGGCGATGGGCACCGTCTGGGCACTATTTGGGCACAAAATGGGCACGAAGGCATTTTGGACCCCGAAATGCATAAAGCCAACCACCGCTAGGTGATTGGCTTTATGGGCTTTTTGTTGGTTGCGGGGGCAAGATTTGAACTTGCGACCTTCGGGTTATGAGCCCGACGAGCTGCCAGACTGCTCCACCCCGCGTCAGGAACAGGCATTATAGAAACCCCCCTCATCTGCGTCAAGGCAATTCTTTTGCATGAGCGATAGTGAGGCGGATGGGGTGGGCATAAACATATCTGCCACGTATTGAAATGTCGCTGTTCTAGCCTAATTTTCGTAGCATGCTTTTGGCATGGCGTGTCATTCCAATTGACACCGATTGTCACCGATAACGCGTCTACGCACTAGGGTTTGAGTTGCCCGCGAATCTCTCCGCCCTTGTTCTCGACACTATGCACATTGACATACAGCTGGCCTGCTTTATAGGCTTGATACTGCGCCTCGGTCATCTTCGTCCCGGCGGGAACCATCCAGCCGTTGTCGCCGTTCTTGACGAACGGGATGATAACCGGTCCATTTGCTCCAGCAGAACCTTGATGGATATGTGCCATGGTCCCATTGATTCCCTTGGTGGTAATGCCGCCGCTCAGGCTCATATCGGAATTGACGGTGATGTTGCCGCTACCGGTCGCAGCGGTTTTTACCGGGGGAACTTCCTGGTCGCCATTGAGGGTAATCTCGATTTCTTCCCCGAAAGCCACGGTCGGGAATGTGGCCAGCGACATGACTGCCACGGCAAACACTCCGATTAAACCGAGGCGATGGGTTGTTGCGAATGTATTCATGGTAAGCCTCTCCTGATTGGGTTGTTGGTCATGCGCTATCACTACGCATAAAATAAACATAGTAATAGCAGACTGATATTGTCAACTATAGTTGCGGCTGCTATATTGAAAAGACAAACGTTAAGGTACTGACAACCGCGCGAATCTCTTTCGCAGAGCTAGGTGCGTAGCGCCGAGGGAACCATTGCGACATGAGCGGAAAGGAAACTAGTGGCATAGGCATGGCTGACGCATGCTCGCCCATGGTCGCGGGTGAGACGGCCGTCGCGCACTGCCGGCTCGCATGGTATTGAGGACTATCGCAATGAAACGCTGGTTCGTATTCCTTGCGCTGTTTGTCGCCCTGCCCGTTGCCGCGGTGCTCAAGGTTGGCGATCCGGCGCCCGATTTCTCCACCCCGGCATCGCTAGGCGGCAAGGTGTTTCAATTCAAGCTGTCCGCTGCGCTAAAGCATGGTCCGGTGGTGCTTTACTTCTATCCTGCGGCATTTACTCCCGGCTGCACCATCGAGGCACACAACTTCGCCGAGAGCATCGATCAGTACAAATCGCTCGGCGCCACGGTGATCGGGGTCTCGAATGACTCGATCGACACTCTCAACAGGTTTTCGGTAAGCGAGTGCCGCAGCAAGTTTGCCGTCGCAGCCGATCTCGACCAAAGCATCATGAAATCTTATGATGCCGTCCTGGCGGTCGTCACCCCCTATGCGAATCGTACTTCCTACGTGATCGCCCCGAATGGCAGGATCGTCTATGTCTATAAGGACATGAATCCCGACAAGCATGCGGCGAACACGCTCAACGCACTGCGCCAATGGACGGCAGCGAGTCATAGTCCCTGAAATAGGCTCTAAGGGCCGGCATGCCCTCGTGCTAGAATTTCCGCTCGGGCAAGGTGGTTTTCGCTGGAACCATTTCCGAGAATCGAGGTAATGCCATGACCCATGCCATCCGTTTTCATCAGACTGGCGGCCCTGAAGTGCTGCGCTGGGAGGAAGTCCCGTTGCCGGAACCGCAACCCGGCGAGGCCACGGTCAAACATCATGCGGTGGGCCTCAACTTCATCGACATCTATCATCGCACCGGCCTCTACCCGCTGCCGCTGCCTTCGGGCATCGGTTTGGAGGGGGCTGGCGTGGTCGAGGCCGTTGGCAGCAACGTAACCGATCTCAAGCCCGGCGACCGCGTCGCCTATGCCGGCGGCCCGGTTGGCGCCTATGCCGAAATACGCAATATTCCCGCCGACCGGCTGGTGCGACTGCCGTCCGCAATCAGCTTCGAACAGGGCGCGGCGATGCTGCTGCAGGGCATGACGGCACAATACCTGTTGCGTCGCACTTATCGCGTGCAACCGGGCGACTCCATCCTGATCCATGCTGCCGCCGGTGGCGTCGGGCTGATCGTCTGCCAATGGGCCAAGGCCTTGGGGGCGAATGTCATCGGTACGGTCGGTTCGGAGGAGAAAGCGGCATTGGCGAGAGCCCACGGCTGCGATCACGCACTCATCTACACGCGCGAAAATTTCGTCCAGCTTGTCAAGAAAATCACCGGCGGCGCGGGCGTGCCGGTGGTGTATGACTCGATCGGCAAGGATACCTTCATGGCTTCACTCGACTGCCTGCGTCCGCTCGGCATGATGGTCAGTTTTGGGAATGCCTCGGGGCCGGTGCCGCCTTTCGATCTGGGCGAACTGGCGAAGCGCGGCTCGCTGTTCGTGACGCGACCAAGCTTGTTTGCCTATGTGGCCAAGCGTGCCGACCTGCTGCAGTCGGCCGCCGAATTGTTCGACATGGTGATCTCTGGCCAGGTGAAAATCGAAGTCAACCAGACCTATGCGCTCAAGGATGCAGCCCGGGCGCAATCCGACTTGGCTCTGCGCAAAACCACCGGTTCGACCATACTTCTTCCATAACCATGCAATCCTTCCTTATCGCCAATCCCAAGGGCGGTTCCGGCAAGAGCACCCTGGCGACCAACCTCGCCGGCTGGTTTGCGCGGCAGGGACATCGCGTCATGCTGGGCGATATCGACCGCCAGCAATCGGCACGCGAGTGGCTGAAGTTGCGGCCGCCGGCTTTGCCGCATATCGCGAGCTGGGACATCCAGGCAGACGCGCCGGCACGGCCGCCGAAGGACACTACGCATGTCGTGCTCGACACGCCGGCCGGATTGCACGGCAAGAAACTGGCGCGAGTGCTTAAGCTCGTACATCGCGTGATTGTGCCGCTGCAACCATCGCTGTTCGATATCCTGGCGACCCGGAGTTTCCTCGATGCCTTGCTCGAAGAGAAAACCGTGCGCCGCCACGATGCTTTCATCGCCGTGATCGGCATGCGCGTGGATGCGCGCACCCGTGCGGCGCAGGAGCTGGAGCGCTTCCTGAGCACGTTGGGCCTGCCGGTGCTGACCACCCTGCGCGATACGCAAAATTATGTGCAGGCGGCGGCGCATGGCCTGAGTATTTTCGATTTATCGCCCTCCCGCGCCGAGAAGGACTGGGAGCAATGGCAGCCGCTCATCGATTGGGTCGGCCAGCCCGCGATATGAACTGAAACGCAGGATTCCGTTATCGCTGCGATGCTTTCGTCATCTACCAACTTGCTCTTCATGAGGAATTCATGACAATTTTTACTTGCCGGCAGATTCTCTACGGTGCCGCTCCCCTCGATGCGCCCGTGACCGTCAAGGGGTGGGTGCGCACTCGCCGCGATTCGAAAGCCGGCATATCCTTTGTCAATCTGTCCGATGGTTCATGCTTCCACACGCTGCAGGTGATTGTGTCCAACACGCTTCCCCATTACTTCGACCAGGTGCTGCACCTGACTGCGGGTTGCGCAATCGAAGCGACCGGAATAATCGTGCCGGCGCAAACCAGGAATCAGCCGTTCGAAATGCAGGCCAGTGAGATCAAGGTGATCGGCTGGGTGGACGATCCCGACACCTATCCCATCCAGCCCAAGGCGCACAGCATGGAGTTCCTGCGCGAAGTGGCGCATCTCAGGCCGCGCACCAACGTCATCGGCGCCGCTACCCGGGTACGCAACACGATTGCCCAGGCGATCCACCGCTTTTTCCATGAGCGGGATTTCCTCTGGGTGAATACACCCATCATCACTTCGTCGGATGCCGAAGGCGCCGGCGAGCTGTTCCGCGTGTCGACACTGGACCTGATGAATTTGCCGCGCACGCCGGCAGGCGGCATCGATTTCTCAGGGGACTTCTTTGGGCGCGAGACCTTTCTCACCGTCTCGGGTCAGCTCAATGTCGAGGCTTACTGCATGGCCTTGTCCAAGGTCTATACTTTTGGCCCCACATTCCGTGCCGAGAACTCCAACACCAGCCGCCACCTTGCCGAATTCTGGATGATCGAACCCGAGATCGCCTTTGCCGATCTCGCCGACGATGCCGCGCTTGCCGAAGCGCTGCTCAAATACATCCTGCAAGCGGTGCTGGATGAGCGCGGCGACGATATGGCGTTCTTCGACGAACGCATCGAGACCGGGCTCATCGCCAAGCTGCGGAGCATCGTCGATTGTGAATTCGTCCGCATGGATTACACGGAGGCCATCGCCATCCTGGGAAACTGCAAGGAAAAATTCAACTACCCGGTAAAATGGGGAATCGACCTGCAATCCGAACACGAGCGCTATATTGCGGAAAAACATGTCGGCAAACCGGTGATCCTGATGAACTACCCGAAAGAGATCAAGGCGTTCTACATGCGTCTCAACGACGACGAGAAGACCGTGGCGGCAATGGACGTGCTGGCGCCCGGCATCGGCGAAATTATCGGCGGCAGCCAGCGCGAGGAGCGTCTCGACGTGCTCGATGCGCGCCTCGAGGAATGCCGCCTCGACCCGCACCACTATGGCTGGTATCGCGACCTGCGGCGTTATGGGACGGTGCCGCATGCCGGTTTCGGCCTGGGCTTTGAGCGTACGGTGTCCTACATCACGGGCCTGAGCAATGTGCGCGACGTGATTCCGTTCCCGAGAACGCCAGGCCATGCACGCTATTAAGGCTGGTCGCCGCCGACGACTTGAGTGGATGATCGACATGTTCTTGAAAATCAATCGGCCAGTTGGATCGTGCCTCGTTGCAGCCAGCCTGTGCCTGCTGGCTTTGCCATGCCATGCTGCCAAGAAGAAGCCTGAACCTGTTCCATTCAACGGCGACTTGACCACGCCGGCCGTCAAACATGGCGTCGAGTGTCCGCTGCCCAAACAGCGTCCCTGCGTCATCAAGAAACCCGTCGGCACAGGCTACCGGGTGATCACCGCTGGCGTGACCCTGGAAGACATGGGGGAATACTGGCTCGCCGATTTGACCAAGCTGAAAGACCCGAAGAGTAACCGGGCCTGGATGCAAATCTGGGCAGCCAACGGCGACCTGCACGAAATCGAGATCCTGTTTCCCAAGGAGCCGTTGGCGAAGCAAGTGAACCCGCCCAAGAAGGAAGCTGAGCCGGTCAAGGAAGAAGAGAAAAAGGCGACGGAGTAAAAGTAAGCGCCTATCAGTCAGGACTTTGCGGCGGTTCCCCAGGAATCCCTCAGCGTCACCGTGCGATTGAAGACCGGCGCATCGGCGTGCGAATCGAACCGATCGGCAACAAAGTAACCGTGGCGCTCGAACTGGAAGCGCTCTTCGGCAACGGCCTGTTGCAGCGCCGGTTCGAGGTAGGCGCGGATCAGCCGTTTTGAATTCGGGTTGATATCCAGCAGGAAATCCCGCTCACCGGCGCCGGGATTGGACGCGGCGAACAATCGGTCGTAAAGGCGCACTTCGGATTCGATGGCATGTGCGGCCGACAGCCAGTGCAGATTACCCTTGACCTTGTAATTATTGGCGCCCGGCGTGCCGGATTTCGAATCGGGCAGATACTCGCAATGCACGGCGACGATATTGCCATCGGCATCCTTGTCGCAGGCGCTGCACTTGACCACGAAGCCATAACGCAGCCGCACGCTATTGCCGGGAAACAGGCGGAAGTAGCCTTTGGACGGTACCTCCATGAAATCCTCGCGCTCGATCCACAGTTCGCGCGAGAACGGCACGGCGCGATTACCCAGTTCCGGATGCTGCGGATGGTTGGGCGCAAAGCAGTCTTCGCTTTGGTCCTCGGGGTAGTTGTCGATGATCAGCTTGAGTGGATCGAGCACAGCGATGCGGCGCGGTGCGATCTCGTTGAGATGCTCGCGCATGCAGTCTTCGAGGAGGGAAAAATCTATCCACGAGTCGGACTTGGAGACGCCGATGCGTTCGGCGAACAGCCTGAATCCTTCCGGCGTGAAACCGCGCCGACGAGCCCCGACGAGAGTCGGCATGCGCGGATCGTCCCAGCCGTCGGTATGTTTTTCCTCGACCAGTTGGATCAGCTTGCGTTTCGACAGCACGACGTAAGTCAGGTTGAGGCGGGAAAATTCGAGCTGCTGCGGCAGCGGCCTTTGCAGCAGTCCGCCCTCGGCCAGCCGTTCCAGCAGCCAGTCGTAGAATGGGCGTTGATCCTCGAACTCCAGCGTGCAGATGGAATGGGTGATGTTCTCCAGCGCATCCTCGATGGGATGGGCGTAGGTGTACATCGGATAGATGCACCATGTGTCGCCGGTATTATGGTGCGTGGCGCGCCTGATGCGGTAGATGGCCGGGTCGCGCAGATTGATGTTGGGAGAGGCCATGTCGATCTTGGCGCGCAGCACATGGCTGCCATCGGAGAATTCGCCGTTCCTCATGCGCCGGAAAAGATCGAGATTTTCCTCGCGGGAACGCTCGCGATAAGGGCTGTTTCTCCCCGCTTCGGTAAGCGTGCCACGATTGGCGCGCATCGCCTCGGCACTTTGGCTGTCGACATAGGCATGGCCGGCGTCGATCAGGTGTTCGGCAAACTCGTACATCCAGCCGAAATAGTCGGAGGCGTAGTAAAGATTTTCCCGCCAGTCGAACCCCAGCCACCTGACCGCATCGATGATCGAATCGACGTATTCTTTTTCTTCCTTCTCGGGATTGGTGTCGTCGAAGCGCAGGTGGCAGATGCCGTCGTAATCCCGCGCCAGGCCGAAATTCAGGAAAATGCTTTTGGCATGGCCATAATGCAGGTAGCCATTCGGCTCGGGCGGGAAGCGCGTACGGATCTTCGGCGTGTCGATGGGCGCTGCGGCATGGGCCTGGGCGGGGCCGGGTGAGCCGGCCCAGCGGCGGCCGGCATACTTGCCGGCAGTCAGGTCGTCCTCGATGATGTTGCGGATGAAGTTGGTGGCGGGGGCGGGAGTCTTGGCGGCGTTAGACATGACGAGTGCGTTCAATGATACGAAACGCGAATTCTACCGGGTTAGACGGGCATCGCGGATGTGGAGTTGCCAACAATGTCGTAGCCGGCAACTCCGCCGGTTCAGCGTAAAATACTGGCTATGCCAAACTTCGCATACCGACGATGAACCTCGCCAGCTTTGTCGCCGTAGGTTTCGGCGCCGCGCTTGGCGCCTGGTCGCGCTGGGGACTTGGGGTACTGCTGAACCCTTTGTTCCCGAGCGTGCCGCTCGGCACGCTGGCGGCCAACCTGATCGGCGGCTACCTGGTCGGCATGGCCGTGACGGTGTTTCACATCCACATCGATCTGCCGCCGGCATTCAAGCTGTTCGCGATTACCGGCTTCCTCGGCGGACTGACCACGTTTTCCTCCTTTTCCGCCGAAGTCGTCGCCCTGATCCAGCGCGCCGAATACGGCTGGGCCATCGGCACCGCTTCGCTTCACCTTTTCGGTTCGCTGTTGCTGACCGGATTGGGGATATACACCGTTCTGCAACTCGCCAAATGAAGTCCGATCAGGCGGCTTGCCGCCAGGCCCGTCTGGATGCGCGGCCGGTTATTGCCTATGACGAGACGCTGCCGATCAATCTGCGCCGCGCCGAGATCGCCAGCGCCATCGACCGCCATCAAGTCGTCATCGTCTGCGGTGAGACCGGTTCGGGCAAGACCACGCAACTACCGAAAATCTGCCTGGAGCTCGGCCGCGGCTGCACCGGATTGATCGGACATACCCAGCCGCGCCGCATCGCGGCGCGCGCCACGGCGGCACGCATCGCCCAGGAACTGAAGAGCGAACTGGGCCGCCATGTCGGCTTCAAGATCCGCTTCAGCGACCGCATTTCGCCGGAGACCTACATCAAGCTGATGACCGACGGCATCCTGCTGGCGGAGACACAAGGCGACCCCCAGTTGCGCGCTTATGACACAATCATTATCGACGAAGCCCATGAGCGCAGCCTGAACATCGACTTCCTGCTGGGCTTCCTGAAGCAGTTGCTGCCGAAGCGCCCGAAATTGAAAGTGATCGTCACTTCGGCGACGCTCGATGCGGAAAAGTTTTCGCGGCATTTCAACGATGCGCCGGTCATCGAAGTCTCGGGGCGACTGTATCCGATCGAGATGCGCTGGCGGCCGGTGCAGGCAGGCGCGGCCGACACTGAACGCGATCTCAATGACGCCATCGTCGATGCCGTCGACGAAGCGAATCGCGCCGGTCCCGGCGACGTGCTGGTGTTCCTGCCGGGCGAGCGCGAAATCCGCGAGGCGGCCGAAGCCTTGCGCAAGCACGCTTTTACGCGTGCGGGCGGGCCGGGCATGGAAATCCTGACGCTGTATGCGCGTCAGTCGGCACAGGAACAGAACCGCGTGTTTCAGGCGCATCAGGGACGCCGTGTGGTGCTGGCCACCAACGTCGCCGAGACTTCGTTGACGGTGCCGGGTATCCGCTATGTCGTCGATACGGGGCTGGCGCGCATCAAGCGCTATTCGCATCGCAACAAGGTCGAACAGTTGCAGGTCGAGTCCATCGCCCAGTCTTCGGCCAGCCAGCGCGCCGGCCGTTGCGGGCGGGTGGCCAGCGGCATCTGCTTCCGCCTGTATGCCGAGGAAGACTTCGCCAAACGGCCGTCCTATCCCGATCCGGAGATTTTGCGTTCTTCGCTGGCCGGCGTGATTCTGCGCATGAAAGCATTGCGCCTGGGCAATGTCGAGGATTTTCCTTTCTTGCAAGCGCCGCAGCCGAAGATGGTGGCCGACGGCTATCAGCTTCTCGGCGAGCTGGGCGCAGTCGATGATGCACGCGAACTGACGCGAATTGGCCACGAGCTCGCCAAACTTCCGCTCGATCCGAAGATCGGCCGCATGATTCTGGCTGCGCGCGACGAGCGGGCGCTGGCGGAAGTGCTGGTGATCGCCGCCGCGCTGTCGGTGCCTGATCCACGCGAACGTCCGCCGGAAAAATCTGGCAGTGCCGACCAGGCGCATGCCCAATGGAAGGACGAGAAATCCGAATTCCTGTCCTACCTCAAGCTCTGGCAAGCCGCCGACGCGGTCTGGAAGCACGAGTCGTCGTCCAAGCAGAAGCAATGGTGCCGGCAGAATTTCATCTCCTGGTTGCGTTTGCGCGAGTGGCGCGAGGTCCATGGACAGCTCCACGCCTTATGCACCGAGCATGGCTGGAAGGAGAACGCCGTCCCGGCCGGCTACGATGCGATCCACTGCGCCTTGCTGAACGGCCTGCTCGGCAACATCGGCTTGAAGAGCGAAGAAGAGGGGCATTACCTCGGCGCGCGCGGCATCAAGTTCCACATTCATCCTGGTTCGATGTTGGTCAAGAAAGCCGGGCGCTGGATCATGGCGGCCGAATTGGTGGAAACCTCGCGCCTGTTCGCCCGCTGCGTGGCGAAGATCGAGCCGGAATGGCTGGAGCGGGTCGGTGCGCACCTGGTCAGGACTCACGTCTATGAGCCGCATTGGGTGAAAAACTCCGGACAGGTGACGGCGTGGCAGCGAGCTACGCTGCATGGCTTGCTGCTGTATGCCAAACGCCGCGTGCAGTTCGGCAAGCCCGGGAGCAGCGCGGCGGATGTCCAATTGGCGCGCGAATTGCTGATCCGCGAGGCGCTGGTGAATGGCGATGTACATGAGGACTTCGTCCGTCGAGCAAAGTTCTTCCAGCACAACCGCAAGCTGATCGCCGACATCGAGGCGCTCGAACACAAGTCGCGCCGGCCCGACGTGCTGGTCGATGAGGAATTGATCCTGGCCTTTTATGACAGCAAGATTCCTGCGGACATCGTCACGCTGGCGGCTTTCGACGCCTGGCGCAAGGATGCCGAGCGCCAGGAACCAAAATTGCTGTTTTTGGAACGCGACCAGCTGATGCGCCACGAGGCGGCCGGGATTACCACCGAAGCCTTTCCGCATCACCTCGAGCTGCACGGCCAGCGACTCCGCCTTGCCTACCATCACGACCCCGGTGCGGCCGACGACGGTGTGACGCTGGCGTTGCCGCTGCCGCAACTCAACCAGATCTCGGCACAGCGCTGCGAGTGGCTGGTGCCGGGGCTGCTCAAGGAAAAGGTGGTGGCGCTGCTCAAGACGCTGCCGCAGAAATACCGCCAGCGTCTGCAGCCGCTGGAGAGCTTCGCCGAGGAGTTCGGCAACGAAACACACGACGTTGGGGAGCCGCTGTTGACTGCGCTGACCCGTTCCGTCGAGGAACGCCTTGGCATGAAGCTGCCTCTCGACGCTTTCCGTTCGAGCGAATTGCGCCCGCATCTGCAGATGAATTTCCGTCTGCTCGATGAACATGGCGCTACCCTGGCGATGTCGCGCTCATTGGCCGAATTGCGCGCCCAGCATGGCGTTCGCGTTGAGCAGAGTTTTGCGGCGGCGGCTACGCACAGCGCTGCGGCAAAAAACGAACTGACGGGTTTGACCAGATGGTCTTTCGGCGATCTGCCTGAGTTGCAGGAGATCGTTATCGCCGGACGAACCGTGCTGGGTTTTCCGGCGTTGGTGGATGAGGGCGAGAGTGTCGCACTGCGGGTGTTCGACACGCCGCAGAAAGCCCAGCTCAAGCATCAAGCCGGCCTGCGGCGCCTGTTCGCCTTGGGGCTGCGCGAACAGCTCAAGTACCTCGACAAGAACCTCCTGGCGAGTTCTCGGTTACGCGATATGGCGCTGCAATTCATGCATCTAGGCGGTGAGCAGGAACTTCGTGCGCAGCTGATCGCCGCGACGCTGGAGCGCACTTGCATGATGGCACCGCTGCCGGCCACGGCGGCCGACTTCGAGGCGCGTCTGCTTGCTGCGCGGCCGCGCATCACCCTGGTGGCGCAAGAGTATGTGTGCCTGCTCGGCAGCATACTCGGCGAGCATACGGTGTTGCAGAAGAAACTCGCTGCGGTGGCCAAGGGTTTTCCCGGTGTTGCGGCGGATATCGCAGCGCAGTGCGCGGCCTTGCTGGGGAAAGACTTCGTGCTTGCCACGCCGTTCGAACGTCTCCAGCATTTCCCGCGTTACCTCAAGGCGGCCGTGCTGCGCCTCGACAAGCTGCGCGTCGATCCGGCCCGCGATGCGCGGCTGCTGCTGGATTGGCAGTCGCTGGCGAAGCCCTGGGAGCGCGAGTGCGCCTTCCGGCGGAAGGCCGGCGTGAGCGATCCTTTCCTGGACGAGTTCCGCTGGCTGCTGGAGGAATTGCGGGTGGCCCTGTTCGCGCAGGAGCTCAAGACCCCGACGCCAGTCTCGCTGAAGCGACTGCAGAAGGCTTGGCAGAGATAAAAAAACCCCGGCACGCAACGCGGCCGGGGTAAATCCAGCTTTAGATAGCTGGAGGAGGAGACAAATAAGGTAAAGATCAGGCAGCTTTTTTGACCTTGGCGGCGTTGCTGGCGGAACCAACGGCCTTGACGGTGGCATTGGTGGCAGCCGCCACATTGGCTTCGGTGATATCAACGACTTGCTTGACCGCCTTGGTCATGCTGTCATAGGCTGAGTTGGCGGCAGCAATGGCGGACTTGACGGCAGCGACGGCGACGTCGGAACCGGCCGGGGCATTCTTCGCAGCCTTGTCCAGAACCGAGGCCACATTCTTGTTGGTTTCGGCAAACTGCGACTCGACGATCTTGGATACTTCTTCCTGGGTCTGGGTGGCGATTTCGTAAATGCTGCGCGAGTAGGCAACCGCTTTCTCGACGGCCGGCTGGGCCAGGGTGCTTTGCAAGGAGACCAAGCCTTGGATGTCTTTGACGCCCAGCAACGCCTTGGCCGAAGTGGCGCTATCTTCCAGCAGGGTGCGGGCAGCATTCAGGTTCAAAGCGGCGAAGCGTTCGGCGCTGGTAAAAGCCGTGTTGGCCAGCGTCAGGAGGGCTTCGACATTGGCTTTGTTGGTGCTGGCAATTTGTTCGGGTGTGGCAAACATGGCGTATCTCCTAAGGGGTTGAATAACCAATCCTAAGTCTGCAATCCCAATGTCTAGTCGATAACCTTTGACGAAACACAAACGGTTGGCGACTACTTGTTGCAGTGCATCATGGTTTGAATTATAGGGGCAGAATCGCCAATGTCAACTGTTTTTTGTGCATTGCACAATATATTTATAAAATATTATTTAACTTAAATTACAATATATTATAAATAACAATTGGCCTGTTTCAGGAAAAATTGCGACTTGTTTGTTGCGCTGCGCCAGCGGCTGGCCGAGATCGCACGCAAACCGATCCCCCATCCTTGCGGATATGGCGATAACAACTATTGGCGTGGTGGCGTGGTGGGAATGGTGGAACTGGCGCCGAAAAACTGAAGTGGCGCCAGTTGCCGGGAGCTCAGGCGTTCTTGAAGTTCGGCTTGCGTTTTTCGACGAAAGCGGCCATGCCTTCTTTCTGATCGAGCAGGCCGAAGATGGCATGGAAAGTACGGCGCTCGAACAGCAAGCCTTCCTGGAGAGGCGACTCAAACGCGCGATTGATCGATTCTTTAAGCATCATCAAGACCGGCATTGAATAACCGGCAATTTTTTGCGCCGTGGCAAGCGCTTCTTCCAGCAGTTTGTCGACCGGGACGACACGGGCAACCAGGCCGGCGCGCTCGGCTTCGGCCGCGTCCATCAGCCGCGCGGTAAGACAGAGTTCCATGGCCTTGGCCTTGCCGATGGCGCGCGGCAAACGTTGCGTGCCTCCGGCACCGGGAAGTATGCCGAGTTTGACTTCCGGTTGCCCAAACTGGGCATTGTCGCCGGCAAGGATGAAATCGCACATCATCGCCAGTTCGCAACCCCCGCCCAAGGCATAACCAGCCACCGCGGCAATGAACGGTTTGCGGCAGCGCGCAATGCGGTCCCAATTGCGGCTGATGAAGTTGCCCTGATACACGTCCATGTGTTTCAGATCCTTCATGGCAGCGACATCGGCGCCTGCGGCGAAAGCCTTGGTCGAGCCGGTGAGGACGATGGCGCCAATCGCCGTGTCGGCTTCGAAACCGTCGAGCGCTGCGCCAAGTTCGTCGATCAGCGCGTCATTCAGCGCGTTGAGTGCGTCCGGGCGGTTCAGCGTGATGAGACCCACTTTGCCGCGAACTTCTGCAATGATATTTTCATAAGCCATGATGCGTATTACTCCTCTTGTGGATTGACCAGCTCGGGCATTGCCTTGAGCGGGGGTGGTTCGAACTGCGGCTTGGCGGAGGCCGCCGGGACGGCGGTAGTGGCCTTGTTCTTGGGCTGAATGACGGCGCGCACGCGATTGTTCCTGCCGGGGGTCTGGGCGGCGATGGCGCCTGCGGGGCCACTGCTGACAAGATAGTTCTCGTTCTTGCCGTCAAAGGATATGTACTGGCCACGGACTTCATCCTGGCCGCTCTTGACGTGGGCGCGCTGGAAAAACTCGGTCTTGTCCAACTTGCTGTCGTGTACTATGCGTTCGGCCTCGCCTTCGATATATTCATCCTTGTTTTCGCGTTTCTGCCGGAAGTGCGCCAGCCCACCCGGACCGCCGGTGGCCTCGCCGCTCTGAAAGCCTTCCGCATCTTGCGTGACAACCAGTTTCTCGCAGCGAATGGTCAGCGTGCCCTGAACCAGTTGAACATTGCCCTCGAAGACGTTAATTTTCTTGGCATCGTCGATGACGATGCGGTCCGCATCCAGGTTGACCGGTTTGTCGTGGTCGGCTTTTTCTGCATATGCCGGCAGCGACATGGCGAGCAGGGATACCACAGTGAGCATGCTGGCAATTGGATTCATGGTGTCTGCGCTTTATAAAATGTGCCTTGTGCCCGGCCCGTCAGAATATACGTTTGGGTACGATTATCCGCTTCCATGGCCATTCCTTGAACCACAGTCCTGCCATTCACTATGGTTACGGGCACGCTGGTACGGGCAATTTCATCGTCAGGGTAAACCTGCATGGCAGTAGTGGTCAGTACCAGTTCAGGATTATCCGCGCTAGCCTCGCGCACTACGCGTACATCATCGATAAGCTCCACCTGCTTGCCGTCCTCGCTGACGATGGCTTGGCGCGCACTGAGCCGGGTCGGTTGGGCATGGGCGTAGAAAGTCAGGGCGGGCTCGGTGATATGGGTGGTGTCATTGTCGGGGTAATGCAGCATGTTCTTCGCCTTCAGCGAATGCTGAAGACTGCCATCCTGGTTGAAATGTCGCATGGTAAGTTGGGCAACGATAAAATCCGGATCGTGGCGCAGCTTGTCGTTGTTTGACATGCTATCGACCTGCGTGGCGCGTTCCAGCCAAAAGGTGAGTGCCGCCAGCAATGTCAACAGCATCAATGGAAACAGGTTGGCGCTTTGAACCTTCATGATGCTGCCGTTATCTGCGGAACGGCCAGGTAAGAGGCCAACGCCGCATCTGGTTTGCCCTGGGCGGCGAGGATCAGTTCGCAAACTTCCCGAACCGCACCGCGTCCCGCCTCGGCACGCGTCACATAATCGACGTGACGATGCACCATGGCATGGCCACCCGGGACGCTGGCGGAATAGCCGCAGGCGCGCAGCAATGGCAAATCGACCACGTCGTCTCCCATGTAACCGGCTGAGGCGAAATCAAACTGCCGTTTCTTCAGCAAGTCCTGCATGGCGCTGTATTTATCCTCGATGCCTTGCAGCAACAATTCGATGCCAAGATTCCGGGCGCGCAATTCAAGGGCGCGGGAACTGCGTCCACTGATGATGGCAAGCACGACACCGGCATCGGCAAGCATTTTCAGCCCATGCCCATCCAGGCTGTTGAAGGCTTTCATCTCCTCCCCCTGTGCCGTGAAGTAGAGTGTGCCATCGGTCATCACACCGTCGACATCGAAGGCCATGAGTTTGACCCTGCTGGCTTTCTGGTGGGCGAGCGAAGCGAACATCACACCACTTTGGCACGGAACAGATCGTGCATGTTGAGCGCGCCGCATAAAGCGCCTTCACCGTCAATGACGAGGAGTTGAGTGATCTTGTGCTCCTCCATCAGCTGCACTGCCTCAACGGCCAAGCGCCCTGGAGCGATGGTGCGTGGCCGATGGGTCATCACCTGGGCCACCGGGATATGGCGCAGGTCGCCGAGTTTCTGCATGGCGCGGCGCAGGTCGCCGTCGGTGAAAATGCCAGAGAGCGCCCGGTTATTGTCATGCACCGCGACCATCCCCATGCCGCCGTTGGAAATGGCGGCGAGCGCATCGAAAACCGTTGCGGTTTCCGGGATGATCGGCACATTCCGTGCCGGACGCATCACATCCTTGACATGTGTCAGCAAACGGCGGCCGAGTGCGCCGCCGGGATGCGATCGGGCAAAATCCTCGGCGCCGAAGCCGCGCGCATCGAGCAGCGCTACCGCCAATGCATCGCCCAGCGCCAGCGCCGCCGTGGTGCTGGCCGTCGGCGCAAGGTTGAGCGGACAGGCTTCTTCCTTGACGCCGGCATCGAGATGCACATCGGCTTCCTGTGCCAAGGACGAGGCCGGGTTGCCGGTAATCGCGATCAACCTTCCTCCCTGGCGCTTTACCAGCGGGACGATCGTCAGCAATTCGTCGTTCTCGCCGGAATTGGAGAGGGCGATCAGTACGTCTTCGCGCGTAATCATGCCGAGATCGCCGTGTACCGCTTCGGCGGCATGCACGAAGTAAGCCGGGGTGCCGGTGCTGGCCAGGGTGGCGGCTATCTTGCGGCAGATATGGCCGGACTTGCCGATGCCGCAAACGATCACCCGGCCGTGACAGCCGAGGATCATGTCGACCGCGCGCAAGAACTCGTCACCGAGCCGATCGCCCAGCACGGCGACAGCGTTCGCCTCGATTTGCAGCACGCGCCGCGCCATTTCGAGGGGACGCGGCGGAAATCCGGATATGCCGCTGGGATTGCCAGTTTGGCTCATAGGGGCTATGCAGTGATGATTGGGCTGATTATAACAAACCGCATCGTCGCACCCATTACCCACAAATCGATATCTATGATGATGCTTCGCGACAATCGAGACAATAAAAAATGTCCGCTGTCAAGCCTTTTTTGATGGCGGGCATGACGCGAAAACCCTATACAAAGCAACAGTTTAGGGTATTTCCTGGGGACTTCAGCCCGCTGTAGGTTTGCAGGCTGGGGGCCACATAGGAGCCTTGCGGTTGCGGGTCTTGGCGTGCCCGAGCGGGCAACACAGATGAAGGCATCGGCCACTTCCTCCGCAATCATATTCGAGCAATACATAGGGCTGATCCCCAAAATGCGAACGCGCAGTTTGCAGACTGCGCGTTCGGGGGGCTTGTGGCTGTGACTTCGCCTACGAAGGTGTTGCTTCTCGCTGTGGTGGCTTCTGCGACGGCTTTGATGCGACCCTTTTCTTGAACCCCCGATCTCCAGCCATGAAGGCTTCGAGCATGTGCGGAATCAACGTCGCCGCATCCACTGTTTCGCCGTAGGCCTGGGCGTGCAGCGCCGCATAGTGGTCGAGGTCAGCCTTCAGGCTGACCGGGCATGTGAAGGTCAGCTTGGTGCTGATACTGGATGGCAGCGGCCCGAGTCTCAGCTTCTTTGTAGGCGTGCTCATCGCAATCCCCCACGCACAAAGAAAAGTGGCTGATACGGCCGCAGCACCAGATCTCGATTGACGATGACGCGCACCGGCAAGCCGGGTCGCTCGGTCAGCGTCGGCTGCATGTTCATGTTACGCCGGGTCATCTCCTGGCCTACCTGGTTCACAGAGTCCTTCAGGCTGTCGCGCCCGGCGATGATCACGCGATCGCCGCCATTGCGATTCTCCGGTGCGGCCAGCTCGGCGCCGATGCCCAGCAAGGTGGTCAGCGCTGCACCGGCGAACACGCGATCCCAATGCCAGTCCACACCGTCTTCCAGACCCGCATAACCCGCCGGATCGGTACCGACCAGCTTGTCGAGCTGGAACGAGGACGTATCCGGCAGGATGACCCGATTCCACACCACCTGCACGCGGCTCTGCCCGTAGCTCACCTGGCTGTTGTATTTGCCCAGCAAGCGCGAGCCCTGCGGGATCAGCACGTACTTGCCGGTGGCCGTGTCATAGACCGGCTCTGTCACCGTGGCGATCACATCGCCCGGCAGGTCGGACTTGATGCCCGTGACCAGCGCAGCGGCGATCACCGTACCGGCCATGACCTGATACGGCGATGCGGGCATTTGCAGGGAGCCGGAATTGCGGGTTTCCGTAGAACCGGCTTTGGACAGAAACGCCTCCTTCTGGTCTTGCCGGTTCTGTACCGTCGTGGGATCGGCGGACTGGGCTGCTGTCGAGGCCGGGCCAGCGGCCATCGGATCAAAGGCGGCATTCGCGGCCAGCGCTGTGGCAGCAGGCAAGGCCTGCGGCTGCGCGGCAGCGGCTACCTTTTGGGCACCTGAACGGAAGAAAACCGAAGAAGCCGCCGCTTCCTCGGCTTGCTTCAAACGCGCCAAGCGCTCAACCTCGGCCGGGTCATGGCCAGGCTGCTGGTAGCCATAACCCTGCGCTTGTTGCTCGGCCTTGTGGATCGGGCCACCCAGGTCGCCTGGCAGCGGCGCACCGAGCTGCGGCACTGCGGCTGGCAGGGTCGGCGGCAGCTTGGAATAGTCTGCTGGCAGTCGATCAAGTCCTTCCGAGCGCGACACGCGATCCACGTTGTACAACTCCTTCTGGTCGCCAGCGCCACGGCGCTGCGTTGATTGCAGCGACCAGATGGTGCCACCGAGTACGGCAGTCGCCAGCCCGCCAGCGAGTACGGCCAGCATGCGCCGGTTCAGGCGCGTAACTGGACGCGGCTGGGAGCGCAGTGTCACGCTCTCCGGGGCCACCTTGGGCGGCACGTCTGGCGCTGGCGTGTCAGGGGTATCGTTCGTTTGGCTCATGGTCAGTTCCTCCGCGTCCCGCTCACAGTCCCATCCGTGCGCTCGATCCGCACCACGTCACCTTTGTCAGCGCCTAAGCGCAGTTCGGCAGCGCCGAACAGCCGATCCACGATGTAGTACGGCGAACGGAAACGGTAGTTCACGAGCTGGCCATCCCCCTGCGCGCCGATGACGAACAGCGGTGGCAGCTCGCCCTGCGCGATGCCACCGGGGAACTGGATATAGACCTTCTCGCCATCGTCGAAGGCGCGTAGCGGTTTCCAGGGTGGATTGCTGCCGATGATCGCGTAGCGAAACCGGATTTTCTCCAGCGACAGGCCCGCATCGACCGGTGCGGCAACTTGTGCAGCCTGTGCCTGACGCTGCAAGGCCAGCATGCGATCCTTCGGATAGTCCCAGGATACGGACGCCATCCATGCCTTCTCGGTCGAGGTCAGCTCGATCAGGTAGGTGCGCCGGTTGGTCGTCACAACCAGATTGGTTTTAAGACCGCTGCGCGTGGGCTTGACCAGCACGCTCACGCGCAGACCGGCCCCCGTGCCGCTGGACGTGTCCCCCACGATCCAGCGCACGGTGTCGCCAGCGGCGACCGTCACCAGTTCCTCGCCCGGTTGGAGCGAAACCACCGTCACCCGGCCTGGACTGGCATAGACCTGGTACAGCGCACCATCGGTGAACGGCCATACCTGGATCGCATTGACGTAGCCCTCGCGGGTCGGTGCAATTCGGGCCTCCTGATTGGCCCGCGTGACCCGTACCTTCTCGTCGGTCGATTCAGGTGCAGTCTTGGCCTCCAGCTCATTCGGCAACAGCTTCAACTGCTCGGGCAATGGCAAAGGCTGAGGAACCGCAACCACTTCGATGGGCTTGGGCAACTCCGGCAGCGGCTGCGCCGCGACTGGTTCATCGAGCGTGATAGTCGGCGGCGGCTGGCCTTGCGTGGCGCAGCCCGAGAGTGTCATTGATGTGGCCACCAGTAGTGGCAGAAATACGTAAATGCGCAAAGACGGTTTCATGGTTTGGTCCCCTCGGAAGAATCGAGTTCACGGCTCCACGACAACCCATTGACGTAGATGCCCAGCGGATTGCGGCGCAACCGTTCCTCGGTGCGCGGCGTTTGCAGGACGACGGACACAACAGCGGTCCAGCGCTCCAGTCCAGCGGCCGCGCCGTTGACATAGCGACGCTCGGTCCACCGCACGTTGAACGACGCATCGCTGGCGCGCACGATGCTGGTGATCTGCACCGTGACCGACTCTTTGCCGATGCGGGCAAAGGGATCGTTGGTGCGTGCGTAGTCATTGAGCACGGCCGCGCCCCGGTCGGTCGTGTAGTCGTAGGCATCGAGCCAGTTCTGCCGCACGACGATGGGGTCAATGGAGAGTGAGCGCACCAGCGTGACGAAGCGCCCCAGGTGGTGGGCCGTCTGCGCATCAGTTGGCTTGTATGGCGTAGCGGCTTCGCCGACAGCGCGCACTTGCCCGCTGCTGTCCACCTCCACCACAAAGGGCGTAACGTTGGATTGCGCCGAGCGCCAGACCAGGCCCCCAGCCATCAGCAAGGCCAGCACCAGGCAACCGAAAGCCATCAACCGCCAGTTCTTTGCCTGCACGCGGGCCGAACCGATACGGTCATCCCAAACCTGTTCGGCAGATTGGTATGGGGTGGCAGGCTGCGGCCTGTCTGCATAGCGCACCAATGAACGTTTGAATCGCATGAGATGTTCTCCTTATGAATCCGAGGGGTCGCGCAGGCTGGGACTACTGCCCGAGCCGCCGCCGTCTCCACCGCGCAGCGTGTGGGCGACGGTCGAGGCGGCATGGCTGATCTGCTGGCGACGATGCAGGCGCTTGGCCCATGCGGGTTGTTGGGTATCGGTGGGCGCGGCATCGTTGCCGCCTTGAGCGGCCGGACCATTGGCCGTGCTCGCCGCCCCAGCCCCGGATGCCGGGGCATCCGGCTTGATGGCCGCCGCAGCCCGGTCCTTCATGGACTTGGCTCCGGCGGCGACCTTCTGTCCCACCGATTGCGCACCCGTCTTGGCGACGTTGCCCAGGCCAGCCGCCGCACCCTTGAGTCCGCCACCCGCACCGGCAGAACCGGCCTGGAACGCAGACTTCGCGCTGCTGGCGGTCGAGGCCATCGAGCTGGCACCGCTTGCGGCCATCTTTGCGGCACCCGGTGCCATACGCGCACCGGCAGCAACGGCGCCTCCGACACCCGTGGCGGCAGCACCCACGGCGACCGCCGCTCCCGCGACACCCAACGCGGTTCCGGCAACGGCGCCTGCACCCAACTGCGGTGCCCCGGACACCAGCCCAGTCGCGATGCCTGGCCCGAAGATCCCCAGGCCCAGCATCGCCAGTGCGGCCAGCATGATGGTCAGTGCGTGGTCGATGGAGGGTTCATTCGGCGTCACCTGGAATTCGGCAAACAAGCCCGTGCCAATCCCTACGATGACCGCCAGCACCAGCACCTTGATGCCCGACGACACCACGTTGCCCAATACTTTTTCAGCGAGAAACGAGGTCTTGTTCCACAGAGCGAACGGCACCAGCACAAAGCCTGCAAGCGTGGTCAGCTTGAATTCGATCAAGGTGACGAAGAGCTGCACCGCGAGTACGAAGAAACTCACGATCAGCACCAGCCAAGCCAGGAACAAAACGACGATCGCGTCAAGGTTCACGAACACCTCGGGGAAGCCCGCCATGTCGCCGATCTGCTTCAGGATCGGCGCACCGGCGTCGATGCCGACCTTGGCCAGCCGCCCCGGCTGCAGGAACTCGGCCTGAGTGATCGTTGAGCCCGACGCCACCAATCCCAAGCCGGCGAAGGACCGGAACACGATGCCGGCCAGCAGATTGAAATTGCCGATGATGTAGGCGAAGGTGCCCACATACAGCACCTTCTTGATGAGCTTGCCAATGATGTCGTCCCCGCCACCGCTGGCATGGCTCATGGCCCAGAACAGCCCGGCCAGCGTCATGTCGATCACCACCAGCGTGGTAGTCAGGAAAGCCACTTCTCCTCGTAGCAAACCGAAACCGGAGTCGATGTAGTGCGAGAAGACGCTGAGGAAATGATCGATAACAGAAACGTCGTTCATGGCGTCCTCTCAGTGGCCGTAGAAATCGACGGTCTGCGGGGTGTACGGCGTGCCGTCACCGATGAAGCGCCGCCGCACTTCGCGAGCACGCTCCTGCACGGCAACGATGCGCGCCTGCTCCAGTGCGGTCGCACGATCCTGCGTGACCTGGAGTTGCTGCGCCTGGATGGCCTGCCGCGCTTGCAGGGCCAGCAGTTGGTTGGTGGCCTGTGTGGCTTGCAGCGCACCGATCGCCGACTGGCTGCGGTTCACCAGGTCAGTCAACGTCTGTTCGTCGGAGGCGAAGTTCTGTACGGCTTGCGACTGCACCTTGGTCGCGGTGCGCAGCGCTTCGAGCGAATTGCGCCAGTGCGAACGCGCATCGGTCGCCATCTGGTTTCCCGAGATGGAGGCGGAATACGCATCCGGGTAGAGCCGCTGGAATTCGCTCTCCATTTGCGACACGTTGAACGCCAATCCCTGCGCCTGTTGAATGAGCTGGTTTGTCGCCAACAGCGACGCACGCAGTTCATTCAACGCGCTGAAGTCCAGACCGGTGAGGTTCTTCGCCTGGTTCATCAGCGACTGCGCCTGATTCTGGAGCTGTCTGATCTGGTTGTTGATCTGTTCCAGCGTGCGTGCGGCCGTCATGATGTTCTGGGTCAGATTGGACGGATCGATCACGACCCACTGCGCGTGCGCGACTGGCATCAGGGTCACCAGCGCTGCGGCGGCAATGGCGAGGATGGTCTTTTTCATGGTGCGTTCTCCTGTTGATCTGACGAAAGGGACGGAAAGGACGGAACAAGGTCGGCGGCCCAGTCGAGGCCGCGATGGCGCAGCCAGGCAGCTGCGAAGTCGGGAGACGGCACGGAGCGGGATACCGCATCAATGTCGTGCTGGTCCTGCGGTGTCGAAGCACCGGCAAAGGCCAGCGTGACCGGCCCCAGGTCCAGGTCGAACAAGCGATTGCCCAGTCGCGACTGGTAGTAGTAGTCGCGTTTGGGAACCGCCTCGGCCACGATGTCGATCTGGCGACGGTTCAAACCAAAGCCTTCGTAGATCGTGCGAATCTGCGGTTCGGTCGCCTGCGGATTCGGC
>JBAYVU010000008.1:0-92973 GCA_041674385.1 Sterolibacterium sp.
CCGTCAAACCTCTCGGCTCAACCCCGCATCCGCTTCCTTCGATTCTCGGTTCAGCTAACCCAAGACAAACTACTACCCTTCCCAAGCACCCACACCTATCGGTTGTTTGGTTGTTAAAGAACACTACGCGGCAACAACTTGAATGCCGTGTCTGCGATAAGCAGAGAGGAGCAATTATAAAGACGAAACTAGAACTTGTAAACACCGACAACATCAAGTAATGTAGTTGCTGGGAAAAATTTAAGCAGGCCGAACCAATAAGCCGATTAACGGGTTTATGCAATGCCGATGCAAATCCTTAATAAACCGGTTCGTGCATGCCGAAGTTAATGGGAAATATCACGCCAAGCATGATGTTAGAAAAACATACCCCGATGATGCAGCAGTACTTGCATATCAAGTCACAGCATGCGGACATGCTGTTGTTCTACCGGATGGGCGATTTCTACGAAATGTTCTACGCCGATGCCGAAAAGGCCGCACACCTGCTCGACATTACGCTGACTCGTCGCGGCCAGTCGGCCGGCCAGCCGATCCCGATGGCGGGCGTGCCCTACCATGCCCTCGAACAATATTTGGCGCGCTTGGTAAAACTTGGAGAATCTGTAGCGATTTGCGAACAGGTAGGCGATCCGGCCACGGCCAAAGGACCTGTCGAACGCGCCGTGACGCGCATCGTCACACCCGGCACGCTGACCGATGCGGCGCTGCTCGACGACAAGCGCGACAGTTTGCTCTTGGCGCTGGCCATGGAAGACGGGAAGGGTTCCCGGAGCGGGTTGGCCTGGCTCAATCTAGCCAATGGCGACCTGCGCACCATGGAATGCTCAACTGGTGCGTTACCCGCACATTTCGAACGATTGCGGCCGGCCGAACTGTTGCTTCCGGATGGTCTGCGCAAGGAAATTCCAGAATTACGTGGTGTGGCACTCAAGCGCTTACCCGACTGGCATTTCGATGCCGAATCCGCCGCAAGCTTGTTGGCGGAGCATTTTGGGACGCGCGATCTTGCTGCATTTATACCTGATGGCACAGCCGGATTGCCGCTGGGACTCGCCGCCGCCGGCGCGCTGTTCCAGTATGCCCAAGTCACTCAGCAACAAACCTTGGCTCATATCACCGGCATCAGGGTGGAAAGAGACGGCGAATACCTGCGGCTCGATGCCGCGACGCGACGCAATCTGGAGATTTCCGAAACCCTGCAGGGCGAAGCGGCCCCCACCCTACTCTCTTTACTCGACAGTTCTGTCACCAGCATGGGAGCACGCTGGTTGCGCCATTGCCTGCACCATCCATTGGCCGACCGAAATGCCGCCGCCTCACGCCATCAAGCAGTCGCCGAATTGCTCGAAGGAAATATTGAAACACCGATCTGCGACGCATTTCGCGCAAATCTCCGCGGAATGGCTGACATCGAGCGAATCACCGCTCGTATCGCACTGAAAAGCGCCAGGCCACGCGACCTCGCAGCGATACGCGACAGTCTCGCCATGCTTGAAAATTTGCGTCAGCCGCTCAAAGACGCACAAGCATCAATGCTGCTGGAGATACGCGAAAACCTGGCCACACCGGCGGAGGCGCTGCATAAGCTGCGCCGGACGATTCGCCCGGAACCATCGTCGTCGTTGCGCGAAGGTGGCGTCATAGCCGACGGTTACGATGCAATGCTCGACGAATTGCGGGGACTACAGAACAACTGCGGCGAATTCCTGCTTGAACTCGAAACCCGTGAAAAGAAACGCACCGGCATTGCCAATCTCAAGGTCGAATTCAACAAGGTGCACGGCTTCTACATCGAAGTCAGTCACGCCCATACGGCAAAGGTTCCCGATGACTATCGCCGTCGCCAAACCTTGAAGAACGCCGAGCGCTACATCACTCCTGAACTCAAAAGCTTCGAGGAGAAGGCGCTTTCCGCCAACGAACGTGCGCTAGCCCTGGAAAAGCTGCTCTACGAAGCATTACTATCGGAACTCGCCGAATATATCCCCGACTTACAACGCATCGCTCGTGCCGTATCGCTGGCTGACGGCCTATGTGGCTTTGCCGAGGCGGCACGGCGACTCGATTATTGCCAGCCACGATTCCAGGATTCGCCAGGGATCGAAATCGAAGGCGGACGCCATCCAGTAGTGGAAGCCAGAAGCGATACTCAAGGGACCAAGTTTATTGCCAATGATACGCACTTGTCTGCGACACGACGATTACTGCTCGTAACCGGTCCGAACATGGGCGGCAAATCAACTTACATGCGGCAAACAGCACTGATCGTTTTGCTCGCCCACTGCGGCTGTTTTGTGCCGGCCAAGTCGGCACGTATCGGGCCGATCGACGCAATATTCACGCGTATCGGAGCATCCGATGACCTCGCCTCGGGCCGCTCGACTTTCATGGTCGAGATGACCGAAGCGGCGGCCATTCTGCATGGGGCGACAGACCGTTCATTGGTGCTGGTAGATGAAATCGGCCGTGGCACCTCAACTTTTGACGGGATGGCGCTGGCTTTCGCCATCGCCCGTCACCTCATCGAAAAAAACCGCGCCTTTACATTGTTCTCGACGCACTACTTCGAGCTAACGCGGCTGGCACAGGATTATCCTGAATGTGCCAATGTGCATCTCGATGCTATCGAACATGGACATAGCATCGTCTTCCTGCACGCAGTCGAGGAGGGCCCGGCCAGTCAGAGTTATGGCATCCAGGTAGCGGCGTTGGCGGGCATTCCCGGCAGCGTGATTCGCGATGCTAAAAGACGGCTCAACGCCATGGAAAACCGTGAAGTCGCACTAGGCAGTAATGGACTGCAAGCCGATCTGTTCACTGCGGCAAATGCCCCGGCGGAAGCCGAACCACATCCCGTACTGGAAACCCTGAACGATATGGATCCCGATTCCATGTCGCCGCGCGAAGCCCTGGAAAAACTCTACCAATTGAAACGGCTCTCCACATAAAAGCGGTCCGGCGAGCCGGTAATTTCAAGGTGTCAGCGCCGCCGCAACCACCTAGTGATGGTGTCCATGCGGCCCGTGTACGTGGCCATGAGCGAGCTCGTCCGCAGTTGCCGGGCGTACCTCGACGACAGTGCAAGCAAACACCAGCGACATTCCCGCAAGGGGATGGTTCCCATCGACCACGACCTTGTCACCTTCTATATCGGTGATGGTGAACAGCAAATCATCCTCATCTTCTCCGCCACGTTCAAACTGCATACCCACCTCGATCTGCTCGGGGAACAGGTTGCGCGCCTCCACATTTACCAATTCAGCGTCATACTCGCCGAAAGCTTCTTCAGGCTCCAGTTTAATTTTGAGCGTTGCGCCGACATCCTTTCCATGCAATTCTTCCTCAATACGAGGGAAAATACCGTCATAACCGCCGTGGATATAAACCAGCGCCTGGTTCCCTTCATCAATGAGATTGCCATCAATATCATGAACTTGATAATTCAGGGTTACGACAGAATTTTTCGCGATTTGCATGGCTTCTCCAGTTGTTTAACAAGCTGCAAAACTTCGGCAACATGCCCACGAGGCTTGATATCGTATAGCGCATGACGAATCACGCCCAAGCAGTCGATTACGAAGGTGGAACACACGACGCACAGTTTGCGCATGCCATTCTTCTCGCGCATTTGGCTGACGCCATATTTGCGGCTCACCTCGCCTTCACCATCAGACAGCAAGCGAACCGAAAGTCCGTGCTTGTCGCGAAATTCCGCATGGCGCAGACAATCATCGCGGCTGATGCCAAGTATCACACAATCCTGGCGGGCGAACTCTTCCTCGTGATCGCTAAAGTCTATGGCTTCAAGCGTGCAGAATGGCGTATCGTCCCTAGGATAAAAAAACAGTACAGCATGCTGCCGGCCACGCAACGATGACAAGTCGAAGCTTTCCATATCCGCATCGGATAAGGTAAATATTGGTGCAGGTTGACCAGCTTGTAGCACTATCCTATCCAGTGAAGTGACAGGCGAATTCTAACCGAGGCTTTTAGGAAAAAACCAGAATGCCGCAAGTCAAATAAATTACCCGAGAGAAATTTCAAGAATTCCGTTCTGCCGGAAAGAATTGTAAATCAGCCAGTAGGGATAAGCGGGCAAGGACGAGCATTTTAGAAATGCAGCGGACGTTTATCTACAGCCAGCGCCGCTTCATGCATCGCTTCGGAAAGTGTTGGATGGGCATGACAAATACGCGCGATATCCTCTGAAGCAGCGCCGAATTCCATCGCCACGACAGCTTCTGCGATCAATTCCGAGGCATTATTGCCGATCACATGCACACCAAGAATCCTATCGGTCTTGGTATCGGCAAGCATCTTGACGAAGCCGGTAGTATCGCCCTGACCGAGAGCACGACCATTGGCCATGAAAGGAATCTGGCCAACGCGGTAATCGACCCCCGCACGCTTCAATTGCTGCTCGGTTCTGCCAACCCAGGCGATCTCGGGGTGAGTGTAGATAACCCAGGGGACCGTGTTGTAATCGACATGCCCCGCCTGGCCAGCAATCAATTCGGCAACCATGACACCCTCTTCCATCCCCTTGTGCGCCAGCATCGGGCCTGGCACGACATCACCCACCGCCCAAACGTTTTCCAGGTTGGTCCGGCAATGTCCGTCGACCGCAACACGGCCACGTTCATCCAGCTTGAGACCAACGCCTTCGCAACCCAAGCCGTCGGTATTGGGGATACGCCCAACGGAAACGATCAACTTGTCGCATTCGAGGGTGGCGGTTTTTTCATCCCCCGTTTCATAGTCGATACTGACCACTTTCTTGCCGATGCTGACTTTACCGATCCTGACGCCCAACAGGATATTGAGACCCTGCTTGCGTGTGAAGATTTTCCAGGCTTCGTTGGCTATCGCCTGATCGGCCGCAGAGAGAAAGTCCGGCAGGGCTTCGAGCATGGTGACTTCTGCGCCGAGCCGTTTCCAGACGCTGCCCAACTCCAGGCCGATGACTCCTGCGCCGATGACGCCCAGGCGTTTCGGCACGCCTTCCAGTGAGAGTGCGCCGACGTTGTCGCAAATAACTTTGTTATCGACCGGCACGCCCGGCAGATGGCGGGGCTTGGAGCCGGTGGCAATAATGACATGCTTGGCCTCAACCATCTCGCTGCCATTCGGCCCGGAGATTTCGAGCTGCCATGGCTCGTTTTCACGACCGGCATCCGTTGAGAAGCTCTGCCCCTCGAATGTCCCGCTACTGGACGTAGTCGGGATCCGCTGCGGAGATGGAACGAACTTGCCGTGCCCGACCAGCAAGGTCACTTTGTTTTTCTTGAACAGGCTCCTGATTCCACCGGTCAGTTGGGTGACGATGTTGTCCTTGCGGCGCATCATCGTCGTCACATCCATCTTGACGTTGTCGAAACTGATGCCATGCATGACAAAAGAATGGTTGGCCTGATCGAAATATTCAGAAGATTGCAACAATGCCTTAGAAGGGATGCACCCGACGTTCAGGCAGGTGCCGCCAAGACGCACTTCACCCTTGGGATCGGCATAAGGCTGAGACTCCACGCAAGCCGCGTTCAGGCCAAGCTGCGCAGCGCGGATGGCTGCCACGTAGCCGCCCGGGCCACCTCCTATGACAACCACATCGAATTGCTTGGGCATGGTTTACTCTCCTCAGACTTCCAATAACAAACGCGTCGGATCTTCCAGCATTTCTTTCATGGTCACCAGGCCGAGTACCGCCTCGCGGCCGTCGATAATGCGATGATCATAGGACAAGGCCAGATAGTTGATCGGACGCACCACAATCTGGCCGTTCTCCACCACCGGCCGGTCCTTTGTGGCATGCACGCCGAGAATCGCCGATTGCGGCGGGTTGATGATCGGCGTCGACAACATCGAGCCGAACACGCCGCCGTTGGAGATGGAGAACGTCCCCCCGGTGAGTTCCTCGATGGTCAGTTTGCCATCCTTGGCCTTTGCGCCGAACTCCGCTATGGTTTTCTCAAGCGCGGCCAGCGACATCTGGTCGGCATCGCGCAGAATGGGCACGACCAAACCGCGCGGACTGCCGACGGCGATGCCGATATCGAAATAGCCATGATAAACAATGTCGTTGCCATCGACTGAAGCATTGAGCAGCGGAAATTTTTTCAAGGCGGCCACCGCCGCCTTGACGAAGAAGGACATGAAGCCAAGGCGGACGCCATGCTCCTTCTCGAACTTCTCGGCATATAGCTTGCGAAGTGCCATGATCGGCGCCATGTTGACCTCGTTGAAAGTCGTCAAGATGGCCGCAGTGGATTGGGATTGCACCAGCCGTTCGGCAATGCGCGCACGCAGTCGCGACATGGGCACACGCTGTTCGGGTCGATCGGCGCGTATGGCATCGATATTGACGGACGCCGGTTGTGCCAATGCCGGCTTTGCAACCATTGCAGGAACCGCCGGCGTCGGGGTAAGTGCAGCGCCAGAGTTTATGCCGATACCCAACGCATCGGTCTTGGTGATCCGACCGTCGCGCCCCGATCCTTTGAGGGTTGCAGGATCGATTCCTTTCTCTGCCATGATCTTGCGCGCTGACGGCATGACCTGCGGCGCAGCCACCGCCGCCTCGGTCTCAGTCTCTGCGGCAATAACCGGCTGGGCGACAACCGGCGATGCGACTTCCGTGGCCTTGGCCTCGCTGTCGATCTGCGCGATCACTTCGCCGCTGACCACCGACGCGCCGTTACCCTTGAGGATATTGGTAATGACCCCCGCACTCGGCGCCGGCAATTCGAGCACGACCTTGTCCGTTTCTATATCGATCAGGTTCTCGTCGCGTATGACCGCCTGGCCGACCGCCTTATGCCAAGTCACTAGAGTCGCTTCGGCTACCGATTCGGAGAGCTGCGGTACTTTGACTTCGATAAGCATGGAGACCCCCTTGTTATTCCGCAAATGCCTTGAGCTTGGCGCTAGACCCCAGTGCCGTTTCAAGCACGTTTCGCTGCTGGGCGTTATGTTTGGCATAGTAGCCGACCGCTGGCGACGCCGAAGCGGGGCGTGCCACCACATGCATTGTCTGACCATCGCGCAAGCCGGCAACCAAATGATGCCGAATGGCAAACCAGGCACCCTGGTTCAGCGGCTCTTCCTGGCACCAAACCATTTCCTTAGCCATTGGGTACTTTTTCAGTTCGGCTGCAAAGAATTTCGTCGGGAACGGATAAGGCTGCTCCAGGCGCAATAGGGCAATGTCCCCCAAATTCTTAGCGCGCCGCTCGGCCAGCAAATCATAGTAGATTTTGCCGGAACTCAACACGATGCGCTTTACTTTCCTCGGATCGATTTCCTCGGCGCTGCCAATCTCGCCAATGATGGTTTGAAAGCCGCCTTTTGCCAGGTCATCGAGGCTGGACACGGCATCTTTGTGGCGCAAAAGGGATTTTGGCGTCATGACAATGAGCGGTTTTCGCACTGCACGCAACATCTGTCGGCGCAAGAGATGAAATATCTGCGCCGGGGTCGATGGGACGCATACTTGTATGTTCTGCTCGGCACAGAGTTGCATATAGCGTTCCAAACGCGCCGATGAGTGTTCAGGCCCTTGCCCCTCGAAACCGTGCGGCAGAAGCAACACCAGTCCGCAGAGGCGTCCCCACTTGGCTTCACCCGAACTGATGAATTGATCGATAACGACCTGGGCGCCGTTGGCGAAATCGCCAAATTGCGCTTCCCATACGACCAGTTCGTTCGGCTCTGCCGTGGAATAGCCATATTCGAACGCCAGCACGGCTTCCTCGGAAAGCACCGAGTCGATGACGATGAATGGCGCCTGCTTTTCCTGTATGTGCTGCAACGGGATGTAGTTGCCGGCGTCCCATTTCTCGCGATTCTGATCGTGCAGCACAGCATGCCGGTGGAAGAAAGTTCCGCGGCCACTGTCCTCGCCAGACACTCGCACGCCATATCCTTCAACCAACAACGACGCGTAAGCCAGCGTTTCCCCCATGCCCCAGTCGAGACCGAGTTTGCCGGAGCCCATTGCCTTGCGATCATTGTTGATCTTTTGCACACGCGGATGCAGCGTAAAGTTGTCAGGAACCTCGGTCAATCGTTGCATCAATCGCTTGAGATCGGCAAGCGGTACCTTGGTGTTGCAGTCATCGGTATATTTCCGGTGCAAAAAGGGCGTCCAGTCCATCGCAAATTTGCGTTGGTGGTCCGAAAGCACAAGATTTTCAACCAAGCGGCCTTCGTCCAATGCCGAACGATAATCCTTGACCATCCGATCGGGCTCGTCGGCCTTCAATATGCCCAGCCCGACCAGTCGATCGGCATAGAGTTTGCGCGTGCCCAGGTGGGCTGCAATTTTCTTGTACATCAACGGCTGGGTCACCATAGGCTCGTCCTGCTCGTTGTGTCCCAGCTTGCGATAGCAGACCAAGTCGATGACGACGTCCTTCTTGAATTCCCTGCGGAAGTCCATCGCCAGTCTCGTAACCAGTGCAACAGCTTCGGGATCATCGCCGTTTACATGGAATATCGGTGCCTCGACCATCTTGAAAATATCGGTGCAATAGAGCGAGGAACGGTAATCGCGCGGATCGGAAGTGGTAAATCCAATCTGGTTGTTGATGACGACATGCACAGTCCCGCCGGTGCCAAAGCCTCGCGTCTGCGAGAAGTTGAGCATCTCCTGGTTTACGCCTTGGCCTGCAACTGCCGCATCACCGTGAATCAGGACGGCCAGCACTTGGTCGCCGGTCTTGTCGCCGCGGCGACGCTGACGCGCATACACAGAGCCCTCGACCACCGGATTCACTATCTCCAGATGCGAGGGGTTGAATGCCAACGTCAAATGCACGGCACCAGCGGGAGTAGCGACATTCGACGAGAAACCGTTGTGATACTTGACATCGCCCGCCGACAGTTCGTCGACGTGCTTTCCTTCGAACTCGGAAAACAAGTCCTGCGGCGATTTGCCCAGTATGTTCACCAGCACATTGAGGCGGCCACGGTGGGCCATGCCGATCACCACCTCCTGGATGCCATGTTCGCCTGCGCAGCGCACCAGTTCATCCATGGCGACGATGGTGGACTCGCCGCCTTCGAGCGAGAAGCGTTTCTGGCCGACATACTTGGTATGAAGATAACGCTCCATGGTCTCGGCAGCGGTGAGCCGTTCCAGCAGTCTTTTTTTATGCTCTGGCGTAAAGTGCATCGTCGCCCGCGTAGGCTCCAGCTTTGCCTGGATCCAGCGTTTCTGCGAAATATCGCTCATGTAAATATACTCGGCACCGATAGTGCCGCAGTAGGTCTGGCGCAAGGCTTCCAGGATCTCGCGCAAAGTGGCTTGCTCGGGTCCGAAGGAAAACGAGCCCGTATTGAAAATGGCGCCGAGATCGGCCTCGGTAAAGCCATAGTAAGCCGGATCAAGCTCTACTATGTTAGGACGCTCGGTGCGCTTGAGCGGATCGAGTTGAGCCCAGCGGTTGCCCAGAAAACGATAGGCATCGATCATCTGCAATACCTTGACCTGCCTGACGTCTGTCACGGGGGTCGCGGCTTGGCGCAGGGTGCCCAACTTGGCGCGCTGGGCAAACGATGCCACGACGGGGGCGTGTGTGACATCCGGGGTGGCATTGCTGCCGGCGCCCGGAAGATTCTGCAGCTTGTCGAAATAATCGCGCCATGCCGGGGTCACAGCGCCGGGGTTATTCAAGTAAGTCTCATATATCTCTTCGATGAATGGCGCATTGGCGCCGAAAAGATAGGAATTGGACAACATCTGTTTCATCATGGTGTCACCTGTTACCGGTTAGGTCGTTACTTCTTTCCATTATGTCACCTAGCCCAGGTTGCGCGCCAGCGAGAAGATGCCTGTGAACAATACCGGTGGGATGCCGAGCCCCCTCTGCACGACAACCGAATAGTCGCTGCCGTTCGGGCGGAGATTGCGCTCGACTCCTTGAGCATGCGGTGACCGATGCCGGCCGCCGATGCCGCTAGTTCCCTTCCGAGGACAGTCTTTGACGCGCCAGCAGATCGAGCGGGAACGGCTCGGTCCCATGAAAGTCTGTGGGAACCGCAAAAAACTGGCGCGCGCTGGCCAGGTGGACCGGGATCTGCGGGTCGAGTCCTGTCGCAATGAACTTTCTGGCGATCCGGATGCACTCGTCGCGAACCATGCGGTTGAAACGTTCGGGAGTACGCTCGGCTTGGGGCAGTTCCTTGAACTCGAAGTACTCCATCATACTTTGGGGCGGCTTGAGTATCAGGATCGGCTGCTTCAGATCGTCCTCCTCCAGGCGTCCGCGATGAACTGCCTGGAAGTGCATGGGCGTGAGATCCTCGTGCGAGATGCTCCAGTCGCGTTGATAGGGCTTGACTGTGAACATCTCGACTCGGTCGCTCTCGGTAACGGCGATGGCGAAGATGCTGCCGGGAAATTGAGCAGTGGAGTTCCGGTAAGCATCGAGCACCAGTTTGCCGCACGGGCGCTGTTGTTCTATGCCTCCCGCGGCCGGCACCGCGGCCGTCCGCTTCTCCTCTGACGGGAAGGCTGCCGGGGGGTCTGCATCGGCGATCGGCACGCTCTTCGATGGCGCTTTCACCAAGGCGACATCCGCTGCGAAAGATCGGTACTTCTCCGGCAAGCGGTACTTGTCCCGTCGCGACGGATCCAGGGACTCGGCAGTCTTGCCCAACAGGTAGGGCAGAAGGATCGTCATGGTGGTGCCCTTGCCCTCGGTGCTCTCGATACTCAGTTCGCCACCGAACTCGGCGACCGTCTGGCGAACGAACACGAACCCGAGCGAGTGAAGTTCGCCATCCAGGCTGTGTCGGTCGGATAGGAGTTGCCTGATTTTTTCTGTCGGCATGCCCATGCCGTCGTCGCGCACACGCAACGCCACATGGTCATCTTCGACAGCGGTACTGACGTTGAGCACGCCCACCTTGCGCTCGCTCATGGCATCGACGGCATTCATGACCAGATTAAAATACATGCGCCGGAAACGCTGGCGGTTGCCTGCGATAACCGCCGACGCCAGCCGGTTGAACTGAAGTTCGACGCGAGCCTCGGATTTCTCGACCACATACCCGAGGACAACATCTTGCGTGAAATCGCGGATATCCTCGGCGATGTCGAATTCCTCGTGTACACTCGCCTCATCGAATTCCTCGCGAAACGCCGCAATGCGCGTGTGCACGCCGTAAAGCCAACTGACGCTGTTGCGGTAGTGGCGCCGCGAGCGGACGGAGCGAGCCTCTTCGGGCAGGAACGATAGCACCTGATCCGACCGCCCCCACAGCGGACTAAGAATGAGATGGCAGGTCTCGAGAATCGTATCGATGTAACGACGTCCAAGCAGCAGAACCGTCCGATCCGGCGAGAAGCTCTTCACCGCATTCGAGTAGTCATGGAAGGCCCGGCGCAAGGCACCGAGCTTCGACTTCAACTCCAAGAGATCCGCTTCGTGCAGAACCTGCGCCTGCTCCAGGTTGTAGATCTCGAGGTCGGTATTCAGTGTGACATGGTAGTGGAGGATGTCGTTGAAAAAGCCCTCGACACGAAGATCGTGGATGAGGAACTTGATCTCGGCGACTTCCTTTTTGAGCCCCTCCATGTAGTCCGGCTCGGCGGTGGATGAAACGCTCGGTCGATCTGCTGTCACCGCTTAGCCCCCTAACGATAGGTAATTCGATCCGCAACGACACTGCCACCTATACCACAATATCGAGACGACGCCACAGATAGCCGGCGGCGGCTCCACCGCCACTTAAGGAGCCGCCAAGCCTGCCCTGACAATCCGGACTGTCCCTACTTGATGCCGCCTTCCGCGGCCCACTTCTCAAGCATGTCGGTGGTGACGGACTTGGGACGTTCGAGCGCATAACCCAGAGCGCGATCCCAGGTGATATTTGCCATGCAGCCCAGAGCGCGACCCACACCGAACAGGACAGTGTAGAAGTCCCACTCCTTGAGGCCGTAATACCACTGGATGACGCCAGACTGCGCATCGACGTTTGGCCAAGGGTTCTTGGTCTTGCCGTGCTCGCTAAGGACGCCCGGCGCAACTTCGAAGATCATCGAGACCAGCTTGAACAGCGGGTCGTCCTTGAGGCCCGGCGTCCTGAGGCAGAATTCGCGCTGCGACATATAGCGCGGATCGGTCTTGCGCAGGACGGCATGCCCATAGCCCGGGATGACCTGGCCGGAATTGAGGGTGTCCCAAAGGGCTTTGGTGATCAGTTCCTTGGTGGGCTCGACGCCCTTGCAGTATTTTTCCTGGAACTTCAAGGTCCAGCCCAGCACCTCCTGGTTGGCGAGGCCATGGAGCGGGCCTGCCAAGCCATTGAGGCCAGCAGAATACGCGTAGTAGGGATCGGACAACGCCGAGTGCACGAGGTGGGTGGTGTGGGCCGAAACGTTGCCGGATTCGTGGTCCGAGTGAAGGATAAAGTACATGCGGGCCACGTCTTGATACTGTTCGCTCTGACCGATCATATGGGCAAAATTGGCGCCCATGTCCAGCTTGGGATTGACGGGGGTCTGCTTGTCGCCACGGTACTTCAAGTTGTAAATGAAAGCGGCGATGATGGGGATACGGGCCACAAGGTCGCTGGCATCCTCATACACCTGTTCCCAGGCGTTCACCTTGTTGAAACTATCGGACTTGTAGTATGCGCAGAACTTGGAATCCCTCTGCATGACAAGAATGGCGCTGGAGAGCATCACCATCGGATGGCTGTCCCGCGGCAGGGCGCGGAGCACGTCGAACACATATTGGGGAACTTGCTGGCGAGCTTTCCACTGCGCAACAACTTCGTCCACCTGGGTCTGGGTGGGAACATCGCCGGTCAGGAGAAAATACCAAAAAGACTCGACGGTCGGATAAGTCGAGCCGGGCGCCTTGGGGAGGGCCGCAAAGGTTTCGGGGATGGTTTTCCCCCTGAAACGAATCCCTTCCTGCGCATCGAGGTAGGAGATGTCGGTAACCAGGCACTTGATGTCGCGGGCTCCACCAATGCACTGCCCAATATCGACCTTGTCGATGACAACGTCTGCGTATTCCTTGGTAAGTTTGGCGGTGCGGCTACGGTGCGCCTGGATCTTTTCCAACAACTTATCTTTTAACTGCGTCATGTCCCTAATCTCCATGGTTGTTGAGGTAAAATCAAACGACCTCAGGTAAAGCTAAAAGCTTCATTCTCAAGTATCTTTCGATTAACTGTCGTTGACCGAGATCAACTCTGGCGTAGGCAATTGCCATCATTATTTCGCTTCGTCATTTTTTCAGCACTTCGCAGTTTTTTTACCGATCTACAACACTTCAAGGAGCCCTTAGAAATGTCCAAAGCCCCCGTTCGCGTTACCGTCACCGGCGCTGCAGGCCAAATCGGCTACAGTCTGCTATTCCGCATCGCCAGCGGCGAGATGCTGGGTAAGGATCAACCGATAATTCTACAACTGTTGGAAATTACTCCGTCACTGGCGGCGCTCAAAGGCGTGGTCATGGAGCTGGAAGACTGCGCATTCCCTCTGCTCGCCGGCGTCGTGCAGACCGACGACCCGAAGGTGGCTTTCAAAGACGCCCAAGTCGCCCTGCTCGTCGGCGCCCGTCCGCGCAGCAAGGGTATGGAACGCAAAGATCTGCTCGAAGCCAATGGCGCCATTTTCACCGTGCAAGGCCGCGCCCTCAACGAGGTTGCCGCGCGTGACGTTAAGGTGCTGGTGGTAGGCAATCCGGCCAATACCAATGCCTTGATCGCCATGAACTCCGCCCCAGACCTGCCGCGCAGCAACTTCACCGCGATGTTGCGGCTCGATCATAACCGCGCCCTGTCGCAGCTCGCGACGCGCACCGGCAAGGCGGTCAGCGAAATTCAAAAGATGATCGTGTGGGGCAACCACTCCCCAACCATGTATCCCGATATCCGCTTCGCCACCATCGGCGGACAGAAAGCCGCGGCACTGGTCAATGATGAAGCCTGGTACCGAGACACCTATATCCCGACGGTCGGCAAGCGCGGCGCCGCCATCATCGAAGCACGCGGACTCTCCTCCGCCGCCTCCGCCGCCAACGCCGCGATCGACCACATCCGCGACTGGTCGCTGGGCAGCAACGGCCAATGGGTGACCATGGGCATCTGCTCCGATGGTTCCTACGGCATCCCGGAAGGCATCATCTACGGCTTCCCGTGCGTCTGCTCGAACGGCAAGTATGAAATCGTCAAGGGCCTGGACATCGATGCTTTCAGCCGCGAGCGCATGAACCTCACGCTCAAGGAGCTCCAGGAAGAACGCGACGGCGTCAAACACCTGATCAGTTGATCAGCCTTCCGAACCAAGGCAGGATCGGAATCATCGCCTGTCAATGAGCGCACGATCCCATCCTGCCGCAGTGCTGTATCGGGGAGTGGACAATGCACGTCCCTTCCCTGCCCTTTCCGCCTGCGAACATTATGCCGGCAGCGAAAAGCTGATCCGCAAAGCCTTATCTCTGCAAGCCGAACTCGGGCCGATTTTCGACATCACCTGCGATTGCGAGGATGGCGCACCCACCGGTTGCGAGCGGCAACATGCCGAGATGATCGCCGCCTGCATCATGGACGAAAGCAACCGTCACGATCGACTCGGTGCACGCATCCATGACATCACCCACAGCCATTGGCGCGACGACCTGGAAATCATCGTCGGCAATGCCGGTTCGCGTCTCGCCTATCTTGTATTGCCCAAGGTACGCGGTCTGGATGATGTCCTCGCGCAGATTTCTGCGCTGCACGAGATACAATCGCGTCATGGCATCGAAGACAACATTCCGGTTCATGTTCTGATCGAGACGCCAACCGGCCTGCGCGAAGCCTGGCAGATCGCCGCTCTGCCCACGGTCGAATCGATCGACTTCGGTTTGATGGACTACGTCAGCGCCCATCATGGCGCAATCCCCGCCAGCGCCATGCGCAGCCCCAGGCAGTTCGAGCATCCCTTGATCGTCCGCGCCAAGATGGAAATTGCCGCCGCGGCGCTGGGCAACGGCATCGTGCCGACCCACAATATCTGCGTCGAGATCCGCGACACCGATGTGGTCCGCGAGGACGCCCGGCGTGCCCGCCAGGACTTCGGTTTCCTGCGCATGTGGAGCATTCACCCGAGCCAGATTCTGCCCATCGTCGAAGCCATGCGTCCGGACTTCGCCGAGGTCGCTGAAGCGGCGGACATCCTGTTCGCCGCCCAAGAGGCCCATTGGGGCCCAATCCAGATATCCGGCAAGTTGCACGACCGGGCATCGTTTCGTTACTACTGGGATATCCTTCGCCGCGCCCACGTCAATGGCATGAAGTTGCCGGACGTGGCGGAGGAACGTTTTTTTAGTTAGCCACTCTTATTTTTCACCCGCTTTTTTGAAAGGAAGTCGCAGTGTTAGAAGCCTACCGCCAACACGTCGCCGAGCGCGCAGCCCTCGGCATTCCGCCGTTGCCGCTGAGTGTCAAGCAGACCGAGGAGCTCATCGAACTCTTGAAAAAACCGCCGCAAGGCGAGGAAGCCTATCTGGTCGACCTGATTACCCACCGCGTACCAGCCGGCGTGGACAATGCCGCCAAGGTCAAGGCCTCCTACCTCGCAGCGGTAGCGATGGGCAAGGAAAAATGCGCGTTGATCTCGCGCGAGAAAGCCACCGAACTTCTCGGCACCATGCTTGGCGGATACAACATCCAGCCGCTGATCGATCTGCTCGACAATAAGCAGGTCGGCGGCATCGCCGCCCACGGCCTGTCCAAAGCCTTGCTGGTGTTCGATGCCTTCCACGACGTCCAGGAAAAGGCCCGCAAGGGCAATGCCAATGCCAAGACAGTGCTGCAATCCTGGGCCGATGCCGAGTGGTTCACTTCGCGCCCGGAAGTATCGCAATCGCTCACCGTTACCGTATTCAAGGTCACCGGAGAAACCAACACCGACGACCTTTCGCCCGCACCCGACGCCTGGAGTCGTCCCGACATTCCGCTGCATGCCCTGGCCATGCTGAAGAACGCGCGCCCCGGCATCGACCCGGACGAACCCGGCAAGATCGGCCCGCTCAAGCAACTCGCCGCGCTCAAAGCCAAAGGCAACCTGGTCGCCTATGTCGGCGACGTGGTCGGCACCGGCTCCTCGCGCAAGTCCGCCACCAACTCGGTGCTGTGGTTCACTGGCGAAGACATCCCGTTCGTGCCGAACAAGCGCTTCGGCGGTGTCTGCCTCGGAACCAAGATTGCGCCGATTTTCTACAACACCATGGAAGATGCCGGCGCATTGCCGATCGAACTCGACGTCTCGAAAATGGAGATGGGCGATGTGGTCGAGTTGCGTCCTTATGAAGGCAAGGCGCTGAAAAACGGCCAGGTCGTCGCCGAGTTCACCGTCAAGTCCGACGTCATATTCGACGAAGTCCGCGCCGGTGGCCGCATACCGCTCATCATCGGACGCGGGCTCACCGCCAAGGCGCGCGAGGCGCTGGGCCTGCCGCCTTCCACGCTGTTCCGCCTGCCGCATACCCCGGCCAGTTCCGGCAAAGGCTTTACACTGGCGCAGAAAATGGTCGGCCGCGCCTGCGGCTTGCCGGCCGGCAAGGGCGTGCGCCCCGGCACCTACTGCGAGCCCAAGATGGCCACGGTCGGTTCGCAGGACACCACCGGCCCGATGACCCGCGACGAACTCAAGGACCTGGCCTGCCTGGGCTTCTCCGCCGACATGGTGATGCAGTCGTTTTGCCACACGGCGGCCTATCCGAAGCCCGTCGACGTCAAGATGCACCACGAGTTGCCGGCCTTCATCGCGACGCGCGGCGGCGTTTCGCTGCGCCCCGGCGACGGCGTGATCCACTCCTGGCTCAACCGCCTGCTGTTGCCCGACACGGTCGGCACCGGCGGCGACTCGCATACGCGCTTCCCGATCGGCATCTCCTTCCCGGCCGGCTCCGGCCTGGTGGCCTTTGCCGCCGCCACCGGGGTCATGCCGCTGGACATGCCCGAATCGGTACTGGTGCGCTTCAAGGGCGAAATGCAGCCCGGCATCACACTGCGCGACCTGGTCAACGCCATCCCGCTGTATGCGATCCGCGCCGGCCAGCTCACCGTCGAGAAGCAGGGCAAGAAAAACATCTTCTCCGGCCGCATCCTGGAAATCGAAGGCTTGCCCAAGCTCAGGGTGGAACAGGCCTTCGAGCTCACCGACGCCTCCGCCGAACGCTCCGCCGCCGGTTGCACGGTGCATCTCGACAAGGAACCGATCATCGAGTACATGACCTCCAACATCACCCTGATGAAGGTCATGATCGCCAACGGCTACCAGGACAGCCGCACGCTGGAGCGCCGCATCCAGGCCATGCAGGCCTGGATCGCCAAGCCGGAACTGCTGAAGGCCGATGCCGACGCCGAATACGCAGCGGTCATCGAGATCGACCTGGCCGACATCAAGGAGCCCATCGTCGCCTGCCCGAACGATCCGGACGACGTAAAGCCGCTTTCCGCAGTCGCCGGCGAAAAGATCGACGAAGTCTTCATCGGCAGTTGCATGACCAACATCGGCCACTTCCGCGCCGCCAGCAAACTGCTCGAAGGAAAAACGGACCTGCCGGCACGCCTGTGGGTCGCCCCGCCGACCAAGATGGACGCCTTGCAGCTCAGCGAGGAAGGCCACTACGGCGTGCTCGGCCGCACCGGTGCACGCATGGAAATGCCCGGCTGCTCGCTGTGCATGGGCAACCAGGCGCAGGTTCGCAGGGGCAGCACGGCGATGTCCACCTCGACGCGCAACTTCCCCAACCGCCTGGGGCTCGACACCCGCGTCTATCTCGGTTCCGCGGAACTGGCTTCGGTTTGCGCCCTGCTCGGCAAGATCCCGACGGCAGCGGAATACATGGCCAACATCGGCGTGCTGGCCAAGAATGCCGGCGCCATCTACCGCTACATGAACTTCGATCAGATCGAGGATTACCAGGAGGTGGCGGGAACGGTGACGGTTTAAGCATCATCACCTGCACCAAACCCAAACGGCTCTGCCAGAGATGGCAGAGCCGTTTTGCTTATCGGCGGGTTTAAACTTATCCTCCCGCCGAACCGCTATTCCGAATCGCTCATGGCCTCCTTCTTCCATCTCTTTTCCCTCACTGTTCCCCTGTATCTCCTGGTGCTGGTCGGCTACGTGCTGGTGCGCTGGGGAGCTTGGCCCAAGTCGGTCGTCGACGCCCTCTCCCGTTTTGTGTTCAGTGTCGCCCTGCCCGCACTGCTGTTCCGCATGATGAGCGACTTCTCCCAGATGCCGCCAGTCGATGCTCGGCTCTTGATCGCTTTTTTCGGCGGCTGTCTGATCGTCTTCGTGATCGGGCGGCTGGTCGGCTTCTATCTATTTCGGCTCGATGGCGTCGCGCAATCGGTGTTCGCCCTGGGCGGAGTGTTCTCCAACAATGTGCTGCTCGGTCTCCCGCTGGCGAAATCGATACTTGGCAATAGCGCCGTTCCTTCCGTCGCGCTGGTGCTGGTGTTCAATGCGCTCACCCTGTGGACCCTGGTGACCATTTCGGTGGAATGGGCGCGTCACGGTTCATTCTCGCTGGCAGGTTTCGCGAAAACTGCCCGCAGCGTGCTGATCAACCCGATTGTGGCCTCCATCGTGACAGGAACGCTGTTCGGCATGCTCGGCTTGAAATTGCCCGAGTTGACCGTCACGCCACTGGCCATGATGGGACAGATCGCTGCGCCGTTATCGCTGATCGTGGTCGGGATGGGACTGGCCGAATACGGCATCCGCAAAGGATGGCAGCAAAGCGTGGCGATTTGCACGCTTAAATTGACCGTGCAGCCATTCGTCGTCTGGGCTCTGGCACGGGCACTCTCGCTGCCGGCAATGGAAACCCAAGTCGTCGTGCTGCTCTCGTCGTTGGCCGTCGGCGTCAATGTCTATCTCATGTCGCGCCATTTCCAAACCATGGAAGCTCCCGTCGCCACCAGCATGGTACTGACGACGGCGCTATCGACAGTGACAACCCCCCTGGCATTGAGTCTGGCCGGGGTCTGAATAAGTTGGGTATCCGGATTCCGCGATTGATTTGCAGCGGCCGTCGCGCATTGCGGCATTTGGCGGCGATTCAGGATGCGCTTATGGTTTGCTGACTGGCCCAGTTGTACCCACAAGGGATATATGACTATGGCATCATAAAAAGGGGCTGTCGCCATGCTCCAGTCAGTAGCGTTGAATTCTTGGGACTCTGCTCCATCGCCACCACCGGTCATTTCCGGATATTACCCGACTAGCTTACCGTCGTTTAACGTTTAACGATGTTGGTGTTGGTGTTGCTTTTCGGATAGGATTCAAAAAAAATCGAGGAGAGACTGAATATGACAATGAACGAAATCCTGTCTGTACGCATGATCGTAGCGGGTGCGATGGCGCTGCTGGCAACTTCCGCATTGGCGGCAGTCACCGTCGAAGAAGCGAAGCAGTTGGGCGCCAGCCTTACGGAGTTCGGCGCCGAACAGGCTGCCAACGCCGATGGTTCGATTCCTGCCTACAGCGGCGGCATCGACCAGGTTGCCGGATACGACCCCAGGACTTCCAGACACTACATCGACCCGTTCAGGAGCGAGAAGCCGTTGTACTCGATCGATGCCGAGAACATGGCGCAATATGACACGTTGCTGGCACCGGGCACCAAGGCGCTGATCAAGGCCTACACGGGTTATCGGGTCGACGTCTACCCGAGTCATCGCAGCATGCGCTATACACCGACGGTGCTGCAGAACACCGTCAAGAACGCCACCACCGCCAAGCTGGCCGGAGCGGTAAAGGGCGACACGCTCGAGGGTACCGACAAGGAAAACCTTCCCTACGAAGGACTTCCTTTTCCTATTCCCCAAAACGGGTACGAAGTGATGTGGAACAATACATTCCGCTTTTCGGCGGCCGTGAGTGAATTTACCGGTAAGGCCCTGATGATCGACTCTGCCGGCAATCCCATCGAACTGACGCAGGCAAAGGCGTTCTATTTGCATCCTTGGTATGACAGCAAGGGCACGTTGCGCCAGCAGACCTTCGGCAGCACGTTCGGATTCACGTCGGTCGTCACGTCGCCGCCGAAGATCGCGGGTGCGGGCTACCTCGGCTACTACCTCGTTGACACGTCGCTCGGACAGAAAGCGTGGTACTACACGCCGGGTCAGCGTCGCATCCGTCCGGCCCCCGACTTTTCCTATGACATGTTGATGAACGGCGCCATATTCTGGGACGAACTGGCCGGCTTTTCCGGTCGCATGGATCGTTTCGACTTCAAGCTTGTTGGCAAGAAGGAAATGCTGGTACCGTATAACGTCTTCGGCATCACCAACACGATTCCCACCAAAGCGTTTGCCGGCAAGAAATTCGTGAATCCCGATGCGCTGCGCTGGGAGAAACACAGGATGTGGATCGTGGACTCGATACGCAAACCGAACGCCAGTCATGCCTATGCGCGCCGCACGTTCTACATCGACGAAGATTGCTGGTGCATCACCCAAACCGAAGCCTATGATGCCGCCGGCAATATATTGCGGGTCGCCCTCATCAACAGCTTTCCCTCATATGCCACTGGCGGAATCAACCTCAATTCGTGGACCAACTACGACTTCGTCAAGGGCGGTTACTACGTGTTCAATGCAGGGCAGGCGGACGATGGGCATGGAATGCGCGACTACGACACCGCGGAAGGACTGCAACTGGCGCTCAACCCCCAGGCGATCGTTGGCAAAAGCGCGCAATAGCCTTGCAGCGATCCCGGGTGACAACGTAACGGTTTTTCGCCGGCAGGATCGGGCATCGCAAGCACGCGCATGTGTGCTTGTTTGTGCTCGCGCGCTGGCACCAGCGATTTTCGTATCGTATCGTTTCGCTTTGTTTCATGGTTTCATGGGAAGATATCTGATTCATTCACTGTAACCGCCGGAAATCGAAAGGACAACGACATGGCAATCTCAATGTATGCGGCCTCGGCGCCGACCTTCGTGCAATTCCTCACCAGCCTGTCGACCAATCTCGACAAGACCGCCACCCATGCCGCCGCTAAGAATATCGATCCGGCAATCTATCTGCGTACACGTCTGTATCCCGACATGCTACCGCTAGCGATGCAGGTGAACCTCGCCAATCGCCAGGCCATCAACGCCTGCGCGCGCCTTGCCGGGGTCGACCCGCTCGTGCTGCCGACCGCAGAGCCGAGCATGGACGATCTCAAGCAGCGTCTCGACCAGACCATCCGTTATGTCAACGGCTTCACGCCGGCGCAGCTCGACGGCACCGAGGACAAGGAGATCGTCGCCAAGTATCCGAGCGGCATCGAGCGGCGTTTCACCGGGCAGACGATGCTGCTTGGCTTTAGCCTGCCGAACTTCTATTTCCACGTCACCGCCGCGCATTGCATCCTGCGCCATTGCGGTATCGACATCGGCAAGAAGGACTTCAACTCGGCGCAGCACCTGTTCAGCGGCGCCTGCGCCTGCCAGCCGGTCAAGGCCTAGGGCCGGGCGCTGCCGGCGCAGCAACGATAGCTCAACGATGCAGCGGCATGGCTCGATGATCCAATGTAGCCGCGATGCATTGGATGCCGGCGAGGATCAAGAAGCAGCGCGACACCGCTAGCGCTGAGCGCCTCTACCGGGCAGGGCATCCGGCGTATAGGTGAATTTCGAGAACCCCTCCGGTTTCATCCAAAGGCCCAAACCCGGGTCGCCCAGATGAATGCTCAGGAGATAATTGCCCGACGACAGGTCGTAACCCCAATAGGTCCGTGCGAAGGGAGTCTGGCTGTCATAGAGCTGCTGAAAACCGTTGAAGATGCCTTTGACCAAGCGGTCTTCATGGTCGTACTCGTCGCTCATGCCGGCGCCGCTCCAATCCTCGTCAAAGTAGAACACCCGTTTGCTGAAGGTGTGGCGTTTGCCCGGTTTTAGCGTCGCTTCGACCACCCAGACCCGATGCAGCTCCCAACGCACATGGTCGGGATTGAGATGCTTGGGCGTCAGCAAGGTCTTGGCCTGAACCAAGGCCAGAGCGTAGTTGTTGTAGGGGATGAGCATTTCCCGCTTGCCCAGCAGTTTGAAATCGAACATATCCAGGGCGCCATCGAACAAGTTGACTTCATCGTAGGTGCCCACGCCGCCCTGACCGGCGACGGGGGTGTCATAAGCGAAATCGGGAGCCAGACGGATGCGGCGGCTGGCGGCGGAGTATGTCCAAGCCCGACGAGGCTGCTGTATCGGGTCCATGGTGTCCTGAAAAATAGTGGCATTGCCCACCACCTGGGGTGGCGCCACGTAGTCGAAGGCATACTGCTGATAGATGTTGCCGTTCTTCTTCAATTCCGCCCCGTCGCCTTTCGGATCGAAGTAGGCAATCTGCAGGTTGATCCGTTCCTCCGCAGTATTGACGGCCTGGCCCGAACCGTCCACATACCAGTTGCGCATGCGAAAGTAGACACCCAGGCCGTTGTAACGCAGCAGGTGGTTCCACATCGCCTCATGGCCGTTCTTGGGAATGGGAAAGGGGACGCCGCCGTAAGCTCCTTCCAGGGCCACGCCGCTCTTGGCGAGCTTTGCCCGGGTGGCGTTCTTGAGCGTGTTGTCGAGCACCCAGTTCGGGAAGGCCACACTGCGATGGCTGGCGTAAACATCCATGCGGAAAGAGGGAAAGCGTTGCAAGAGCGCCTTGTTCATCGCGCTCAGTTTGTCCTCGTAGCGCCCCATGTTTTGTCCAGTGATGGAATACAGGGGTTTCTCGCCAGCATAGGGATCGGCCCAGCGCCCGGAATCCTTCTTGAACCCTGGCGGATTGGTGCTGGCCGGCAGGCCGCCACTGTAGGCCGGGATGCTGCCGTCCCGGTTGCCGGTCTTTTCCGCGCCGAAAGCGGTCAGGCTCGTGCCCAACACTGCCGCTTCCGTCGCGCTGACCGCAGCCAAGGCTTTGCCGGCAAGGATCGTGGCGAACCACACGAGGAGGGCAAAAAGTCGCGGTTTTGTATTCATTCCCGGCCTCAGAAACTAATTTGATAAGTGAATGACAGCCAACCCTTGTCTTTGTACGGTGCGCCCAGAATGCGGGAGCCGAAAGGCGAAGTCGGGTCCGCCAGCAGTTTTTGGTCATAGCCAGTGTAAGCCAGATCGAATTGATGGCGCGCATAAGCCTTGGCCGTGAGTCCGACCTTCCAGATCACGGCACCCTCGGTGCCGCCGCCGTTGCTGGGCGCATTGCCCTTGAGACCGACGGAATAGAACCACGGCATTTCCACGTCGACACCGGGAAACACCTGGAGCCAGGTCGGGACGAAGGACAGCGAGACACCGAAATATTCCTTGTCGGCACAACCCTTGACCTTGGCCAGCGTATCGCAGGCGGCGAGATAGCCCTGCGCACGGTAAAGTCCCGGATTGCTCGTGACCCGATCAAGACGCGACCAGGCCAGTTCGCCCGACAGCGAAGCCAGATCGTAGAAACGGGTCGGCCCCAGCGCCAGCACGCCATTGAACAGGGCGTGCCAAGTGCTGCCGCGCGCGCCCTCGAAAACCAGCGGGGCGCTATTGGCGGCATCGCTGGTCAAGGGGTCGTTGCGGCGCAGGGAAAGTTCCGCGCCGACGGCAACGCCGGCCACGTTCTTGGACAGCGTCACTCCCCACAGATCGATTCCTTTCGCATAGACCGCGCGCGTAAGGCCACCACCCACGGACTGGGCCACCCAAGCGGCCTTGTCGTCGAAGCGGCGCGCATACATGCCGAGGGTGCCATCGAGCCACGCCGGACTCCATTTGAGGCCCAGCCCCCAGTCGCCGCGTTGCCCGGGGAGAGCGGGAAGACGATTGACGTCAGGGCCCTTCAGCACGTTGTCGGCCACGCCGAAAAAGGTGCCGCCTTCAGGCAGTCGATTGGGACGCCACTCGAACAAATACTGACCGAGAAACGACAGTTCCGGAGCGATCTGCGCTACCAGCGACAGCTGATTGATCGGCAGCGCCGTTTCCTTCGCCGATGCGCCGGGATTGGCCACGGACTTGCCGCCATCGGCGGGCGTCTGCGAGTAGCTTACCGCATGGGCGCTGCCGAACAAGGACTCGCCCCAGACCACGGCATGGCGCCCGGCCTTCACATTCCACAGCGTGTCGCCCATATCGATAGCGGTAAAGGCGAAAGCGTCGAGGAATTCTCCCGATGGCCCGCGGTAGTAGCGTTCCACATAGCGGGTGAAGGTATTGCCGCTGTAGCTCGGCGCAGCGCTGGGCAAGGCGGCGGGGTTTGCACTGCCTTGTTTGCCGTAGGCAGCATCGAACCAGGCCGCCGCAGTCAGGCGCAAGCCGCTGTTGTCGCGGTAGAACAGGTCGAATTCACCGAGCCAGTCGAGGCGATTGGCAATGGTGTCGCCGCGCGCAAAAAGCGCATCCCCCTGATCGTAGGCGCCGTTGTTGGCGATGCGGGCATCGCGGCCTTGCGCGCGCTGTGCCCAGTTGTAGCGCAAGGTGTTGTTGGAACGCAGGCGTAGATCGTCTGCGCCGATGTCCAACGACTGAGCTTGTCCGGCACTTGCGATGGCGCAGAGGACGAACCCGCAAAGCAAGTTATGCGTCATGCAGCCAGACATGGCCCAATCCTCTCAATCCTCTCCCTCCCGGCATGGCCAGACGCAGGTTCATGTTGCAGCCTGCTTGGGCAACAGGGCGGCGACATTGGCGGAGGGCATGGGGCGTGCGAGGAAATATCCCTGGACTTCGTCACACCCCATCCCCCGAAGGATCTCCAGTTGCTCGGCAGTTTCCACGCCTTCGGCGATGACTTTCATGCCCAAGCTATGGCCGAGAGTGACCACTGCGGAGGCGATGGCGCGATCGTCCGCATCGCTGCCAAGATCGCGCACGAAGGACTGATCGATCTTGAGGCGATCGATGGGGAAGCGCTTGAGATAGCTGAGACTGGAATAGCCGGTACCGAAGTCGTCGACGGAAATATTCAAGCCGCGGCTCTTGAAAGCTTTCAATACACCCAGTGTGTGATCCAGTTCACCGGCCAGATGGCTCTCGGTGATTTCGACTTCCAGAAACTCGCCCGACACCCCCGATTGCGATAAAGCCCGGTCTACACTCTCCACCAGATTGCGGGCGGCGAACTGCCGGGTGGAAAAATTCACCCCGACACGAACCGGAGGTGCGCCGGTATCCTGCCATTTCTTGATCTGGCGACAGGCTTCTGCCAGCACCCAGGCACCGATGGGTTCGATCAGGCCGGATTCTTCAGCAACTGGGATGAATATACTCGGGGACATGAACCCCTGCTCCGGTTGATACCAGCGGATCAAGGCTTCCAGACCGACCAGATGGTTGCCGGCAATTCCGTACTGGGGCTGGTAGAAAAGGAGCAGTTCCTCGTTGGTGAGCGCGCGGCGCAGATTGCTCTCCAGTTGCAGCTTGCGGAGCACCGCCTGGTTCATTTCGCTGTTGGCGAAGTAATACCCGTTGCGCCCGGTTTCCTTGGCCTTGTACATGGCCGTATCGGCGGATTTCATCAAGTCGTCAAAGGATTGGCCATCCTTCGGGAACAAGCTGATGCCGATGCTGGGGGTAATACTCAGGGCTTGGGTGCCGATTAGGTAAGGTTTCGACACTTCGTTCAGAAGTTTCTGTGCGACATGGGCGGCGGCATCGGCGTCGGTGTCGGGCAGCCCAAGCAGAAACTCGTCGCCGCCCAGCCGTCCCACCGTATCCACTTCGCGCACGGCGAGACGCATGCGGTGTCCCGCTTCGATCAACAGACGGTCGCCCACGCCATGGCCCAGGGAGTCGTTGATGTTCTTGAAATGATCGAGATCGAGGAACAGCATCGCCATGGGCTGCGTCTCGCGCTGGGCGGACGCCAAGTGCTGCTCGACGCGATCGCGCAATAGTAGGCGGTTGGGCAGGTCGGTCAGCGGATCGTGGAAGGCGAGCTTGGTGATGCGCTGTTCGAACTCCTTTTGCTTGGTGATGTCGGTAGACAAAGACAGGAAGTGCGTCGGCTGGCCATCGGGCCGGCGCACCACGGAAAGCGTGCTCAGGGTAGGGTAAATCTCGCCATTCTTGCGCCGGTTCCATAGCTCGCCCTGCCAGAAGCCGGCATCGAGTATCTGATGCCACATGGTCGAATAAAACTCTGGATCATGGCATCCCGATTTGAGTAGGCGAGGATTTTTGCCGATCACCTCCTCGGCGCTGTAGCCGGTGATATCCGTGAAGGCATGATTAACTGTCAATATCCTGGCATCCTTGTCGGTAATGACGATCGCATCCTTGCTGTTGTCGAACATCATCGAGGTCATGCGCATGTGGTCCTCCTGCGCATGACGTTCCGAAATGTCGGATACGGTGCCCAGAATGCGGGCTGGCGAGTGGTCCGCGGTCCACTCCACGGCCGCGCCACTATATTGCAGCCAGCGTTTGCCACCGTCCGGGGCGGTGTATTCTTCCTCCCGCGTATGCTGCAAGCCCTGTTCGTTCAGGTGACCTATCAGCTCCATCGGGAGTTCGGAGTTGCACGACCGGAATGCCGCATACTCGGCCATGCTGATGGTCTGCGGCTCCGGCTTCAGCCCCAGCAGGCCGGCATACACCGCATCGACAAACACACGGCCCTTGGGCAGGTCGATCTCATACGTGCCTTGTTTTGCGGCACTGAGGGACAAACGCAAACGCTGCTCGTTATCGCGCAGCTTTTCTTCCGCGCTACGCCGCTGCTGATCGCGCGCAAGATTATCGAGGGCATAGGAAAGATCGCCGCCGATTTCGTCGGCCAGGGCAAGGATGTCGTCGCTGAAATACTCTTTCTCCCTGGCAACCAGTATCAGGGCGGCAACGGTCTTGCCATCCTGCTTGATCGGCACGCCAAGACCGGAAGATGACCATCCGTAGGCTTGTGCCAAGGCTTTGAAGCGGCTGTCCGCCAAAAAATCATTGCTGACCTGGCGTTTGCCTGTGCATAAGGTCATTGCCGTCAAGCTACCATTGATTTGCGCTGCGTCACCGAGGCGAAGCCCCATGATGACATCGCGTATCGCCTCGGCATCCTGGGTGGCCAGTCCCGCCAGGCTGACACTATTGTTCTCCCAGTCTGCGACGGCCACCCAGGCACCGGCGAATTTGCCCACGCGATGGGCAGCGCGGCAAACTTGCGAAAACAGGGTGTCGATGTCCCCGCTATGCACGATGGCGCTGTTGATCTCGCTCAGTGTGGCATACAACGCCTGGCTATGGCCCAGGGCCTTGAGATGCGCGCGCTCGGCGCTCTGATCGCGGAATACCAGCACCACGCCGAGCGTCTCGCTGTCAGCGCTAAAACGAATCGGCGATCCGCTATCGGCAATCGGCCGTTCGCTGCCATCGCGCGCCACCAGCAGGGTATGGTTGGCCAGGCCGACGATGCGGCCTTCGCGCAGGACAATGGCGACCGGGCTTTCCACTTCGCAGCGGGAGTCCTCATTGATGATGTGGAACACCCTGCTCACCGGCTGTCCCCGCGCATCCGCCATGGACCATCCGGTCAGGGCTTCGGCGATCGGGTTCATCATGGTGACCCTGCCGTCGGCATCGCAGCTGATCACGGCATCGCCGATGCTGTGCAGGGTAACCCTCAGGTTTTCATCGCTGCGCGCAAGGGCGATATTGCTGGCCTGGATCTCGTCGAACAGACGCTCGACCGATTCCGCCATGCGATTGAAACCGTCGATGCTTGTGCGTATATCCGGGGAACCCTGCAAGGGTAAGCGAACTGAAAAATTGCCTTTGCCAAGCCTTTGCGCACCCTCGGAAAGTGCGCGCAAAGGCTTCAGGCCATAGTGCAATACCACCCAGATGCCGAGGTACACCAGGCCCAGCGCCATGGCCATCACCCCGATGCCACGCTGGACTTGTTTCCAGGCCTGATTGATGGTGGGCACCGGGGACAACTCCAGCGACACAACGCCGAAATAGTTGCCGTCCACCACCATCGGCCGGGTTCCTCCCAGCCCACGTACCCCGCACCAGCGTGCGAACCATTCCGGGGCAATCAATACCACCGGCGTGTCGCGGGAAAATCCAATTGAATCGGACACATCGCGAAAGCCGACCTTGATAACCGCCGCGCTGCGGCGGAATCTCTCCAGATCCTTCTCCATTCGCTCCGGTTCGTGGTTCAGCAAGCCGGGAGTAATGGCCAAGCCGATGGTGTCCAGTTCGCGTTGATACTCGGAGGCCAATTCGAGCTTGGCGTTGATGGCGGCGTGGTTTACGGTGAAATACAGGGCGGCCAGTGCAGCAAGTACAAAAGACAGCGCCACCACAATCATCAAGCGCGAGAAAAGACGCAAGCGACTCCACATGGGAGGAAGATGCAGGGTCATTATTTTTTGTATCCCCTTATTCCGAGAATAATCCCTGTTCGACGCGACCTATGAGTTCGAACTATCCCAGATTATCCATTAGTCGTATCACTGTAGCATAGGTGCCAGCAGTCATGCGTTTGTGGCCGAACGGGGACAGGTGTACAAATACACTGGGGCAGGTGTACAAATACTCCACCGACATGCACATTGCGCATTGCGCATTGCATAAAGAAAAATCAATCGCGGATTACGGATAAGCAATAAGTTTTCGATGATGCGGAAGATTTGGCAGGAAAATCCCGCTCAGTTCGAGTTTCCGAGTGAACCTGCCGTTACTGTAGAATTATTGAATCTTTTAGCAGAGACGATATATTTCTGGCTGATGATCGAGCATCCCTTACCCGATACCGATGCCTGGGTGTTGTTTTATACCCAGGCCAACTTGCCTGTACTGCGGCATACATTGCATGCGCTGGAAAAATTGCGCGAGCATGCCGAAACGGTCAACGGTCGGGTATTGTCCTCGGTCATTCTTCAGGACCCGCTGATGACCCTGCGGGTGCTGGCTTATCTGGAAGAAAACCGCCCCAAGAAACAGCACACCGATATCACCACCATCGAGCGGGCGCTGATGATGATCGGCCTGGATCCATTCTTCAGCAAATTTCAGAATCTGCCGCTGGTCGAAGATCAACTCAAGCCCTATCCCAAGGCACAACTCGGTTTGCTCAAGTCGATTCGCCGCGCGCGCAAAGCGACCCACTGGGCTCGCGAATGGGCAATCTGGCGCCACGATCTGGATGTCGACGAAATTACCGTCGCCACGTTGTTGCACGACATCACGGAAATGCTGATGTGGTGTTTCGCGCCGAACCTGCAACTGCGAGTGCAAGAAATGCTGGCGCAGAACCCGGGCCTGCGCACGACGACGGCTCAGCAGGAGATATATGGCATCCGGCTGATCGATTTGCAGTTGGCCCTGGTCAATGCCTGGCATTTGCCGAAACTCCTGGCAACCCTGATCAACGCCATTCCCCAAGATGGGGCAGAGGCCGCCGGCGAACTCATCGGCCCGGACAACCCGCGCGTCAAGAACGTTTTCCTGGCTGTCGACCTGGCGCGCCACTCGGCCAACGGCTGGCACGATGCGGCGCTGCCCGACGATTTCAAGGGAATCGAGGATTTGCTGCATATCAGCCATGAAGCGCTGCTGCACAAGCTCGGTCTGGATGCCGAGGACAAGGCCGAACAGAATCAACCGCAGTAGCGCAATTCGTTTTAGGCGCGCTGTTCCAGTTCTTCCCAACGCTGAAGCAGCTGCGCCAACTCGGCGTCGAGCACGGCGGCCCGTGCCTGCAAGCGTTTCGCCTCCTCGGGAGAGTCACGATAGACCCGGGCATCGGCGAGACGCGCGGCGATATCGGCCTGCTCCTGCTCCAGAGCGGCGATACGATCAGGCAACTGCGCCAATTCCTGCGTCTCCCGGTAGCTGAGTTTGTTGCGCACCTCGCGGCTTGGGCCACGGGCAGTCGCGGCAATCGCGGCAAGCGGACTCGCTGCGGCTTTCTGTGCCCCGCTTGCGGCTGCGCGAGGCGCCCTGTCCCTGGCGATCAACCAATCGGCATAACCGCCGGCATATTCCCGCCAAACGCCGCCGCCTTCGGCGACGATGCACTGCGTCACCACATTGTCCAGAAAGCGTCGGTCGTGACTGACTAGGAACAGCGTGCCGGCATATTCCTGCAGCAAGGATTCGAGCAGCTCCAGGGTCTCGATGTCCAGGTCGTTGGTCGGTTCGTCGAGCACCAGCACATTGGCCGGCCGGGCAAACAGCCGCGCCAGCAGCAGACGATTGCGCTCGCCGCCGGAGAGCGACTTGACCGGCGAACGAGCCCGCTCCGGCGCAAACAGGAAATCGCCAAGATAACTGATGACATGTTTGCGGGTCCCGGCAATCTCGACATAATCCGATCCCGGACTGATCACCTCGGCGAGTTCCGCCTGCTCGTCAAGCGCAGTACGGAACTGGTCGAAATAAGCCACTTCCAGCTTGGTGCCGAGGCGCACGCTGCCGGTATCTGGCGCCAGTTCACCGAGGATGAGTTTCAGCAGGGTGGTCTTACCGGCGCCGTTGGGGCCGATCAAGCCGATCTTGTCGCCGCGCAGGATGCGCGAACTGAAATCGCGGACGATCCAGCGTTCGCCATAACGCTTCGACACGCCCTCGACTTCGGCCACCAGTTTTCCCGATTTTTCACCTCGCGCAATGCGCAATTCGACGCTGCCGAGCCGGTCGCGCCGCGCCGCACGCTCGCGCCGCAAGGCTTCCAGACGCAATACGCGACCTTCGTTGCGGGTCCGGCGTGCCTCGACCCCTTTGCGTATCCAGACTTCCTCCTGCGCCAGAAACTTGTCGAACTTGGCATTCTGTTGCTCCTCGGCCGCCAGTTCGGACGCCTTGCGCTCCTGGTAAGCGGCAAAGGAACCGGGGTAGCTGGTCAAACGACCTCGATCGAGCTCGACAACCCGGGTCGCGACGGCATCGAGGAAACTGCGATCATGGGTGACGAACAACACCCCGCCGCGAAAATCGTGAATCAACTGCTCCAGCCAGAGGATGCCGTCGAGGTCAAGATGATTGGTCGGTTCGTCGAGCAGCAGCAGATCGGGCTCGGTAGCCAAGACCTGGGCCAGCGCCACGCGCTTGACGCCTCCGCCGGAAAGCGTGCCGATCCTGGCTTCGCCATCGAGCCCAAGCCTGCTGATGGCTTGTTCGACGCGCGTGTGCAGACGCCAGCCGTCGGTATGATCAAGTTGCCCCTGCAGTTCTTGCAGCGCCTCCATATGCTGGGGCGAGTGATCGAGCGCCACCAACTGCGCCGCCTCATGATAGGCCAGCAACAACCGGCTTGCCTCGCCAAGAGCGGAGGCGATGGTCTCAAAGATGCTGCGATCCGGATCGAAGCTCGGCTCCTGCGCAGCATAAGCCAGCCGCATGCCGGGCTGGCGCCACACTGTGCCCTCGTCGAGATTGGCGAGGGCAGCCAGCGCCTTCAGCAACGACGACTTGCCGGTGCCATTGCGGCCAATTAGGGCAATTCGTTCGCCCGCATCGACCTGCAAGGCCGTGTGATCGAGCAGCGCCACATGCCCGAAGGCCAGGCAGGCGTTATCCAGTGTCAACAAAGGCATATCATTGACCAGCCATCAATCAGTCCGGTGACGATTGGTAATCGAGAAACTGCGGGCAACAGCGCGCAGATCGGTTTAAAATACGGCACATGCCCCCATAGCTCAGTGGATAGAGCGCTCCCCTCCTAAGGGAGAGGTCGCACGTTCGATTCGTGCTGGGGGCGCCAAAGCTGCATTCTAATGGTTTTGCCATCGTCTCTTCGCCGAATTGCAATGGAAAAGCATAGTGCGGTGCTAGAATGACCACGCTATGTTCTGCTCATCATTATGATCATGGAATTCCCCTTCCACCTCGCCATTGAAGTCGAACGCAATGTGCTCACTGCGCTTGCCGAGGATATCGGCGGCGGCGATTTGACCACTCAACTCATGCCCGCCGGCCATACCAGCCGCGGTCTCGTCGTCAGTCGCGAGGACGCGTTGCTGTGCGGTACGGCCTGGTTCGACGCCTGTTTTCGCCGCCTCGATCCGAATGCGCGCATCGATTGGCAAACTCATGACGGCAAGCGCATCAGCGCCGGCCAGACGCTTTGCGAGATCAATGCCGACACGCGCGCCCTGCTAACCGCCGAGCGCACCGCGCTGAACTTCCTGCAATTGCTGTCGGGCACCGCGACAACGACGCGCCGCTTCGTCGAGGCCGTGGCGGATACCCAGGCGAAAATCGTCGACACCCGCAAGACCCTGCCCGGCCTCAGACTGGCGCAAAAGTATGCGGTCAAGACTGGCGGCGGTTATAACCATCGCCTTGGCTTGTACGACGGCATCCTCATCAAGGAAAACCACATTCTCGCTGCCGGCGGGATTCGTCCGGCACTGACCCAGGCACGCCAACTGGCGCACGGCATTGCATTCATCCAGATCGAGGTGGAAACGCTGGCCCAATTGAGCGAAGCGCTCGAATGCGGCGCCCGGATGGTACTAATCGACAACATGACGCTGGAGCAAATGCGCGAAGCCGTAGCGATCAATTCCGGCCGTGCCGAACTGGAAGCTTCCGGCGGCGTCAGTCTGGAGCGGGTTGCCAACATCGCTGCGACGGGCGTGCACCGCATTTCGATCGGGGGTCTGACCAAGGACGTCCGCGCCATCGATCTTTCCTTGCGCCATATCGAAAGATAAGGCTTTTTTACGGGTCAATCCTTGCTTGCTTTGTTGGAATGAACAAGGTATAAATATTCTTGTCATTGTTCGGTTTTGCTCGAGAGACAAGCCCCCTGCCATACAGCGGAGAAAATCAAGATGTGGTTTACACTCTATTACATCGTTGCAATCGTGATTATGGTGATGCATTTCACGGGGCTGCTCGCCCGCTTCAATATCGAATGGCTGATTCTGGTGCTTGCCGCCACGGTATTCCCGGCAGTCATCTACTTGTAATATCCGCCCGTTCCAGGGCGGAGTAACTTATGCTCATGCCGCATGGGTAACAATGTAATTCTTGACCGCTTGGACGTCCGCCGGCATCACCGCGAAACGCTGCGGTAGGTTTTCGATGCCTTCCAGGCCGGCCGGCCGCTCCGGTTCCCGTTGCAGCGCTTCCTTGATGGTGTCCTCGAACTTGATCGGCAACGCCGTTTCTAGGCAGATCAGCGGGATGCCTGGCGCGCTGTGTTCCTGACCAACCTTGACGCCGTCGGCGGTGTGCGTGTCTATCATGACCGCATACTGTTCCCAGATGCGACGGATCGTCGCCAGCCGGTCGGCGTGGCTGCTGGAACCCGAAACGAAGCCATACTCGGCAAGCCGGGCGAAATGCCGGGTCTGCGACAGATCGAAGGCCCCGCCTGCATCCACCTTGCCCCATAGCTCGCGCACGGTCGGCGCATCGCGGCCAACCAGGTCGAACACGAAACGCTCGAAGTTCGAGGCTTTCGATATGTCCATGGAAGGACTGCTGGTCTGGAAGGTCTGGGAGGTGGCGCGCGGCCGGTAGATGCCCGTCCTGAAGAACTCGTCGAGCACGTCGTTTTCGTTGGTGGCAAGGATCAGTTTACGAATCGGCAGGCCGATCATGCGCGCGATATGCCCGGCGCAGATGTTGCCGAAGTTGCCCGAGGGAACGCTGAAGTCGACCTGCTGGTCGTTGGATTGCGTGGCAGCGAAGTAGCCCTTGAAATAGTACACCACCTGCGCCACGATGCGCGCCCAGTTGATCGAATTGACCGTGCCGATGCGATATTTTTCCTTGAAGGCATGGTCATTGCTGACCGCCTTGACGATGTCCTGGCAATCGTCGAAGACACCCTGCACGGCAAGGTTGAAGATGTTCGGATCGGCCAGCGAAAACATCTGCGCCGTCTGGAAGCGGCTCATCTTGCCCAGCGGCGAAAGCATGAAGACGCGAATGCCGCGCTTGCCGCGCATCGCATATTCCGCCGAGGAACCGGTATCCCCCGAAGTGGCGCCGAGGATGTTCAGTTCGGCGTGATCCTTATCCAGCACGTACTCGAACAGGTTGCCCAGCAGTTGCATCGCCATGTCCTTGAAGGCGAGCGTCGGCCCGTTGGAAAGTTCGAGCAGGTGCAAACCGGGAGCCAAGGTGCGCAACGGCGCGATCTCGGCGGCGTCATCGCCGGAACGGGCATGGCAATACACGGCGGCCGTGTAGGTCGTATCGATCAGTCTCTGGAGATCGGCGGAGGGAATATCGTCGATGAACTTTTCCAGCACCTTGCAGGCCAGTGCCGGATAGGAAAGCCCCCGCCACGCCGCCAGTTCAGCGGGGGTGACGCACGGATAGGCTTCCGGCAGATAGAGCCCGCCATCCGGCGCCAGTCCGGCAAGCAGGATCTGGGTGAAGCTCTTCGCCGGCGAATTGCCGCGGGTGCTGATATAGCGCATATGAAGCCTATTCGTGAATATTACTTGTCCAGTTCTTCCAGGCGCAGTCGAATCACCTGGCGTTTCACCACCGGCAAGGTCTCGATCCTGGCAATCGCGGCATCGATGCGCTGCTCGCGGGTCAGGTGGGTGAGCATGATGATGTCGGTCTGATCCTCGCCTTCGCCAGGTTCGCGCTGAATCATCGCATCGATGGAGATGCCCTGGTCTGCCAGCACCCGCGTGATATCGGCCAGCACGCCGGGTTTATCCTCGACGCGCAGGCGCAGGTAGTAGCTGGTCTCGACATCGGCCATCGGCAGGATCGGCGTATCCGCCATCGCATCCGGCTGAAACGCGAGATGCGGGACGCGGTGCTCCGGGTCGGCCGTGTGCATGCGCGTGACATCGACCAGATCGGCGATCACCGCCGAAGCGGTCGGTTCGGCGCCGGCGCCTTTGCCGTAGTAGAGCGTCGCACCGACTGCGTCGCCATTGACCAGTACCGCATTCATGGCACCTTCGACATTGGCGATCAGGCGCCGGGTGGGAATCAAGGTTGGATGCACGCGCAACTCGATACCATCCGCGCCGTTGACAGAAACGCGTTTGGTGATGCCGAGCAGCTTGATGCGGTAGCCGAGTTGTTCTGCATACTTGATGTCGTCGGCCTCAAGCCTGCTGATGCCCTCGATGTACGCTTTGTCGAACTGCATCGGAATGCCGAAGGCGATAGCCGACATGATGGTCAGCTTGTGCGCGGCATCGACGCCTTCGATGTCGAAGGTCGGATCGGCCTCGGCATAACCAAGACGTTGCGCCTCCTCAAGAACTGAGGCAAACGGCAAGCCTTTGTCGCGCATCTCCGAAAGGATGAAATTGGTGGTGCCGTTGATGATGCCGGCGATCCACTGGATGCGGTTGGCGGTAAGGCCCTCGCGCAAGGCCTTGATGATCGGGATGCCGCCGGCCACCGCCGCTTCGAAGGCAACCATCACCCCTTTGCGCTGCGCGGCGGCAAAAATTTCGTTGCCATGGGTGGCCAACAACGCCTTGTTGGCGGTGACTACATGCTTGCCGTTCTCGATGGCCTTCAGCACCAGTTCCTTGGCGATGCCGCAACCGCCGATCAACTCGACAATGATGTCCACATCCGGATCGTTGACCACCGCAAAAGCATCCTCGGTGATCGGCACGCTGCCTGCCGTGACCTGCCGGGCCAGCGCCAGGTTCTTGTCGGCGACCACCGAGATGCGAATCGGCCGACCGGCACGGCGGGTGATTTCGCTCTCGTTACGGCGCAGCACATTGAAGGTCCCGCCGCCGACGGTGCCGATACCGAGTAATCCTACGTTGATGGGTTTCATGGTCTGTCGGGAAAAGAAAACGTGAATACGAAGGGTAGGAAGAGTAGGAAGAACATACAGCGCACAAAGATACGGCAGGAAACTCTAATTGCCATGCCGCTTGCGATAGTGTTCGAGGAAGCGCGCGATGCGGCCGATGGCCTCGGTCAGGTCGTCCGCATTGGGCAGAAACACCACCCGCATATGATCCGGATTGGGCCAGTTGAAACCGCTGCCTTGCACGAGCAATACCCGTTCTTCCTCCAGCAGCTTGAGAATGAACTGCTGGTCGTCGGCGATCGGATACATCTTCGGATCCAGCCTCGGAAACAGATACATCGCCGCCTTCGGCTTGACGCAACTGACCCCGGGGATCTCGGTCAGCAGCTTCCAGGCCAGGTCGCGCTGGCGGCATAAGCGCCCGGTCGGCGACACCAGGTCGTCGATGCTTTGATAGCCGCCCAACGCCGTCTGGATGCCAAACTGGGCCGGGACATTGGCGCACAGACGCATCGAAGCGAGCATGTTGAGGCCTTCGATGTAATCCTGGGCGTGGCGTTTCTCGCCCGACACCACCAGCCAACCCGCGCGAAAACCCGCCGAACGGTAGTTTTTCGACAGGCCGTTGAAGGTGATGCACAGCACATCCTCGGCCAGCGAAGCGATCGAGGTGTGGGTCGCGCCGTCATACAGCACTTTGTCATAAATCTCGTCGGCATAGATGATCAGGTCATGGGTGCGGGCGATGTCGACGATCTCGCGCAGCAGTTCGACCGGGTAGAGCGCGCCGGTTGGATTGTTCGGATTGATGATGACGATGGCACGCGTGCTCGGGCCGATCTTGGCGCGAATATCGTCCAGATCGGGCAGCCAGCCGGCGCCCTCGTCGCAGAGATAGTGGCGCGCCACGCCGCCGGACAGGCTGACCGCCGCCGTCCACAACGGGTAGTCCGGCGCCGGGACCAGCACCTCGTCGCCGGCATCGAGCAAAGCGTTCATGGCCATCACGATCATTTCGGAAACGCCGTTGCCGATGTAGATGTCATCCACATTCACGCCGGCAATATGCTTCTCCTGGGTGTAGTGCATGATCGCCTTGCGCGCCGCGAACAGGCCCTTGGAATCGCAGTAACCCGAAGCCTCCGGCAGGTTGTGGATGATGTCCTGAATGATCTCCTCGGGCGCAATGAAACCGAACGGCGCCGGATTGCCGATGTTCAGCTTGATGATGCGATGGCCATCCTCCTCCATCTGCTTGGCGCGGGCCAATACCGGACCGCGAATGTCATAGCAGACGTTGGAAAGCTTGGTGGATTTCAAGACCGGTTGCATCGGGGCAAACCATCCTTTCGGAAACTTCCCGGAAACCGCACAAAGCGGGCCGGTGCCAAAAAGATATAATCTTACCGAACCCGGCGGTATGCCGCAAACCAATATCGTTGTCCGGCAGCGCACTATGCTCCCAACACCATGAAACTTCACCAGGATATCCCCGAAGGCAGGAACGTCGTCACCGCGGTCGGCGAAGGATACGTTGCCGTCAATGGACAGCAGCATGTCGCCAGCCTGGTGCTGTTGCCGCAGCAGATCGAAACGGGGTGGGGCGCGGCGGGGTTCGATGCGCTGACCGAAGCCGACTTCGTCCAGATTGCGGCGCTCGGCTGCGAACTCCTGCTGCTCGGCACCGGCCGCCGTCAGCGCTTTCCCAACCCCGGCCTGCTGCAGCCGCTGATACGTGCGCGCATCGGCGTCGAAGTCATGGACACCGCCGCCGCCTGCCGCACCTACAATATCCTGATGGCGGAAGGCCGCAACGTCGCGGCTGCGCTGTTGCTCGATTGATGACCGACAGCGAACAGCCCCGCATTCGTCCCCTTGCCACGGTCACGCTGCTGATGCTGCTGGCGGCCTTTGCCGTCCTCTGGTTCGGCACGCTCGATTACCGCAAGCTGATCAAGCCCGACGAAGGCCGCTATGCGGAAATTCCGCGCGAAATGGTCGTAACCGGCGACTGGCTGACGCCACGCCTCAATGACCTCAAGTATTTCGAGAAACCCGCCCTGCAATACTGGGCTACCGCCACGGCCTTTACGCTGTTCGGCGAGCATGAATGGACTGCGCGACTATGGAGCGCGCTGACCGGATTTTTCGGCATTCTGGCAACTTTTTTCGCCGTGCGACGGCTCTGGAACAGCCATGCCGCCTTGCATGCCGCAGGCATCTTGGGCAGCAGCCTGTTGTGGGTAATGATCGGCCACGTCAATACACTCGACATGGGGGTGAGCTTCTTCCTCTCCAGCGCAATTTTCGGCTTCGTGCTGGCGCAACGCGATCAGGCGACGGCGACGGAAAACCGCAACTACATGTTGTTGTCATGGGCATCGCTGGGACTGGCGGTATTGAGCAAGGGGCTGATCGGCATGCTGCTGCCGGCGGCGACCCTGGTCGGCTACTCCTTGTGGCAACGCGACTTCGCCCTGTGGCGGCGCTTGCATCTGGTGTCAGGTTTGGCGCTATTGCTCGCCGTCACCGCGCCCTGGTTCGTCGCGGTATCGCTGGCCAACCCGGAATTCGCCCGTTTCTTCTTCATCCACGAACATTTCGAACGTTTCCTGACCAAGGTCCATGGCCGTTACCAGCCCATCTGGTATTTCATCCCGATCCTCCTGATCGGCATGCTGCCCTGGCTCACCGCCATGTTCGCCATGCTGCGACACGCATACCAGCGCAACCAGCAACTCCGCTTCCAGCCAGGCCGCTTCCTGTTGTTGTGGTGTCTGGTGGTATTCGGCTTCTTCTCGGTCTCCAGTTCCAAACTGGCTTCCTACATCCTGCCGCTGTTCCCTGCGCTGGCGGCATTGATCGGCGCCTATCTTGCCGAACTGGGCCAACGCGATGCGCGTGCATTGCGCTGGCACGCCTTGCCGGTGATCGTCCTCGCCGTCCTGTGTCTGGCTATCTCACCCCAGGTGATACGCCTCGCCAGCCCCGAAGTGCCACAACAGCTCTATGCCGACTACCTGCCCTGGCTGCTCGCCGCGAGTGGCATGCTCGCCTTGGGGGCGCTGGCATCCTTCGGTCTTGCCTGGTCTGGCCGACCGCGCGCAAGCGTTATCAGCCTCGCCTTCGGTGGCCTGTTCTTCAGTCAGTTGATCCTGCTCGGGCACGACACACTGGCGCCATCCAATTCCGCCTACCAGATCGTCGAACGCATCCGCGATCAGGTCAAGCCCGGCGTGCCATTTTTCAGCGTGAATACCTACGACCAAACCCTGCCCTTTTATCTCAAGCGGACTGTCACGCTGGTGGATTTCCAGGGCGAACTCGCTTTCGGCATCGCGCAGGAGCCGCAGAAGTTCATCCCCGACCTGGCCGGCTTCGAACAAGCCTGGCGAGCCGCGCCGCAAGCCTGGGCGCTGATGCCGCCGGACACCTACCAACAACTCCTCGCGACCGGGTTGCCGATGCGGCTGGCCGCCCGAGACACCCGCCGCGTCATCGTGACGAAAGTTGCCCTACCCCCCATCCCCCACCCCGAGGGTGGGGGTGACGGCTGTTCCGCCGCAGAAGGCGCGGCGTCCGTTCCTTGGACTGGCCCCGGCTTGGGGCGGCCCTGCGCCGGAGCCTCACCATGAATGCCATCAGCTTCAGCCTAGTCCTCACCGGCGTGCTGCTCAACGCCGCCGCCCAACTGCTGCTCAAAGCCGGCACCAATGCGGTCGGGCATTTCGAATTTCATCTCGAGAACCTCCTGCCGGTCGGGCTGAAACTCGCGCTGGAGCCGCACATCCTCGGCGGCCTGTCCTGCTACGCGGTCAGCGTGGTGGTGTGGATCATGGCGCTGTCGCGGGTACCGGTGAGCATCGCCTACCCGATGCTGTCGATCGGCTATGTCGTCAATGCCTTCGTCGCCTGGCAGTGGTTCGGCGAGGCGCTCGCCGCGCAAAAACTTCTCGGCATCGGCTTCATCGTGGTCGGCGTATTCCTGGTGGCGCGTTCATGACAGACAGCTTTCTACCCTTCACCCGACCCTCGATCGACGAGGAGACCGTCGCCGACGTCGCCGCGGTGCTGCGCTCGGGTTGGCTGACCACCGGCCCCAGGGCCAAGGCCTTCGAAGCCGCGCTCTCCGACTACTGCGGCGGACGTCCGGTGCGCGCCTTCAGCTCCGGCACCGTCACCATGGAAGTGGCATTGCGCCTGGCCGGCATCGGCCCCGGCGACGAAGTCATCACCACGCCGCTGTCGTGGGTCGCCACCGCCAACGTGATTCTGACCGTCGGTGCCAAACCGGTGTTCGTGGATATCGACCCGGCCACACGCAATATCGACATCGATCGCATCGAGGCGGCGATCACACCGAAAACCCGGGCCATCATCCCGGTCGACCTCGCCGGCCTGCCGGTCGATCGCGACCGGCTCTATGCCGTCGCGCAACGCCGCAAGCTGCGCGTGATCGAGGACGCCGCCCAGGCCTTCGGCGCATCGTGGAACGGCCGGCGCATCGGCTCTACCGGCGATTTCGTTTCCTTCAGTTTCCACGCCAACAAGAACATCACCACCGGCGAAGGCGGCGCGCTGGTGCTGCCGGCGGATGTCGACCCGGCGCTCTGCGAGCGGCTGCGCCTGCAAGGCGTGCGGCGCTTCGGCGAGGATGGCATGGATGTCGAGGTGCTCGGCGGCAAGTCCAACCTGACCGACATCGCCGCCACCATCGGCCTTGGCCAGTTGAAACGCCTGGAGGAATTCACCGCGCGACGATGCGAATTGGCGCGGCGCTATTTTGAACATTTCGACCGGGCTCTCGGTTGCGAACTGCCTCAGGAAAATTTCGCCGATTCCAATTGGCATATGTTCCAGGTGCTCTTGCCGGCCAGCGCCCAGCGAGGCCCGTTGATTGCGTCAATGAAAGAACGCGGCATCGGTATCGGCGTGCATTATCCGGCGATGCACTTATTCACCCTCTATCGGAAGCTCGGCTACAAGCCGGGCGATTTTCCCCAGGCCGAGCGGGTGGGCAGGCAAACCGTTACACTGCCGCTTTTTCCTGCGATGCGCGATACCGATGTGAAGCGCGTCTGCGTCGTTCTGAGCGATGTTTTAAAATCATTCCGATGAGCCCTCCCGAAATCTCCATCGTCATCCCCGTCTATAACGAGGAACCCGGCCTGGCCGAACTGTTCGACCGTCTCTATCCGGCACTCGATGCGCTTGGAACGGCCTACGAGGTGATTTTCATCAACGACGGCAGCCACGACCGTTCCGCCGCCATCCTGCGCGAACAATTCCAGCGACGCCCCGAGGTCACCCGGGTGATCCTGTTTGCCGCCAACTTCGGCCAGCACATGGCGATCATGGCCGGTTTCGAACAGAGCCGCGGCCAGATCGTCATCACTCTGGATGCGGACCTGCAGAACCCGCCCGAGGAAATCGGCGCTCTCGTGGCAAAGATTCGCGAAGGCCACGACTATGTCGGCAGCATCCGCCGCCAGCGCCAGGACAGCGCCTGGCGCCGCCATGCCTCGCGTGCCATGAACCGGCTGCGCGAACGCATCACCCACATCAAGATGACCGACCAGGGATGCATGATGCGCGCCTATTCGCGCTCCATCGTCAATGCGATCAACGCTTGCAAGGAAGTCAGCACCTTCATCCCGGCGCTCGGCTATACTTTTGCGCAGCGCCCGACCGAGATCGAGATCGGCCACGCGGAGCGCCATGCCGGCGAATCGAAGTACTCGCTCTACAGCCTGATCCGTCTCAACTTCGACCTGATGACAGGCTTCTCGCTGGTGCCGTTGCAGTGGTTCGCCATGCTCGGCATCGGCATCTCGCTGCTTTCCGCGCTGTTCGTGGCTTTCCTCGCGGTACGCCGGATCGTCGTCGGCCCCGAGGCGGAAGGCCTATTCACGCTGTTCGGCATCGCCTTCTTTCTGATCGGACTGACCCTGTTCGGCGTCGGACTGCTCGGCGAATATGTCGGACGGATATACCAGCAAGTTCGCCACCGCCCGCGCTATCTCGTCGAAGCCATCCTGGAACAGAAGCAATGACCCGTGCCGTCGTCTTCGCCTACCACAATGTCGGTGTGCGTTGTCTGTCAGTGCTGCTGGCGCATGGCGTGGAGGTGGCGCTGGTGGTCACGCACCAGGACAATCCGGCCGAGACCATCTGGTTCGACAGCGTCGCCGAACTCGCCGCGCTGCACGACATTCCTTGCATCACCCCGGACGATCCCAACGCCGCCGCCATCGCCGCGCAAATCGCCGCGGCTGCGCCGGACTTCCTGTTCTCCTTCTACTACCGGCTGATGCTCAAACCGGCATTGCTTGCTCTGGCAAAACGCGGCGCCTACAACATGCACGGCTCGCTGTTGCCGAAATACCGCGGTCGCGTGCCGGTGAACTGGGCCGTGCTGCATGGCGAACGCGAGACGGGCGCAACCCTGCATCGCATGCTGGAGAAACCCGATGCCGGCGCCCTCGTCGCTCAACAGGCCGTGCCGATCCTGCCCGATGACACGGCCCTGGAAGTATTCCGGAAAGTCACCGTGGCGGCGGAAATGGCGCTCGACAGCGTTCTGCCGCAGTTGCTCGACGGAACGGCGGCGGAATTGCCGCAGGATTTGAGCCAAGGCAGCTATTTTGGCGGGCGCAAAGCGGAAGACGGCCGCATCGACTGGCGGCGGCCGGCGCAGGCCATCCACAACCTGGTGCGCGCCGTCGCGCCGCCCTATCCCGGCGCGTTTTGCGACACGCCATGCGGCCACCTGCGCATATTGAAGACTCTCTTGCCCGAGCGCCGCCTGCCGTACTCGCCAGACCCCGGTCTTTACGAGGATAATGGCAAGTTCTATGCGGACTGCGGCGATGGCGGCGTTCTGCGTCTGCTTGCCCTGGAACTCGATGGCATGCCGCTCGACGCAGCTGGTTTTCAGGCCCGCTTCGGCAGCCGAAAGATTTCACTGACTTAGGAACCCGGCAAGCACCATGAAAAAAATACTCATCCTCGGCGTCAACGGCTTCATCGGCCATCATCTCTCCCAGCGCATTCTGGACACCACCGACTGGGAAGTCCATGGCATGGACATGAACTCCGACCGCCTCGCCGACCTGATGGACAACCCTCGCTTCCATTTTTTCGAGGGCGACATCATGATCAACAAGGAGTGGATCGAGTACCACGTCAGGAAATGCGACGTGATCCTGCCGCTGGTCGCCATCGCCACGCCGGCCACCTACGTCAAGGAACCGCTACGGGTGTTCGAGCTCGACTTCGAGGCCAATCTGCCGATCATCCGCCAAGCGGTGAAATACAAGAAGCGCGTGATCTTCCCCTCGACCTCCGAGGTCTACGGCATGTGCCGCGACCCGGAGTTCGACCCCGAGAATTCCGAACTGATCCTCGGCCCGATCAACAAGCCGCGCTGGATCTACTCCTGCGCCAAACAGATGATGGACCGCGTGATCGCCGCCTACGGCCAGCAGGAAGGCCTCGACTACACGCTGTTCCGCCCCTTCAACTGGATCGGCCCCGGCCTCGACTCGATCCACACGCCGAAGGAAGGCAGCTCGCGCGTGATCACCCAGTTCCTCGGCCACATCGTGCGCGGCGAGCCGATCAAGCTGGTCGACGGTGGCGCGCAGAAACGCTCCTTCACCTACGTGTCGGACGGCATCGACGCGCTGATGAAGATCATCGACAACCCGCGCGGAATCGCCGCCGGCAAGATATACAACATCGGCAACCCGAAGAACAACTACTCGATCCGCGAACTCGCCACGCTGATGCTCGATCTGGCCAAGCAGTACCCTGAATATGCCGCCAGCGTCGCCAAGGTCAAGGTTCTCGAAACCACCTCGGGCGAGTACTACGGCAAGGGCTACCAGGACACGCAGCACCGCGTGCCGAAGATCGCCAACACCATGGCCGATCTCGACTGGGCGCCCAAGGTCACGTTCGAAGCAGCCCTGCGCAGTATTTTCGAGGCTTATCGCGGCGACGTCGCCGAAGCGCGCAAGCTGATGGATTGAACATGTGTCCGGAAGCAGGTAGAAAAACCAAGCTCGCGCTGAAGATCGACGTCGACACCTATCGCGGCACGCGCCAAGGCGTGCCGCGGCTGGTGGAAACCTTGCGCCGCCATGACGCCCAGGCCAGCTTCCTGTTCTCGCTCGGCCCCGACCATACCGGCCGCGCGCTCAAGCGCGTGCTGCGGCCAGGTTTCCTGAAGAAAGTATCGCGCACTTCGGTGGTCTCGCATTACGGCTTCACCACCCTGCTTTATGGCACGCTGCTGCCCGGACCGGACATCGGGCTGAACTGCGCCGACATCATGCGGGGCGTGCGCGACGCCGGTTTCGAAGTCGGCATCCACTGCTGGGATCACGTCAAGTGGCAGGATGGCATCGAAAAGGCGCCGGCCGCCTGGACGGAAAACCAGATGCAATGCGCCCGCGCACGCTTCGAAGAAATCTTCGGCGGCAGCGCACGCAGCCACGGCGCCGCGGGTTGGCAGATGAATTCCCATGCCTTGCGTCTGACCCAGCGGCTCGGGTTCAGCTATGCCTCCGATACGCGCGGCACCCATCCTTACATGCCGGTATGCAACGGCGAACTGATTCACTGTCCGCAACTGCCGACCACCCTGCCGACGCTGGACGAGCTGATCGGAATCAACGGCATCACCGCCGACAATGTTCATGACCACCTGCTCCAGCTCACCGAAGAGGCGCCGCCGCACGGGCATGTATTCACGCTGCATGCCGAGCTGGAAGGCATGAAGCTGCTGGCCATCTTCGAACGCCTGCTGGCTGGCTGGCACGCGCAAGGCTATGAGTTAACCACCACCCAAAGCCTTTTTGCCACGCTCGATGCGGCCCGCTTGCCGCGCCACGAGGTGATCCGCGGCGAGCTGCCCGGCCGTTCCGGCACGCTGATGCTGCAAGGCGAGGAGTTCCTCGCCCCAGCCCCTCTCAACGGAGGAAACCATGATCAAGCTCAACCAAGCCGTTCCTGATTTTTCCCTGCCCGCCACCGGCGGCGCGGATTTCCGGCTTTCCGCCCAGCGCGGCCACGCCCTGGTGCTCTACTTCTATCCCAAGGACAACACTCCCGGCTGCACCACCGAAGCGGGTCAGTTCCGCGACCAGCACGCCGCGTTCGGCAAACTCGGCTGCAAAATTTACGGCATCTCGCGCGACAACCTGAAGTCACACGAGAGCTTCAAGGCCAAACTGGAATTACCCTTCGAGCTGCTGGTCGATGCCGATGAAACCGCCTGCACGCTATTCGGCGCGATCAAGCTGAAGAACATGTACGGCAAGCAGGTGCGGGGGATCGAGCGCAGCACCTTCCTCATCGACGACAAAGGCGTATTGCGGCACGAGTGGCGGGCGGTCAAGGCCGATGGCCACGCGACCGAAGTCCTCGCCGCACTCCAATCACTCTAATTTTTCTCCAGGAACCCGATGAACGCCAAGCACAGCAGCCCCGCCAAACAATCGAAAGCAGCCAAGCAAACCAAGCTGTTCGTGCTCGACACCAACGTGCTGATGCACGATCCGACCAGCCTGTTCCGCTTCGAAGAGCATGACATCTACGTGCCGATGATGACCCTGGAGGAATTGGATGCCAACAAGAAAGGCATGACCGAAGTGGCGCGCAACACCCGCCAGGCCAGCCGCCTGCTCGACGAGGTGGTCTCGCGCTGCGAGGACAATATCAAGCACGGCATCCCGCTCGGGGAGGCTTCGCGCGATCTGGCCAGCGGCCGTTTGTTCCTGCAAACCGAAGCCATCAACGGCGTCATTCCCCTGTCGTTGCCGACGGCCAAGGCCGACAACCAGATCATCGCGGTGGTGATGCATCTCAGCGAGCGATTCCCCAAACGCCCGGTGATCCTGGTGTCCAAGGACATCAACATGCGCATCAAGGCCCGTGCGCTGGGCCTGGCCGCACAGGACTACTTCAACGACAAGGTGCTGGAGGATACCGAGCTCCTCTACACCGGCACGCGTGAGCTGCCCGCCAATTTCTGGGACAGGCACGGCAAGGACCTGGAATCCTGGAAGCAGGAAACGCGGACCCTTTACCGCATTCATGGACCGCTCTGCGCCGAATTGCTGGTCAACGAATTCGTCTGGCAGGAAGGCGCCCAACCGCTCTATGCCTGGGTACGCGAGGCCGACTCGAAGACTGCGGTGCTGGAGACCCTGACCGAATACACGCACCAGAAGAATGCCGTCTGGGGCATCACGGCGCGCAACCGCGAGCAGAACTTCGCGCTCAACCTGCTGATGAATCCCGACATCGACTTCGTCACTTTGCTCGGCCAGGCAGGAACCGGCAAGACGCTGCTGACGCTCGCCGCCAGCCTCACCCAGGTCCTCGAACACAAGCGCTACTCGGAAATCATCATCACCCGCGTCACCGTGCCGGTGGGCGAAGATATCGGCTTCCTGCCCGGCACCGAGGAAGAGAAAATGACGCCATGGATGGGCGCGCTCGACGACAATCTCGACGTGCTCAACCGGCCTCCCGAAGACACCGGCGGCAGCGGCGTGGCAGGCGACTGGGGCCGCGCCGCGACCATGGACCTGATTCGCAGCCGCATCAAGATCAAGTCGCTGAACTTCATGCGCGGACGCACCTTCCTGAACAAGTTCCTGATCATCGACGAGGCCCAGAACCTCACGCCGAAGCAGATGAAGACCCTGATCACCCGTGCCGGCCCGGGCACCAAGGTGGTCTGCCTGGGCAACATCGCCCAGATCGACACGCCCTACCTGACCGAAGGCAGTTCAGGGCTGACCTATGTCGTGGATCGATTCAAGGGCTGGCCGCACTCCGGGCATATCACGCTGCAACGCGGCGAGCGCTCCCGTCTGGCCGATCATGCGGCCGAAGTGTTGTAAATTGTAAGTTGTAAGTTGCAAGGTTTATCAAAGGCGTCATGCCTGGCCGGGTCTCGGCTATGATGATGAGTGTCCGGCGCGGATTTTTATGGCAGCTTGCCTGGGTAGTCAACGACAAGGGAGTCTGGTGTCATGCAAGACGATGCGGCAGGGAACCTCGCAACCTACAAGGTCATTCTGACAGGACTCCGTTCCGACATGCCGTCTTCGGATGCGCGGAACAAGCTCGCCGCGCTATTCAAGACGACACCCGATCAGATCGACAAGCTGATTGTCGGTTCGTTTTACGTCCTGAAAAAGTCCCTGACCGCAGAAATCGCCGCCAAATATAAAGCCGCCATCGAGGCAGCGGGCGGTACCTGTCGCGTTGAGGCCGAGGAACGCTTGGAAAGCGCGCCGGCCCAAGTCGTCCATCCCTCCATTGCGACGCCGACTGCCCCAACAACAACTTCGGACACTAGTACCCCAGCAGCAACTTCGGACACTACAACCCCACCCGCAAGTGCGAGCATAGGAATCTCTTCCGGATCCGCGACACATGCCCAGCAAGTGCGGCAGGTTGCGCCGAACGAAGTCCTGATCTATTTGCCGATTGAAATTGCCCTGGTACATGCTTCCGCCGCCGTCGAACAACTTGGGACAATCAAGCAACTGGACAAAAGCCAGCAATGTATAGACGGCCTTATTCGATATGGTATGCAAGCAGTGGAAATTCGCGTGTCGCTGGTTGCGAAACAGGAGAATGAGACGACCGCAACGATTCAGTTTCCCTCCGGCAACGGCTTGAGCACCGGAGAGAAAAGCGCGGCAAAACGCCTGGTAGAGACCCTGATTAATTTGGACAAGCCCGGATACAAATCCGATCGATTCGGTATGCATCCTGCTGTGCTTGCAGGTGTACCGCTGATTCTCGCCGGCGTATTGGCGGCCGCGGCATATTTCCTGGTCCCCTCCTGGTTTCAGTCACCGACACCGAGCGCTGTGCCGAAAAACTCCCTGCAACCCGCCAACGCAGAGCCAAAGATTCTCTATCGTTTCTGGCAATCGAAATACGTGCCGGAGCCGGGTGCATACGAAGACGAGATGGTGAGCGGAAAAGTTTTGTACGAATGCAAGATTGGCGGCAACTACCCTGCCTATTTTGGCTACTTGATCATACGGCAGACATTGATGATCCAGCCAAATCCAGACGCCAAGCCCTTCCCCGTCTACATTGCCGGCATCGATTACGGAGACCGACTGCGGCATATGACACAAACGCCAGAAACTGGCGGCAAAGGCGCCATCGAATTTCTCCGGACTCAGGGATGCGAAATCCCGCCGGGGCTTGAAGCCGAGGCAAGAGCGGCCATCCCTCAGCCAGTCGTTGCGAAATAAAAGCTCGCCGAACCCTGGCCTGTTGCCAAGCTTGGCGCGCAATCCGACACTCCCTATCGGTGATCCCTGAATCCGCTCTTACACATACCAGGGGGAAGATACCCATATAATACTTGACAAATTTGATATACTAATCAATATTAGCATTGAGTACGTTCTTGCGCATTGGCATCCCAGTCGGCGGCCACGGTTTCAGGAGAAGAAAAATGGCGAAGTTTCATGAGTTCAAGGTCAAGTCCATCGACGGCCATGACGTTGGATTAAGTGAATTTGCCGGTAAAGTCGTACTTGTCGTGAATACCGCAAGTAAATGCGGCTTCACCCCGCAATATGCCGGTCTTGAAACGCTCTACCGGAAATACCAGACGCGCGGCTTTGTCGTCCTGGGTTTCCCGTGCAACCAGTTCGGCGCCCAGGAGCCCGGCGATGAATCGGAAATTGCCCAATTCTGCTCGCTCAGATACGACGTATCCTTCCCGATGTTCGCCAAGATCGAAGTGAATGGCGCGAATACCCACCCGCTGTACCAATTCCTTAAAGCGCAAAAACGCGGACTGCTCAGTAAAGCGATCAAGTGGAACTTCACTAAATTTCTTATCGACCGCAATGGCAAAGTAGTAAAACGTTACGCACCGGCGACCAGGCCGGAAGAATTGAACCAGGCGATCGAAGCCTTGTTCTGAAGAGAGGGCCATCAGCACACATTCGACCCGCATCGACTATGTGCCGGCAACAGCTGACAGGAGAGCGACGATGAATGCCAACTTCCACTTTCAAGAATGGGTATTCCTGGCGCAAGTCGACGAACAAGCTTTCGAGCGCCGCCGAAAGCAGTTGATCGATGACTTCCTGCGCAACTCCGGTACGCACCGGGCGCAACTTGAAGTCCTGCAACGCAAGATAGACCAGCAACGAAGCATGGCAGGCTCTCCGGAGGAAGTCTTCGTCGCGATCTCAAGTCTGATGTGCGACTCATTCTGTAGATTAATCAGCGAAATCTCCGGACTCAAGACGGATATAAACCGGCTGCGCAGCCTGACGTCGAACATGGTGCCGACCAGTACCACGTCATTCCGCCGCAAGCCGGAATCCAGTACGTGCCTGGATCCCGGCTTGCGCCGGGATGACGACCGAGGGAAGTCCCCTGGGGGACGCATTTATCCATCAATATCAGCATGACTGACCACTAGTGCCCGCATTTGGGTCTGGGGTACCGATGCCCGCTCTTGATTCTAGGGCACCGAGCTGCCGAGTCAATTCGATCCAGCCACAATGCGGAAGCGCACATCGAGCCGATCTTGGACCACGATTGCGCCGCCAAGGATCGACATCGGTACGATGCCGAAGTCGGTCTGATTCAAGCTGAAGCTACCGGTTGCGGTGACCCTGCCCGGCGCCGCGTCGAGTTGGACCGGCATCTCAATCACTCGTGTCACCCCGCGCAGGGTCATCGAAACGCTGAATGTCGACGCCTCTCCGTCCTTGCGCAACCCGCGAATCAACACGACAGGAAACTGTCCGGTGTCGAGCACCTTGCCGAGCATGTTGTGCCGCGTAGCCTCCACGGCATCCGGCGTTGGCTGCGTATCGAAACCGGCTTCGGCGCGTAACGCCGGCTCATCGACAGTCAGCCGGTCGAGCGGTACGCACATCAGCGTTTTTCCCTCCTGAAGATCGACATATCCATACACGTCACGACTCGCGACGACGTGATCGTGGCCGAAGCGGGACAGCGCCCCGCCTCGATAGACCCGGATAGTGGCCAGCGAGGCGGCCGGGTCGATACGCAACGCCTTCTGACTTGAGGCATCGAGATGTCTTGCGCATGCGGCGTCGAGGTTCGCTGCGGGTTCGACCGGAACCGGCGCATACGCAGCGCATGCCGCGAGTACAACGGCGACAAACGCACCAAACAACCTCCTCGGGATTGACTGCCTCATGAAACTCCCGCCTTAAGATTCAATCGGTGCGGACCAATCGAAGCCGCAATCGGTGTCCGAGTTGCCGTCGTTTTATTCGCCGAACTCGGCGACTTCCTCGGAAATCAGGCGATAACAAGGAACGTATTTGTTCCCCGGTAGTTTCATGCGTTGCTGCTCTACGAAAGAGGACAGCAGCGCGTCCATCGGCCCCATGATCTTGGCGTCGCCTTGAATTTCGAAGCAGCCGTGCTTCTCGATGGTCCGGATGCCATGGTCTTTGACATTGCCCGCCACCACGCCGGAAAACGCGCGGCGCAGGTTCGCCGCCAGCATGTGGTTCGGCAAATGCTTTTGCAGTTTGAGCTTACGCATGTTTTCGTGCGTCGGAATAAACGGCCGCTGGAATTCATGGTCGATTTTCAAGCGCCAGTTGAAATAGTAGGCGTCGCTTTTCTCTTTGCGGAATTCGCGTACCTGAGCGATCCCCGCCGACATTTCCCGCGCCACCCGCACCGGATCGTCGATGACGATCCGGTAGCGTTGCTGTGCCTGGGCGCCCAAGGTTTCGCCGATGAATTGATCGATCCGCCAAAAGTAGTCTTGTGCGCTTTTGGGTCCGGTAAACACCACGGGAAAGGGAAGGTCCGCATTCCCGGGATGAAGCAGGATCCCCAGCAGATACAGGATCTCCTCCGCCGTGCCCACTCCGCCGGGGAAGACCACAATGCCATGCCCGGCGCGAACAAACGCCTCAAGGCGCTTCTCGATATCGGGCAGGATAACGAGATCGTTCACGATCGGATTCGGCGACTCGGCGGCGATGACGCCCGGTTCGGAGAAGCCGAGATAGCGGCCGCCACCGATCCGTTGCTTCGCATGAGCGATTGCGGCGCCTTTCATCGGGCCCTTCATGGCACCGGGACCGCAACCGGTGCAGATGTCCAGGCCGCGCAATCCCAACTCGTATCCCACATTCTTGGTGTAGTCGTATTCCGCGCGCGAGATGGAATGTCCGCCCCAGCAAACCACGATGTTGGGATGGGTCATCGGTTGCAGTACGCCGGCATTGCGCAGAATATGAAATACCGAATCGGTAAGGCCTTCCGATGTCGCCAGGTCGAACTTCGGATTGCTGTCGATCTCGTCGCTCACATAAAGGATATCGCGCAGCACGGCAAACAGATGCTCGTGGATGCCTTTGATCATCTTGCCATCGACAAAAGCTCTTGCCGGCGCTCCTTTGACGTCCAGCTTGATGCCGCGCTCGCGCTGAATGATGCTGATATCGAAAGACTTGTAACGCTCCAGCAACTCCTTGCCGTCATCGATATCGTTGCCGCAGTTGAGCACGGCGAGCGCGCAGTTGCGGAAGATGCCGTATAGCCCGCCGTGACTGCTGTCGAGCAGCTTGTTGACTTCGGCCCTGGAGAGGATTTCCAGCCGGCCTTCCGGCGAGACTTGCGCATCGACTACATCGTGATCCATCCGGGGCCGCCATTACCGCGTAAGAAACGCTTCATATTATGCCGTCTCGACTGAAGCTTAACCAGAAAATTCGGGGATCCGTATTTAGTGGTTGATTTGGCGTTGTGCAGCGCCACGAGGAAACCGTCCATACTCAGCTTGTCGGATTTACCGTCGCAGGTCGGCCAGTTAATGGACTCTGATGTCGGGATCAGAGCGCTATCGGGGGCGGCAGTCATGCAAACTGCACCTGCCGTCGTCGTCAGGAAAAGTGGATCGTACGGGAGTCTAACGCGTAAGACCAATTCGCGTATCATTGCACGATGTCATTTTCTCTCTCAGCAAGCAATACAGGTGATGAAGTTCCCTCGCATACTTTTCTTCTGGTGCCCCTACAGCATACTGGCAACGATCCTTTCGCTGCTTGCCTGCACCGTGATGGCGGAAGAAATCAAGATCGGCGGGACTGGCAACGCGCTGGGCACCATGCGTCTGCTTGGTAATGCTTTTAACAAGGAAAACCCAAGTATCCATGTGACCGTGCTCAGCAGCATAGGCAGCAGCGGTGCGATTAAAGCCGTTCCCAAGGGCGCCATCGATATAGGCCTGGCTTCGCGGAAACTCTCCGCTGAAGAGCTTGCTACCGGTGTAGTAGCAATTGAATACGCACGTACGCCAACGGTCCTGGCTGTCTCGACGAAATCGAAAATTACCGCCATTACACGGAAACAAATCGCCGACCTGTATATCGGCAAGCTCACCAAATGGCCGGATGGCTCTCTGATCCGTCCCGTTCTGCGCCAGCCAGGAGACGAGAATACCAAGCAGATCAAGACTCTCTCCTCGGCTATTGAGCAGGCGCTGATCGCCGCCGAACAACGTTCCGGGTTGGCTTTTGCAGTCACCGATCAGGAAGCTGCCGATAAGATCGAGACTATCCCCGGTGCAATCGGCGTCACCAGTCTGGCATTGATCAAATCGGAAAACCGCAGGCTTCGTCCCCTGAAACTGGATGCCATTGAGCCTACGGTGAAAAACGGGTCTTCCGGCAACTACGTGCCGGTTAAACCCTTCTTTTTTATTACACAGCCCAACCCTTCGGCCACTGTGAAGCAATTTATTGCCTTTGTAAACTCTTCCGCCGGGCGGGAAATTTTGACTCAAACAGGGCACTGGATTCCATGATTTTTTCCTGATTACAGGTTACACGCATGTTTTCCCGCAAGGGTCCCGTATCGCAGATCATCACGCGTCTGGCGACAATCATTTCACTGGCGGTGACACTCAGCCTGCCGGTTGGCTACGTCTTGACAGCGCTTGATGATGCCAGTCAATCCCTCGAATTCAAGGCCAAGGTTAAGGCTTCCGCCCTGAACGGACTGATCGCCAGCGCTCCCGATTTATGGACGTTCGCCGAGAACCGTATCCAAGGGTTGATTTCGCGTGAGCCTGTGCCACTCGAAAACGAACTGGTTAAGATCTTTGACGCACAAGGCAGGCTGATCTTGCAAAGCGGCAATGAACTGGCTGCACCTGTGTTAAGTAGAAGCTATCCGCTGTTCGATGCTGATCAGGCCGTTGGCCGAATTGAAGTCAGTGCTTCGCTGCTCGGCATGGCGTACCGAAGCTTAGCAGTCCTACTGCTCGGTCTCCTGCTTGGCGCGCTGGTGTTCGTGGTCATGCGCATACTGCCACTAAAGGCACTGCAGCGGGCAACGGATACCTTGTACGACGAAAAGGAACGCGCCGAGGCCACGCTGCGTTCCATCAATGACGCAGTTATCACGATTGATGCGCAAGGATGTTTGCTACAGATCAACCCGTCCGGACTAGCAATGATCCAGGCTGAAGCCCTGGAGCAGGTAGTCGGGCAACCAGTGCTTGAATTCATTGTCCCTGAATACCGTGCGGCCTATGCCGGTCTACAGCAACGCGTGCTGGCCGGTAAATCCATGCAAATGCAATTCGAAGTACTCGGTCTCAAGGGTCGGCGCCGCTGGCTGGAAACCCATTCCGTGCCCATGCTGCGTTCTGGCCAAATGTTGCATTTGGCCGTCTTCCGTGACATCACCGAGAGCAAGCAGGCAGAAGAACAAATCGAGGAATTGGCCTTTTATGATCAACTTACCGGTTTGCCCAACCGGACACTACTGCTGGATCGTTTGAAGCAAGCCATGACAGCCAGCTGGCGAAGTGGCAGCTATGGCGCACTGCTGTTCATTGATCTGGATAATTTCAAGACGCTGAACGACACACTCGGTCATGACATGGGCGATCTGCTGCTGCAGCAGGTGGCACAGCGTCTGACCAACTGTGTGCGTGCCGAGGATACTGTGGCACGTCTCGGAGGTGACGAGTTCGTGGTCATGCTGGCTAGCCTGAGCCTGGACGAAACCCATGCCGCCAATCAGACTGAAGGCGTCGGCGAAAAAATTCTCTCCATACTCAACCAGACCTATCGGCTCAAGGATGTTCCTTACCAAAACACGCCGAGCATCGGTGCCACCCTGTTCAAGGGGCATCAGACGCAGATCGATGATCTGCTGAAACAGGCCGACCTGGCCATGTACCGGGCTAAGGCTGCGGGGCGTAACACCCTGCGTTTCTTTGATCCGGACATGGAGTCCGAAGTGATGCAGCGCGCCACCCTGGAGAAAGATCTGCGCACAGCGATCCAGGAGCGGCAGTTTCTGCTGCACTACCAAGCCCAGATGACGAATGACCGACTGACGGGGTGTGAAGTCCTGCTGCGCTGGCAACATCCGCAACATGGCCTGTTGTCGCCTGCCGAGTTCATTACCCTGGCCGAAGAAACCGGAATGATCCTGCCTTTAGGACACTGGGTGTTGGAAACCGCCTGTACGCAACTGGCCCTATGGGCGGCACGTCCAGAGTTGGCTCATCTCACAGTTGCGGTGAATGTCAGCGCCCACCAGTTCCGCCAACCCGACTTTGTGGAGCAGGTGCTGGCAATACTCAAGCAAACCGGGGCAAACCCGCAGCGACTGAAACTGGAACTGACCGAGAGCCTGCTGGTCTCCAATGTCGATGAAGTCATCCAGAAGATGGGTGCGCTAAAGGCCAGGGGCGTGGGGTTCTCGCTGGACGACTTCGGCACGGGCTATTCCTCGCTGTCTTACCTCAAGCGCCTGCCACTGGATCAGTTGAAGATCGATCAGTCTTTCGTCCGCGATGTATTTACAGATATAAACGATGGTGCAATTGTTCAAGCCATCATCGCCCTGAGCCAGACCTTGGGTTTATCGGTGATAGCCGAAGGAGTGGAAACCGAAGAACAGCGCGACTTTCTCTCCCGACTGGGCTGTATGGCCTATCAGGGCTATTTTTTCAGCAGACCGCTACCTGTAGAGAGTTTCGAGGAGTTTGCGCGGCAAATTTGATCCCGGCCGCCAGCGTTCTACGCTGTAACATGCAAAATGAATATCAACCAGTAAATACGGACAGCCGGAGATTTGGGGGCAGACCGGCACAACACGCATTTGCCGGATTAAGAGCCTATTTCAGTAGGGAGAGTGGCATGCGTTGCGGCCCAATGCGGATGATCGCGCGAAGCGAGCCGCAGTGAATGGCCGATCCCTTCACAAGGCGAGCGACAAAGCGAGCGCCGCATTGGGCCGCAACCCGTAGGGCAGAGACAAATTGGGCGCGCTGCGGTGTTGCAGCTCCTCGCGAGGCATGCAGCATCGCTTCGTCGCCGCGCCTAGCATCGCATCCCAATTTGTCTCTGCGCATACCGCTCTCCCTACTGAAATAGGCTCTAAGTCGCCAGTTGCAGGTCGCCAATGACCGCATTGAGGAAACGCGCCGCTTCTCCGCCCGTCACCGTGCGGTGGTCGAAGGTGAGAGACAGCGGCAGGATGCGGTGCACGGCGGGCACGCCGGCAACCGCCACCACTTGTTCCGTGATGCGGCCGGCGCCGAGGATCGCCACCGTCGGCGGCAGGATGATCGGTGCGGCATACCTGGCGCCGATCATACCGAAGTTGGAGAGCGTAATGGTGTTGCCGCGCAGATCCTCCAGCGGAATCCTGCGGGCGTTCACGTCGGCGCGGATGCGGTCGAGACCGCGACGCAGGTCGGCGGCGTCGCGGTTTGCGGCATCGCGCAGGACCGGCACGAACAGGCCCTCGGCAGTATCGATGGCGATGCCCACGTCGATCTTCTTCAGCAGACGCCGCGCCGCGGCCTGGCTGTCGTACCAAGCGTTGAGTTCCGGCGCCGCGCCGCAGCCGGCGACCAAGGCCCGCACCAGGCGGATGGTGATGTCCGCGCCCGCCTTCCAGGCGTGGATATCCGCATCGTCGATGATGGTGGCCGCCGCCACTTCGCGCTGAGCCAGCGTCATGTTCTGGGCCATCGCACGCCGCACGCCGCGCAGCGGCTCCGCCGGACCAAGTTCTTCGAACAGCTTGGCGACACGCTGGACGTCCTGCGTCGTGACCAACCCATCCGGCCCGGAGGGTGTCACAACGGACAGGTCCACACCCAAACGGTGGGCCAGCGCCCTCACCGCCGGGGTTGCACGGATAGCGGATGCAGCGCGCTCGGCGCTGATTCCGGCCCCGGCCCCGGCCCCAGCCTCTTCCAGCACCTGGTGACCGACATGGACTTTCCCGACCACCGTCCCGCTATCCGCTTCCTGTCCTTCGAATCCCACCAGCGGCGCACCCAGATGCACTGTCTCACCGGTCTTGCCGAAGACTCTTTCGATGCGCCCCGCATAAGGCGAGGGAATATCGACGATGGCCTTGGCGGTCTCGACGGAAACCAGCAACTGGTCGATGCCGATCTCGTCGCCCTGCTTGACGTGCCATTCGACGATCTCGGCCTCTTGCAAGCCTTCGCCCAGGTCGGGCAGTTTGAATATTTTCATGCGAACTCCAGCGCCTGGCGCGCGGCGCTCAAGATGCGCTCGACGCTCGGCATATATTGATATTCCAGCCGCGCCAGCGGCACCACAACGTCATATCCGGCGACGCGCTGCACCGGCGCCAGCAACGACGTCAATCCCTGCTCGGCCAGTCCTGCGGCGATTTCGGCACCGAAGCCGCCGCTCTTCGCCGCCTCGTGCACGATGATACAGCGCCCGGTGCGCGCAACGGAATCCAGAATGGTCGACAAGTCGAACGGCTTGAGTGTGGCCACGTCGATGACTTCGCAGGAAACGCCCTCCTCGGCCAGTCGATCCGCCGCAGCCAGGGTCTCCTGCAGCATCGCGCCCCAACTCACCAGCGTGATGTCCGTTCCTTCGCGCAACACGAAACACGTGTCGAGCGGCAACGCCTCGCCATTGTCGGCCACGTCCTGCTTGAACAGCCGATAGAGACGCGTCGGCTCGAAGAAAATCACCGGGTCCGGATCGCGGATGGCGGCCAGCAGCAGGCCGTAAGCGCGGACGGGAGAGGAAGGAATCACCATGCGCAAACCGGGAATATGCGCGAATAGCGCCTCTGGGCTTTCCGAGTGATGCTCGGGCGCATGGATGCCGGCCCCGCAGGGCGAACGCAGCACCATCGGGCAACTCAGCCTGCCGCGGGTGCGGTAACGCAAGCGCGAGGCGTGGTTGACGATCTGGTCAAGGACCGGGTAGATGAAGCCGGTGAACTGGATCTCCGCCACCGGACGGAGTCCGGCTGCCGCCATGCCTACCGCGACGCCGGCGATGGCGGTTTCCGCGAGCGGCGTATCGAACACCCGCTCGGCGCCGAAGCGGGCCTGGAGCCCGACAGTGGCGCGGAAAACGCCGCCGTTGGCGCCGATGTCTTCGCCCAGCAGGACCACGTTCGGATCGCTGGTCAACGCCCGGGCCAGCGCGAGGTTCACCGCCTCGACCAGATTAAGATCCGCCATGATTTTCTCCGTCGCGCGGCGCAAAGCGGAATGCCTCCTCGCGCTGCGCCTGAAGCCCCGCCGGCAGTTCGGCGTAGAGATGGTCGAACATCGCCGTGCCGCTCTGCGGCGGCGTGGCAAGATACGCCTCCACCGCCTGATTGACGCACTCGCTGCATTCCCGCAGCAAAGCCTCTTCCTTTTCCTTGTCCCAGGCGCCGATGCGCGCCAGATATTTGCGCAGCCGGGCGACGGGTTCGAACTGCCATTGCCGGTTCACAGTTTCCGGATCGCGGTAGCGCGTCGCATCGTCCGCGGTGGTGTGGTCGCCGAGCCGGTAGCTGAGCGCCTCGATCAGGGTGGGGCCGTCGCCGGCACGTGCCCTGTCCAGCCCCCGTCCCACGGCTTCGCGCACGGCGATGACGTCGTTGCCATCGACCTGGAAGCCCTCGATGCCCGCCGCAATCGCCTTCTGCGCCAGCGTCCTTGCCGCGCTCTGAAGGCTGCGCGGCAAGGAGATGGCCCACTGATTGTTGTTGACGACCATGACCAGCGGCAAGCGGCACACACCGGCGAGATTCATGCCTTCGTAGAAATCCCCCTTGGAAGTGCCGCCATCGCCGAATATGCATACCGCCACGCCGGCCTCATGCCTGAGTTTCTTGGCGTAGGCGACTCCCGCGGCGTGGCACACCTGGGCGGCGATGGTCACGCAGTTGGGAAAATCCTGGCGCGCTTCGGCATAATCGCTGCCGCGTTCGTCTCCGCCCCAATACAGCAGGCTCTCCCGCATGGACACACCGCGGCAGAACTGAGCCGCATGTTCGCGGTAAGAAGGCAGCAGCACATCCTCGGCTCGCATGGCCGTGGCCGTGCCCACCCCGATAGCCTCCTGGCCGAGGGCAGAAGCGAAGGTTCCCAGTTTGCCGGTACGCTGCAATGCGATCGCCTTGGTGTCGAAGCCACGGGCGAGCACCATGGCGCAATAGAGGGAGATCAGCGTGGCGGGATCCCTGGCGAATTCGGGCAAGGCCTGCTGCGGTTCACCCTCGCTGTCGAGGAACTGGTCATACTGAACATCGAAACTCGCAATTGTCTTCATGAACCTACCCCCACGATCGACGACATGACAAACAATGCATCGATTTCACGATTCGTGCCGTTTCTCTATCTTGGCTTCCGCCAGCATTCCGACCTGCCCGTTTTCGTCCTGTTCTTCGAGCCTGACGGGAAAGCCCCACAACGTTGCCACATGTTTCAGCATCTCGTCGCGACTGTCGCCCAGCGGCCGCCCCTGATACTTGAAATGGCGCAGCGTCAAGGAACGCTCGCCGCGCAGATCGACATTCCAGACCTGGATATCGGGCTCCCGGCTGCCGAGGTTGTATTGATCGGCGAGGCGTTGTCTGAGCATCCGATAACCCTGCTCGTCGTGAATCGCCTCGACGCGCAGCCTGGGCTGGTCGGCGTCGTCGAGGACGTTGAAGAAGCGGAACTCGCGCATCAGCTTGGGCGACAGGTACTGGGCGATGAAGCTCTCGTCCTTGAAGTTGCGCATGGCAAAATCCAGGGACTCGCGCCAATCGGTTCCCGCCAGGGTGGGGAACCACTCGCGATCTTCCGCCGTCGGCGCCATGCAGATGCGCTGGAGGTCGCGCCACATGGCGAAACCCAAGGCATACGGGTTGATACCGCCGAATTGGCGGCTGTCGAAGGGCGGCTGGTACACGACATTGGTGTGGCTTTGCAGGAATTCCAGCATGAATCCGTCGCTGAGCTGGCGTTGGTCGTAGAGATGGTAAAGCATGGTGTAATGCCAGAAGCAGGCCCAGCCTTCGTTCATCAGTTGCGTCTGGCGCTGCGGATAGAAATATTGTGCGATCTTGCGCACGATACGCACGATTTCGCGTTGCCACGGCTCCAGCAGGGGGGCGTGCTTCTCGATGAAGTAAAGCAGGTTTTCCTCGGGTTCCTCGGGGAAGCGCCGCTCCAGTTCCGTCTCCTCCCGCGCTTGACGCGACGGCAGGGTGCGCCAAAGATCGTTGACCTGCGATTGCAGGTAGCTTTCCCGCTCCTTCTGCCGCTCGCGCTCCTTGGCCAGGGACAGCTTGGGCGGACGCTTGTAGCGGTTCACGCCGACCGTCATCAGCGCGTGGCAGGCATCCAACAGGCGCTCCACCTCCTCTTCGCCGTGGCGCTCCTCATACTCGGCAATGACGTTACGTGCAAACACCAGGTAATCGATGATCGCATCTGCCGAAGTCCAGGTGCGGAACAGGTAGTTGCCCTTGAAGAATGAGTTGTGGCCGTAGGCCGCGTGGGCGACGACCAGCGCCTGCATGGGCAGCGTGTTTTCCTCCATGAGGTACACGATGCAGGGATCGGCGTTGATCACGATCTCGTAGGCCAGGCCCATCTGGCCGCGCTTGTAGCTCTTCTCGGTGGTCAGGAAGTGCTTGCCGAACGACCAGTGATGGTAAAACACCGGCATGCCGATCGAGGCATAGGCATCCATCATCTGTTCGGCGGTGATGATTTCGAGTTGGTGGCGATAGCAGTCGAGTCCATACTCCCCGGCGACACGCCCGATCTCCCGGTCGTAACGCTCGATCGAGGCGAAGTTCCATTCGGACCCGGCAGGCAGGGCGGTTTTTTTTCTTTTCATGATGCGATCACACCAGCCGCTTGCGGAACAGTTCCCGGAACACCGGGTAGATATCGGCAAGTCCGCCGATCCGCTGCATGGCAAAGCATTGCGGATGATTCTCCATCACCCTGGCATACTCGCGCCAGAGATTCTGCGGTTCTTCGTCGGATATCTCGATGTAAGCGTAGTACTGCACCAGGGGAATAATGTTGGCCTCCAGCAGTTCGCGGCATTTGGGCGAGTCGGCCTCCCAATTGTCGCCGTCGGAGGCCTGGGCGCAGTAGATGTTCCAAACATTGGAAGCATAGCGTTCGCGGACGATCCTGTGCATCAGTTCGAGCGCGCTCGACACGACGGTGCCCCCGGTCTCGCGCGAGTGGAAAAACTCGTCTTCGTCGACTTCCTCCGCCCGCGTATGGTGGCGAATGAAGACGATCTCGATGAGATCGTAGGTGCGCGTCAGGAACAGGTAGAGCAGCATGAAGAAGCGCTTGGCGATCTGCTTCTTCTCTTCGTCCATCGATCCCGAGATGTCCATGATGCAGAACATGACGGCTTGGGTCGATGGCGCGGGGATGCGGATACGGTTGTTGTAGCGCAGATCGAAAGTATCGATGAACGGCAGGCCCTCGATCTTGCGCAGCAGACAGAGAATCCTGCGGCGCAGTTCGGCGGCCTCCTCGCCGTCTCCTTCGCCGCGGGCTTCGAGTTCCGCCAGTTGTTCATCCAGTTCGCGCAGCGCCTTGCGATACGGCGCACCGACCGCCAGGCGCCGGCCCGCCGCGCCGCGCAGCGAGCGCACCACATTGATGTTGGTCGGCACGCCCGTCTGCGTATAACCGGAGCGTACGCGTTTGTATTCAAGGATGCGGGCCAACTGCGTCTTGACCAGGCGCGGCAGCGCCAGGTCGTCGAAGAAGATGTCGAGGAACTCCTCGCGCGAAAGCGTGAAGGCGAAATCCTCGACTCCCTCGCCATCCCGACTGGCGCCGCCGCTGCCGCCTGCGCCTTCATCGGGCCGGTCGAACTCGTCGCCGGTGACAAAGCGGTCATTGCCCGGCTGCACCACGCTCCAGCGCCCGCCTCGGCCATGGTGGAAGTGCGGTTCCGAGATATCCTTGGCGGGAATGCCGATCTTCTCGCCATTGTCGATATCGGCGATGCCGCGCCGCGCAATGGCATCCTGCACCGCCTTCCTGATCTGGCCCTTGAAACGCCGGATAAAGCGGTTGCGATTGACGGCACTCTTGTTCTTGCTGTCATTGCGCCGGTCGATGATCTGGAGCATGCCGCCCTCCCATTCTGGTTGCCCGGTCGCCTACCCCTGTCCCCTGGTCTCGCTGCTGGTGGCCTGGGAGCGGCGTGCCGCGCTCGATCGTCGGTTCAGGACGACTTGCGCACGCGCAGATACCATTCGGCCAGCAAACGCACCTGCTTCTCGGTGTATCCCTTATCCTTCATGCGGTTCACGAAATCCTGGTGCTTGCGCACGTCGTCCGCGCTCGCCTTGCTGTTGAAGGAGATGACCGGCAGCAGTTCCTCGGTGTTGGAGAACATTTTCTTCTCGATCACGGCGCGCAGCTTTTCATAGGAGGTCCATGCCGGATTCTTGCCCTCGTTCTTGGCGCGGGCGCGCAGCACAAAATTCACCACCTCATTGCGGAAGTCCTTGGGATTGCTGATGCCGGCAGGTTTCTCGATCTTTTCCAGTTCGTCGTTGAGGGCGCTGCGGTCGAGGATCTCACCGGTGTTCGGATCGCGGAACTCCTGGTCCTGGATCCAAAAGTCGGAATAGGTCACATAGCGGTCGAAGATGTTTTGGCCGTATTCCGAGTAGGATTCCAGATAAGCGGTCTGGATTTCCTTGCCGATGAACTCGGCATAACGCGGCGCCAGGAACTCCTTGATGAAGCCCAGGTAGCGCTGTTCCATCTCGGGCGGGAACTGCTCCTGCTCGATCTGCTGCTCGACCACGTACATCAGGTGCACCGGGTTGGCCGCCACCTCGCGATGGTCGAAGTTGAACACCTTGGAAAGAATCTTGAAGGCGAAGCGCGTCGACAGCCCCGTCATGCCTTCGTCGACCCCGGCGTAGTCGCGGTACTCTTGGTAGGATTTGGCCTTGGGGTCGGTGTCCTTGAGGTTCTCGCCGTCATAGACGCGCATCTTCGAATAGATCGCCGAGTTCTCCGGTTCCTTGAGACGCGACAGCACCGTGAATTGCGCCATCATGCGCAAGGTGTCCGGCGCGCAAGGCGCCTTGGACAGCGACGAATTGAGCAGCAGCTTCTCGTATATCTTGATCTCGTCGGAAACGCGCAGGCAATAAGGCACCTTGACGATATAGATGCGGTCGAGAAAAGCCTCGTTGTTGCGGTTGTTCTTGAAGGCTATCCACTCCGCTTCGTTGGAGTGCGCGAGGATCATGCCGTCGAAGGGGATCGCCCCGAAGCCCTCGGTGCCCTTGTAGTTGGCTTCCTGCGTCGCCGTCAGCAGCGGATGCAACACCTTGATCGGCGCCTTGAACATTTCGACGAATTCCAGCAGGCCGCGATTGGCCAGACACAAGCCGCCCGAGTAGCTGTAGGCGTCGGGATCGTTCTGCGAATATTCTTCGAGCTTACGGATGTCGATCTTGCCCACCAGCGAAGAGATGTCCTGGTTGTTCTCGTCGCCCGGCTCGGTCTTCGACACCGCGATCTGCCGCAGCACCGAGGGCCGCAGCTTGACCACCCGGAACTTGGTGATGTCGCCGTTGAACTCGTGCAGGCGCTTGACCGCCCAGGGCGACATGATGGTGTTCAGGTAGCGCCTCGGGATGCCGAAGTCATCTTCGAGTATCGGGCCATCCTCCTCGGGCTTGAACAGGCCCAGCGGCGACTCGTGTACCGGCGATCCCTTGACCGCATAGAACGCTTCTTTCTCGATCAGGGATTTGAGCTTTTCCGCCAAAGAGGATTTCCCGCCGCCAACCGGGCCGAGCAGGTAGAGGATCTGCTTCTTCTCCTCGAGCCCCTGGGCGGCATGACGGATGTAAGCGACGATGTTCTCGATCACCTCCTCCATACCGTAGAAATCGCGGAATGCCGGATAGATCTTGATGATCTTGTTGGCGAATATGCGCGACAGGCGCGGATCGAGCCGCGTGTCCACCAGCTCCGGCTCGCCTATCGCCGCCAGCATGCGTTCGGCAACGCTGGCATAGGCCGTCGCATCCTGCCGGCACAGTTCCAAGTAATCCTGCACCGACATGTCTTCTTCTTGGGCAGCTTCGTAGCGACCTTGATAGCGGGTGAGGATGGACATGACACGCTCCTTTCGGTTGTCGGGCCAAATAGTTGACCTTTTTATTTAAGATTAGCAAATGTCAAAAAGATTTCAAGCTTTGTGGCCTTTCGTCGGCAATATTTATCCGTTTGTCGTTTTTATCCGCCAAGTATCGAACTCGATCCCCTGCGCCAACGGCAAATCGCCGCCCCAGTTGATCGTATTGGTCTGGCGGCGCATGTAGGATTTCCAGGCTTCCGAGCCGGCCTCGCGGCCGCCGCCGGTTTCTTTCTCGCCACCGAAGGCCCCGCCGATCTCCGCACCCGATGTGCCGAGATTGACGTTGGCAATTCCGCAATCGCTGCCGGCCGCCGAGAGAAATCTTTCGGCGCAACGCAGGTCGCGGGTGAACAATGCGGACGATAAACCTTGCGGCACGGCATTCTGCAACGCCAGCGCCCGATCGAAGTCCCGATAGCGCATGAGGTACAGGATCGGCGCAAAAGTCTCGCGCTGCACCACTTTCCAGTCATTCTGCGCTGCGATCAGGGTCGGCTGCACAAAATACCCGGGATACCCGGGACCATCGACAACCTGACCGCCGAACAGCACCCGCCCACCGCAAGCCTCCGCTTCGGCAACGGCGGCGACAAAGGCAGCGCGCGCCGGCGCATCGATCAACGGCCCCATCAGCGTATCCTTCGCCAGTGGATCGCCGACGCGTACCCGGCCGTAGGCGGCGCGCAGGCGCTCGACAACTTCCTCATAACGCGACTCATGCACGATCAGGCGGCGCGTCGAGGTGCAGCGCTGGCCGGCGGTTCCCACCGCACCGAAGAGGATGGCGCGCACCGCCAGATCGAGATCGGCGGTCTCGTCCACGATGACGGCGTTGTTGCCGGAACATTCGAGCAGGCTGCGGCCGTAGCGCCCGGCAAGCGCCAAAGCCACCCGGCGTCCGACTGCGGACGAACCGGTGAACGAAACCAGCGGCAGGCGCTTGTCCTTGACGAGCCGCTCGCCCACCTCGGCACGGTCGGAGACGAGCAGGCCGAATACGCCCGCTGCATCGTATTGATGGGCGACTTCCACTGCCAGCCGGTGAATGGCGAGCGCCGTCAGCGGCGCCTTGGGGCTCGGCTTCCAGACCACGCTATCGCCGCAGACAACGGCGATGAAGGCATTCCAGGCCCAAACGGCGGCGGGGAAATTGAATGCGGTGATGATGCCCACCGGCCCCAGCGGGTGCCATTGCTCGAACATGCGGTGGTACGGCCGCTCCGAGTGCATGGTGCTGCCGTAGAGCTGGCGGGAGAGACCGACGGCGAAATCGGCGATGTCTATCATCTCCTGCACCTCGCCGTCCCCTTCGGCCTTGATCTTGCCCGTCTCGATGGAAATCAATGTGCCGAGCGGATCCTTGTGGCGGCGAAGCGCCTCGCCCAAGGCGCGGATCATGAGGCCGCGTTGCGGCGCCGGAACCTCGCGCCAGCGTTGGAAAGCCGCCTGGGAAAGCGTCAGCGCGGCCTCGTAATCGCCCGCACCGGCACGCTGGACAGAGGCAATGGCGGTCGCGCTGGCCGGGTTCTCCGAGACGAAACCATCGTCCACCGCCAAGTTCGCGATGCCGAGCGTGGTCAGGATATCCTTATCCTTTATGTCGGCGGATTTCATCGCTGTCCCTTCAGGCCGCAAGCGGGAGCCCCGCCGCAAGACAGTTCAGGGTGGCGGCGATGCGGTCGATGCCATCGTCAAGCTGGTGCCGTTCTATCGTCAGCGGCGGCGCGATGCGTATCACCGTCCGGTGGGTATCCTTGGTGAGTACGCCGGATTCGAGCAGCCTCAGGCAGACCTCATGCGCGTCGGCGAACCTCGGGTCGAGCTCGATGCCGGCGAACAGCCCGCGCCCCCGCACCGCCCGTATCAACGGATTGTCCAATTGCCGCAGTCGCATCAGCAAGTGCTCGCCGAGCACCGATGAGCGGTAGGGCAGGTCCAGTTCAACCAGCATGTCGAGGGCTTCCAGCGCCACGGCGGCAGCCAGGGCGTTGCCGCCGAAGGTGCTGCCGTGGTCGCCGGGCGTGAAAACGTCCATGATCTCCCGGTCGGCGAGGAAGGCCGACACCGGCAGCAGGCCGCCGCCCAGCGCCTTGCCGAGGATCACCGCATCGGGCCGCACGCCTTCGTGCCAAGCAGCCAGCAGCTTGCCGGTGCGCCCCAGTCCGGTTTGCACCTCGTCGCAAATCAGCAGAACGTTGTGTCGCCGGCAGATCTCGGCGCAGGCGCGCAAATAGCCGTCGGGGGGAACGATAATACCGCCCTCGCCCTGCACCGGCTCCACCAGAAAAGCCACCGTCCGTGCGCCGATGGCCGCTTCGAGCGCCGCCGCATCCCCATACGGGACGTGTTTGAATCCCGGCGGGAAGGGGCCGAAGCCGTCACGATACTGGGCTTCCGTGGACATGCCGACGATGGCGATCGAACGGCCGTGGAAATTACCCTCGCAAGCAATGATTTCCGCCCCCTCCTCGACCACGCCCTTGCGCCGGTAGCCCCACTTGCGGGCCGCCTTGAGCGCGGTTTCGACCGCCTCCAGCCCGGTATTGACCGGCAATGCGGCGGCATAGCCGAACAGTTTGCCGAGGCGCGCCAGCAACAGCGGCAACCGGTCGTTGTAGTAGGCCCGCGAGGTGACGTCCAGACACTGCGCCTGCCTGGCAAGCGCGGCCACCAGGCGCGGATGGCAGTGGCCGAAGCTGGCCGCCGAATAAGCCGACATCATGTCGAGATAGCGCCGCCCCTCAGTGTCCCAGACATACGCTCCCTCGCCGCGCGCGAGCACTACGGGCAGCGGCGCGTAGTTGTGGGCGCCGTGAGCTTCCTCCATCTGCTGGAGTTCGGCGCCGCTGGGCGATGTCAACGACGCCAGCAGGTCGGCGACGAGCCGCAGGGTCTTGTCGCCGCTGTCGCGGTCGGCGTTGTATTCGGCGATTTCGATGGCGACGAGCAGCGGGTCGCGGGCCAGGCCGCGCAACTCTTCGGCCAGCACCGCGCCATCCAGGCCGGACTCGCACGGCACATTGACGCCAGGCGCATCGAGCGGATCGAAAGCATCGAGATCGATCGAGATACCGAACTTCCCGCCGCCGACGTGTTCGAGCGCCTCGGCCAGCGTCGTTGGCAGGCCGCGCCGACGGATTTCATCCATGGTCACGATCTTGATGCCACACGCCTGCATCAGCGGCCACTCGGAATTCTCGTAACTGCGCACGCCGAAAACGCAACTGCGGCCCGCATCGATCGCCGCCACATGACATAGCCAGGGGTTCGGCGCGCCACCCAGCAACGCCGCCAACGGCATGCCGTGCGCATTGCCGCTCGGGCTGTTGCTACTGGTATGCGCATCGAGATGGGCATCGATCCAGAGCAGGCCGAAACGCCTGCCCACGGCGCGCGCGACACCGTGCCAAGTGCCCACCGCCATCGCATGGTCGCCTCCCACCACGACCGGCAGCGTACCGTTGGCGATGCAAGCGGCAACGCGCTCGTCGATTTGTTGGCAAAGCAGGCGTAGCGCCGAGTCGCGCGGCAGCGTGAAATCGGGGGATGGCGCGATGATCTCGTCCCAGACGCAATCGAGCTGATTCCTGCGAATCCCGGCACCGACATCCGCCGCTTGCAAAGCCGCCGCCGCCCGTGCGCTGCCGGCACTGGCCGGCGCCGGCACACCCAGGCCGCTGGCCACACCGATCAGGCGCACTGCACGTGGTTTCAATGCGAGTGTTCTGTCCATGGCTGCCTCCCATCATGCTCTTTACATCTTCGACCAGCGGTTTCGCAAGGCGTTCGTCGCAACGCCTAAGGAATAAATCCGTGCCTGATGGTGTTGGCGCTGACCACCCGGCTCCACATGAACTGTTTCAGGTAATCCGGCCCGCCCGCCTGCACGCCGGTGCCCGACAGATTGAATCCGCCGAACGGCTGGACCCCGACGCGGGCGCCGGTAATCTTGCGGTTCAGATACAGATTGCCGACGCTGAAGCTGTTCTGCGCCAGCGCCAGGTGCGGTGGAAAGCGCGAGTAGACGCCGCCGGTCAGCGCGTAGTCGCAATCCTGGGCCAAGGCCAGCGCCGCAGCGAAGTTCTCGGCGCGCATCGCCGCCAATACCGGGCCGAAGATTTCCTCGCGCGCCAGGCGGTGCTCGGGTTTGATCCCGGCAAACAGCGTGGGCGGCACGTACCAGCCTGTTTCAGGCACCTTGCCCTGCCAGACCAGCCGGCCTTCGGCGCGGCCGATCTCGATGTAGGCCAACGCCTTGTCGCGCGCCGCCTCGCTAATCAGCGGGCCGTGGGCGCAGGTGCCGTCCTCGGGCGCTCCCCAGGACAGTGCCGCAGCGGCGTCGGCAAGCCGGGCGAGCAAACGGTCGTGAACCTCGTCGACGGCGATCACGCGCGAGCAGGCGGAGCACTTCTGCCCGGCATAGCCGAAAGCCGACGCAAGAATCCCTGCGACAGCCTCGTCGAGGTCGGCGTCCCTATCGACGATGATGGCGTTCTTGCCGCCCATTTCGCAGATCACCTGTTTGACATGGGTTTGCGCGGCCGTGGCGGTGTGGGCGGCTTGCAGGATACTCAAGCCGACCTGGTGCGAACCCGTGAAGGCGATTACCTGGACGCACGGATGGGCGACCAGGTGGGCCGCGACATCTGCGTCGGCGGGCAACAGCTGGCACACCTCGCCGGGAAAACCGGCGGCGAGCAGCAGGCGATGGAATTCCTCGGCAAGCAGCAGTCCCGGCAACGCCGGTTTCATGATCGCGCAATTGCCTGCGGCGAGCGCCGCCGCCGTCATGCCGGCGAGGATCGCCAGCGGGAAATTCCACGGCGCGACGATCAGGGCGAGACCGCGCGGCTCGTAGCGCATGCGGTTCTGCTCGCCGGGAAAGCCGACGGTTTCGCGCCAGCCGGCGCAACGCTCCATTTCGTTGGCATAGTAGCGCAGGAAATCCACGGCTTCGGCGACATCGGCATCGGCCTCGCGCCAGTTCTTGGCGACGCTGAGGACTTCCAGTGCGGCAAACTCGCGGCGCCGCAGCGCCAGTTGGTCGGAGGCACGGCGCAGCAGCTGAACTCGCTGCGGCACGGGCTGGCTGCGCCATTGCGGAAATGCCGCAACGGCGCGGTCGACCAGTCCGTCCGCATAAGCCGTGTCGGCCAGCGCTGCTTCACCGAGGATCTCGGCGGGCTGTGCCGGATTGCGTATCGCATGGACGGACGGGATGCCGACTGCCCCCGGCAACGGCACGCGTTGCGGCAGGGCAGCCCGAATGTCTTGCAGCGCGGCGGCGAAAGACGCCTGTTCCTCAGGCCGGCTGAAATCGATCAACGGCAGATTGGCGGGCGCCTTGACAGCCGCCGGCGCAGCTTGGCCCCGCGCGAGGCTCGGCGCGGCCAGCAGGGTGTCGAGGCCGGCACCGGCGATATACGACTGGCGCAGGATCGAAGTCGATGCGGTGTTCTCCAGCAGGCGACGGATCAGGTAAGCCATCCCGATCACGGGATCGCCGATCGGCACATAGATGCGCAATGGCGCCCCGGCGGCGGCAAGCGCGTCGCGCAAGGGCTCGGCCATACCGAGAAGCATCTGCGCTTCCCATCGATCGGGAGGCAAACCCAGCCGGCGTGCCTGTGCCAGGGCGACCGCCTGCGAGCGCAGGTTGTGGCTGGCAATCGCCGGATGGAGCGTATCGGCATGCGCCAGCAAACTTCCGGCGAGTCGCTCGAAGTGGGCGTCCGTGGCGGCTTTTTCCGTGAGTGTGGGCCGTGGCCAGCCGCGTTGTGCGGCCCAGGCGGCCTCCTGATCCCAGTAGGCGCCCTTGACCAGGCGCACGCCGATGCGCCGTCCATAACGCTGGGCGGCCGCCAGAAGCCGTTCCACATCCCGCTCCGTCTCCGGCAAGTAGGCTTGCAGGGCAATCCCCGGCTGCCAGGCCGGGTCGGGCCATGCTTCCAGCATTTCCAGGAAGAGATCGAGAATCAGCGGCTTGAGTTCGTAGTGCTCCATGTCCACGGTCAGCATGGCATGGCAGCGGCAGGCCTCGACAATCAGCGGGGCCACGCGCTGGAACACGCGCTGCCGGGTGCCGCGGCGGTCGAGCGGATCGAATACGCCGGTCAGGCCCGTGAGCTTGAGGGAAAGATGCGGCGTTTGCCCGCGCTGCGCCAGCCAGCCCAGAATGGCGCGGTTGCGATCGAGATAGCGCGCGGCCTCGGCCTCGCTCAACACCGCCTCACCCACGGCGTCGACGGCCAGCAGCGCTGGCACGCACGCCAGTCTTGTCGCGGCGAGGTCAAGTGCGCCGGGGGTTTCGGCAACGAGAAACTGGTCGGCAAGACGTCTGACAGCGGCTCGCGCCAGCCATGCCAAGCCGGGATTGGCGGCGAGCCGCAGCAGAAACTTGCGCCAGCCTCCTGCCTGCGTGCTTGTCAGGTAAGCGGCAAGGTGCTCGGCGATATCCCGCTGGCTGGCGAGTTGCGGCAGCGCATCGACAAACTCGAACAACGCCGTTCGCAGCGACGCGTCCTCCATCGTGCCGCGCAGCAGCCAACCGCTGACGCCTTGGTACAACCGCGGCTTATGGCTGCCCGCCGCGGCATACAGCCGACGGCCGATGGCCTGCGTCTCGACCTCGAATGCCCTGGAATCAAATGCCGGCACTCGCCCGTTAGTCTCGCCGATTCCGCCAAATTCTGTCGCAAGCCGTTCGGTCGCCATGAAGAAACTCCTGCGCCGCTGCCCCGCAAAGACTGCCGCCCGATGAATAGCGCGTTCATCTTACTACCCAACTGCGACCGGTTTTTCGGTTTTCAACCGCAACAAGACAAAAACCGGCGCAAAGCCGGTTTAAAAACGCCAACGACACGGATTGCGGATATGCTCAATAACTGCCCGGTTGGGCCGCGTTGACGAACTTGGTGTACTCGCCGAGGAAAGTCAGCTTGACCATGCCGGTGGGACCGTTCCGGTGCTTGCCGATGATGACTTCGGCCACGCCTTTGTCTTGGGTATCGGGCTTGTAGTACTCTTCGCGGTACATCATCAAGATGATGTCCGCGTCCTGTTCGATGGCGCCGGATTCGCGCAGATCGCTCATCAGCGGGCGCTTGTCGGTACGCTCCTCGACCTTGCGCGACAACTGCGAAAGGGCCAGGATCGGCACCTGCAATTCCTTGGCGAGCGCCTTGATGGAACGCGAGATCTCGGAAATTTCCGTGGCGCGGTTCTCGTTGTCCTTGACCGAGGTCATCAGTTGCAGATAGTCGATCACGATCAGCCCCAGCTTGCCGCCGAACTGCCTGGCAAGACGGCGCGCGCGTGCCCGCAAATCGGTGGCGTTGATGGCGCCGGTCTCGTCGACATGGATCGGCGCATTGTGCAGCTTGCCCAATGCCACAGTCATTTTGTCCCATTCGTCATCGTTGAGGCGGCCGGTACGAATGCGGTGCGAGTCAAGGCGGCCCACCGAGGATAGGAAACGCATCGCCAATTGCGGCCCGGACATTTCCAGGCTGAATATCGCCACCGGCAGGCCGAGATCGACACCGATATGCTCGGCGATGTTCAGCGCGAAAGCGGTCTTGCCCATGGAGGGACGTCCGGCAATGACGATCATGTCGCCCGGCTGGAATCCCGATGTCATTCTATCGAGATCGATGAAGCCGCTCGGCACGCCGGTGATTTCGGATGGGTTCTCCTGTTCGTAGAGCTCCTGGATGCGGTCGACAACCTCGCCGAGCAGCGGCTGGATCGCGACGAAGCCCTGGCCGGAACGCGCGCCGGACTCGGCGATCTCGAACACCTTGGCCTCGGCCTGGTCGAGCAACTGTTTGACATCCTTGCCGGCGGGGTTGAGCGCGCTGGCGGCGATCTCGTCGCCAACGGCGACCAGTCGGCGCAGCACCGAGCGTTCATGCACAATCTCGGCATAGCGGCGGATGTTGGCCGCCGACGGCGTGTTGTTGGCGATGTCGCTGAGATAGGCGAGGCCGCCGGCCTGCTCGACCTCGTTGTGCTTCTCGATGGCCTCGAACACCGTGACCACATCGGCCGGCTTGGCCTGCTCGACCAGATGCTTGATGCGGCGGAAGATGCGGCGGTGATCGTCGCGATAGAAATCTACTTCGCTGACGATGTCGGCGATCCGGTCCCAGGCGGAATTGTCGAGCAGCAGACCGCCGATCAGCGACTGCTCGGCTTCGATCGAATGCGGCGGCAGCTTGAGTGCGGCGACTTGGGGATCTTCGGGGCGATTCGCCGAAACGGGGCGAGCCTGCATCTGGGCCATCTCATCGTCTCCAGAATTACTGCCAACAGTCTACCCGGATCGACATCGCGACAGGGGGGATAAGCCTGTGGAAATTGGGTGAAAATGCTGTGCGCAGTTTGTGCATAACTGTAAACGCAAACGCGTGACGCCGACGTAAACGCCGAAGGGCCGCGCAGCGGCCCTTCGGAATAAAAGCCAGGTAGATCGGCTTATTTATTGCTCGCCGAGCACCGAGACGGTGATGCTCGCCACGACATCGGTGTGCAGCGCCACTTCCAGCTTGCTGTCGCCCACCATTTTCAACAAGCCATGGGGCATGCGAATGGTGGACTTCTCGACATCGAAACCTTGCGTCTTGAGCGCTTCGGCGATGTCGGCGTTGCTTACTGAGCCAAACAGGCGGCCATCGACGCCGGCCTTGCGGGTGATCTGCACCATCAAGCCTTCCATCTTGGCCGCCTTCTCCTGCGCGGCAGCCAGCTTGTCGGCCTGGAGTTTCTCCAGTTCGGCACGCTTGGCCTCGAAGCTGGCGAGGTTCTCGGGCGTGACGCGCTTGGCCTTGCCATGGGGAATCAGAAAATTCCGGGCATAGCCTTCCTTCACCTTGACCACCTCGCCGAGACCGCCGAGGTTGACGACTTTTTCCATCAGAATCACTTGCATGGTCGTTCCTCCGGGTTAGACGTGCAGGTCGGTATAGGGCATGAGCGCCAAGAAGCGCGCGCGCTTGATCGCCACGGACAGCTGGCGCTGATAGCCGGTCTTGGTGCCGGTGATCCGCGCAGGCATGATTTTGGCGTTTTCGGTAATGAAGTCCTTGAGGATGTCCACATCCTTGTAATCGACCTCGAGAATCTTCTCCGCAGTGAAGCGGCAGAACTTGCGCCGCTTGAACAGGCTGCGGCCCTTGTCATCCTTGCGTTTTGCGCCCAACTTGGGCTTCGGTTTAAATGCCATGATCCATTCCTTCCAAAAACTCTATCTCATTCACATGCAGGACCGGAGTCCTGCTCTTTAGGCTTTTCGCCGCGAGAAATCCGCTTAACCTGAGTCCGTCGCCGGGCTTGGCCCCCGCCAGCAGCAAGGCTGTCTGTCCCAGTGCCAGCGCCGCCAACTCGCACTCCACCGTCCTTGGGCTGCCCGCCTCGATCTGCTGCGAGACATGGGCAATCCGGAAATTCAGCGCCGGGATACCCGCCGGTGTGTAGCGCAACGCCGCCAATTCCAGTACCCTGCCCGTCAGCACGGTACAGTTGTCAGACGGCAGCGGCGGCCTCCACCGGAACGTCGGCCGCAGTTGCCGGGGCGGCAGGAGCGGCAGTAAACGACCTGGATTTTTCTTCCTTCATCATCGGCGAGGGCGTGGTGACAGCCTGTTTCACCTTGATGGTCAGATGACGCAGCACCGCATCGTTAAATTTGAAGGCGTTCTCAAGCTCGGCCAGCGTCTCGCCATCGCATTCGATGTTCATCAGCACGTAATGCGCTTTGTGTACCTTCTGGATCGGGTAGGCCATCTGGCGACGGCCCCAATCTTCAAGGCGGTGGATGATGCCGGAACGAGCTGCAATCAGCGTCTTGTAACGTTCGACCATCGCCGGGACTTGCTCGCTCTGGTCGGGATGGACGATAAAAACCACTTCATAATGTCGCATGCAATCTCCTTAAGGGTTAAAGCCCCCCCGCATGCGCTTCGGGTGGAGCAAGGTGGAAAGAGGCGGGATTCTATAGAAATCCGTGATTTATATCAAGGAGGAATTGGAGAAATTGAAATATCGTAATCATCGGTCACGCCAATTTACCCCCCTATTCTGAACCATTACCCGATAGTCGCTCCCCCCTGGTCAACCCTAGCCACCCCTAGTCACCCCTAGTCGCCCCACTTGCTGGCAATAACCTTCTGCACCATAATCGCCGCAAGTACGGCAGCGTTACCTGACGACACAGGTTGGTCTTTCCTCTCGACACCATCCCACCCTCCGCCAAGCTTGGCTCAAAATGAACGACAGCGTGATCCCGCTCAGCGATGTACGTCGCGCGATGCCGACAGGGCCGATCCGCAACGCTGCGGCGGCGCCCTGCGGCACGGATACGCGCGGACGTCACTTGCGCGACCTGCGCATCTCGGTCACCGACCGGTGCAATTTCCGCTGCCTCTATTGCATGCCGAAAACCGTATTCGGCCGCGACTACCCATTCCTGCCGCATGGCGAGTTGCTGTCCTTCGAGGAAATCGTGCGCAGCGCCCGAATCTTTGCATCCCTGGGAGGCAGCAAGATCCGACTGACCGGCGGCGAACCGCTGCTCAGACGCAACATAGAACGCTTGATAGAAATGCTGGCGGGAATTTCGGGCCTGGAATTGACACTGACGACCAACGGTTCGCTGCTCGCCCGCAAGGCGCAAAGCCTGCGCGATGCCGGACTGCAACGGGTAACCGTAAGCCTCGACGCGCTCGACGATACCACTTTCCGTAAAATGAACGATGCTGACTTTCCCGTCAGCCAAGTGCTCGACGGCATCGCCGCTGCCGAAGCCGCCCGACTCACGCCAATCAAGATCAACACGGTGGTCAAACGCGGCACCAACGACCATGAGATTCTGCCGCTGGCGCGCCGTTTTCGCGCCAGCGCCGCAAGCGCGGGGCATATCGTGCGCTTCATCGAATTCATGGATGTGGGCGGCAGCAACCACTGGAAGCTCGACGAAGTGCTGCCTTCGTCCGAAGTGGTGAAGCGAATCTCCGCCGAAATGCCGCTGCTCGCCGTCGATCCCAACTACCCCGGCGAAGTGGCGGAACGCTGGCGCTATGCGGACGGCGGCGGCGAGATCGGCGTCGTATCTTCAGTGACCCGAGCCTTCTGCGCCAGTTGCACGCGTCTGCGGCTTTCCACCGACGGAATCCTCTATCCCTGCCTGTTCGCCGAGCGCGGTCATGACCTGCGCGGCTTGTTGCGCTCGGGCCGATCCGATACGGAAATCGCTGCCGCACTCAGCGCCATGTGGAGCCAGCGCACCGACAACTACTCGGAGCGACGCTCGGCAGAAACTGCGGCACGGAAAAAAATCGAAATGTCCTACATCGGTGGCTGAGTGTGGACTGCGTGTGGACTGAGTATGCCGTGTACAAACCCCATCTGACCCAAGCCACCCGTCCTGCCACCGTGACCCTCGCTGCCATCGATGAACAGGGCAACACGGTGCCCGCCACGGTCGCCGGCGAGCATCCGCTGACCGTGTATCTCGACAAGCGCGAGATCGTCACACTGATGACCCTTGGCACAACGCCCGAAGCGCTGGTGCTGGGCTACTTGCGCAACCAGCGGCTGGTGGCTGAAATCGGCGACATCGCCTCCGTCCAGGTCGACTGGGAAACCGGCTCGGCTGCCGTCACCACCCATGCCGGCAGCCCGAACCTAACGGCACGCATGGCAAGCCGCACCGTCACCAGCGGTTGCGGCCAAGGGACGATGTTCGGCGACCTGATGGAAAATCTTGACAGTATCCTGCTGCCCGAGACGGGCCGCATGAGCGAGGCGACGCTGATGACCCTGCTCGACAACGTGCGCCGCCACGAATCCATCTACAAGCAGGCCGGCGCGGTGCATGGCTGCGCGCTGGCGGAATCCGGCGGCGAAATCCTGATGTTCGTCGAGGATGTCGGCCGGCATAACGCGGTGGATGCCATCGCCGGCCGGATGTGGCTGGAGGCCATCGGCGGCGGCGACAAGATTTTCTACACCACCGGCCGGCTCACCTCGGAAATGGTAATCAAGGCGGCGCAGATGGGCATTCCCTTCCTGATCTCCCGCTCCGGCCTCACCGCGATGGCTCACGCCATCGCGGTGAAGGTCGGTCTGACCCTGATCGGTCGCGCCCAAGGCAGACACTACCTGTTGTTCGCCGGGCAACAGCGCTTCAGCAGAGGCCGCCCATGAACGGAATTACCGGCCTGATCCTCGCCGGTGGCCTGGCGCGCCGCATGGGCGGCGCAGACAAAGGTCTGCAACCATTCCGCGGCAGACCGATGATCGCCCATGTCATTGCCCGCCTGGCGCCGCAGGTCAATGCCATCATCATCAATGCCAACCGGAACCGGGACACCTACGCCGCCTTGGGTTATCCAGTCGTCGCCGACGCCATTGAAGGCTTTGCCGGGCCGCTGGCCGGTCTGCATGCGGGCCTGTGCGCCTGCACCACGCCGCTGCTGGCGACTTCGCCCTGCGACTCGCCCTTCCTGCCTGTCGACCTGGTCGCCCGCTTGCATGCGGCCTTGATGCGGGCCGACGCGCAAGTCGCCGTGGCGCAAAGCGGCGGACGTGCGCAACCGGTGTTCACGCTTTGTCGGCGCAACGTGCTGGACAACCTGACGACTTTTCTCGACGGCGGCGGCCGCAAGGTCGATACTTGGTATGTCGGACTGAAAGTGGTCGACGTCACTTTTCCCGACCAGGCCGCCTTCGCCAACATCAACACCCCGGAAGAACTCGAAAGACTGGAAACGAAATGAACTCGCTCTTGCAGGCGCTCTCCTGCGCCAACGATTACGACCCCGCCGCCCTGTCGGTGACGCGTGCCCGTGAATTGATACTCGATCTCGTCTCGCCGCTGACAGGCAGCGAACGCGCTTTCGTACGCCAGGGGCTCAACCGTGTGCTGGCCCAGGACGTGATCGCGCCGGTCAATGTGCCGGCCCACGACAACTCGGCGATGGACGGCTACGCAGTGCGCTTCGCCGATCTGGCCCCAAGCGGCGAAACCAGGCTGACGATCGTCGGCACCGCCTATGCCGGACGCGCCTATGAAGGCGAACTGCGCTGCGGAGATGCTGTTCGCATCATGACGGGCGCCATTGTGCCGGCGGGACTCGACTGCATAGTGATCCAGGAAGTGGCGCACACGGAAAACGCCACCGTCGTCATTCCGCCCGGACAGCGGGCGGGACAGAACATTCGCTATGCCGGCGAGGACCTGCGAGCCGGTCAGCCGGCCCTGAAGCAAGGAAAGCTGCTGCGCCCGGCCGAGATCGGCCTGCTCGCCTCGCTGGGCCAGATCGAGGTGAGCTTGCAGCGGCGCCTGCGCGTGGCGATATTCTCGACCGGCGACGAACTATGTTCGCTGGGCAAACCGCTGGCACCCGGCCAAGTCTATGACAGCAACCGCTATACCTTGTGGGGCATGCTTGAACGCCTGGGCTGCGAAGTGCTGGACATGGGCGTGGTGAAAGACGACCGGACGAGCATCGAGACGGTACTTCGGGATGCGGCGGCCAGCTGCGACATCATCATCACCAGCGGCGGGGTTTCGGTCGGCGAGGCCGATTTCATCCGCGAACTGATGGCTCGGATGGGCGAAGTGGCGTTCTGGAAAATCGCCATGAAACCGGGCCGGCCGATGGCTTTCGGCAAGATCGGCAACGCCTGGCTGTTCGGTTTGCCGGGCAATCCGGTGGCGGTCATGGTCTCCTTCTACCAGTTCGTGCGCCCGGCCTTGCTGAAGATGATGGGCACGCCGCCCGCTTCCCTGCCGACTTTCCTCGTTCCCTGCACCACAGCCTTGAAGAAGGCGCCCGGCCGCACCGAATTCCAGCGCGGCCTGCTCTTTCACGACGACGGCATCTGGCGTGTACGGCCCACCGGCGCCCAGGGCTCGGGCATCCTGCGTTCCATGTCGGATGCCAACTGCTTCATCGTGCTCGAACACGAACGCGGCCCAGTCGCCGCCGGCGAAATGGTGAGCGTGCAAGCCATGGACGGACTGGTCTGAAAAGTCCCTCGCCGCCATGGGCGCAACTGCGCGGATTGGCCGGAGGAAATCGAACCGGCGTAGTGTAGTATCCTATGCCATCAGAGTGGCAACTCCGACTTGGCCGGGGAATTTCACCAGGCTACCCTGAGCGCCAGGTCGGATGCCACGTGGGAATAAGAATATGCAGTTGTTTGCACCTGTGTTGCCGAAAGCCAATGGCACGGGAATCGGGCTTTCCCTGACCGCTTTGGTCATGGTCGCAATCGTGCCGTTGCTGGTCTTCGGCAGCGGCGTGGCATGGCTGATCGTCGATCAGAAGAAACAGGACATTGCGGACGAGTTGCGCAACACCACCCGTGCCTTGAGCGTGGCGGTCGACCGCGAACTGATCAGTCAATTTATCGCAATGGAAATCCTGGCAACCGACGACAGCCTGGATACGCCCAAGCTCGCCGAGTTCAACCGAAAGGCGCACCAGATCATCCGGGGACACGGCGACTGGCGCAACATCGTCTTGATCGATCCGACCAGCCATACCATTGTCGCCGGTTCTCTGGAGATCCCCTCGCCGCCGCCACTCACCCTTGCGCCGCAAGCGGTCGATGCGGTGCTGAGCACCCGCAAGCCAGTGGTGGCCGGCGTTTTTCCTTCAGGCAAGCTCGCTCCCGGTCCGATGATTGCGATCATGGTCCCGGTCATTCGCGGCGATTCAGTACGCTTCATCCTGGCACTGGCGATAAACGCCATGCCCATCAGCCGAATCTTTGTGGATCAATCGCTGCCGGCCTCGTGGACCGGTGCGATAGTCGACAATCGCATGATGCTGGCGGGACGCTCGCGAGACCCGGAACGCTATATCGGCGTGCGTGCGACCCCCTCGCTTGCCGAGCGTATCGCCGCATCGGAGAGGGGCATGTTTACCGCCCTGAACCAGGAGGGACAAACTGTCTACACGGTATTCAGCCGCTCGTCGGCCACGGGCTGGTCGGTGGTCATCGGCGTCCCGGCCAGCGAGGTCGAGGGTCCGATCCGGCACCTGCTGTGGCAGCTGGCGGGAGCGGGCGGCGCCTTGATGGCCTTTGCCCTGGCGCTGGCCGCGCTGGTGGGAAGAATCATCGTGCGCAACCGCAATGCCCTATCGAACAGTGAGTCGCGCTACCGCAGCCTGTTCGCCAGCAGCCAAGTGGTGATGCTGGTAATCGATCCCGACAACGACCGCATCGTCGATGCCAACGCCGCGGCCTGCGCCTATTACGGCTACGCATTGGAAGCGCTGAAGTCGATGAGCATACTCGACATCAACACGATGCCCCCCGAACAGGTCAATGCCGAGATCAGACGCGCCAAAACCGAGGAGAAGAACCATTTCACTTTTCACCACCGCCTGGCGAACGGTGAGTTGCGAGACGTGGAGGTTTTCAGCGGCCCGATCGAGATCGGGGGCAGAAAACTGCTCCTTTCGATTATCATCGACGTGACCGAGCGCAAACAGGCGGAGGAGACCGTCAAGGTACAGGAACTCAAATACCGGTTGTTGTTCGAGACTGCCAACGACGGTATTTTCCTCCAGGACGAGACCGGCTTTATCGACTGCAACCAACGCGGCGCCAATATGTACGGCTGCCAGAAAGAGGATTTGATCGGCCGGTCTCCGGCTGATTTTGCGCCGGAAAGGCAGCCCGATGGCCGTTTGTCGTCGGTGGTTGCCGCCGAGAAGATTCAAGCTGCGCTGCAAGGCAAACCCCAACTCTTCGAGTGGCAGCCCCTGCGCATAGACAGGTCTCCCTTCGATGTCGAGATCACCCTGAGCCGGATTCAGATCGGAACCTCGGTTTACCTGCAAGCGATTGTCCGCGACATCACCGAGCGCAAGAAGCTGGAGGCCGAATTGCGCGAACTGGCCACTACCGATCCCCTCACCGGGCTGCCCAACCGACGCCACTTCATCGACAGGCTGGAAGAGGAACTGGCCCGGGTACTGCGGCTGGAAGGACAGAATGCCGCCGTATTGATGCTCGACCTGGATCATTTCAAGCAAGTCAACGACACCTACGGCCATGCCGTAGGAGATGCGCTTCTCAAACACTTTGCCGCATTGCTGCGCGAAGGTTTGCGCAAGATCGATACCGGAGGCCGCGTGGGCGGCGAGGAATTTGCGATCATCCTGCCCGGCGCCGACCTGGCAGCGGCCAGGGTCTTTGCCGAGCGGCTGCGGCGCAAGGTGGCCGAGACGCCTGCGACGCAGGAGAATCAGATTATCCCCATGACAGTCAGTATCGGAATCTCCGCTGTCAATGCCTCGGATGCCAGCCCCGATGCTGCCCTGCTCCGTGCCGACGAAGCGCTCTACCGCGCCAAGAATGCCGGGCGCAACCGGGTGGAGGTTGCCGAATAATATCGGGGTTAATCCCCGCGTAGCGCCTCCAGGGCCGGCCGTTGCATTGCGGCGGCAGTGCCCAGCCAGCCGGCCAGCGCCACCCCGCAACTGCCTGCGGTTATGCCGTACCACAGCAGCGCCGGATCCGGAAAGTAATCGAGATGAAAAACGAAGCGGGCCAACGCCCAGCTGATACCTGCGGCGCCCATGCCGGCCAGCAGGCCGGCAACGGCGCCGAGTGTCGCAAACTCGGCAAGCATGGCGGACAAAAGCTGCCGGCGACGCGCACCGAAGGCTCTCAGCAAAGCCAGCTCATAAACTCTTTCGTCATAGCTCGCCTGCAAGGCGGCATACAGTACCGACAGCCCGGCCAGCAGGGCGAAGCCGAAAACCACCTGCACGGCATGCGCCAGCTGGTCGAATGTCATCTGCAGCTGGCGCAGCAGGGCGGCGACATCGATGACGGTCAGGTTGGGGAATTGACGTACCAGATCGTTGATGAAAGCGGCCTGGTTTTCCGCCAGATGGAAGCTGGTGATGTAGGTCGCGGGATAATTCTCCAGCATGCCCGGCGGAGTGACGACGAAGAAATTGACGCGCATGGAATCCCAATCGAGCCGCCGCAGCGAGGTGATCTTCCCGTTGAGCTTCTCGCCGGCGATTGCGTAAGTGAGTTCGTCGCCCACCGCCAAATTCAGCGTTTCCGCCAGCCCCTGCTCCACCGAGAACTCGCCTTGGCCCGCTCTCAACGCCGTACCGGCGCCGTGCCAACGCCCCGCCACGATGCTGTTGCCTGCGGGCAGCGCCGCAGTCCAGGAAAGATTGAACTCGCGCTCGACCAGATGTTGGGCATGCTCGTCGGCATAACTGGCACCGTCGATGGCCTGTCCATTCACCTGCACCAGTCTCCCGCGCACCATCGGCTCCAGCGTCGGCCTGGACAATCCTTGCGCCGCGAAATAATCGAGCAGCGGTTGGCGCTGCTGAGGCTGGATGTTGATCAGGAAGCGGTTCGGCGCATCCGGCGGAACCTTGCGACGCCAGCTTTCGAGCAGGTCCTGGCGCGCCACGGTCAATAGCAAGATCGCCGTCAGCGCCAGGCCGAGCGCCACCGCCTGGAGTATGCTGGCTTGTCCGTGGCGGCGCAGATTGGCAATACCGATGCGCCACCCCGCCCCAACGCCGACGCAGGCACGGCTGAGGATACGCAGCAGGAACCTCGCCAGCAGCGTGTTGAACAACAACGCCGCGCCGAATCCGCCGACGAACACCATGCCCAGGCGCAGTTCGCCAGCCATCCACAGCATGAGTCCGATCAGCGCGCAGCAGCCGACGGCATAGGCGGCCCAGGACAAGGTTTCGTTCTGCGCCCATTCGCGGCGCAACACGCGCAAGCTCGGCACCGAGCGCAAACGCAGCAGCGGCGGCGCCGCGAAGCCTGCCATCAGCACCAGGCCGACCAGCAGGCCATGGGCCCAAGGCTGCCACGATGGGGCCGGCAGGTCGGCAAGCAGCAAGCCGTCGAGGAGGTGCTGCATACCCAACTGCACACAGAAACCCAGCACGCATCCGAGCGACGTGGCCAGCAGGCCGAACAGCAGGAACTCGCCGCCATGAATCGCCAATACCTGGGATTGCCGCGCACCGAGGCAACGCATCACCGCGCAGCCGTCGAGATGGCGGCGCATGTAGCGATCGGCCGCGAAACCCACCGCCACGGCAGCCAGCACGACAGTCAGCAGGGCGGCGAGATCCAGGAAGCGCCGGGCGCGTTCGAGCATGGTGCGAATTTCCGGACGCGCATTGCTCATATCTTCGAGGCGTTCGCCGCGTCCCAGCGCCGACTTGAGCCAGCCGCTGAAAATCGCCACCTGGGCTGCCTGCCCCGCCAGATGCAAGCGATAGGCGACGCGGCTACCGGGCTGAACCAGCTTCGTGGCTGCCAGATCGTCGAGATGCAACAGCAAGCGCGGCGCGATGGTGAATAGGGTCGCGCCGCGATCCGGTTCCAGGGTCAGCACGGCGGCAAATCTGAGGCGGCGGCTGCCCAGGACAATCTCATCCCCGGGCCTGACATTCAGCGCGGCGCTCAAGCGCTCATCCAGCCAGACCGTACCGCGCTGAGGAATGGCGCGCGTCTCCACGTCGGCCAGGTTCGGCCCCGGGGCCGTGCGCAAGACCCCGCGCAGCGGATAGCCCGGCGCCACCGCTTTCACTTCCGCCAACTGCACGCCGCCGCCGGCGCTGACCATGCTCGGGAAGCTGATGCTGTCCACCAATTGCAAGCCTTGTCTTTGCGCCTCAAGGCGAATGGTTTCATTCCAGGGATGGTCTGCCGTCAGCAGCAGGTCTCCACCGAGCAACTGGTGCGATTCCCGGACCAGCGCCTGGCCGACACGATCGGTCAGGAAGTCTACGCTGGTCAAGCCCGCCACCGCCACCAGCAGCGCCACGCCCAGCACCGTCAGTTCTCCGGCGCGCCAGTCGCGCAACAGCATGCGCAACATCAAACGCAGCGCGTTCATGGTGCCAGGCCACATGTGCCCCTGAGGGCAGTCCCTTCGGTCACGATCAGAATTCTCGCAGTCGATCGATGGCTTGCTCGACTCTATCCAATGCGATCACTTCGATGCCCTTGATAGCCTGCTTGGGCGCATTGGCCTTGGGGATCAGCGCATGGGTGAAACCCAGTTTGGCGGCTTCCTTGAGGCGCTCCTGGCCGCGTGGCGCGGGACGGATTTCCCCAGCCAGCCCGACCTCGCCGAAAGCGATGAGTTTGGCCGGCAAAGGTTGGCTGCGCAGGGATGATACAACCGCCAGCAGCACGGCCAGATCGGCCGCCGGTTCGGTGATGCGCACCCCGCCGACGGCATTCACGAACACGTCCTGATCGAAGCAGACGATGCCGGCATGCCGATGCAATACCGCCAGCAGCATCGCCAGGCGGTTCTGTTCCAGGCCGACCGTGAGCCGGCGCGGATTGGGAGAATGCGCGGCATCGACCAGCGCCTGGATTTCCACCAGTAACGGCCGCGTGCCTTCCTGGGTCACCATCACGCAACTGCCCGGCACCTCCTGCGCATGCTGCGACAGGAACAGCGCGGAAGGGTTGGACACGCCGCGCAAGCCCTTGTCGGTCATGGCGAACACGCCCAGCTCGTTGACCGCGCCAAAGCGGTTCTTGACGGCGCGCACCAGGCGGAAAGAGGAATGCGTCTCGCCTTCGAAATACAGCACGGTGTCGACGATGTGCTCCAGCACGCGCGGCCCGGCCAGCGCGCCCTCCTTGGTGACGTGGCCGACCAGGATGATGCAGGTACCGGACTGTTTGGCGTAGCGCGTCAGATGGGCCGCGCACTCGCGCACCTGGGCCACGGAACCGGGAGCGGATTGCAGCGCTTCGGAATACAAAGTCTGGATCGAGTCCATCACCGCCACCGCCGGCTTCTCCCGCGCCAGCGTTGCGAGAATTTTTTCCAGGCTGATCTCGGCCAGCAAGGCCAGGCCTTCGGTCGGCAATTGCAGGCGCCGGGCGCGCAAGGCGACTTGCTCGCCGGACTCCTCGCCGGAGACGTAGAGCACCGATTGACGCGCTTCGGCAAGACGGCAGAGCGCCTGCAACAGCAGCGTCGACTTGCCGATGCCCGGATCGCCGCCGATCAGCACCACGCCGCCGGCCACCAGGCCGCCGCCGAGCACCCGGTCGAACTCCTCGATGCCGGTCGGGGTGCGCGGCTCCAGGCGCGGCCGAATCTCCGACAACTGCTGCAGCTTGCCGTCACCGGCCAGCGCGGCGAAACGATTGTTGACGTTGGCCGGGGAGGAGACCTCGGCGATGGTTTCGACCAGCGTATTCCACATCCCGCAACCGGGACACTGTCCCTGCCATTTGGGCGCACTGGCGCCGCATTCGGTACAGGAATAGATCGACCTGGGTTTGGCCATCAGGCTTCCACCACCGGTACGCGCGCCGCCAGGGCGCAGAACAGCTCGTAACTGACGGTGTCGGCAGCTGCCGCCACCCGGTCGGCGGAAAGACCTTCCCCCCACAGGATCACCGGCGAACCGATGCCGGCATCCGGAATATCCGTCAGGTCCACGCATATCTTGTCCATCGATATCCGCCCCAGGGTTCGGCTGCGCCGGCCATCGACCAGGATGGGCGTACCGGTTGGGGCATGACGCGGATAGCCATCGGCATAACCGCAGGCGACGATGCCGATTTTCATCGGTGCGCCGGCCTGAAACAGCCCGCCATAGCCGATGCGGTCGCCGGCATGCAAGTCGCGCACCGCGATCAATTCGCTTCTCAGCGTCATCACCGGACGGAGATCGAGTTCTTCGGCACTGATCAGTCCAGGAAAAGGCGAACTGCCGTACAACATGATGCCGGCGCGCACCGAGTCTCCCAGGCTTTCGGGATAGCGCAACAATGCCGCGGAATTGGCCAGGCTCACAGGCAGACCGATATCTCCGCGCAACTCATCGAGAACCGCCATCTGGCCGCGAATGCCGCGACCCTCATGGCCGCAGTCGGCATCGGCAAAATGCGTCATCAGGGTGATAGCGCCGACCCGCTGGGACGCCTTCAGTGCCTGCATGACTGCGGGCAGCTCGCCGGCATTGAAACCGAGGCGGTTCATGCCGGTATTCAGCTTGACATACACCGGCAGGGATGTCGGCAACGAGGCTGCCACCAGCATCTCCACCTGATGCATGGAATGCAGCACCGGCGTCAGGCCGTGTTGGGCGAACACAGGCAACTCGGCCGCGCGGTAGAAACCCTCCAGCAGCAGAATCGGCTGATCCAGGCCGGCTTGGCGCAAGGCGACCGCCCCTTCCAGTTCGATCAGCGCGAAACCTTCGGCAGTCTCCGCCAGGGCACGCGCCACCCGCAACAAGCCGTGGCCATAAGCGTTGGCCTTGAGCACCGCCCAGACGCGCGCGCTGCCGGCATGCTGCCGCGCCACCGCATAGTTGTGGCGCAAGGCGTGCAGATCGACGCTGGCCTGAATCGGACGGGTCATGCTCTGGCCAAAGGGATTAGCCAGCAACAAATAATTTGAGTTTGGCCACGGCAAAATTGACAAAGGTGACGACCAGCTTGGAGCGGAACTTCTCCTTCGGATAAACCATCGACAGGGTACGGGTCAATCGCGGTTTGAGCGGTATCGCCACCAGGTCGCCAAGTCTTTGTGCCTTGGTGACGGTGGCGCGCGAAGCAATGGCGAACCCCAGTCCGGTTTCCACCACGCCGTTCAATGCGACGGGGCTGCCCAACTCCATGACCAGCTTGAGCGAGTTGAAATCGACCCCGGCCTGGCGCAGATAGGCATCGGTGAATTCTCGCGTACCGGAACCTGGCTCGCGGCTGACATACGGCTGATCGATGAGCTGCTTCGGCGTCAGTTCCTTGTATTTGGCCAGAGGAAATTTTGGACTGCAAATGACTTGCAGTTCGTCATCGCAGCAGCTTTCGGTATGCAGATTGGGCTGGTGCGAAGGCGATTCGATCAGGCCGATATCCAGCAGATGCTCGGCGACCCGATTCTCGATCGATTCGGAATTGGCCACGACCAGACGCGGCTGAACCGCCGGGTGGAGCGACTTGAATTCTCCCAGGATGCGCGGCAGCATGAACTCGGCGATGGTGGTGCTGGCCCCAACCAGCAATGGGCCGCTGATTTCGCCGGTCATCTCCGACAGGCGCACGTCCATTTCCGAAGACAGCCCGAGAATGCGTTCGGCATACTCGAGAACCAGATCGCCGGCCGGCGTCAGTGCGATCTTGCCATGCCCACGGTCGAACAAACGGGAATTGAAATGCTCTTCCAGCTGCTTGATCTGGAAAGTGACCGCCGGTTGGGTCATGAACAACACATCCGCTGCCTTGGTGAAGGAAAGCTGCTTGGCTACAGCATAAAACACCTGTAATCTGCGGTCGGCCATGGCCTGGCTCCTGATTCGTTCTGGGTCGGGATATTCAACTACGCATTATGAGCATAAGATAGCCTAATGAGCAACCGGGCGGTCCGCATAGGCTGATTTTCGCGTTGTGCAGACGTCATTGGCAAGGACGACTGACAATTGCTCAAGCTTCATGGTATAAACCGCGACAGTTTCTCTATCGCACGCCACGACAACAAGACATATTTCCTCCACAGCGCGGATGAATCCAGGTTTTTACATCATCATGGCGGCGCAGTTTTTTTCTGCGCTTGCCGACAATGCCTTGCTCATCACATCCATCGCCCTTCTGCGCGACATGCATGAGCCTGCCAGCCATGAACCGCTGCTGAAGACCTGCTTCACGCTGTCGTACGTCGTACTGGCGGCTTTTGTCGGCGCCCTGGCCGATTCCATGCCGAAATGGCGGGTGATGTTCATCAGCAACGGCATCAAGATCGTCGGCTGCATGCTGATGTTCTTCGACCTGCATCCGCTGTTCTCCTATGCGGTGGTCGGTCTCGGCGCGGCGGCCTATTCGCCGGCCAAATACGGCATCCTCACCGAATACCTGCCAGCCCGCCTGCTGGTGGTGGCCAACGGCTGGATCGAAGGATTGACGGTGATGGCGATCATCCTCGGCACGGTGCTAGGCGGCATGCTGATCAAGCCGGAAGTGGCCCGCACCCTGCTGGCTTTCGATTTCCCTGTCATCGATACCGGCATCAGTACCATCGCCGAGATGAACCTGGTGGTGATCGGCGCAATCTACCTGCTCGCGGCACTTTTCAACCTCTATATTCCCAATACCGGCGTCGATCACAAGGTGCTGAAAAAGAATCCCGTGTATTTGTTGCACGATTTTTTCCATTGCCTGAAATTGCTCTGGCGCGACAAGCTTGGGCAGATTTCCCTGGCGGTCACCACGCTTTTCTGGGGCGCCGGCGCGACCTTGCAGTTCATCGTGATCGAATGGTCGAAGGTGGGACTTGGACTCGACTTGTCCAAGGCCAGCATGCTGCAAGGCGTGGTGGCAATCGGGGTCGGCCTGGGCGCAATACTCGCGGCAAAACTGATTTCCCTGCGCAGGTCAGTCAAGGTGATCCCGCTCGGCATCGCCATGGGATTGAGCGTGATAGCGATGCTTTTCGTCCGCCACACGACGCTCGCCATCCCGCTGCTGGTGCTGATCGGCATGCTGTCGGGGTTCTTCGTGGTGCCAATGAACGCTTTGCTGCAGCATCGCGGCCACGTCCTGATGGGGGCCGGCCACTCCATCGCGGTGCAGAATTTCAACGAGAACCTCTCGATCCTCATCATGACCGGCATCTATTCGGCCATGCTCATGGCCCAGTTGTCCGTATATGCAATTATCATCATATTTGGCCTGTTCGTTGCCGGGCTGATGCTGCTGGTGAAACGTCGCCATGAAACGAACCAGAGCCAATTCGACTCGGTTGGCCTGCTGGACGATACGCGGCATTAATATCCCGGAGCGCTAAAGCAGCAGCGGACGATCCGGCAGTTCGTTGGGCACCGTCTCGCCGCTGCCCGGCACGGCCGGAAAATTCTCCGCAAGCAACTGCCCGACGCTCTCGACCGCCTGCAGGGCTCCCCGAGCATAGGCCCCCACACGAAAAGTCGCTTCCATAGCGCGGCAAACGGCGTCCCATTTCGACTGTTCCACCTTGGCATTGATGCCGCGGTCGGCCACGATCTCGACGCGGCGATCGATCAGTTGCAGGTAAATCAATACGCCGTTGTTATGCTCGGTATCCCAAATGCGCAAGCGCGAGAAAACGTCGATTGCCCGTTCGCGGGCGGACACATCGTGCCAGAGCAGGCTGAGCGGCAAGCCGGCCTCGACGACGAAACGCAATTCGCCCGCGTGACGCCGCTCCATGGCCCTCACCGCCGCTTCGACGGCCTCCAGAACCGCTGCCGGAAAAGCCCGCTGCGCCAGCCAATGCGGCGCGATCAAGTGCTTGACAAGACGCAACAGTTTCATGGTGCCAGACCATTCCTTTCAGTCATGTCACCACTCCCCCGAGGCGCCGCCGCCACCGGCACTGCCGCCGCCACCGCCCCAACTGCCGCCACCCGAACTCCATCCTCCGCCGCCAGAACTCCATTCTCCGCCGCCCCCCCAACCGCCCAAGGAGGAACCGCCGCGTCCGGCCGTCACCAGCACATACAGGAACACGATGACGGCTGAAGCGATCATGACGAACAGCGAGCCCGTCATGAACCAGGAGATCGCGGCAACCAGGCCGCCTGTCGCCAGACCACCGAAGAAGCGTCCCAGCGCCAGACTCAACACGCCGCCGACGATGCTCGCCGCAACGATGCCGATCACCAGCAATTCTCCGAACTGTCCCTGCTGCCCGCCCTGAACGTTCCGGCCATGTTCGACCGGGGGCAGTTGTTCTCCTTCGATCAATTTCATGATTTGCTCGACGCCGGCCAGAAGTCCTTCGTAGGGATTGCCGGCGCGGAATTGCGGCGCCATGATCTCCGCCACGATGCGCTTGGCGACCGCATCCGGAATGGCGCCTTCGAGTCCGTAGCCGGTATCGATGCGCAGCTTGCGATCGCGCACGGCGACAACGATCAGGATGCCATCGCTGGTTTGCCTGCGCCCGATTTTCCAGGCATCGAAGACACGTATCGAGTACTGTTCGATGCTTTCCGGTTGCACCGTCGGTACGATCAGTACCACGACCTGGCTGCCATGCTGCTGTTCGAACCGGCTGAGACGGCTCCCCAAGTCCTCGACCTGGGAAGCCTGAAGCAATCCGGCGCGATCGACCACATGGCCGGTCAGCGGCGGCACCGCTGCAAGCTCTCCCGCGACGGCCCAGCTAATGCTGAAGGCATAAAGCAGGGCCAGGGAAACCAGCCACCGGGCAACCACTGGCATATGCGCCCGATTACTTGGCCGGTTGAGCCGGCTGATCGAACTTGATCGCGGGCGGCGCCGATATGGCTTTCTCGTCCTCGACCGTGAAGTTAGCCTTGACCTTCCAGCCCATGAGCATTGCCGTCAGGTTATTCGGGAAAGTCCGCACCGAAATGTTGTATTCCTGAACGGTCCGGATATAACGGTTGCGCGCCACGGTGATGCGATTCTCGGTACCCTCGACTTGCGCCTGCAAATCGCGGAAATTGGCATCGGCCTTGAGTTGGGGATAGTTTTCCGCCACCAGCAGCAGCCGCGACAATGCCCCGCCCAGGTCACTCTGGGCCTTCTGGAACTTGGCGAACGCGGCGGGATCGTTGATCAGTTCCGGCGTTGCCTTGATACCGGCGACACTGGCGCGCGCTTCGGTAACCCGAACCAGCACTTCCTTCTCGTGGCCGGCATAACCCTGCACTACCGCAACCAGATTCGGAATCAGGTCGGCGCGGCGCTTGTACTGGTTGAGCACTTCCGACCAGGCGGCATTGACTTGTTCATCGTTGATTTGGATCTGGTTGTAGCCGCAACCCGACACCAGCCCAGCCAGCACTGCGAGCAATACGATTAGCTTGAGTCGCATGAGTTCTCCCTGAAGATAAGACAGTGTGAGCTTAAATGGGGATGGCGACAACGAATGCAAGTTCAACGCCGGGACACAAATACTTGGCGTCGTTTCGATGCCGTCACTTTTCCAGCAACTTGCGCATGGTGGCACGGGCAAAGCACAAGTCTTCCCAGGCCTTCGCCTTATCCGCCAAAGTCCGCAGCAGATAGGCCGGATGATAAGTAACGATCAGCGGGATGCCGTTGTGGTCGAACAAGCGGCCGCGCGCTTCCCCCACCCTGACTTCCCGTTGCAGCAGCGTCTGTGCCGCGGGCTTCCCCAGCGCCACTATCAGTTTGGGCTTGAGCAAAGCGATCTGGCGCTCCAGATAAGGCCAGCAGGCGGCGGTTTCGGCAGCCGTCGGCGTGCGATTGCCGGGTGGCCGGCACTTCACGGTATTGGCGATATAGACTTTCTTGCCGCGCCGCAATCCGATGGCAGCCAGCATGGCGTCGAGCAACTTGCCGGCCTGTCCGACGAAAGGCTCGCCGCGTTGGTCCTCCTCCGCACCCGGCCCCTCGCCGACGAACAGCCAGTCGGGGGACAAATCGCCGACGCCCGGCACTGCCTGCTGGCGGGCCTGACACAGTTCGCAGGCACGACAGGCGGCAATGCTGGCGTGCAACTCGTCCCAGCCCATGGCGGCAACAACTGCAACAGCTGCCCCAGTTTGACTCGCTGCCGGCAATGCGTCGGCGGCCTCGGCTGCTGCGGCCAGTTCGGCCGGCCGGGTACGGGTATTCGGCTGAGCTTCTGCTGAAGCGCCACGCAGCCTCCACAGCGGTGCCAAGCCCATTTCACGCAGCATCGCCGCTCGGCGCTGGCTCATCCCCGGGGCATCGCTCACAAGATTTTCTCCATCACCCAGGCCGCCTCGCGGCCATGCTGCGCCGGATAATAAGCGGGACGCTCGCCGATCTGAACAAAGCCGTAACGGCGATAAAAACCGATTGCAGAAACATTCGACGGGCGTACTTCAAGCAACATCCGTAGCGCACCTTGCTCCCCCGCCACGGTAAACAAGTGTTCCAGCAGGATGCTGCCCATACCGGCATGCTGATGCTCGGGAACAATGCTGATGTTGAGCAGATGGGCTTCGTCGAGCGCCAGCAGCATCACCGCGTAGCCAAGCATGCCCGTGCCCGCGCACATCAGCCAGGCACTGTAGCCGGACGACAGCGAGTCATCGAAATTGCCGCGGGTCCAGGGAAAAGCATATATCCGCTGCTCGGCGGCAACGACGGCATCGAGATCGCCCGGTTGCATCGGCACGAACCGGGGCTTGGCGGCGCCAGAAGGAACCTTGTCCGGTACCGCGCTCATTTCATTCCCCCGCGGGCAAGTCGCTCAGCCGTCGTCAGTGCCACTTTATCGCGCACATACAGCGGATAAACCGATCCAGCGTCGACGCCCTGGCCGCCGGCGAGGCGCGGCGCGGCAAGGCGTGCCACGGCGGCGGCGGTCGGCCAGCAATCTGCGCGCACCTCGGCCAGATCGGCAGCAAGCAACTCGGGATAGGCGGCAAAACCATCGCCGCAGCCGATCCACCCCTTGCCGGCAGGAATCCTCACCTGCTGCGGAGGCGCCACCATCTCCGCCACCAGCGTTTCGGGCATGCCATCCCGGATCAGATAGGCGGCGCAATACACCTCGTTCATGCGCGCATCGAGACAAGCAAACAATCGCTGCGTACCCTGTCCATAACTCGCCATCGCCAACGCTTCCAGCGTCGACACGCCGAGCACCGGCAGATCCAGGCCGAAGGCCAAGCCCTGCGCCACACCGCAGGACAGGCGCAAACCGGTAAAGCCACCCGGCCCGGCGCCGAAGGCTATGCCATCCAGATCCGCGCCAACCATTCCGGCTTCGCCCAGCAGCTGATTGACCCAAGGCAGGAGTCTTTCCGATCCGCCATTCGGAATGTCTTCGGCACGCTCGGTGAGTTCGCCGTCGCGCCATAGGGCGACGGACAAACGACGGGTGGAAGTTTCCAGGGCGAGCAGGTTCACGCTGCAATTTTACCCGAGCGCAGCGCCTGGGCGCGTTCTGCGTTGAGCGACGTATTCGAACGCTTCGAACGCTTCGAACGCTTCAGCGTACGCGCTTGGCTGCGTATTCTTCCTCGATGTTATCGCGGAAGAAGCTCCACATCGAGGCCGCTCCAGAAAGGCGACGGAAGGTTTCCTGCGACACGCCGGCGTATTCGACCAACTTGCCATCGTCGAACTGCACCTGCAAGGTTCGCATGCCCGCATCGTAACCCAAGGCCCGCAACTTGCCGCCGTTTACCCGCTTCAATTCCATGACGCATCCTCGATAGCAAACCTACTCGGTTCGGGTGCGACGATAGATGTCGCGGCCCGCAGCGTTGATATCCCGGCGCAACTGCCGGCGTTCTTCCGGTGTCAGGCGTTCACGCCCCGGAACCGGCAGCGGCTCCGTTCTCGGTTCGACGACTGGGCGGGCAGCGGATGCCTCGCCGGGAGAGTGTTGTTCGGCGCCGTCCGTGGAAAGCTTTTGTTCATTCTGTCCCGACAAGGCGCGATGCATGCCGCCGTGTCCGTATCGACGCCCTTGCACAAAATCCCTGCCAGGCTGGAGTTCCTGCTGTGCGCCAGCAGGCAAACTGACGCCTGCTACGGATAACAATCCGAGTAAAACAGCAGAAAACAATTTCATCGCAGATTCCTCGTTCGGGAACGTGGCAATACGTAGCAATACGTGGCAGCAAGATGATTCGATGCAGTCCGCCTGGCTGACCGTGATGTAACTGGTAACTGGTAACTGGTAAATGTAAACGAACATCCTGATGCCCAATCAGGCATGTCATATTAGAGGAAAATACCTGGCGCGGCAGCCGTCCGCCTCGGGTAATTGGTAATAATCTGTAACAGGCTGTGCGGCGCCGAGCCCGCATCGTCGATCTTCCCCACCGTGCCCAACCCGCAAGAATCCAGGCCATCCTCTGCGATGATACAATTGACATGGAGAATGGCGAGGCGTAGCGAGGCGAACGGGAAGCGAGAGTCCCTTGAGAGCACGAGAGAATGGAGCCGAACTGATGCGATGGCTGGGGCGGATGGCGGCATTGGTGATGCTGGCGGTGCTGGGCTGGTTGGGTGCGGACATCTACTGGACGGTGAGTGCGCCGGAAAGCGTGGTGCCGAGCGCGCAGATGGAGACGGAACTGCAAAAGGTGCAGCAAGCGCTGACGGCGCGGCATCTATTTGGCGTGTATGTGGTGGCCAGTGCGGCGGCCGGCGCGCCCAGCGACATTCGCCTGAACGGCGTGATCGCGGCCGAAAAAGCGGGCCAGCGCGCATATGCGCTGCTGAGCCTGGAAGGCAAACCGGCGCAACTGGTCAAAGAAGGCGAACAAGTCGCCCCCGGCATCACGCTGCAACGCGTCCTGCCCAGACAAGTCGAACTACTGCGCGGCGGCCAGCCGCTGACCCTGACTCTACCCGAAACCAGCAAGACCCCGGCCGAAGCCGCCAAAGCCGCGGCACCGGGCGCCCCGGCACCAAGCGGCTCCCCGGCGCAAAGTTCCGCCCCCCCAGCCACACTCACCACCCTCCCCGCTCCCCCCACACCTCCCGCGCCCCCGGCGCGCAGAAAAACCCGACGGATCGCCACCGATGATGACACCTGACCCCCACTCCCGTACGACATACCGCATCGTCCTGGCGCTGTGCCTGGCCGCCGGCCTGCTGATAGGCCCGGCCCGCGCCGAAGAAGACAAAGTCACGCTCAACTTCGTCAATGCCGACATCGACACGGTCACCAAAGCCGTCTCGCAGATCACCGGCAAGAACTTCCTGCTCGACCCCCGGGTCAAGGGCACCGTCAATGTCGTCTCCAGCAAACCGGTGCCG
>JBAYVU010000009.1:0-85776 GCA_041674385.1 Sterolibacterium sp.
AGCCCTTCACCGCTGCGGCACGCCTTTCGGAGAGACTCTGGTTGTATTTGTCCGAACCGATGCGGTCAGCATGACCGACCGCAATGATGACTTCCAGCTTGATATCCTTGACCTTGGCGAGCAACCCGTCAAGCGTCGTCTTGCCTTCCGGACGCAGCACCGCCTTGTCGAAATCGAATAATGCATCCGCAGCCAGCGTCACTTTTTCCGCAGCCGGCTTGGGCGCGGCAGCAGGAACAGAAATCTCGCGCGTCTTCGCCGGCGCCGGGGCTTCCTTCTTCACCAGATCCGGATCGCATTCGCTGATCGCCATCGCCGGCGTCCAGCGGGGAGTCCTCCAACACAGCCCGGTGCCACTTTTCACCACATTGCCGCGTACGTCGAAAACATAGCCGTCATTGATTTCTTCAGCCAATGCAGCTGAAGCGCACAAGCTTAGAGAGGTAATAAGCGCAATTTTCGAAATTTGTTTGATCATGTTGTCCTCTTGCGTTCGCATGGATATCAGTGATGGGCTGTCCAGAATTGCAGAAAACAAAACAGCCCCCAGTCAGGAACTGAGCCTATTGTGCCACAAATTCGTTATGTCAAGCAACTCTGCTGTTTCGATGTTCAGCAATCTACCCTCTGCAACGCGCGCCGTTCCTGCAACCCAGACATGGCTGACATGCTCTCGTCCTACGGCATGGACCAGATGCGACGCCGGATCGAAACAAGGGAGCAGGCTAGGGTCATCGAGGCGTACCGCACACAGGTCGGCTAGTTTTCCCTTCTCCAGCGATCCTATGCTCTTGTCTTGACCGAGCGCAACCGCCCCGTTGAGCGTCGCCATACGCAGCACGGTATGAGCATCCAAAGCGGTCGCATCGCCGCTGGCAACCTTGGCCAGCAGGGCGGCATGATTCATTTCACGGAACAAGTCGAGGCGGTTATTGCTTGCTGCCCCGTCGCTGCCGAGTCCCAGTCTCACGCCGCGCTGCGCCAGAGCAGCCGCAGGAGCGATGCCGCTTGCCAGTTTCATGTTCGAGGTCGGGCAGTGTGCAATACTGCAAGATTCCTCCGCAAGCAAGGCGATTTCGCCGGGCTCAAGATGCACGGCATGCGCACCGACCAAGGATGGGCCTAGCAGGCCCAGGCGCCGCAAGCGTTCGAGAGGACGGACGCCGTGTTGCTTGATACTGTCTTCGATTTCGGTGGCCGTTTCATGAAGATGGATATGAATCGGCAAGTCCAACTGTGCGGCAAGTGTGGCGATGCGCTCGAAACTCTTGTCGGAGACAGTGTAAGGTGCGTGGGGCGCCATGCAAAAAGAAATCAAAGGCTCATCAAGCAGGTTGTCGCGTGCTGCTAACCCCTTGGTCAGATAGTCGTCGGCGTCGGCGGCATAGGTGGTGGGGAATTCGAGTGTCAGAATGCCCAGCGATGCGCGCATTCCCATGCGCAATGCCGCTTCCGCGGCGGCTTCCGGGTAAAAGTACATATCGTTGAAACAAGTAATCCCGCCGCGCAACATTTCGGTACAGGCCAGCAGCGTACCGTCCCGGACAAAGGCGGGAGAGACATGCCGTACTTCGGCAGGCCAGATGCGCTGATTAAGCCAGTCCATCAGTTGAATGTCGTCAGCAAAGCCACGCAGCAGCGTCATGGCGGCATGGGTATGCAGGTTGATGAGGCCGGGCAGCAACACGTGGCAGGGTAAACTTTGCTTACGGCGCGGCTGGAATTGGGCCTGGGCATCTTCGGCGGGCAACAGCGCGACAATGCGTCCAGCATCGATGGCGATTGCGTGATGTTCCAGTGTGACGCCGTGTGGCTCGATCGGGATAATCCAGCGTGCCTCGATCAGCAAATCAATTTCTTGCATGGTTACCCGGCTAAAAAAAACCCGCCGACGGGCGGGGTTGGGTTATTCGGACATGGCTGCGTCTGGTCTGCACTTCGCACCGGCTTTCAATTCGATCGCATCAGCCCGGTTTGGCACCAAGCATGCAATCATTGTTTTTCAGGGGGCAATCGCAACAGCATGCTGCCTTTATCGCCGTGAATTTGAACACAAAAAACAGACGGACACAATCCGCTGAGGCGTCTAATACGCTGTTTGCAACCGGGCAGGGGCAGGCATGCTGGTCATGTTAAAATCGGCTAGTTTTGCTAGGCGCCCATGCTGGCTGTTCCCCGGAAATTGAAACGATGACGAATACGTTTGCCAAAGAAACAATCCCGATTAGCCTTGAAGAGGAGATGCGCCACTCCTATCTCGATTATGCCATGAGCGTGATTGTTGGCAGGGCGCTGCCGGATGTCCGCGATGGCCTCAAGCCGGTGCATCGTCGCGTTTTGTTCGCCATGCACGAACTCAGCAACGACTGGAACAAGGCCTACAAAAAATCGGCGCGTATTGTCGGCGACGTGATCGGCAAATACCATCCGCATGGCGACACCGCGGTCTATGACACGATTGTGCGCATGGCCCAGGATTTTTCGCTGCGTTACATGCTCGTCGACGGCCAGGGAAATTTCGGTTCGGTGGACGGCGACAACGCTGCGGCGATGCGTTATACCGAAATCCGCATGGCCAGGATCGGACATGAGTTGCTGGCCGATCTCGACAAGGAGACGGTTGACTTCGGGCCCAATTACGATGGCTCGGAACATGAGCCCTTGGTTTTGCCGGCGAAAATTCCCAACCTGTTGATCAATGGCAGCTCGGGTATCGCTGTTGGCATGGCGACCAATATTCCGCCGCATAACCTGTCGGAGGTGATCGATGCCTGTCTGGCCTTGCTCGGCGACCCGGAGATCGGCATCGAAAAACTGATCGAAATTATTCAGGCACCGGACTTTCCGACAGCTGGCTTGATCTATGGCGTTTCTGGCGTGCGCGAAGGCTACCTGACGGGGCGCGGTCGAGTCATCATGCGTGGGCGGACGCATATCGAGGAACTGGAAAAGGCAGGCAAGCAGGCCATCATCATTGACGAGTTGCCCTACCAGGTCAACAAGAAGACGCTGCTGGAAAAAATCGCCGAGCTGGTCAATGAGAAAAAAATCGAGGGCATCACGCATCTTCAGGACGAGTCCGACAAATCGGGCATGCGCGTGGTGATTGAACTCAAGCGCGGCGAAGTGCCCGAGGTGATACTGAACAATCTTTACAAGCACACCCAGTTGCAGGATACCTTCGGCATGAACATGGTGGCGCTGGTCGATGGCCGTCCGCGTCTGCTCAACCTGAAGGAAATGCTGACCGCATTTTTATCCCACCGCCGCGAAGTGGTGACCAGGCGCACGGTGTTCGAATTGCGCAAGGCCAGGGATCGCGGCCACATACTTGAAGGACTGGCTGTCGCGCTGTCGAATGTCGATGAGATCATTGCCCTGATCAAGGCGGCGGCGACGCCGGCCGATGCCAAGCGCGAGCTGATGGCGCGCACCTGGCATTCGGTCCTGGTCGAAGAGATGTTGGCGCGCACTGCTGCCGAAGCTTCACGCCCGGAAGGTCTGGCGCCGGAGTTCGGCATGTCGAAGCGCGGCTATTCGCTTTCCGACATTCAGGCTCAGGCGATACTCGATTTGCGCCTGCAACGCCTGACAGGCCTGGAACAGGACAAGATCGTCACCGAATACAAGGATGTGATGGAGATTATTGCCGACCTGCTCGACATCCTGGCCCGGCCCGAGCGCATCACCCTCATCATCGGCGAAGAACTGGCCGCTGTTCGCACACAGTTCGGCGACAAGCGCCGCACCGAGATCGTGATGAATACCCAGGATTTCGGGATCGAGGACTTGATCACGCCGCAGGACATGGTGGTGATGCTTTCCCACGGCGGCTATATCAAGGCGCAGCCGCTCACCGAATACAAATCGCAAAAGCGCGGCGGACGAGGCAGGCAGGCAGCGGCGATCAAGGAAGACGATTTTGTCGATCACCTGTTCGTTGCCAACACCCACGACTTCGTCTTGTGTTTTTCCAATCGCGGCCGGGTCTATTGGCACAAGGTCTATGAGGTGCCGCAGGGCAGCCGCGCCAGCCGCGGCAAGCCCATTGTGAACCTGTTTCCGCTCGAGGAAGGCGAGAAGATCACGGCCGTGCTTCCGGTCAAGGAATTCGATGCGGATCATTATGTCTTCATGGCTACCGCCATGGGTACCGTGAAAAAGACGCCGCTGTCGGATTTTTCCAATCCGCGCAAGGCGGGCATCATCGCCGTCGGTCTCGATGAGGGGGATTTCCTGATTGGCGTGGCAATCACCGACGGCAGTTATGATGTGATGCTGTTTTCCGATGCCGGCAAGACCGTGCGTTTCGCCGAGGGCGACGTACGCGCGATGGGACGCAACGCCCGTGGCGTGCGCGGCATGCAGCTGGATAACGATCAGACGGTGATCTCCATGCTGGTCGCCGCGAACGAAGACTTCTCGGTGCTGACCGCTACTGAAAACGGCTTCGGCAAACGCACTTCGATCGCCGAATACACACGACACGGACGCGGCACCAAGGGTATGATCGCGATTCAGACCAGCGAGCGTAACGGCAAAGTGGTCGGCGCGCTGCTGGTGCAGCCAGACGATGAATTGATGCTGATCTCGACCGGTGGGGTGCTGATCCGCACCCTGGTCAGGCAGATCCGCGAGATGGGACGTTCGACGCAGGGGGTCACATTGATAAACCTCGACGATGGCACCAAACTCGCCGGGATAGAAAAGATTATTGAAACCGAAGATCTTGACCAAGGAGAATAGATATGGCGCGTGCAATAAACTTTAGTGCTGGACCGGCGGTCTTGCCGGAGGAAGTCCTGAAAGAGGCCTCGGCGGAAATGCTCGATTGGCACGGCAGTGGCCAATCGGTCATGGAGATGAGCCATCGCGGCAAGGAATTCATGTCTATCGCCGAGGCTGCCGAGGCCGACCTGCGCGAATTGATGGAGATTCCGAGCAACTACAAGGTGCTGTTTCTGCAAGGCGGCGCCACGTTGCAGTTCGAGATGATCCCGATCAACCTGCTGGCCGGTAAACCATCCGCCGATTACGTGTATACCGGAGAATGGGCGAAGAAAGCCATCAAGTCGGCCAAGGTATTCTGCCAGGTGAATACCATCGCCTCGTCCGAAGACCAGAAATTCACCTATGCGCCGGCTCAGCCTGAGTGGAAACTCAACAAGGATGCGGCTTATGTCCACTACACCGCCAACGAGACCATCGGCGGCGTCGAATTCCAGTGGACTCCCAGTACCGGCAACGTGCCGCTGGTGTGCGACATGTCCTCGAACATTCTGTCGCGGACGGTCAATGTATCCAAGTACGGCCTGATCTACGCCGGAGCGCAAAAGAACATCGGCCCGGCGGGTTTGACCATCGTCATCGTGCGCGATGATCTCATCGGCAAGGCGGTCCCGACTCCGCCGACCATGCTCGATTACAAGACCCATGCCGAAAACGAATCCATGTACAACACCCCGCCGACTTATGGCATATACATCGCCGGTCTGGTGTTCAAATGGCTGAAGAAGCAGGGCGGACTGGTCATGATGGAACACAAGAACATTGAAAAGTCCGCCCTGCTGTATGATTTTCTCGACCGGAGCGAATTCTTCCATAACCCGGTGCGCATGCAGGACCGCTCGCGCATGAATGTTCCCTTCACGCTGAAGAACCCCGAACTCGACGAAGAGTTCCTCAAGGGCGCCAAGGCGCGCGGCATGGTGCAGCTCAAGGGGCATCGCTCGGTTGGCGGGATGCGTGCATCCATCTACAACGCCATGACGCTCGAAGGCGTCAAGACACTGGTCGAATACATGAGGGAGTTCGAGAAAAATCATGGCTAATCAATTCAAGATTTTGATCCTCAACCAGATCTCGCAAAATGGCCTGAAACGTTTGCCCAGCGAACGCTACACCTGCGCAAAAGATGTGACGGCACCCGATGCGGTGCTGGTACGTTCCGCCGATATGCACAAGCTCGAGATTGCCCCCAGCATCAAGGCCATTGGTCGGGCCGGTTCTGGTACCAACAACATCCCGGTGAAGGCCATGTCTGCCCGCGGTGTGCCGGTATTCAACGCACCGGGAGCCAATGCCAACGCGGTCAAGGAGCTGGTGATCGCCGGCATGTTGCTGGCAGCCAGAAACTTGCGCGGTGCGATGGAGTTCGTCAGTGCGCTCGACCCCGCCGATCCCGGCATGGAAAAGAAAGTCGAGGATGGCAAGAAGACCTATGCAGGGTTCGAACTGGCTGGACACACGCTCGGCGTGATCGGCTTGGGCAAGATAGGTTGCTTGGTCGCCGATGCGGCGATCAAGCTCGGCATGGAGGTGTATGGCCATGATCCGGAGATTTCCGTCGATGCTGCCTGGAGCTTGCCCTCCCAGGTGAAGAAGGCCAACACGGTCGCCGATGTGCTGAAGAAATGCGACTTCGTTTCGATCCATGTGCCGCTTCTCGATGCCACGCGCAATCTGGTCAATGCGGACAATGCCGGACAAATGAAAGCAGGGAGCGTACTCCTCAATTTTTCTCGCGACGGCGTTGTCGATGTGCAGGCAGTGCTTGCCGCGCTGGAGGCGAAGAAACTGGCTTGCTATGTGTGCGATTTCCCCAGCGCGGAAGTGAATCGTCATCCCAATGTAATCGCTTTGCCCCATCTCGGCGCATCCACTGGCGAAGCCGAGGAGAACTGCGCGGTGATGGTGGCCGATCAATTGCGCGATTATCTTGAGCACGGCAACATACTGAATGCGGTGAATTTCCCCAATGTGGCTTTGCCGCGCGAGTCGAATTATCGGCTTGCGATTGCCAATACGAATGTTCCCAACATGGTCGGCCAGATATCGACGGCGTTGGCGCAAGCCAAGCTGAATATTCACGACATGATCAACAAGTCGAAGGGGGATGTGGCATACACGCTGGTCGATGTCGACAGCGCGGTGAAGCCAAAGGTCGTCGCTTCAATCGCCGCCATACCCGGCGTGCTGGCGGTACGCTATTTGCCGCTGGAATCCTAGAACGTGGCCGATGACCAGGATGAACTAGGCAAGCTGCGCGAGGGGATCGACAGTATCGACGAGGAGGTGTTGCGCCTCATCAACCAGCGCGCGCAGCTGGCCCACCGCATTGGCGAAATCAAGCGGGGCAACATCTACCGGCCTGAACGAGAAGCGCAGGTATTGCGGCGAATTGCCGCAGCCAATCGGGGTCCCTTGCCGGAAGATGCTGCGCAGCATATCTTTCGCGAAATCATGTCGGCTTGCCTGGCGCTTGAACAACCGCTGCGCGTCGCTTATCTCGGTCCGGAGGGGACTTTCTCCGAAACTGCCGCGCAAAAGCACTTCGGTTCGGCGCCCACGCTGATGCCTTGCACCACCATCGACGATGCTTTTCGCATGGTCGAAGCCGGCAATGCCGACTATGCCGTGGTGCCGGTGGAGAACTCCACTGAAGGCGCCATCGGACGCACGCTCGACCTGTTGCTGACATCGCCGCTGAAAATTTGCGGCGAAGTGCCCCTGCGCATTCATCAGAACCTGCTTTCAAAGGCGGATTCCCTGACTTCGCTGAAGCGGCTCTATTCCCATGCCCAGTCGCTGGCGCAATGCCATGAGTGGTTGAACCGGAACCTGGCGCAACTGCCGCGAGTGCCGGTGGCGAGCAATGCCGAAGGCGCGCGCCTGGCTGCCGAGGATGAGGAATCCTGCGCCATTGCGGGAATAACAGCGGCACAGCGCTACGGCCTGAAAGTGCTGACAGCGAATATCGAGGACGATCCCAACAATGCCACGCGCTTCCTGGTACTGGCTGAACACGATGCCGGCCCTTCGGGACAGGACAAGACCTCCTTCGTTTGCTCGGCACTGAACCGTCCCGGGGCAATGCTGGCGCTCCTGTCGCCCTTGGCAGAGCAAGGCGTCTCCATGACCAAGCTCGAGTCGCGGCCAGCGCGCGGTTTCGGCGGCGGTCGCTGGGACTACGTTTTCTTTGTGGATATCGAGGGACACCAGCAGGATGCTGCCGTTGCCGTCGCCCTGAAGGCCTTGAGCGAGAGTGCCGGGTTTGCCAAGATTCTTGGCAGCTATCCGGCATCCGTCCTCTAATGAGGATTTCATCATGAGCATCGCCGAACTGTCTCCAGCCTATATCCGCGCCATCTCCCCCTACCTGCCGGGGCAGCCGATCACCCAACTGTCGCGGGAACTGGGCATCCCCGTAGACAAAATCATCAAGCTTGCTTCCAACGAAAACCCGCTCGGCATGAGCCCCAAGGCGCGTGCCGCCATCGAGCTGTCCATCGCCGGCATAGAGCGCTATCCGGATCAGTACGACCTGGTCAAGGCGATCTCCGACAAGTATGCTGTCGGCATGGAGCAGGTCGTGCTCGGAAATGGCTCCAACGATGTGCTCGATCTGGTGGCCCGTGTGTTCATGGCGTCCGGCCGTTCGGCGGTGTTTTCCCAGCATGCCTTCGCCGTTTATCCGCTCGCAACGATGTCGGCGGGCGGCGAATGCATTCAGGTTCCGGCACGGGATTTTGGCCATGATTTACCGGCCATGTTGTCCGCCGTTCGCTCCGATACGAGCATTGTCTGGATTGCCAACCCGAACAATCCGACCGGCACCTTCCTGCCTTATGCGCAAATCCGTTCCTTTTTGGAGAAGCTGGCGCAGAATGTCGTGGTCGTGCTGGATGAGGCATACAACGAATATTTGCCGCCGGCGTTGCGTGAGGACAGCCTGAGCTGGCTGGCGGATTTCCCCAATCTCGTGATTACGCGGACCTTCTCCAAAGTCTACGGGTTGGCCGGGTTGCGTGTCGGATATGCTGTGGCGTCGGCTGAAATTGCCAACTTGATGAATCGCGTACGCCAGCCATTCAATGTGAATAACCTGGCGCTGGCTGCCGCCATCGCTGCGCTCGACGACCATGTGTTTGTCGCCGAGAGTTATCAGCTTAACCGCCGTGGCATCGAGCAAATCCTGGAAGGCTTGAAGCGCCTCGGCCTGGATCACATACCCGTGCATGGCAACTTTGTCACTTTCCGCGCCGGCGACGCCGGCAGCGTGAATCAGCGCCTACTGAAGCAGGGCGTCATCGTGCGTCCGCTGGCCGGCTATGGCATGCCCAACCACCTGCGCGTCACCATCGGGCTGGAAACCGAGAATACGCGCTTTCTCAATGCGTTGGAAAAATCGCTCTTATGATCCAGCTGCGTAAAGTCGTTGTTTGCGGCGTCGGCCTGATCGGCGGCTCCTTTGCGCTGGCGCTCAAACAAGCGCGAGCTGTTGGCGAAGTGGTCGGTGTCGGCCGCACCCGCGCTACCTTGGACGAGGCGCAAAAGCGCGGCGTCATCGACCGCAGCACCGGCGATTGGGGGGATGCGCTGGCTGGTGCCGATCTGGTGTTGCTGGCCATGCCGGTGGGCCAGATGGAGACTGTCATGAGCCAGTTGGCACCGCATCTGGGTCCGCAGACCCTGCTCACCGATGGCGGCAGCACCAAACAGGATGTGATCGCGGCCGCGCGTAAAACACTGGGCGGGAGCATCGGCCAGTTCATTCCAGCTCACCCGATCGCCGGTGCGGAAAAGAGTGGCGTGGCGGCGGCCCAGGTCGATCTGTATCGCGGCAAGCGCGTTGTGCTGACGCCGCTGCCGGAGAATGTCCCGGCCGGTGTCGCGAGGGTGCGCGCGGCATGGGAAATCTGCGGCGCCAAAATCAGCGAATTGACGCCGGCCGAGCATGATCGAACCTTCGCGGCGGTCAGCCATTTGCCGCATTTGCTGGCCTATGCGCTGGTCCATGAGTTTGCCGGACGAGAGAATTCCGAGCAACTGTTCAGCTTCGCGGCGGGCGGATTTCGCGACTTCACGCGGATTGCCAGCAGTCATCCGGAAATGTGGCGCGATATCTGCGTCGCCAATCGTAGCGCGCTGATCGACGAACTCGATGCCTTCCAGAGCGAACTGCTGCGCACCCGGGTATTGCTCGCCAGCGCCGATGGCGCCGGGCTGGAAGCGATGTTCGCTACCTCCCGCGCACGGCGCGACGCCTGGCTCGAATCGCTATTGCCGTCCGGCGAGTAACGGGACTATTATTTCATCCGTCATCGATTCACGCGTAGGCCGACAGTGGATGCGGCCTTTAGAATTGATGGCATGGTTGGCGATAGTGCATTTTCGAGCCTGGAGTCCTTAGCTGAATGAAATTCGAAGTTGTCGGCGAGATTGCCCATGTCGAAACCATAGCCCAAGGCAGTGGCATTCGTGATCTATCTTTGTTGAAGAAACAGTACGGACTTGGCAACTGGCGAAAAAAGAAGGGCATAGCGCAAGTAAGACTGCCGGACGGTAGTATGGCGATGGCCGAAGTTCATTGGTACGAGGCCCACGGTATCGGTAAAGTGAAGATCAAAGTAAAGGAGTGGCTATGAAATTTGTTGTCTGCGTCTCGCGGGAAGATTGTGGTGATCTTTCCACCGATGACCTAACGCTTGGCCGCCTTTATGAACTGTTGGCACCCGCCGACAGTCACGGCATGATCAGGGTGATCGACGACAGCGGCGAGGGTTATCTATATCCCGCCGAATTGTTCGAAGCTGTTGAGGTACAAGAACAAACTGCCTCGCGCCTGCACGCATTGTTGGCTGCGTGAAGGGATCAAGCCCGATTCTTGTGCTTACCATATAACAACGCAAAGATAGAGAACCGTGAAATCAAAGGGGCTAGGCTCGGATTTTCAACAGCGCTAAATGTGTTGGGATCGGGTTTCTGACCTCCCCCATCTCCATCTTTTTTCCCGCATGAATCATCTAGATATTCTCCCTCATACCCATGCTGCCGGCACTATCCATCTGCCGGGCTCCAAGAGTATTTCCAATCGCATGCTGCTGCTGTCTGCGTTGGCGGAGGGTGCGACTGAGATTCGCGACCTACTCGACTCCGACGACACGCGTGTGATGCTTGATGCTTTGCGCAAGCTTGGCGTCGGTATGGAATCGCTCGGTGGCAATGTTTGGCGTATCGCGGGTGTCGGTGGCACGTTTCCGATCAAGGAAACTGAACTCTTCCTTGGCAATGCCGGTACCGCCTTTCGCCCGCTGACGGCTGCGCTGGCGCTCTGCGGTGGCCATTACCGGCTCTCGGGCGTGGCGCGTATGCATGAGCGGCCGATCGGCGATCTCGTCGACGGTCTGCGCCAACTCGGCGCAGATGTGCGTTATCTCGGCATCGAGGGCTTCCCGCCATTGGAAATCTTGCCGGCCGAGATCAGGCTCGAAGCGCCGATCCGCGTGCGCGGCGATGTTTCTTCGCAGTTTCTGACGGCTCTGCTGATGGCCTTGCCGCTGGCCGGATGTGCGGCGGTCATCGAGATGGCGACGGAACTGATTTCCAAGCCCTACATCGAAATCACACTGAACCTGATGGCGCGATTTGGGGTGTGCGTCGAACGTAAAGGCTGGCGGCGCTTCACAATTCCACCCGGACAGCGCTATCGCAGTCCGGGGTCGGTATATATCGAAGGCGATGCCTCGGCGGCCTCGTATTTTCTCGCCGCTGGCGCGATTGGCGGCGGACCGGTACGCGTCGAAGGCGTCGGCCGCGCCAGCATCCAGGGCGATGTGCGTTTCGTCGAGGCATTGCAGGCGATGGGCGCGCAAATCGCCATGGGTGATAACTGGATCGAGGCCTGTGCGCCGGCCAGCGGCAAGCTCAAGGCTTTTGACCTGGACCTCAACCACATTCCCGATGCGGCGATGACCTTGGCCGTGGTGGCCTTGTTTGCCGATGGCCCTTGTGTCCTGCGCAACATCGCCTCCTGGCGCGTCAAGGAAACCGACCGCATTGCCGCGATGGCGAAAGAGTTGCGCAAGGTCGGCGCCACAGTGGAAGAGGGTGCGGATTGCCTGCGGATTATTCCTCCGGCCAGGCTGGCGTCCGGTGCCGCGATCGATACCTACGATGATCATCGCATGGCGATGTGCTTTTCGCTGGTTGCGCTCGGTGGCGTAATGGTGCGCATCAATGAACCAAACTGCGTTGCCAAGACCTTTCCCGATTATTTCAGCGAATTCGCCAAACTCGTCAGATGACTCAGCCAATCCCGGTCATCGCCATCGACGGTCCGTCGGCTTCGGGCAAAGGCACGGTTGCCGCGCTGGTTGCCCAACGGCTCGGCTTCCGTTATCTCGACAGCGGCTCGCTGTATCGCCTGGTGGCGCTTGCCGCACAACGCGCAAAGCTTGGCTACACGAATGAAATGCATCTGGCGTGTTTGGCCGCCGACTTGCCGGCCGAATTCGATGGCGCACGAATTTTGCTGTCCGGAGACGATGTCACCGATGCGATTCGTAGCGAGGAATGTTCGGCTGGCGCATCCAAAATCGCCGCGCTTCCCGCCGTGCGAGCTGCGTTGCTCGACCGTCAGCGGGCCTATCGGCAAGCTCCCGGATTGGTCGCTGAAGGACGCGACATGGGTTCGGTCGTGTTCCCCGACGCCTTGCTCAAGGTGTTTCTTACCGCCAGCGTCGAGGCACGCGCAACGAGGCGGCTTAAGCAGTTGATCGAAAAAGGGATACCTGCTAAAATCTCAACCCTTTTGCGGGACTTGCAAGAGCGCGATGCACGCGATGCCGCGCGCAGCGTGGCTCCCCTGCAAAAGAGCGCGGATGCCGAACTGCTTGAGACTTCGCAACTCTCGATCGAGCAGGCGGTGCAGACAGTGCTGGGCTGGTACCAGTTGCGTTTGCGTTGAACTCCGTGTGCAACAAGGCTTATCCCTGCGCCGCATAGGCAGAGAAGCCACAGGTGCCGTCTGACGCGCTAGCGCCGGCGGCGGTTATCAACTTACTGCCGCAGGTACTGGAACAACTCCCCCCTCCTGCCTATTGCGGCGAACAGGTTCTTACACATCTATGTCCACTGCTACAGCCACCATCACCGAAACCATGCCCGGCATGGAAAGTTTTGCCGACCTCTTTGCTGAAAGCTTGTCGCGTCAGGAAATGCGCGCTGGCGAGGTCATCACCGCGGAAGTTGTCCGCGTAGATCATAACCACGTCGTCGTCAACGCCGGCCTCAAGTCGGAAAGTTTCATTCCCCTCGAGGAATTCAAGAACGAACGCGGCGAAATCGAAGCCAAGCCGGGCGACTACGTCATGGTCGCCATCGAGATGCTCGAAGACGGCTATGGCGAGACTCGCCTGTCGCGCGAAAAGGCCAAGCGCATCGCGGCCTGGAACGATCTTGACAAGGCCATGACCGAGGGTACCCTGGTCAAGGGCTTGATCACCGGCAAGGTCAAGGGCGGCCTGACGGTCATGGTCAACGGCATCCGGGCCTTCCTGCCAGGTTCCCTGGTGGATATCCGACCGGTCAAGGACACCACCCCGTTCGAAGGCAAAGAATTCGAATTCAAGGTCATCAAGCTCGATCGCAAGCGCAACAATGTCGTCATGTCGCGGCGCGCGGTACTTGAGGCCAATCAGGGCGAAGAACGCCAGTCTCTGCTGGAAAATCTCAAGGAAGGCGCGATTGTCAAAGGTATCGTCAAGAACATCACCGACTATGGCGCCTTCGTCGACCTCGGTGGCATCGACGGCCTGCTGCATATTACCGATCTGGCCTGGCGCCGCGTGCGTCACCCTTCCGAAGTGCTCACCGTCGGCGACGAAGTGGAAGCCAAGATCCTCAAGTTCGACCAGGAAAAGAACCGCGTTTCCTTGGGCATGAAGCAACTCGGCGACGATCCTTGGGTGGGTATTGCCCGTCGTTACCCCTCAGGCACCCGTCTGTTCGGCAAAGTCACCAATCTCACCGATTACGGCGCTTTCGTCGAGGTCGAGCAGGGCATCGAGGGCTTGGTGCATGTTTCCGAAATGGATTGGACCAACAAGAACATCCATCCCTCCAAGGTTGTCCAGCTGGGTGACGAGGTCGAGGTGATGATCCTGGAAATCGACGAAGAGCGTCGCCGCATTTCCCTCGGCATGAAGCAGTGCCAGTCCAACCCCTGGGATGACTTCGCCGTCAACCACAAGAAGGGCGACAAGGTCAGCGGCCAGATCAAGTCGATCACCGACTTCGGCATATTCATCGGTTTGCCTGGCGGCATCGACGGTCTGGTGCATCTGTCCGACCTGTCTTGGTCGTCGAGCGGCGAGGAAGCCAAGCAAAAATTCAAGAAGGGCGACGAGGTCGAGGCCCTGGTGCTGTCGATCGATGTTGAAAAGGAACGCATCTCGCTGGGCATCAAGCAGATGGATGGTGATCCCTTCACCAGTTTCGTCGCCACTCACGACAAGAACAGCATGGTCAAGGGCACTGTCAAGAGCGTCGATGCGCGTGGCGCGGTGATCGATCTCGGCGGTGATGTCGAGGGCTATCTGCGTGCTTCCGAAGCTACCCGCGATCGGGTCGACGACCTGCGCAACTTATTCAAGGACGGCGATGTGGTCGAAGCCATGATCATCAATGTCGATCGCAAGACGCGCGGCATCAACCTCTCGATCAAGGCCAAGGATCAGGCCGAGCAGAGTGAGGCGATGCAGAAGCTGGCTGCCGAGAGCGGTTCTGCTTCGACTGGCACGACCAGCCTGGGCGCGCTACTCAAAGCCAAGATGAACAACCCGCAGCAATAGCTTAGCGAGTTGGCCATGACTAAATCCGAGTTGATTGACAGGTTGGCTGCGCGATTCCCGCAATTGGTGGCAAAAGATGCCGATTATGCCGTGAAGATGATTCTCGATGCGATGACTGCGGCATTGTCGCGCGGAGAGCGCATAGAAATTCGCGGTTTTGGCAGCTTTGCGCTGAATTACCGGCCACCGCGCATCGGGCGTAACCCCAAGTCGGGCGAAAAAGTGCAGGTGGCTGAGAAGCATGTGCCGCACTTCAAGGCCGGCAAGGAGCTGCGCGAGCGGGTTGATCTGAACAACTGATCGGTTGTCGCACCGGTTTCGATGTATACGCGCAACCGGTGGGGCTGATGACATAGTCCAGGCGGTATTCGTTGCCATTGGTTGCGAATACCGCCTTTTTGCTGCGATTGGCGATGCGAATTTTTATTTGGCTCTTGCGGGCTATCATTTTTGTGGCGTTGTTCGGCTTGGCCATCAAGAATAGCGGGCCGGTCGATTTGCGTTTGTATTTTGAGACCGTCTGGCAGGCGCCTCTATCCATGGTGGTCTTGGCCAGCTTCGCAGCGGGCGCCTTGGTCGGTGTTACAGCAGCATTTGCCACCCTGATACGCCAACGTCGCGAGATACGGCAGTTGCGTAATCAGTCGGCTGGTGTTGCCAAGAGCGCTACGGAATTCCCACTATAAGATGAACAGCGGCTTCGAAATCCAACCCTGGTGGCTGCTGGCGTTGCCCCTGTTCTTTGTTCTTGGCTGGATCGCGGCCCGCATCGACATCAAGCACCTGGTGCGCGAGTCGCGCACCTTGCCGCGTTCCTATTTCAAGGGACTCAACTTTTTGCTCAACGAGCAGCCCGACCAGGCCATCGAAGCTTTCCTGGAGGCGGCCAGGGTGGATCCGGAAACCATCGAATTGCACTTTGCCTTGGGCAATCTATTTCGCCGCCGCGGCGAGACCGATCGCGCCATCCGGGTCCACCAGAATCTGATCGAGCGCGACGAATCGCAGAATCAGTTGAGCGATGAACAACGGCTGCATGCGCTGGCGGAACTGGGGCAGGACTATCTCAAGGCCGGTCTGCTCGATCGCGCCGAGGAAGTTTTTCTCAAGCTGCGCAATACCTCTCGCGACGAAGAAGCCTTGCGTTTCCTTCTGGAAATCTATCAGCAGGAAAAGGAATGGCAGAAAGCTATCGATATCGCGCACAAACTGCCTGAGCATGTCGGCCACCTCTGGCAGAAAGAGATCGCCAACTTCCACTGCGAACTGGCGTCCTTGGCCCTGCCGCGCGGTGATGCGACGGAGGCGCGCCAGCAACTCGATGCGGCGCTGGCCAGCAACCGCAAATGCGTGCGTGCCACTATTTTGCAGGGTGAGTTGGCTCTGGCGGAAGGCGATACGGCTGCAGCAATCGAGGCGTGGCAGCGGGTGGAGCAGCAAAGCCCGATCTATCTGGCGCTGGTTGCCGTCAAACTGATTGAAGCGTTTCGCCGGGAGGGCCGCGAAGAGCAGGGAATCCAGTTGTTGCGTAGCTGGTTTGCCTCTTACCCCTCGCTTGACCTGCTCGATGCCTTGTTCCAATCTGAGTTGCAGGGGGAAGGCGCCGAAGCCGCTTATCAACTGGTGCGCGACGAATTGCGCCGCAATCCGACACTGCTGGGCCTCGACAAGTTGCTCGAAGCACAGGTTCTGCTGGCGCCGCCGGAGCGGCGCCCCGACCTGGAACTGATCAAGAACCTGATCCACAACCACACCCGCCGTGTTGCCCGATACCGCTGCGATAGCTGCGGTTTCAAGGCGCGCCAGTTCTACTGGCGCTGCCCTGCCTGCGGCGGATGGGAGACCTATCCGCCGAAACGGACGGAAGAATTTGATTTGACGCCCTGACGAGGACCACGGATGAAAATTACAGTCATTGGTACTGGTTATGTCGGCCTGGTGGGGGGCGCTTGCCTTGCTGAGGTCGGCAACGATGTTGTCTGCCTTGACCTAAGTGCCGAAAAAATTCGCATTCTGAACGAGGGGGGGATCCCGATTTTCGAACCTGGGCTGGCGCCTATGGTGGCCAAGAACCGTGCCGCCGGCCGCTTGCATTTCACCACCGACATTGCTGCCGCGGTGAACCACGGCGCCATCCTGTTTATTGCCGTGGGCACGCCACCGGATGAGGACGGTTCGGCCGACCTTCAATATGTTCTTGCCGCCGCGCGGGGCATCGGCCAGCACATGGATGGTTACAAGGTGGTAGTGGATAAATCTACGGTGCCTGTCGGCACTGCCGACAAGGTACACGCCGTAATTGCCGAGGCACTTCGGAGCCGCGGCGTGGAGATGGACTACAGCGTCGTCTCGAATCCGGAGTTCCTCAAGGAGGGCGCGGCGGTCGAGGATTTCATGAAGCCCGACCGTATCGTTGTCGGTGCCAGCGACTCGCGTGCCATCGAATTGATGCGTCAGCTGTATGCGCCGTTTCAGCGCAACCATGAACGCCTGATCCTCATGGACGTGCGCTCGGCGGAACTGGCCAAGTACGCAGCCAATGCGATGTTGGCAACGCGCATCAGTTTCATGAACGAACTCGCCAACCTGGCCGAAAAACTCGGCGCGGATATCGAACTGGTGCGCAAAGGCATCGGCTCGGATCCGCGCATCGGTTTCCATTTCTTATATGCCGGATGCGGTTACGGCGGTTCCTGCTTTCCGAAGGACGTACAGGCCTTGATCCGCACCGCCGATGAAGCCGGGCAAAGGCTACAGATTCTCAATGCCGTCGAGACCGCCAACGAGACGCAGAAGCATGTTTTGCCGACGAAGATCGTCAAACGCTTCGGCGAGAATCTCGTCGGACGCCGCTTCGCCCTGTGGGGACTGGCCTTCAAGCCGAATACCGACGACATGCGCGAGGCTCCCAGCCGGGTGCTGATCGACGAAATGCTGGCGCGCGGCGCCGATGTTTGCGCCTACGATCCGGTGGCCATGCCCGAGGCACGGCGCCTCTATCCGGATGAGCCGCGTATCTGTTATGCCGCCACCCCGCAGGCTGCTCTTGAAGGTGCCGATGCCTTGGTGATCGTCACCGAATGGCAGGAATTCAGAAGCCCCGATTTTGCAGCCATCAAGTCCTTGCTCAAGCAAGCGGTGATCTTCGATGGACGCAATCTTTACGATCCTGCGCAGCTGCATGCGGCAGGTATCGAGTACCAGGCTATCGGAAGAAAATGATCATGGGGATTCCCGACACTACTCAGGCCCGCATACTCATCGTCGGCGATGTGATGCTGGATCGTTATTGGTTCGGCGAGGTCAGCCGCATCTCGCCCGAGGCGCCGGTGCCGGTGGTCAAGGTCGAAAGGGTGGAAGAGCGTCCCGGCGGGGCCGCCAATGTGGCGCGCAACGTTGCCGCATTGTCCGGCCAGGCGATGCTGCTTTCCGTGGTCGGCGAAGACGAGGCTGGACAAGCCCTGGCGCGCCTGCTCGATGCCGAAGGCATAACAACCAGTCTGCATAAGGATGCCCAGCTTTCCACTACCGTCAAGCTGCGCGTCATTGGCCGTCAGCAGCAGCTGCTGCGCATCGATTTCGAGACGGTGCCGGCTCACGAGGTGCTGCGCGCCAAACTGGCCGAATTCGAGCAGCGTCTGGCAGAGTGCGACGCGGTGATCCTCTCCGACTACGGCAAGGGCGGCCTTACCCATATCGCCGACATGATCAGACTCGCCCGTCTCGCCAACAAGCCGGTGCTGGCCGATCCCAAGGGCGAGGATTTTTCACGCTACGCAGGCGCGACGCTGCTGACGCCCAATCGTGCCGAACTGCGCCAGGTTGTCGGTCGCTGGTCGAGCGAAGCGGAGCTTGCGGAAAAGGCCAACGGCTTGTGCGCCACCCTGGGCTTGAAGGGCTTGCTGGTGACGCGCTCCGAGGAAGGCATGACATTGTTCAGCGCCGACGGTATGCTGCATGAACCCGCCCTGGCGCGCGAGGTCTATGATGTCAGCGGTGCCGGCGATACGGTGATTGCGACCCTGGCGGTGATGCTTGGCAGCGGCTTGGATCTGGGTAGTGCGATGCGCTTTGCCAACCGCGCTGCCGGCATCGTGGTCGGAAAGTTTGGCACGGCGACCTGCACGCTGGCGGAATTGCAGGCAGAATAAGCGGATCTGCTGAATTCTGGCGTTAGAGGAACCATCATGTATATCATCGTTACCGGCGCATGCGGATTTATCGGCGCCAATCTGGTCAAGGGTTTGAATGAACGGGGTATCGACCGCATTATCGCGGTCGACAACCTCAGCCAGGCAGACAAATTCCGGAATCTGGTCGACTGTGAAGTCGTCGATTATCTCGACAAGCAGGAGTTTCTCGAACTGATCGAGGAGGGTTATTTCGACGGCAGCATCGAGGCGGTATTGCACCAGGGGGCCTGCTCCGACACCATGGAGACCGACGGCCGCTACATGATGACGAACAACTATCGTTATTCGGCGACTCTGCTGGATTTTTGCCTCGACCAGGAAGTTCCTTTCCTCTACGCTTCCTCGGCTTCGGTGTATGGCAGCGGCAAGACATTCAAGGAGATTCGCGACTGCGAGGCACCGCTGAATGTCTACGGCTATTCCAAGTTCCTGTTCGACCAGCGCGTAAGGCAGCGCATACCGGATGCGGTTTCGCCGGTGATTGGCTTCCGCTATTTCAACGTATATGGACCGCGCGAACAGCATAAGGGACGGATGGCCTCGGTGGCCTTCCATTTTTTCAACCAGTTCCAGGCCGAGGGGCGCGTCAAGCTGTTCGAGGGCTGTGACGCCTATGCCGATGGCGAACAACGGCGTGATTTCATTTACGTCGATGATGTCGTTAAGGTCAATCTGCATTTCCTGGAGCACCGGCGTTCGGGTATCTTCAATCTGGGCACCGGCCGGGCTGAGTCGTTCAACGCGGTTGCCCATGCCACTGTCAATGCCTGCCGAGCCGCCAAAGGCGAGGTGCCGCTGTCTCTGTCCGAGTTGCAGGCGCAGGGCTTGATCGAATACGTGGCCTTTCCTGAAGACTTGAAAGGCAAGTACCAGAGTTTTACCCAGGCCGATCTTTCCAACCTGCGCAAGGCCGGCTACCGCGACGATTTCGCCACGGTGGAGCAGGGCGTCGGTCAGTATGTCAAACAACTGTCGCATTCTTGATCAAGGAGAAATCATGAAGAAACTGCTCTATGTCGTCTTTGCCTGGTTTGTCGCAATCCAATGGGCGTTTGCCGCCGTCAATATCAACACCGCCTCTGAAGCCGAGCTGGACAAGTTGCCAGGGATCGGACCGGTCAAGGCCAAGGCGATTATTGAGGACCGCACGAAGAATGGCCTATTCAAAACCGCTGACGATCTAAAACGCGTCAAGGGCATTGGCGACAAGAACTTCGAGAAACTCAAGAGCGAAATTACGGTTGACGCCGCCAGCGCGGCTCCCAAGGCCGAGGCCAAGCCGGCAGCGGCACCCGCAGTCAAGCCGGCTGCTGCGTCGGCGGAAGTCAAGAAGGACGCGGCCAAGCCTGAAGCCAAGCCGTCCGCCAAGAAGTAAATCCATTTAACCCGATGGCACCCAGGGGCTGAAAATCAATATCCTCGAAGACTTCGTCGGCAATACGCCCCTGGTGCGCCTCAAGCGCATTCCCGGCGCGCAGAACGACGCGCGCCGCAACCACATCCTGGCCAAGCTGGAAGGCAACAACCCGGCTGGCTCGGTCAAGGACCGGCCGGCATTGTCGATGATCCTGCGAGCCGAAGAACGAGGCCAGATCAAGCCTGGCGATGTGCTGATCGAGGCCACCAGCGGCAATACCGGCATCGCCCTGGCAATGGTTGCGGCGATGCGCGGTTATCGCCTGATCCTCATCATGCCGGAGAACCAGAGCGTCGAGCGGCGCCAGTCGATGCGCGCCTATGGCGCCGATCTGATTCTGACGCCCAAGGCCGGCGGCATGGAAGGCGCGCGCGATCATGCCGAGAAACTGCGCGACGAAGGGCGCGGTATCATTCTCGACCAGTTTGCCAACCCGGATAACCCGCTTGCCCACTACCAGGGCACCGGCCCGGAGATATGGCGCGATACCGCCGGCCGCGTCACGCACTTCGTCAGCAGCATGGGCACGACCGGTACCATCATGGGCGTCTCGCGCTTCCTCAAGGAGAAGAATCCGGCCGTCCAGATCGTCGGTTGCCAGCCCGAGGATGGATCGCAGATTCCCGGCATCCGCAAGTGGCCGGAAGCCTACCTGCCGAAAATTTTTGAGCGTTCCCGCGTAGACCGTATCGACTCGGTGAGCCAGGCGGATGCCGAGGACATGACACGGCGTTTGGCGCGCGAAGAAGGCATATTCGCCGGCATCTCTTCCGGCGGCGCGCTGGCGGTAGCGTTGCGGCTGTCCGAGGAACTGACGGATGCGGTGATCGTCACCATCGTCTGCGACCGCGGCGACCGCTACCTCTCGACTGGTGTTTTCCCTTACTGATTCATTTGTCATGTATGTTTAGCAGTCCCCCAACCTCAACTTCGGGCACTGGTGACAGACCCTAAACTGCCGGGATACAAGTGAGTTCAACCCTCGTCTTCGACATCGAGACAATTCCTGATGTGGCAGGCTTGCGCAAGCTGCATGACTTGGACGACGGTCTATCCGATGCCGAGGTGGCAGAGTTTGCTTTCCAGAAACAGCGCGCAAAAAGCGGCAACGACTTCCTGCCGCTGTACTTGCAGCGCGTCGTGGTCATTTCCTACGCGCTGCGCGACAACGACAAGTTCCTGGTGCGCTCGCTGGCCGAGCCTGAATCGAACGAGGCGCAGATCATCCAGCGCTTCTTCGACGGCATCGAGAAATTTACGCCGCAACTCGTTTCCTGGAACGGCGGCGGTTTCGACTTGCCGGTGCTGCATTATCGTGGCCTGATTCACGACGTTGCCGCGCCGCGCTACTGGGAGATGGGCGACGGCGACTATCGCGACAGCCGCGACTTCAAGTGGAACAACTACATCAACCGCTACCATTTGCGCCACCTCGACCTGATGGACTTGCTGGCCTTGTATCAACCGCGCGGCGCGGCGCCGCTGGATCAGCTTGCCAAGCTGATGGGCCTACCCGGCAAGCAGGGTATGGCCGGAGACGCAGTGTGGGGCGCATGGTTGGCTGGCAGGATAGCCGATATCCGCGACTACTGTGAGACCGACGTGGTCAATACCTACCTGGTCTACTTGCGCTTTCAAAAAATGCGTGGCGCGATGACTGCCAGCGAGCATGACGCTGAAGTCGACTTCATGCGCAGCCAGTTGGCGGCACTGAACAAACCGCACTGGCAGGCGTTCCTGGCGGAGCCGACTCGGCAGAACACCAACTCCCCTAATGGACGCGCCACGGCGCCGTGACGAAGCTGCTGAATCAGGTTTCTGGGCTGGCTTTACGTTGCTAACGAGCCGGTTGACGGGGATTCAGCATGCTGAGGCATTGTCTTCGACAAAGGCAAAGAGGTTTGCGATAATCGGTTAAGTAGCTTGAACCCTATTCGACAAGATCGAGGTAAATCATGGAAAAAGACAAGACGGATTACTATTACGCCTTGGTTGAAGAAGCCTGGAAACTCAGCGATAGCGCGCGTGAGTATGTCAAGAAGGCAGAACAAGAGGTTCCTTTGCAGGAAATTGTCGATAAGATTTTCTTGCCTTCCGGCCAGGTGGATATTGAAAAGACCCAGAAAGAAAGCGGAAACCCACCCAAAATTTTCCTGAAATCGCCGTACGGATTGCAATACCGGCCAGATCACAAGGACTGGATTCCGTTCCGGCATGGTCCGATATCGTTATAGCCACACGCCGTTTTCGAACGGGATCAAATCTGCACTTGAAGCGCCGCGCCGCTGATACGCGGCACCAAGCGAGTTAAGCCTAAAGCGGGCAGCGCCTTATGCAGTCGCTCTGGGTGCGCAGTCGCGAGCAGGGTCAGGCGGCCGCAGCCATGAGCATGGCCGCCGGCCAGCCGTACCACCTGCCGGGCGACTGCCGCGGCGACATCGACCAATTCGGCACGTCCTGCAACCAAGGTTTCGAGAAGCGGCAGCAGGAAAGTGTAATGGGTGCAGCCCAGCACTAGGCGGTCAGCGCCGCCGTCGATCAAGGGTTCAACTTTTGCCGCCACTTCGGCGGCGAATCCCGTATCTGCGAGATGCAGAGTTTCTATCCGCGTGGCCCAGCCTGGACAGGCTTCAACCTGCACGGTCACTTGACTGGCATGAGTGCGAATGAGGCGATTCAGTCCCGCACTTCGCGCGGTCGACTCGGTGGTCAGCACGGCGATATGTCGAGTTCTGGAAGAAGCGGCAGCGGGTTTCACGCCGGGCTCGACACCGACCACTGGTATGCCAGGATGCTGGTCGCGCAGGGCTTGAACGGCGGCTGCGGTGGCGGTGTTGCAGGCGACGACAATCATGCCGCAACCGCGTTCGGCCAAGTGGCTGCCGATGGCCAGCACGCGCTTGCGGATGAATTCGTCGGGCTTTGTTCCATAAGGGACATGGGCGCTATCCGCCAGGTAGGCGAGGTCGGCCGACGGCAGCTCATGCGCAATCGCAGCCAGCACCGAAAGGCCGCCCAAGCCCGAATCAAAAACCCCGATCATACGGGGACCCTGGCGAGTATGGTTTATGCCTTCACGACCGGTATCTTGGCTATCTTTGCCTGCCATTCCATGGGGCCGCTGTGATGCACCGAAACCCCGGCGGAATCGACGGCGACAGTGACTGGCATATCTTGAACCTCGAACTCATAGATGGCCTCCATGCCCAGATCGGCGAAGCCGACGACTTTTGCCGCCTTGATGGCCTTGGCGACAAGATACGCGGCACCGCCGACAGCCATCAAATACGCCGATTTGTGCTTCTTGATTGCCTCAATCGCGACCGGTCCGCGTTCCGCCTTGCCGACCATGGAGATCAGTCCGGTCTGAGCGAGCATCATCTCGGTGAATTTGTCCATGCGGGTCGCCGTGGTCGGGCCTGCCGGCCCCATGACTTCGTCGCGGACCGGATCGACCGGTCCGACGTAATAGATGACGCGGTTCTTGAAGTTCACCGGTAGCTGCTCATGCCGCGCCAACATCTACTGGATGCGCTTGTGCGCGGCATCGCGGCCGGTCAGCAGTTTGCCGTTGAGCAATAGCACATCGCCCGGCTTCCATGTAGCCACTTGGGCTTGCGTCAGGGTGTCGAGATTGACGCGTACCCCCTTGCTGGCGTCGTAGGTCAGTTTGGGCCAGTCATCCAGGTTGGGAGGATCAAGCCTGGCCGGGCCCGAACCGTCGAGATGGAAATGAACGTGGCGCGTGGCGGCGCAGTTGGGAATCATGGCTACCGGCAGGCTGGCGGCATGGGTCGGGTAGTCGAGGATTTTTACGTCCAGCACCGTGGTCAACCCGCCCAGTCCCTGGGCACCGATGCCCAGCGCATTGATCTTGGTGTACAGTTCCAGGCGAAGTTCCTCGACACGATTGAGTTTCTCGCCGCGTGCCGATTTCTCCTGGAGTTCATGAATATTCACCTGCGCCATCAGCGATTCCTTGGCCAGTAGCATGGCTTTTTCCGGCGTGCCGCCAATGCCGATGCCGAGTATGCCGGGGGGACACCATCCGGCCCCCATGTGCGGCACCGTATTGAGCACCCAGTCGACAATGGAATCGGAGGGATTGAGCGCAATAAACTTGGTTTTGTTCTCCGAGCCGCCACCCTTGGCTGCACAAATGACTTCGACATGATCGCCGGGAACGATCTCGTAATGCACCACGGCTGGCGTGTTGTCCTTGGTGTTGCTGCGTTTGCCGGCAGGATCGGCGAGCACCGAGGCCCGCAGCTTGTTGTCCGGATTCAAGTAAGCGCGCCGAACGCCTTCGTTGACCATTTCTTGCACCGAGAGTTTGGTGTCCCACCGGGCGTTCATCCCGACTTTGAGGAATACCACGGCGATCCCGGTGTCCTGGCAGATCGGGCGCCGACCTTCGGCGCACATGCGCGAGTTGATCAGTATCTGGGCGATGGCGTCTTTCGCGGCGGGCGACTGCTCGGATTCATAGGCGGCCGTCATCGCCCGGATGAAATCGGACGGGTGATAGTAGCTGATGTACTGGAAGGCATCGGCGATGCTCTGGATGAAATCGTCCTGGCGGATTGTGCTCATGGCAGATTTTCCTGCGGAAGTTAATGGGGCGTACTGTCTTGCGAGGGTTAAGCGGAGTCTTCCTCGGCATTTTAACATTCGTGCTGCACCGCGTCAGGGGAAGCTGCATTGTTGCGTAAGACGGATGTAAGATAGCCGCCGTCTAATAGCTCAAGTTATCCGCCTAGAGGAGAGATGTCAATGTCATCAACGATTGAGTCGGTGCTTCAGGAAAACCGGGTTTTCCATCCTTCCCCCGATACCGTCAAGAATGCCACGATCTCTGGCATGGCCGCCTATGAAGCCTTGTGCAAGGAAGCCGACAGGGATTACTCCGGCTACTGGGCGCGCTTGGCACGCGAACATATCACTTGGAAACAGCCATTTACCAAGCCGCTGGACGAATCCGCTGCACCTTTTTACAAGTGGTTCCCCGATGGCAAGCTGAATGTTTCCTACAACTGCCTCGACCGCAACATCGAGGCTGGTCTGGGCGACAAGATCGCCATCATTTTCGAGGCTGACGACGGCAAGGTCAGCAAGGTCTCTTACCGGGAACTGCTCACTCGCACCACGCGTTTTGCCAACGCGTTGCGGGCCCAAGGCATCAAGAAAGGCGATCGCGTCATCATATATATGCCGATGTCAATCGAAGGTATAGTCGCCATGCAAGCCTGCGCACGTCTTGGCGCGATCCACTCGGTGGTATTCGGCGGTTTTTCCGCCAAGAGTTTGCAGGAACGTATCCAGGATGCCGGCGCCGTGGCGGTGATCACTGCGGATGAACAATGCCGTGGCGGCAAGAACATTCCCTTGAAGCCCGTCGTCGATGAAGGCATCGCTCTGGGCGGCTGCGAAACCATCCATAGTGTGATTGTTTATCAGCGCACCGGCGGCACCTGCAACATGATCGCAGGCCGCGACAAGTGGTGGCATGACGTCGCCGCCACCCAATCCGAGGTTTGCGAACCGGAATGGGTAGATGCCGAGCATCCCTTGTTCATTCTCTATACCTCGGGTTCGACCGGCAAACCCAAGGGCGTCCAGCATTCCTCTGGGGGATACTTGCTGCATGCGATCGTTACCATGAAATGGACTTTCGACATCAAACCCGCCGATGTCTTCTGGTGTACCGCCGATATCGGCTGGGTGACCGGACACACCTATATCACTTACGGACCACTGGCCTGCGGTGCGACCGAGATCGTCTTCGAAGGCGTGCCGACATACCCTGATGCCGGTCGTTTCTGGAAAATCATCCAGGATCACAAGGTCAACATCTTCTACACCGCGCCGACGGCGATCCGCTCGTTGATCAAGGCGGGCGCTGAACTGCCGAAGAAATACAATCTTGCTTCGCTACGCATACTCGGCACGGTTGGCGAGCCGATCAATCCGGAAGCCTGGATGTGGTATTTCAATGTGGTCGGCGGAGGCCGCTGCCCGATCGTCGATACCTTTTGGCAGACCGAGACGGGCGGCCACATGATCACGCCGCTGCCCGGCGTTACGCCATTGGTTCCGGGTTCCTGCACCCTTCCATTTCCCGGTATCCAGGCCGCCATTGTCGATGAGACCGGCCATGAAGTGGAGTGGGGCAAGGGCGGTTTTCTGGTAGTCAAGAAGCCTTGGCCTGGGATGATTCGTACCATTTGGGGCGATCCCGAACGCTTTCAGAAGTCGTATTACCCGGCGGATTTCGGCGGTAATCTGTATCTGGCTGGCGACGGCGCGGTTCGCGATGCCAAGACCGGTTATTTCACCATCATGGGGCGTATCGACGATGTCCTGAATGTCTCGGGCCATCGCTTGGGAACCATGGAAATCGAATCGGCCCTGGTGTCCAATCCCCTGGTTGCGGAAGCTGCCGTCGTGGGACGTCCGGACGATTTAACCGGCGAAGCGATTTGCGCTTTTATCGTCCTCAAGGGATCGCGGCCTTTTGGCGACGATGCGAAGAAGATTGCCAATGATTTGCGTAACTGGGTCGGCAAGGAAATTGGTCCGATCGCCAAACCCAAGGACATCCGCTTCGGAGAAAATCTGCCAAAGACCCGTTCAGGCAAAATCATGCGCCGTCTGCTGCGTGTGCTGGCCAAGGGTGAGGAGATCAGCCAGGATGTGTCAACTTTGGAAAACCCGGCGATTCTGGAACAGCTGAAAACGAACGCCTGACGGGACATTAGGAGAGGGGAGAAGGGGAAGGGCGCCTAAGGGCGCCTTTTTTTGGCGCGCAAATACCGGACTTTCTTGCGCTCAATGAGGCAATCTTGGGGGAGTTGGAATGTCACCTCAACTGATCAGGGGGCAGTTCCTGCATGATCGACTTGAGATGAGTAAGTGGCCCTGCAGTCATCACCACTCCCGATCAAGCCGCCGCCAATTCCCGAACATCACGCAGCAATTGCTCCCTTCCCGTTGACCGCTGCCTTCGGCTGTAACCGCGCTTGATCGCCTTCCGCGTGCCCGGCTTCCAGTGCAGAAAATGCCGCCAGCGGGTGAGTGCGTCGTACTCGTCGCCACCAGACATGGGAATGATGTGAGCGCACTTCACGGCCGCTATACCATCTGAATGACCAGTTTCTTCCCGCAGGCATCCGCGTACTTGCGCAGAGTAGCCAGGGAAGGGGAATGCTTTCGGCTGCCCAGACTGGATTCGATGCGGGCAAGCACGGGCTGGGATACCCCCATCCGTTCAGCGACATCGGCCTGGGTGAGTCCTGCATCCTTACGCGCATGCAGTAGGGCTCCCAGAGCTGCGAATTCATCCTCTAGGGCGTCGTAGGCAACGCGAAACTCCGGATCAGCCTTGCGCTTCTTCGCGGCATAGCCCTTGGGGTCGAACGCCACCGGCTGATAACGGTCTTCGGTCTGAATCTTTTTAGCCATGTTGCACCTCCTTCAATCTCTTGCGAGCAATCTTCAATTCCTTGGGCGGGGTCTGCTGGGTCTTCTTGATGAAGCCATGCAGGATCACGATCCGCCGGCCTATCAAGGTACAGAAGAACGCCCGGCCTATTCCTTCTTCACCCTTGGCACGCATCTCGAAAAGCCCATCACCAAAAGGCCTGGTGTAGGGCAGGCCGAGATTCGGGCCAGATTCAACCATCTGTTCTGCAATTCGGGTAAAACTGGCATTGATGCCTGCCGGCCATCCTTTAACTTCGTCTCGTACCCCAACGTTGTAGAAATCGATGGAATAACTCATAGTGGTAATATAGCAAGCGTGCTATTAAATTGCAAGGGGGAAAACCTCGGCGACCATAAACAAAAAAGCCCGTATTTACCGGGCTTTCTGCTGGGTCATGAGACGACCCTAGACAATGCGATATTTCACTTCAACTGATCATGCAACATAGTCAGAACAATTGTAAGTGAATGACGAATAATGATAAATAAAATTGTTGTGGGTATCTAACTACTCATCAGGCTACACTCGAAGCCGCTGCCCCTCTGGAATTCTGACAAGCGAACATCATTGTGTAGTTAGAAACAGATGCTGGTGGGCAGAACTGCAATACAGACTGAAATCGGCAAGACTTGCCGTTGACGAGATGATATTTGGCCTGGTACGTCAATTGCATGTCCAAGGGATAAATCCTGATCGAGGAAAGTCCCGTGAAAATTGATACCACACCAGAAACCTTACAACCCCAATTTCAAGCAGCAGTCGCGCGAGAAGGCACCGATTTTCAGACCGCACTAGACGCCGCGAAGAAGAAATCGGCAGAGACGAATGGCAATTCTTCAGCGGCGAAAGCTGATGCCGCCAGGAAAAAGGCGGCTGCATCGCACCGCGCGGACGCTACCTTCCTAGCGGACTATGTAACGAAAACCCCGGCGCAGCACATGCGAGATCGAGTTCAGCAACTGCGCGAAGAGATTCTGAAAAGAATGGGGCTAAGTGAGCAGGCTCTGGCCGCAATGCCACCGGGCCAGCGGGAAGCGGTTGAGAAGTCGATCATGGCAGAGATTCAGAAACGACTTTTCGGTGAAGCCGGCAAAGCGGAGGAGTCCCAAAACCCGGCAAACCAATTCGACTTGCAGCCGCTGTTGCAGGAGACAAAGACGCCGGATAAGGCGTCAAACTCGGTGCGTTCTTAGCCCCGCTGCGTTTCTGATTGCCTATCTGAAGGAAAAAGCGGCGGGAAGAGTCCAGGAGAAGTCACCCCTCCCGCCTGACCAGTGCAGCGGGGGTTGGGGTGCGTCTGGCTATGACGAAAGTTACCACAACCCTGCGGATCTGCTTATCACAGCTTTTCCCCCGCATGATACTGTTCGATTGCCGACCGATCACAAATAGACATCTGTGCTCCACCCACCGCCTTGGCTCACCCGGGAAGAGATAGACGACTTCTGCATGCCACTGAAGCAGCATGCGGCGCAGATTCGCCATCTGCTCAGTTGCGGGCTGACTGTCAGGACCAAACCGAACGGCGCCCCGCTGGTGATGCGGACGCACTTCGAGGAAGTGATGAACAAGGGGAAGAAGAAACCCACCGGAAAGCGCGAGCCGAACCGTACAGCGTTGATCGAATCATTCAAGAAGCAGAAACGTGGCAATCATGGCAACGACTCGACCAACTGATCCAGGAACGTTAGCGCCAGGTGGTAGATTCCCGGCCGCTTGCTCTCACGCGGGCCGGCAACATTGAGCACAGCCATACCTTTGGCGCTCGGCATTCAGTTCAAATGAAGACATCGTCACCTTGATTCGCTAGTTGCTCATCCCTGAGCAAAATGTCAGCAAAATGTTAGCAAAAGTTAGCATTTGATAGCAAATTTGCTTGCAATTATATGCAATCGAACTAACCGAATCCAGCGCCGTTACTGGCTTTCGTAGAAATTTCTACTTTGCAAAGGGTTTGAGCAAAATGCTCAGATAGGCAGCAAGTGCCCACGCCCCGGATCAGTTGAAACCATCCCTGAAACCATCGTCGCTGAATCCTTCGTTTGTGCACTAACCTCGACGCTAACTCTACCGCCAATTCCGTGGCAACTGTCTTGGCAACCTCGACTTTGGCAACCTTGGTTTCCGTGGATACCGGACTGGATACCGCGTACTTGCGTACCAGATCATTTCTCCTTCTGCGCTGCCGTCGATTCGGTCACAGCCTGTTTCAGTAGAGCATTGCGTTCTACCGTCAAGGCATCGAGCTTCTGCCGCTTCTCTGCCGGCGTCAGCGCCTGGTCGTGGCGTACCGCTTCGGCATCCTTGTTGATCCCGGACAGGCTTTTGGCGGCGTGCTCCAGTGGCTTCGCCTCGGTCGCCAGCGGGTTAGTTTCCTTTACATCGGCGTAGCTCTTGAGTCCCATATCGTCAAGCTCCCGCATCGTGCCGCGCATGCGCTTGGATTCCTGCAGGAGGTCGTAAAAGGCCGTCTCATACTTGGTATGCTGGGCCGGATCGTTGGCGTAGAACCGCCGAATAACCGGCATCTGGTCGGCGCGGCGTTCAGGTAACTTGTCGCCGAATAGGGCCTGGTCGGAAAGCATCAGGCCGTAAAGTGCCCAGGTGTTGAAGTAGCCGCGCAGTAGCGCCTCAGACCGGGCGGGGTTGATCTGCATTGATTCCGGTAAGTCACGGGTAGCCATGCCGGCCGCCTTCATGGTCTCGCTGGTTCCCGGCTTCGATCTGAGGAAGGGCTGCACGTTCTCCATGCCCGGCGTCTCAATGGGGGCCTTGGTGAAGGCGTTGCGGTTCGTCGCCTGTTCGGCCAGCGGCGCGATGATCTGCGGCATCAGGTTCAGATTGAACGTCGTGCCGATGATCCGGGCGAAGTCTTTGCCCAGGCCCTGCGGATCCGCATCGATGATCTTCTCAACCGTGCGCTCGGCAGCCGATGACATGGAGCCCACCTCCCACACCTTGGGGTATCTGAAATGCTGATCGCCGATGAAGAAATGCCAGTGCGAATCGCGGTCCCAGTCGGCCAGGTCCTGATACTTCTCGTTGTCCCGGTTCAGCAGATACAGCGCGGCAGACATCAGGGCCATCATGCCGGCCCTGGTCGCGATCGCGCCTTTGTTCGGGTCATGCGCCAGGCCACGATAGAGCCGGTCCCAAGAAATCAGCGCCGGGCGGAGGAACATTACTGTGTCGTACATGAAGCCCAGCGCCTTGCTGTCGCCCTTCATGGCGAAGTCCGTCGACACGTCCCGCGCTAGGTAGGCCGCATGCCGTGGATTCTCGCCTTGTGCCACTGACCGCTTGTACTCGCCCAGGCGCGTACTCGACTCGAAGGCATCGCCCAGCGTCTCGATGAAGTTCAACATCTTGCCCGGCGCATCCAGCACAGTGCGGTAATCGATGCCTTGCCGGGTGTAGAACTTCTCCAGCTTGGTACGTAGATGTCCCTCGTCCAGGTAGATCGAACTGAGCCCGCCACCGTTGGCTACCCATTCCCTGTAGATCGGGTCGCTGGTCATCCGCATGCGCATGCCGTCCAGGCTGTCGAGGATAGGCCGGAAGCCTGCCCGGCTCATGACGCTACCCATGATGGTGTCGCGCGCTATGTTGGCCAGCCAGAATTCAGGAACGGTCGTAATCGAGGCCTGGCCGATGCGCTTTGGCATACCCAGCCACTTGACGACTTCGGACTGTACCGGCCTGTCGATCGCCGAGAGCGCCCGGTAGAGGATCGGATCGCCAACCTCGAACCAGACGGGTTTGCCATGCTGGAGCACCGCCACCACGTTCTTGCCGGCAGGCGGTTGCCCCTTGATAAGGAATTCGAAGAAGGCTGGAGCGTCACCGTCGATGCCGATGCCGTAGCGCTTCAGCAAGGTTTCGAGTACCTGATCGCCGCTGATTTTCACCGGCCGCGACTCGGTATCGATCTTGATCATGAACTTGCCGCCGCCTTCCTTCTGAGACAGCTCGGCGACTTTCATGCGGGCTTCGTTCTTTACGGCCTTGTCAAGCAGCATCGCAGCATTGCCGACCATGTTGCCCAGCACGTCCTTGATATTGGTTGTCCCTCCTGTGAGCGCCTGAATGCCTTGCCAGTCACCTGGCTTGCCCTTGATGCCGCCGGGCTGTTCTACCCGATGGAAGGGTAGGTACTGGGTTCGCTGCCATAGCCGGCGCGATTCGGGGTTGATGATGTTTTGGGCTTCAGCGAAATCGAGAATGCCTTTGTTCCATGCCTGGTAGTCCTGGAAGGCCTTCTCGCGCTCTGGGGTACGTAGCCTGAGCATGGCGTCAATCTCTCCCTTGGAGAATAGATGCTCGCGCTTCTGGCCAAGCAGTTCATCGGCAGAGCGTCCGACGAAGTAGAGTAGGGCATCGTCCATGCTCGCAGCGACAGGCTTCAGAATATCTTCAAGACCTTTTCCTTTCCATGAGAATGAACCGTCTGGGTTCTTCACCGGGTAGCCGAAGCGCACCGCTCCGTCTGCGATCGAGGCCGATGCGCGCGACAGGCGGGCGGATTCGTAGGGGCCGTTGGGGTTGATCTTGCCGGTCATGTCGCGTTCCATCCGGTAGATGCCGTGCAGATCATCTACGGTTGATTGCCGGAACTTGTCCCAGAAACGGTCGAAGTATTCCGCAATGGGCTTGTCAGTACCTATCTTGCTACGTGCCCGGTTGAGGGCATCCTGCCCGAACCAGCCGGTCATCTGTTCCTGCGCCTTGCGCAGCGCCGGACCGTACTTGTGGGTCTGGGTGAAATCTTCCAGCCATGCATGAACCTTCGGGGCGCGTGCCTCAAGTACATCCGGCTGGGTCAGGAAGAGCCTGACGCCCTCGGCAAATCCCTCGTTGACCTTCTTCTGGTCGTAGCTGATCGATTTCAATTCCTCACGCAGAGCCTTGTCGCTACGCCACGCAGTTGATATTTCCGGTACGCGATGGTCAATCAGGTGTGCTACCTCATGCGCTGCAACTTCGATGTCGTTGGCTCGCTTGATCCGGACTTCCTCCACCTTGGGACGGAAGAAGCCGAGCCGCTTTTGACCTTTGACGCGCCCCTCATAGATCGTGGTATCGAACGCCTTGGCCAGGTCGCCAACGATCTGCTCGCGGCGCTTCGGGGCTGGCAAGTCTGCAACGGTCTTGAGCTTGCTGGCCGGTGCGTAGGTGTCGCTCACCATTGGAGCATAGTTCGCACCTGGCGCCCATGAGTTCTGCACCTTCGACGCGGCCATGTCCTGAAGCGCTTCGTGGCTGGCGCCGCGGCGTTCAATCTCAGCCTGCACCTTTGCCCGAGCCCCATCAGAGAGATTCTTGCCAGAGGCCATGCGCGCCAGCGCGGCGTCATCGAACTCGGTTACCGCCTTGCCGGCGATACGCGCCAAACTGATCGGTCTCTTGGTATCTCCCGACTTGATCCACTCCTTGAGGCCCTCTATCGGCATCTCGGTTATCGCGCCCAATCCCTTCCAGCCGGGCTCATAGTTGGACTGATAGATGCGCTGCGCGTCTGATTCATCGATGGCGCCAAGGATTACTTTTGCCTCGTCGTACTTGCCGGACTTGGGGTCAATCTGGTCAATCACGAAGGCGCGGGGTGATTCCGGTTGGTCACCAATGAACACGTCGATGTTATCCCCGTCTTTGCCCAGACTACGTTTGAAGTAACCATAATGATTTTTCAACTCGCTCTGCCATGGGCGGCCGTTCGCATCGATACCGGAGCGGATTGAACCCTTGGGGTTCTCGATGCTGATCGGCAGTCCGTGTAGATCAAGATGCCCCTTGACATACGTGCCGGCTTCGATCTGCGCCGGTGTGGGTTGCGGTAGGTCGTTGAGTGGCGAAGTAGCCGCCTGGTGCGCTGCTTCGTCAACGCGCATGGCCAAGGGTATAGGTTCTGTTGAAACCGGCGTGTCTGTGCGGACCGTTTCTACACTCCGGCGCTTGGCTTCCCGCTCAAGCTTGGTCCGCGCCTGATCGGTCAGTGAAGCCATGCCGCGCCACTTGTCCAGGGTCACATCATCCAATTCCCGCACCTTGCGGCCAAGAACGACATCCCCCTGGTTGCGTGCCTCGACCTCTGCAATCTTGGCCGGATCGCGCAGCATCTCCAACACCTTGGGTATCCTCTCTGCCGGAACGGTTTCTGCCAAAGTCTTGCCACCATCATTGACCGTGAAGGTGTAGCCGCCATCCTGGTTGCGCTTGAAGCTCTCGATCAACTTACCGTCGTTAACGTGGTTGTTGTACAGGTCTACAAACCCGGCAAGGCTGCCGCGCTCGTTCAGGATGCGTTCGGCGCGGGTAATGGATTCGTTGATCGCGTCGGCGGTCGGCGTAGTCCTGGCGTCAATGGCTGCCGGTCGCCTCTCCGCAATCGTTCCCGCAGCGTCCGCACCAGAATACCCAGTACCTTCGCCCACTCCGGCACGCTCAAGGTTAGCCCGTTGTGGATCAGGAACTTCGAATTCTTCCGGTAGGGTAGGCATCCCCTTGTCTGTGCTCGGTCCAGGTCGACGACCTGTATCAGCAAGCGGTTGCGCAAGGTCATCGGCGGCATACCCAGCTTCCGGCCGGCTTCCTGGATAGTCAGGGTATCCCCGTTGATCGGGATGCGATGGCAGTACCTCCGATGGGAAATCTGCCGCTGGTGTCTCAACCAAGCCACGTTCCCCGGCTCGTAGTTGCGGTTCATATCCAGCCGCCCCAGCCATAGGAGCCGGTTCCGTTCTGGTTTCGGCCCAACTTCCTGGAGGAACGTCGGGAAGCTGTTCAGCCATTGCGGGCAGATCGTTATTCCCCGGCCTCCGTAGTTCTTGAAGTCCTTGTCCTGAGGATTCAGGCACCTGTTCTTGATTCGCTTCCAGGCGTCGTAAGTCGCTCGCACCGCCCATGACCTGGCCATTGTTGCCCCCTGTCTTTGCCGCCTGTTCGGTCTGCCACGCATCGAAATATGCTTGAGCTTCACCCTCGGGGATACGCAACAGCCGCTGCAACACCAGTGGCGATGGATCCGGATGGAAGCGGAGCAAGCCCTTCGCTGTCGTCGCCTTCGTGAACTTCGCTGCCGGCGCAATCGCCATCGGCGCGGCATTGATGGCGGTATCCGCGGCTGTTGCTAGTACCGGGCTGCCCGTAGCATCCAGCACTTGATTACCCGCGCTCTGGCCAACTTCGGCAAGTTTCTGGAACGGATACATGACGGCTTCGGTTGCCGCCTTGCCCATCTCACCACGCGGCTGGTACGTCATTGCTTCGCCAACGTTGCGAACTACGTCAGCGGGTTCGGCGTCGGTAAAGCCCATAGCCTTGCCAGCCGCCGCCCCGATTCCAGCGATGCCAGCAACGGGTAGCGCTACCATCTGGCTGCCGAGATTCATTGCGGTCTCGCCGATGGCAGTGGCCGGGTTGTTGAGCGCGATGGTTTTCAGGAGCGAGGGATTCTCCGGTTCCTGGGGAACGAACTTGTATCCCGTATCTTCGGCCTTGGCATCGCTCAGCGGGGTAAATTTCCAGGATGCCGATGCGGGCGGGTCTGCTTCGAACCGTTGGGCATACTCACGCTCCAGCGCAGCGCGGTTTTCATCGGGCATGTCCTGTGCGAATTCGGCACGGACTATCTGCTCAGCATCAGCATCACGCGCCTCCTGCTCATCGGCAGACACACGCGGGAAGTCGGTAGGCCGGTGTGATTCGGTCGACCCTAGCGGAGTGAAAACATAGCCGCCCATCACTGCCTGCCGAAGTATCCGATGTGCCGCCCCTGGGGATCGAACACCTTGTACCCCTTCGGCGTCAGTTCGCCCAGCTTATGGCCATTCATGGTCAAATCTCCCATGAAGGCGCGGCGTGTCAGTTCCGCGTCGAGTTTGGCTTTGCCATCAGGACCAGCAACTTTGCCGTAATGTTGAAGCTGCTGCTCTGTCAACTCTGTGAGAGGTTTGCCGGAGAATGAGCCGAATGAATCGCCCTGGTTTTGGCCCTGCCGGGTGTCAAACCAATCGTCAGCGCCGATCTTGCGCCTGTTGGCCAATGCTGCTTGTCGCGCCAAGCCGGGCGAATAGTCCGGATTTTCGCGCCCCGTGTTGGTCGCCTTCGCGGTACGGCGCATGATTTCCTGCGGCGACATCCCGGTGATCGCCTCGCGCGCTGCGTCAATCTCCATGTTGCTGCGATCCTGGGACATCGTGACCTTGCCCCCAGCCGAGAGTCGGCGGTCGAGCATCTCCGACTGTGCGTCGAGCCGCTTGTTGAATCGATCGTCTCTCCGATCTTCGCGTGACTCTTGCCCTTCTTGCCGCATCTGTTCAAGTTGAATTTGCCGGTCCAGCAACGCGCCTTCGCCTTCTCGCTTGCCTTGTTGCTGAACCATGAAATCAACCATCTTGGTCGGCTGCAACATATTTACCGCACTTTTCGCCAAGTCGGCGGCACCCATCACCTTTGTTCCAGTCACCTGGCCGGTCCGCTCATCGATTACATCTAAGTTCCACCGGCCGCCACCGAGATTCGTAAGTTTGGCGTTAGAACCGTCAGGCAGATCGCGGTTGTATATTCGCTGCAATACCGGCATCGCGTCATCGTAAGCGCCGCCCGCAACAAGCCGCTGTGCATGCGCGAAATCATCGGCATACACACGCCCTTGCTCGGACTCGGCAAAGTCGCGCCACGCCTTGGCTTCTGCTACCTTCCCCTGACGAAGGTAAGCGCCAGTGATTTGCGGGCTGATGGCATCGAGGTAACTGCCTCTCTGCAAGCCTGGTTGAGTTTGAGCGGATGCAAGTGTTCTCCGAATATCTTCCTGATCGGCAGCCTTCTGGTGTTCAGTAGCAAGCGCAGCGTAATGCGTTGCTTTAACCGGATCCCCAAAATTCGCTGCAACGGTACTCATGTTGCGCAGCCGCTGCTGCTGAATCTGATCGTCGGTGAAAGGCGTGTCCTGAACTTCGGCGCCCAACTTGTACTGCTTGGCCGGCGCCAGCGCCAGCGCCCCAGTTTCGCCGCCTGCCGTGGGTGTAACAGAATATGTCCCCCCCTCATTCGCTTGGACGTTGTAAAGCGCATTCCCTTGGTCGTCCTTGGCATTTGCGGCGGCTTCGAGTTGTTGCGCCTGCCCTGGCGTGTATTGGGCGATCTCTTCCGGCTTCACATCGGACGCTTTGGATAACGCGTGATCGCGCATGATCCCGTTGGTGACGTTGTAGGCATCGGCAAAATTATTTAAGAACTGCCCTGCTCTTCCAAATCGCGCCATGATTACACCCCGCCAGTTGATGGATTCTGAAGTTTTCACAATCGTAACCCCAATCAAAAACTGCAACCGGTTGCAGGCCTCTATCTATATGATTCCATTAGCATGATACCTTCCCCCTGCGCAACCGCTGCCTGATTCGTTCCTCTCTCTTCTTGAACTCGGCACGGCCCACATTGGTCAGTTTCTCGTCGTCAGAATCAAGCTGACAGACCAGCTCATCCTTGTTGTAATCAATCTCCACTACCGCACTGAAGCCGGTAGCAACATCGAAAAGTGCATCGGCGCCAATAGCAGGCTGATCTGCTAAGTATTCGGCGAGCTCGGCATCAAGTTCATCGGCTGGCGCTTCAGAAATTGCCCGCCGGTTTCCGTGGCTGCCGCGCTGTCCCTGTTGAAGCGCCTTCATTACTTCGAACCCAGCCGCCCAAAACATCGACCAATCCTTTCTCCGTCCGCCATCGTCGGCCAGGACCGCGCAGGCCAGCGACCAGGCGCCGCGCCTATCGTTCGGGTAATGCAAGTCCCGGAGAATCGCAGCCACCTTTGGATTGTCCTCGCGGAAGTCTGCCGCCAGCGGTCGGAGCACCAGCACCAGCGCTTCAACATCGCCGGCCGGCATATTTTCAAGACGCCAGGCTATTGCCGACCCGATGTCGGCCGGCTGCAGCAGGCATCGCGGAAGCCGCGCCTTCACTGAGGATTGCTCAGAAATCGGCGTTTTAGGCTGCTGGCGCAATTTCACCCCCTTGCCGCTACCACCCCCTTGCCGAGGCGCCGATCGCGTTAAAGCGAGTGCGATAGCAAGTGGGGAACCCATCATTGCACCGTTGGCTCAAGGATGTCGCCAACGACTGCGGCGTGCGTTCCAAGAGCCTTCTCGGCGGCATTGGCCAACCTTCTGGTCACTTCCCGCACGATCTTGCTATGGTCGCCGTTGAAGCCCTCCAAACGCTCATCCATGATCAGTAGTTCAAGGAGGTCGATGGCCTCATGGATTCCATCAACAGCCGCGTGAATGCCGTTGACGAGGGCGCGCTCCCTGATTGTCATTCGTGCGTTGGCTTCGCGGAATTCGTTGGCAATGACTTCGTCCTGCGCTTCATTGGTCGCGGTCATCGGCGGCCCTCTGCTGCGACGCGCATTACCCTGGGCCTCGTCACCAGTCCGGCTGGAACGGTGATGTTCAACGCCTGTGCTGATTTCGCGGTTGCCTTCTCGGGAGAAACACCCGGCCGCAGAAAACAGAAGGGCGGAATTTGGTCTCCAGTGCAGGTCTTGCGTTTGACGACGCAGCCTAATTCATAGAACCGCATGGCGGCACTTACTTGGCTCTTGGCCGGCGGCTTATTCATTAAAGTCCCGCTTCGAGCTTGCCTGTCATGTCCATCGGCCCGCATGTTCCGTTCTCAAGAAATTGAGTCGATGCGGCGTGGAACCACAGCGCCACTTTTCCTTCCCAGTCTCCATTTCGCTGTTTGTCGCAAATCAGCAGCGCATCGGGTTCTCGGGAGCGATCGTGCTTTCCCTCTTCAAGGTCGCGTTCCTTCTGCTTGTTGCGCCAGACGGTCAGGACGTTATCGACCTGATCCGTGATAGAGCCGGTGCCTTTTACGTCCATCTTGCCCGGTGGTGCGTATTCGTCTCTACCCTTGCGGCTGTGCGCTACTAGGTAAATGTGCAAGCCGTTGTCGCGTGCGATCGAGCACAGGGCATCAAGGAAAGCCTTCTGGGCGTTGTAGTCATCCTCGCCCATGCCGCATTTCATGAGGCTGTCGATAACGAAGTGCTGCATCTTCAGCTTGTCGGCGCAGTACCGAATCACCGCCAGGAGCTTTGCAGATCGGACTGTTCCTTGCTGGTCATACAGCCATAGCAGCCTGTTCGTTCCCGCATGAAATTTGCGGATGAAGTCAGGATCCGGCGAACTGGCGCCGAAGGCTTGCCTGCAGATTCGCGCCAGGGTCATGCCCGGTCGCATCTCCATGCTGGCTATGCAAACGCGCTGCTGCTGTGCAATCAGTCCGAGCGTGACCTGGCCGAGCACTAGGCTCTTACCGTGGCCATTGATCCCACCCACCAGGGTAACCTCACCCGGGCGAAAGCGGATTTGCGCATGCGTCTTGGGCCAAGGCATGCGTGCGCCAATCGGGCCAGTAGGCGAATGAAAGTAGGCCACAACGTCATCGGCATAGGCAGAAGCCGGCCGCACCTTGTGTTCGGCATCCGTGTCTGCCATGTAGGCGCGAAAATCGATACTGTCATTGATCAGCGTGGCCATGCCGCCTCCCTGTTTTCCATCTTCAGCCATGGCGCGATTTGCCGGATTTGCTCCTCACGCGAGGCTGCAGCTTGGTAGGCGGCTTTGTCATTCCTATCCGCGGCACGGCTGCGATCGTCCTGCGCGTCTTGGTATTTCAAGAGCCAATGCGTCTCGCCGAATTCCACTCGGCCGATGCCGCGTATCCAGCGCCAGCCGATGTCCAGATCGAACGCCGGAGACATTACGCAAAGTTCATGAACGTACTCGACCAGCTGATCATGGACCCGGGCAGCGCGATCATCCCAGGCGTTGCTGAACAAAATTACGTTCAGGCCATGTACGCAGCGGAAGTCCAAGAGATCAAGTGGATCCTCAGGACGGATGAGCAGTTCAGGCATCCCTATCGTGTTCGACCATTTCCACCAGCCGGGTTCTCTGCCTTCGCCTACCGTGATCCAGACTTCACCGGCAGGGCATTGTCCGGACAGTCTCATTGCGATCAAGGGAGCAGCGCCGCGGGGAGTCATATCGCCCCCTTGCAATAATCGGCACCAGCCGATACTTCAGGCCTCGCCTTTCCGTTGATCTTTGCCCAGTCATTCCGAACTGCATTTTGAAATGCTTGCTGCCAGTCCGCGTAGATGTAGCCCTTGGCCTTCGCAGTACCGATGAAGTTTTCAAGATGTTCATCAAGGCGCTCGAACCCCTTCTTCTTCGCCCATGCGATGGTGGAATCATTAGGCTTGAAGTCTTCAGGAAGTGGGGTCTCGATTGGCTTTTTGTTCTTCTTGGGAGAAGGAGACGCCGAAGGTGAAATGCTTTTCTTCTTTTCCTGTTCCTGCTCCTGTTCCTGTTCCTGGCTTCGGAGGGGCTTGCAAGGGGCATCGATGGGGCTTGCAAGGGTCTTGCGTTTTATAGACTCAATTACCTCGTCTGAAAGGTGAAAAGCTTCGCGGTACTTTTCAGCGAAATCCAATGCCAGCTTGGTTCTTGGCAATTTCAACAGTTCGTTGGCTATGCCAATGGTCTGCTTGTCGTTAGGATTCAGGCTGTCGGCAATTTGAAACCTCGCGGCCTCGATAACCCAAATCATCTCGTTTTCTTCGTCATACTCGGCGAATCCTAGCTCGCGTACCCTTCGAAGGGCCTTCGAAGCCCCTTCCTGGGGCAGGCCAGTCTCATGGCACAGGTATGCCATCGGCAGGTAATAGAGCCCGAGCATGTTGGCGTGCGGACTCGAGATCAGGTAGAAGGCTAAGACTTGTGCCTCCGAGTCGCCGCGAAGCTTCTTGCCGGTGTTGCCGATCCAGAATTGAGGCGATGCCTTCGCATAGTCGCGCATGGCTAGCCACCCGCCCTGGCCAGCATGCCAAGTGCCTGGCGTCTCAGACTGTCAGAGCGGCGCGCCTCGATGCCGCGTATGGCCTTATCCCAACGACGGCAAACCAGGCAGCCTGAAAAATTGAGTCGACATTGGCAAAACTGCAAGCTATGATTCGATTGTCCGATGTAACTTGCTTTGCCGACTGCGCCAGGTGCCCGCCTGGCGTTGTCTTTTGTGGGGATGATCATTGTTAGACCTCCCCAGCCAGGACGCGGCGGATGGCGCCGACTTGCCAGCGAGTGCTACGGGAAAATTTCTGAGGCTTTGGTAGCTCACCTCGAGCTACTCGAGCCCAGATGGTCGAAACTCCGGCGCCGAATAACCCAGCAACGGTGCGTACATCAATGAATGCGTCGTCAGGATAAGCGGGGAAGTTGGTCAATGCGGCCGGAAGTGCCGCTGATGTCACGGTTTGACGCGCGCTAGCTGTGTGTTTTGTTTTCACTCGATTCGCCTTTTTTCTTGCCGGTCAAATCCGGCATGTGGCGAATCGTCTTCCTTCTTATCCCTTGCACGATATTACCAAATCAGGTTTTGATTTTCCGGTGTTCAATCTTGGATCTATCAAAATCTTCCTCCCTTGGTTCCAACTCGTCGTGAAAATCGCCTTCGACGTTGAGCGGACTGTAGTAATCCAGTCGAGTGAAGCGTCTCCCTATCGAGGTACTCGTGTCCTGTACCATTCCGTTCAGAAGAGTAGCAAACGATGCATCTGCTGTGCGCACTGCCACTGATAGATTTTCCTTCATGGCAGCACAGATTGACTTAACAAATTTGATGAACGGGCCACTTATGACTTGCCCATTGTTTGAAAGCCCAATATTAGCCACCTGCCCGAATGCCCGCCAATAGACGTGAACTACTTGATTTAGGAATACGCTCATTGCCGGGTTGCCACTATTGCCGCTCCTGTTCATTTCTTTTCTGCGCGAGATGATTTTTCTGAGGAAGGCCAATTCCTTTCCTACCCCAGCAATGAATTCATCTCGATGATTAGCGGCGTCAAGCAATTGATCGTCAGTCCAGCCGGTGCCATGTCGTAGTGATGTGGCCACTGGATCAGTCATAGCGCCAGCGCCGCTGCGGGCCAGCTCCATGAAAAAACTATCTGGATTGCTGGCTATCCTCTTCAGTGCTTTGGTGATGTCCGACGGCGAACTCCACTGCTGCGAGAAATGGCCGATGACGAGGTCACGCGCTGCCTCGTCCAACTCACTCCGCCACCATCGATCATTGGCATATTCCAGACCTGCGCATTTAGCGAAATTCTCAACCTGTTCGTCAGAGAACGGGCGGTAGTCGATGTCGCTTGGGTAAATCATTACAAAGTTGCTCAGACCACCGTCAATTCCCGAACATCCCGCAGCAATTGCGCATTCCCCGTTGTCCGTTGCCGCCGGCTGTAACCGCGCTTGATCGCCTTCCGCGTGCCCGGCTTCCAGTGCAGAAAATGCCGCCAGCGGGTGAGGGCGTCGTACTCGTCGCCGCCGGCCGTGGGGATGATGTGCGCGCGCTTCATGGTCGCTATACCGATTCCGCCCGCAGTTCCTTGAGAAGTTGGGGGTGTTTGTCCAGCAACCGGAACAAGTTGAGGACTGCCGCCACCGGCTTGGCCTGGCCGCGCTCGTAGCGTGAGAACGCATTCTTGCCGCCGCCAGCCAGCTTGGCCGCTTCCTGCTGGGTCAGTTTCAATTTCTTGCGGATGCGCGCCAACTCGGCTATTTCCTCGGCATCTACGCTGTCACGAAAGGCCACCCATGCGGCTTCTTCCCGTGCATCGTGTTCCGGGAATCCGTCATGGCAATGATTGCAGAATGCACCCTTTGCCGTGTATTCGTAGCTGCGTCCGCGGTACTCCAGGCTCTGCTTCTGCTTTCCATCCTTCAGGGTTCCCTCGAAGCACAAGGGACACGTCTTACCATTCCATTTTGATGCCATGTCACATCTCCTTGAAGGACACCACGAAGTATTCGCCGGCCTGCTGAAATTTCACGTAGAGCAGCTTTCCGCGCCATTCGCCGTGATACACATCCTGCCAGACCCGATGATCCTTGTTCGTGGTCATGCTCTTGTAGAAATCGGAACGGGATAACCCCCGCACCACTTCAAGCGCCTCCGCCATCACCATTCCCGCTGCCCGGATACCAAGCTGGGCGGATTGAGTGAGGTTCATCGCCTCGATACTGCTCATCTGCTCTTGAATGGCTGACAGCAGGTAATGGGGAGAGCGCTTTTCCATGTGGACATGTTACCCTAATAGGGGATGCTATGCAAGGGAGAAAACAGGAGAAAATCGCGCCCACCGGAGCAGGCGCGGCGTGGTTGGTCAAGTTCGCGACTGCAGATAGATCACATTGCCGATGGTACGGTATCGAGTGGAACAATCGCGCTCCTGTCGTTTCTGCTCTTCGTGCTGTTGCTCTTCCCGTGCTCTCCATGCTTTAACCTGTTCGATCTGTTCAGGTGTCATGGGAAGGCGCACATTCACCGTGTGCCGTATGTGGCCCCATGCTCTAATATGCATGTACGGTTGATTCCGTGCGCCAGTGCGTCTTCCGACAACAATACGCGGCCCGCTCGCATCAAAGACAACGGAATTCGCCGTGTAGCCATTACCAGGATGTCCCGGTAGCCACTCGGGCTTAACGAGGCCATATGCGATAAGGGCTTCTTGAGTACCGCTGCAGCAAAGCTGTTCCCCATAAATCAACACGGCAATGATTCCGTCCGGCGTAGTCAGTTCGTACTTCAGAGAGCCACGGCGGTCATAGTGAAGGTGAGTCTGATCTAGTGAAACCGTAGGCAGCTTGTAGGTAGTATCCAACTCGGCCATGGTCTTGGCGCTCATGCTGCACCGCCTTTCACCGTGCCTAGAGCGTAGAGGCACGCCTGGATCACCAAGGCGGCTCCCTGTGCGGGGCTAGCTGCTACCATCCCCTCGCCAAGAAAAGGCCCTTCTTCGATGTTGTCCATTGCTCCCATCAGAAATGATAGAACGTCGCGGACATTCTTGACTGTTGATGTTTCTTCGTCACAAATCAGAGGATTTGCCAGAGCTGAGCCGATCTCTGGCGGTGTTAAATCAGGAACCTCGCGAGCGAGGCGGGGTGTAGAATTGGCTTTAGCCATGGTGGTTCCTCCAAAAAGTACTGCATGGTCAGGCGGGTTTGGTGCTTCAACACCTTGCCCGCCGCTCTCTCCGGAAAACCGCCGGAGTGCGGTGTTGAAATCACAATGCCATAGATACCCCGTCTCTGCTGGGTAGGAATTGGGGATCAATGGGAAGTGAAAAGGGCCGCATTAGGCTGCCTTCCCATTCTTGATCGGCACAACCTTCCCGGTTTCTCCCTTGTCCAGTTGCACCAGCAGATCAGCCCAGGCATTCAGAGCAAGCCGGCGCTCGGTCAGATAGTCGTGGGTATCGTATGTGTCGTTGATGCCTGGCAGCTTGTGATTGAGGCAGCGCTCGGCGACATGCGGGGCCACCCCAAGGGCGGCAAGATGCGTTCGTGCGGTTCGCCGTAGATCGTGAAGGGTGAATGGGGGTAGGCCATGCTTGACCTCGCTCAATGCCCAATTCACTGTTTCTGGCGACATGGTGGGCTTACCAGCCCGTCTCCGTGCCGGGAAAACATAGTCGCTGGCAACTGATGTCCGCTTGATCTCCTTCAACCATTCAACCGCGGGGGAGGGGAGGGGGATGGTGAAATCCCGATGGATCATGTTCTTTTCGGTCTTGATCCGTGTTGCTGGCAAGCGCCATACCGGGGCTTCCGCTTCCAGATCGAACTCGGCCCAAGGGGCTTCGATCAACTCTGCCTTTCGCACAGCCGTTACCAGTAGCAACTTGATTGCCAAATCGTAGAGAGTGAATATTGGCCCGGCTTCTCGAAGAGCCTGAAACAGTTTGACCAGTTCATCACTTGACAAGGATCTCGTCCGCGCTTTTTCTTCGCCTCCAGCATCGATCCGCCGAAATGCTGCTGCCGGGTTCTGCTCAATCCAATGCCGGCGAATGGCATAGTCGAATACCGCCTTGCTGGTCTGTAGTACCCGGTTGGCCATTACCGGTGAACCGCGATCAACGACGGCCCGGATCATTCCGTCGATGTCCAGGGGTTTTATTTCAGCGATCCGCATCCTACCGATCCGCGGGATCAAATCATTATCCAGAATCTCACGAACGAATTCCGGTCGTTTGACCCTACCCAGGACAGTGCGCTCGTAATACTCATCGCAAAGCTGCTCAACGGTTCCTGCTGTGGTCAATGCAATCCGCTCTTCCTTCTTCTTTCTGGCGACATCGATACCTTGTTGCACCCTGGCTCTGGCCTCGGTTGTCAGTTCGCGTGCAAGTTTCAGGCTGATGGTTGGGTAATTGCCGATGGTGAGCTCACGTTGCTTGCCACCAATGCGATAGCGAAATACCCATGAAGCGGTTCCGCTGGCGGACAGGGTAAAGGTCAGGCCGTCGCCATCGGACTTCCCGGCAATGGCTTTCCCTGCCCGTACCCAGGCTTGAATCTCCATGTCCTTGAACCTGCCCATGATGCCCCCGTGTGTAGCTGAAACTGCTTTCCTGCTCGATCCGGTGTGCAGCTAAAGTCGTAGCCACTCACCTGGCTACACGCAATATAGGCGATTGCCTGAGACAATGCAAGACGATAAGATACAAAAAAGCCCGTATTTACCGGGCTTTCTGCTGGGTCATGAGACGACCCTAGACAATGCGATATTTCACTTCAACTGATCATGCAACAGCCCAAGAATCTTTCTTGAAATATCGGATTTTTCGACGCCACCCTCGCGTGTCAGCACTTGTATGATGCTGGAGTTGCCTCTGGCCTTAATGAAGATGCGATATTGAGGCGTTTGGTTGAGATCGGGTTTGCTGCTTTTCCAGAAGGCCAGTTTGGAGAGGAAGCCAGTGTCCTCTTTCTTGCTGTTGTCCGTCTCTAGGTCTATGTAACGCACAAAATAGAGTCCTTGTGCGCGGTCGCGATCTTCCACGGTGAAGCTGACGCGATCCAGCGCCAAGCCAACGCGCCGCCAGGCACGGTCAAAGGTTTCCTGCAACTCCAAGGTGCCACTGCCGTCGGCGGATTGCGTCAGTTTGGCGCGTTCCTGCGACTGCTCGCTGGCAACCAAAGTTTTGGCTTTTTCCTCGGTGCTGCCCAGGCGTACCATCAATCGCCGCAACATTTCCGCCTCGAGTTCCGGATCGGGCGGACGAGGCTGCCAGCGAGTCTCGCTGCGACCTTCATTGACATATATCTCATACATGCCGCGATGGCTGATGTAGATTTCGGTAGTGCCCTCTTCCGAACTTTTTTCCAAGCGAGTGCGGAATTTGTCGCGTTCCGAAGTTGAATACACTGAGTCGAACACTTTGCCGATGATGTTGCGGATAAAGTCCTGCGGCAGTTTGGCGCGGTTCTCGTTCCAGTCGGTTTCCATCAACCCGGCTTCGGGTTTCTCAACACTGATAGTGAAACCGGCTTCCTGCCAGAACGCCTTGATTCCTGGCCAAAGCTTGTCGGGCGTGCCGCTGACCACCAGCCAGCGCTGGGTGCCGGAGCGCTCGATGCGCATCTTATCCACCTGCGGCAGCACATCGGAAGAGGCACTGCTGTGTGGTTGGCCGCCTGCGTATGCAGATAAAGTGGCCGAGCCCTTGCTGCCGGTATCCGGCAGTGCATACCGTTCATCGCGGTTGGGGGTGGTCAGGTCGGGCGGGACTTCCAGCGGAGGCAGCTTGCCGGAGGATTTGTAATCGATTTTTTTCGATTGAAAAACGCCGCAACCGCTAAGGATCGATGCAGTCAAAAACAACGATAACAACAATGTGAAGACAGGGTTACGTTTCATGCGCGCCTCGTGAATGTGCTTCGATCTGAAATTAAATCTGGATGCCCGCTTCGCCAAGGGCGATACGGACGCGTTCGTGAAATTCCGACGAGAGCGATGTCATCGGCAAACGCAGTCCATCGCTCATATGCCCCATGCGGGCCAGAGCCCACTTGACCGGAATCGGGTTGGCTTCGAGAAACAGATGGCGATGCAAGCCAAGCAGGCGGAAGTTGATCTCGCGCGCCAGTTTGAGGTCTCCGGCCAGCGCTGCGGTACACATGGCGTGCATCAGGCGCGGCGCAACATTGGCGGTGACGGAAATAGTGCCATGTCCGCCAAGCAGCATCAGCGCAAGCGCTGTGGCATCGTCGCCGCTGTACACGGCAAAGCCTTGAGGAACCCGCTTGAGCAGGTCGCTGGCGCGTTCGATGTTGCCGGTGGCATCCTTGATGCCGACAATGCCGGGTACCTCGGTCAGGCGCAAGGTCGTGTCGTTGGCCAGATCGGCGACCGTCCGACCTGGCACGTTATACACGATCATCGGCAGGTCGACGGCTTCGGCGATGGTCTTGAAATGGCGGTAAAGGCCTTCCTGGGTCGGCTTGTTGTAATAGGGTACGACCGACAGATGGGCCGCAGCGCCGGCTTTCTTGGCGAATGCGGCGAGTTCGATGGCCTCCCGGGTCGAGTTGGCGCCGGTACCGGCGATAACCGGGACGCGACCGGCTGCCTGCTCGATCGCAGTGCTGATCAAGCTGCAATGCTCTTCAAAATTCACTGTAGGCGATTCGCCGGTGGTGCCGACGACAACGAGGCCGTCGGAGCCTTCGGCAATATGCCAATCGATAAAGCGCCGCAGCCTGTCTAGGTCTAGGCCGCCGTCGGCATGCATCGGCGTGGCGAGGGCGGGAATTGATCCTCTAATCATGGACTGGTATCCGAAGCGAAAGAATTGATTTTACTCGATCTTACAGATCAGCCAGTACTTTGATGTGTGCTGCAACGCTACGCGCCAGTGCCGACAGGGAATAGCCGCCTTCGAGCATGGATACGATGCGCCCTTGGGCGGTTCTTGCCGCCAGCTCCTTGAGGCGCTGCGTCACCCAGGCATAGTCGGATTCGACTAAGCCCAGTGATGCCATGTCGTCCTCATAGTGAGCATCGAAACCCGCCGAAATATAGATTATTTCCGGGGCGAAGTCATTCAGCCGCGGCATCCAGATGTCGCTGACGATCTGGCGGAAAACATCGCCGCGCGTACCGGCAGGAAGCGGCACATTCAGCATATTGGAAGCGGGATGCTCGGTACCGCAAAACGGGTAGAAAGGATGCTGAAAAGAGCCCACCATCAGCACCTTGTCGTTGCCGGAAAAAATATCCTCGGTGCCGTTGCCGTGATGCACGTCGAAATCGACGATCGCAACGCGTTTTAGCCCCCATGCCTCGATGCCATGCAAGGCGGCGATGGCAATATTGTTGAAGAAACAAAAGCCCATCGGCCTGGCGCGTTCGGCGTGGTGGCCTGGCGGCCGCACAGCACAGAATGCCGTCGAGACGGGGCCACGCATCACCAGGTCGGTCGCCAATGTACCGGCACCGGCTGAGCGAAGCGCCGCTTGCCAAGTACCGGGACTCATCGCCGTGTCTGGATCGACGTGCACGATGCCGTGCTTTGGCGCGCTTTGTTCGATCGTCTCGATATATTTGCGCGGATGGGCTCGCAGCAATTGCTCCATGGTCGCCAAAGGCGCATCGTGGAACTCAAGATGAATGTCGAGACCGGAAGAAATCAAGCGGTCATTGATTGCGCCGAGTCGGTCAGGACACTCCGGATGGTGGGCGCCCATGTCGTGTTGCCAGCAATCGCGATGACTAATGAATGCGGTCGTCATTCAATTCAGTGGGGAAGGAACAGGCTTACAATGTGTATATTATATGCTGCATTATCTTTTGTTGAGACCTATCGTCGCAAACCCTTGCCTTTCATCATTATGCGTTCGCCCACATCGTTATTTCCTCTCGCCGAAGTCATACTCCAGGCTGGTGGCGTCATCCTCGGCAAGGAACGGCAAATTCGTTTGTCCCTTGCCTGCCTGCTGGCCCGTGGCCACCTTTTGATCGAAGACCTGCCAGGCGTTGGCAAGACCACCCTGGCACGCCTTCTGGCGCAATTGCTGGGCCTGCAATTCCAGCGTATCCAGTTCACCAGCGACATGCTGCCGGCGGACATTGTCGGCGTCTCCATATTCGACCGCGCCAGCGGCGGCTTCACTTTCCACCCCGGCCCTATTTTCGCCCAGCTGGTTCTTGCCGATGAAGTTAACCGCGCCACCCCGAAAACCCAGAGTGCCTTGCTGGAGGCGATGGAGGAGCGCCAGGTGACTACCGAAGGGGAGACGCGCCCGTTGCCAACACCATTCTTCGTCATCGCCACGCAGAATCCTTCGTATTCGATCGGCACCTTCCCGCTACCCGAATCCCAGCTTGATCGCTTTCTGATGCGTATCGATCTGGGCTACCCGGATCTCGCCGCCGAGCGCGAGTTGCTGTGCGGCGCCGACCGTCGAGAAATGATCGCTGGACTGTCCCCTTGTCTGGCGCCGCAGGAACTGGCGGCTTGGCAGCAGGCGGTGACAAAAATCCATGTCGCCGATGCATTGATTGACTATACCCAGGCGCTGGTTACGCATACCCGCCAGTCGCCGGATTACCAAGTCGGCCTGTCGCCCCGCGCTGCACTGGCACTGCTGGCTGCGGCGCGCGCATGGGCGCTGCTGGAAGGACGCGATTACGTTTTGCCGGAGGATATCCAGCTGGTACTGCCGGCAGTGGCGCCACACCGCTTGCGACCGGCCGGGGAAAACTTGATGAGGCTGAACGCAGCACAGATCGCGAACCGCTTGATAGAGGCGGTACCGTTGCCGTAGTGAGGATGGCTGCCAGTTTCCTGACTAACGACATCGCAGCTGTTCTGCGAGCGCGTTTTTTCCGCTGGGCGCTACGCGGCCCTTCTCCGGAAAGCGTGCCGATTACCTTGACGCAACGCCGGGTATTTGTGCTGCCGACGCGGCAGGGGCTGGCCTACGCAGTTTCGTTGCTGGTCATGCTGATCGGTGCCATCAATTACAACCTGAGTCTGGGCTATGCACTGGTATTCCTGCTCGCCGGTCTGGGTACGACAGCGATCCTCCATACCTTTCGCAATCTTGCCCATCTACAAATCAGGGCAGGCCGTTGCCCGCCGGTATTCGCCGGCGAACAAGCCGGTTTTGGCCTCGTTCTGGTGAATCAGCGTAGCCAGCAGTCGCGGCCGGCGATTCGCTTACGAGTGCCAGGTCAGTTGCCCGTCGAAGTCGATATCCCGGCGCAGGCCAGCATGGAAGTCCGCCTTGAAATACCGTCCACCTGCCGTGGCTGGCTATCCTTGCCGCGCGTCACGCTGGAAACGACTTATCCCCTCGGGTTGATCCGCTGCTGGGGCTATGCTGCCCCCGATCTGCGTTGCCTGATCTACCCTTCCCCGGCCAAGGCTGCTCCGCCATGGCCGGCCATGCCTGGCGAGCATGGCGGAGCAAAACAGCAGACCGTCGGCATGGACGACTTTGCCGGCTTGCGTGCACATCAGCCGGCGGACCCGCTCCGCCATGTCGCATGGAAAGCCGTTGCCGGACAGGACGAGGGAAGCTTGCTGACCAAGCAGTTCAGCGGTTCGGCAGCGAAAACACTGTGGCTCGATTGGAACGCCCTGTCCGCCTATCCCGACAGCGAGTTGCGGCTTTCAGTACTGACACGTTGGTTATGCGACGCGCACGCTGCCGGGTTGGTCTGGGGGCTACGCATACCCGGTCACGAATTGGCCCCCGCTGCCGACGATGCGCATTTCCACGCTGGCCTCAAGTTGCTGGCCTTATATGAGCAAGACGGCTAAGCCTCTGCGGCCGATTTCGCCGCCGCTGTCCGCCAAGCAATCGTTGTGGCTGTTTACCGCTGCGCTGCTGATTTTTGCTCCACTGGCACCTCATCTGCCGTTATGGTTGAGCACACTGACCAGCTTGGCCTTGATCTGGCGCGGTGTGCTGTTGTGGCGACAGTTGCCATTACCGGCGCGCTGGTTGCTGGTGTTGATGGTGGTTGCCGGCGTCATTGGCGTCGCGTTGCATTTCCATACCTTGTTCGGGCGCAATTCCGGTGTCGCTTTATTGGCGCTGCTGTTTGCCTTGAAGCTCTTGGAAATGCGCACTGTGCGCGATGGCTTCGCGGTGGTGCTGCTTGGCTATTTTCTGAGCCTGACACAATTTTTCTACTCCCAGAGCATCGCCAATGCCTTGGTGACGCTGGCTGGACTGGCATTGACCACCGCGGCCCTGCTGATTCTTAATCACCAACACCAGCCGCCAGCGCGTGCGCTGCGCCTTAGCGGCCTGCTGCTGCTGCAATCGGCACCTTTCATGCTGCTGTTGTTCGTGCTGTTTCCCCGGGTGCAAGGCCCGCTTTGGGGGCTGCCCATCGACGCTTTCACTGGAACCGCCGGCCTGTCGGATAGCATGACCCCGGGATCGATCAGCCAGCTCAGCCAGTCGGACGCGATCGCATTTCGCGCCAAATTCGCTGGCGAATATGCTGGCAAGGCACCGCCGCAAACTTCGCTCTACTGGCGTGGCCCGGTGTTGAGCCAGTTCGACGGCCGCACCTGGAAAGTTGGTCGCGTTGCCGTCGGCAACAGACTGCCGTATTTGACACGCGGAACGGCAGTCGATTATTCAGTGACCCTGGAACCGCACTACAAACCTTGGCTGTTTGCCCTGGAATTGCCGGCAACGATTCCGGCGGAAGGCCTGATCGCCAATAATTATCAGCTGTTGGCCAAGACCCCGGTTCGCTCGCGCATGCGTTACGAAATTCGCTCTTATCCCGAGATCATCGCCGGGTATGACGAAACACCGGCCATGCTGCGCGATGCCTTGCAACTGCCGCTGCTCTCCAACCCACGCGCCCGCGCGCTGGCAGAGCGCTGGCGCGACGAGCTTGGCGAGAACGACATGGAGATTGTCAGGCGCATGCTCGATTACTATCGCCGCCAGGTTTTTATTTATACGATGTCACCGCCGCTGCTTGGCGAGGATTCCGTCGACGAGTTTCTGTTCGACAGCAAACGCGGTTTCTGCGAGCACTTTTCGGCTGGCTTCGTATTCATGATGCGGGCAGCCGGCATTCCGGCCCGCGTGATCACCGGTTACCAAGGGGGGGAACTCAATCCGGTGGATGGCACTTTGATCGTGCGTCAGTCCGATGCCCATGCATGGGCGGAAGTCTGGCTGAAGGGACGCGGCTGGCTGAGGGTCGATCCGACGGGGGTGATCGCACCGACGCGTATCGAGATCAATCTCGCGGTGGCGCTGCCTACCGGCGAAGTGCGGCCGTTGCTGGCGCGTCCGGAATTCATCTGGCTGCTTCAGATGCGCTACCGTTGGGATGCGCTGACCAATGTCTGGAACCAGTGGGTGCTTGGCTATAATCCGCAGCGTCAGCGCGAACTGCTGGCCAACTTGGGCATGCGCTCACCCGACTGGCAGCAGATGACAGCCGTGCTGACCGGATTCTGCGGCGCGTTGTTGCTTGGATTCACTGCATGGGCGCTACGGCAGCGGCAGCGGCTTTCCCCCGCTGTGATCGCCTGGAACCGGCTCTCCAAAATCCTCGCCCGCCGAGGTCTCGGACGAAACTCTTGGGAAGGCCCCTATGCTTATGCCAGACGGATTGCCTTGGCATTGTCTGCCGAGCGTTCGATGTATGCTGCCGAGGTCGCGGCGATAGCGGATATTTACGCGCGCTTGCGCTACGCCGACACGCCTCCAACCCAGGCCGGGCCATTGTTGCAGGAACTGAAACTGAGAATCTCACAACTCGCACGGATTAAACAATGAAAGCTGTATTGCACATTTTGCTGTTATTGCTTGGCGTTGCGGCTGCCCCTGCGGCATTTTCCGCCGGCAGCTTCGCTGCACGTCCCGAGGTGCATTTGTTCATCGCAGAAATGCACGATAAACATGGATTCGATACTACGCAGTTGACGCTTGCATTTGCCCGGATCAAGCCTATTCCAGCGGTGATTCAGGCGATTCTGCCGCCGCGCGATCCGGCGATCCGCTCCTGGCAAGCCTACCGTGCGCGTTTCATCGACCCGAAACGCATCGCGCTTGGACTGAAATTCTGGCAGCGGAACCGTGACGCGCTGGCTGTGGCACGAGAACTGACCGGCGTGCCGGAAGAAATCATCGTGGCCATCATCGGTATCGAAACCATCTATGGCCACAACAACGGCAAGTTTGGAACTCTTGCCGCACTGGCGACGTTGGCTTTCGACTATCCCGTCACCGATACGACGCATGCCGCTTCCAGAACGGCGCTGTTTCGTCGGGAACTGGAGGAGTTGCTGTTGCTGGCGCGCGAGATGCATCGCGACCCGCTCTCCTTTACCGGTTCCTATGCCGGCGCGCTTGGACTGCCGCAGTTCTTGCCGAGCAGTGTGCGGCAATACGCAACGGATGGCGACAGCGACGGCCGCATCGACTTGGCAAGCAGCTCGGCCGACGCAATTGCCAGTGTCGCGAGCTTTCTCAAAGAGCACGGTTGGGAGCGGGATGGGCCTGTGACGGCGACGGCGATTGTTGCCGGAGATAAGTTTGCCGCACTGATCGAGGAGGGCATCGTGCCGCGTCTCAAGCCCAGTGAACTGACCGCCTATGGCGTGACCTGCGGCGACGCCATCGAACTGCCGGCAGCGCTGATCGATCTTGTTACTCCACAGCAGCCCACCGAGTATCGTCTCGGTTATCATAATTTCTATGTGCTGACGCGTTACAACCGCAGCAGTTTCTACGCGACGGCGGTGTATGATCTGTCACGGGAACTGCGTGCGCGTCGGGGCATGGAGAGCACGCCCCAGCCACGGGAAAAAATGTAAAATTACAAGCGGATATTTAAATCAGTATCGATTGCCAAGAAGGAACAACAATTATGCCGCACTGGAACACCATCAAGGGGAAGCTGATCGTCGTACTTCTCGTCTCGCTGGTCGGAATGCTGATTGCATCCGTTTTTTCGGTTTACTCCGAAAAAGCCACCCTGCTTGAAGATCGCAAGGTGAAAACCAGGAACCTGGTCGAGGCGACAAGCGGCGTGCTTTCGAGATTTCATGCCTTGCAGATAGCTGGCACCATGACCGAAGAGGAAGCCAAGGCGGCAGCGATCAGCACGATCAAGGGCATGCGTTATGACAAGAACGAGTATTTCTGGATCAACGACTTGACGCCGACGATGATCATGCATCCGATCAAGCCCGAGCTTGATGGCAAGAATCTGTCGAACAACAAGGATCCGGAGGGAAAATTCCTGTTTATGGAATTCGTCGCAGAGGTCAAGAAGAACAAGGCGGGCTTCGTTGATTATCTTTGGCCCAAGCCGGGCTTTGATCGTCCCGTGCCCAAAATCTCCTATGTCGCGGGTTTTGAACCGTGGGGATGGATACTCGGTTCGGGAATTTACCTGGATGATGTCGAGCAAATCTTTCGTACTCGCGCGCTAACCGTTTTGTCCATCAATCTGGCGATCATGCTCGTGATGGGCGGTTTGATTTTCATGCTGGTGCGCAGCATCGCCTCTCCGATCCAGGAAATTATGGGCGCGATGCAATCGATCCAGGTGACCAAGGACCTGTCACGCCGGGTGCAAATTGCCGGCAACAATGAGATAACGGAGATAGGCCGTTCCTTTAACGCCATGGTGGAAAGCTTCCAGGAACTGATTCGCCATGTCATCAGCAACTCCCGTGAAGTGATGGCGTTAACCTCGAAGCTCGCCCTTGCGGCATCGCATGTCGCCATCACCTCGAGCCAGCAGCGCGAAGCTTCGGCGTCCATGGCTGCGGCGATGGAACAAACCAAAGCCAGCATCGAACAGGTGGCGAACAACTCATCCGATGCGCAGCAAATGGCCGAACAGGCCAGTTCCTTGTCGCAGGAGGGCGAAAAAATAGTCGAGAGCGCCTCGAATGAAATGGGTCTGATCGCCACCTCGGTCAGGGAGTCCGCACTCCAAATCGAATCGCTGGGAGAAAAGTCGGACCAGATTTCAAACATCGCCAACGTGATCAAGGAAATTGCCGATCAAACCAATTTGCTCGCGCTGAATGCCGCCATAGAGGCGGCCAGGGCCGGGGAGCAGGGGAGGGGCTTTGCGGTGGTAGCCGACGAAGTAAGAAAGCTGGCCGAACGCACCACAAAGTCCACCATGGAGATCACCGGAATGATTGCCGGCATTCAGGGAGGCACGGCGGAAGCTGTCAGGTGCATGCAGGAAGGGAGTTCGCGCGTCCAAGGAGGCGTTTCCTTGGCGAACCAGGCGGGCGATTCGATGGGGCTTATTCGCGAAGGAGCCGGTCGGGTGATCGCCGCTGTTAGCGAGATCAACCTTGCCTTGCAGGAGCAAAGCCTTGCCACCCAGCATGTGGTCGAGAGTACCGAGAAGATTGTCATCATGGCGGAACAAAACAGTGCCGAAACCGGCGAAATTGCCAGCACAGCAGAAAGTCTGGAAAACCTGTCCAGGAAGCTCCAGGACACGGTTGATGCGTTCATGGTCTGATTCGTGCCAGCGCTGTAGGACTAAACACCTAGGCGTTTGGCATCGATCTTTCTTTGATCGCAGCGTGGAATACGCGCATATATTTGTCGAGGCCGGCTATCGTTCCGCAGACAAATAGGATGTCGTCCTCTTGTACGCGAAAATCCTGGCCGAACTCGACGAACACTTGCTCCCCGCGTTCTACCGCCACAATTGCAGCACCGGTTTTTTCCCGCACAGCGGCGTGCCATGGGTTGCCGCCTAGCAGGGTGCCGGGCGCAACCCGGGCGAATTTCAAGCGCTGTTCCACCAATACGGCATCCTCTCCCAGCAGATGGTGGGCAAGAATCTGCCCGGCGACCTGACCCACCGAAAGCGCGAAGTCCGCACCGGCCTGATAGAGGCGCGCAACATTGGAGGCGCGATTCACCCTGGCGATCAACGGCATCTCCTGGGCATAGTCGCGCACCACTGCGGCGGCAAATACCCCCGCGCTGTCGCTGGCCAAGGCGAGCACCACCGCGCTGGCTTCGCGTACCCTGGCTCGATCCAGGGTGGAGTGTTCCAGCACATTGCCGACCACATCGACTCCGCTAGCGGGTGCGATATCGATGACGATGGTGGTCTCGCCGGCATCATGCAGCATTTCGACGATCTTGCGTCCCACAGTTCCAAACCCCGCGACGATTATGGGGCCGCGACGGTTGATCGGAGTTGCCAGGGATTCCACCTTGCGCAGGTTGGCGTGAGCCCCCACGGCGACCAGGATGGCGCCGGATTCTATGAGCGTGTCCGGTCCGCTGGCCAGGGTAAAGAGCCCCTCGTTCCACTGGCCGATAACCGTTACCCCGTGGCGTTCGCGCATTTGCAGATCGCCCAGTCGCTGGTTGGCCAGCGGACTCTTCTCCTGGACTCTGAACTCGGCCAGACCGACGCGTTCGCCCAGCACATGCAAGCCTTCTTCCATGGGACTGATGCGGGCGCTGGCGCGTGCGGCCAGCGCCGCTGCCAATACGTGCGAAGGAGTAAATACCGCTGTGGCACCGATCTTTTCCATGGCCGAGCGGTGCAACGGGTCTTCGGTGAGCGCCAGCAGCGTGCCTTTGAAACCGAGTTCCCGTGCGATCATGATGAAAGCGGCATTCATATGGTCGTCAGCATTGGTGACCAAGGCACGCGCCGTTTCAACGCCACTCAGCAGGTCGGCCTGTTCTTCGAGTTTGCCGACTACCACCATGTGGCCGCGATCCTGAAGGCTGCGTGCCAGCGAATCATCCTGCTCGAGAATCACCAACGGGATCCCGACCCGTTTCAATTCTGCAACCAAGGAGTCTACCGAAGGGCCATAACGATGAATCAGCACGTGTCCATCCATTTGCGGCAAGGCACGCGGCAGGCGTGCCTCGAACTGTTCTTCGAAATAGGGCAGCACGTATACCGGGAAGAAGAGCACGCTCAGGAATAGCCCGAGGAATTGAGTCACGATGACCAGCAGGTTCATCAGCGGGTGCTGCCAGCGCCCATCGGCGCCGTACCCGGTGGTGGTGATGGTCTCCGAGGCCCATTCGATGCTGGCCCAAAAACCGCGCGGAGTGCCCTCGAGGTAGGCCATGCCGAGCATGTAGATGTACCCCAGGATGACAATCACTGCGGGCAGGCTCGCAAGCAGTATGATCAGACGTTTCGTGGAACGTTTGAAATGGCCTGGCACGCTAAGCTCCAAAAACTGTTGCAGGAACGGCGGAAAGTTGCAACACGAGATCCGCTACAGAAGCCCGTCGAGGGTGACTCCGTAGCGTGACAGTTTTTTTCTGAGCTTGTTCAAGGCCTCGATCTGTATCTGGCGCACCCGTTCGCGCGTTAGCCCCAGATCGGTGGCGAGTCCTTCAAGCGTGATCACCTCGCAACCGTTGAGGCCATAGCGCCGCTCCAGCACGTAGCGTTGATTACCCGAGAGTTGCGCTACCCAGGTGCTCACCAGTCGTTCGGTTTCGGCATGCTGGAGTTGGCTTTCCGGTCCGACACTGGGATCGGCGGAGATGGCATCGAAAACCGACAGTTCCGGATCGATATCGAGCGGCGCATCGAGCGAGGCCGTTCCCTCACTGAGCGCCAATATCCGATGTATTTCTTCAACCGGTTTGTCGAGCAGGCGTGCGACATCTTCGGCACAATTATGCGCACTGTGCGGGCCATCTTCATCCAGGTGGCGCAACGCACGCAAGACAAGATTCAGTTCCTTCACGACATGCACCGGCAGGCGTATGGTACGCGACTGGTTCATGATGACGCGCTCGATGCCTTGGCGTATCCACCAGGTGGCATAAGTGGAGAACCGAAAGCCACGCTCCGGATCGAATTTCTCCAGGGCGTGGATCAAGCCCAGGTTGCCTTCCTCGATCAGGTCTTCGATCGGAATGCCACGATTCAGATAGTGTTTGGCGATATTGACCACCAGTCGCAGGTTGGACTCGATCATTTTCTGCCGGGCGGCAAAGTTGCCGCTGCAGACGGCTCGTGCCAGCGCCAGTTCCTCTTCCGCGGATAGCAGGGGATTGGCGCCGATGTCGTTCAGATAAAGCTGGGTGACATCGTTGAGGAAGCCGCTGCGTGCGCTGGTGGCAGTGCTTGCCGGGGTATCGGCAGCTTCGGCAGGCTCGATCGGATCGAGAATATCTTCCCCGGCGTCCCTGCTGGATGGCTCGTCCATCTGACGGGACGACGAGCGTTCGCTTTCCTCGTCTGGGATGGCAGCCTCGCTCATGGTCTAACGCCCCGGCAGGAACTTGAGAGGATCGACCGGCCTGCCCTGATGCCGAATCTCGAAGTGCAGCATCGGCTGATCGCTGTCGCTACTGCCGATTTCGGCGATCTTCTGACCCTTGGTCACAGTCTGTTCTTCCTTGACTAGGATGCGGCTGTTGTGGGCATACACGGAAAGATAAGCGGCATTGTGTTTAATGATGACAAAATTGCCATAACCGCGCAATGCGCTGCTCACCAGGATTACTTTGCCCGAGGCGGCGGCCTGTACCGCTTCCCCGGTTTTGCCGGCGATGTCCAGTCCCTTGGTGCTGCCTTCGGCAAAATTGCCGATGACTTTTCCTCCCGATGGCCAAGCCCATTCCATACTGTCGTCAGCGGCGGCTGGCAGCGGCTTGTCAACGAGCTTCTCCGCAGGTTTATCAACGACTGCCAACTTGGTTTCAGGCTTTAATTCGATCACAGGGGTCGAGTCGGCCTTTTTCAGTTTGGCCAGAGCCTCTTCAGAATAGGGCTGCTTACCGCCTTTCGGTTCTCGCTTGAAGGTCTCGCTGTTGACGGAAGCGAGTGAAGCGCCAGTCAATGTTCTCGCTTCGACTGCTGCTGGTACGGCTACCGGCTTGGCCACTGCCACCGGTGCTGAAGTTTCAGCATCAGCCATTTTGACGCGCAATTGCTGACCAACCTGGATCTTGTTCGGGTTTTCCAGGTTGTTCCAGGCAGTCAGATCGCGGTAAGACTGGCCGTGTTCGAGGGCGATGCTGTAGAGCGTATCGCCTTTCTTGACAATGTAATAGCCGGGGGGGGCGACAGTGACGGCGGATGTCGAACCTGTAGCCGGCACCTGGTTCGAAACGGGGGGGCTCGGTATTTCGACTTGTCTGAGCGGTGCTGCGCGTTCAGTCACCGGCGCCGGCGACTGGCTGGCGCAGCCGGCGAACAGCAGGACCAGTGCCATATATGCACCGATCATCGCCATGCTTCGGGTAAGCCCTAGCCACATTATTCGACCCCCGCCACCAAAGGCACGAATCTTACCGCATCGAAACGCGTCTCGGAAAAACCGTTGCCATCGGCATTGCGCTCGAACAGACTGAGTACCTGGGCGCCGCTACTGCCGCCGCCCAGCGGCAGCACCAAGCGTCCGGCTGGCGCCAGTTGGTCGAGCAGCGCCTGGGGGACACGGGCCGCCGCTGCCGCGACAATGATACTATCGAACGGCGCGGCCTCGGCCAGTCCCCAGTTGCCATCGGCATGTTTCAGACGCACGTGATTCAGGCGCAGCTGCGCCAGATGCTTGCGCGCCCGCGCCAGCAGCGGCTCGATGCGTTCGACGGCATACACTTCGCGGGTCAGCATCGCCAGCACTGCCGTCTGATAACCGCAACCGGCGCCGATTTCGAGCGTCTTGCCAAGCAGGCGACCGGTCGACTGATCGAGCAGCAGCTCGATCATGCGGGCTACCACATAGGGTTGCGAAATGGTCTGCTGGAAGCCCAGCGGCAAGGCTGTGTCTTCGTAAGCGCGGGAAGCCAAGGCTTCTTCGACAAAAATGTGGCGCGGCACTGCGCCGATCGCCGCAAGCACCCGTTCATCGCGAATGCCTTGTTCGCGCAGTCGTTCGATCATGCGTTCGCGCGTACGCAGCGAGGTCATGCCGATACCGCGGTGAGTGGCAGTGTTCATGTTCCTGGCTACTCGGCGGAGGATTCGAACCAGCGTTTGACGGATGCGATTTGGGCAGCGTGGGTCAGGTCGATTTGCAACGGCGTCAACGAGGCGTAATCGTTTGCAACCGCATGGAAATCGGTTCCCTCGCCAGCATCCTGTGCCGCGCCTGCGGCACCAACCCAATATACCGTCTCATTGCGCGGAGTTTGTTGCTTGACTACCGCTTCCGCCTTGTGGCGTTTGCCTAGGCGGGTTACGCGCAGACCCTTGAGCTGTTCGTATGGGATGTCGGGCACATTCAGATTAAGCAACAGCGGCTCACCCTCCGCATTCAGCAAGTCGCCCCGCTGAAAGCGCTCGACGACTTGTCGCGCCACGCGCGCCGCAGTCTCGTAGTGATCGCCGATCTTGCTTGTCAATGACACCGCCAAGGCGGGCACGCCGAGCAGATAACCCTCGGTGGCCGCTGCGACCGTGCCGGAATAAATGGTATCGTCGCCCATGTTGGCGCCCCGGTTGATGCCTGAAACCACCATGTCGGGCAGGGAGTCCAGCATGCCGGTCACGGCGAGGTGAACGCAGTCGCTGGGAGTGCCATTGACGAAGAAAAAGCCATTGGCAGCGCGCCGCAGCGACAAGGGACGATCCAGCGTCAGGGAATTGCTGGCGCCACTGCGTTCGCGTTCTGGCGCCACCACCGTAATCTCGGCGATTTCTGCCAAAGCCCGGGCGAGACTCTCGATTCCCGGAGCAAAATATCCGTCGTCGTTGCTCAACAGGATGCGCATGACCATGGGCTATAGTTTACAACAGAGCCACGCAAAAGTCGTTCACCCCAGCCAAATCGTTCCGTTTGCGACACGGTTTTACTTGAGGAAAATTTATCGAGCCGATATAATCCGGGACGTTTTGCGCCCGTAGCTCAGCTGGATAGAGTACTTGGCTACGAACCAAGGGGTCGGGCGTTCGAATCGCTCCGGGCGCGCCAGACAAAACAGGGGGTTAGGCCAAAAGCTTAACCCCCTTGTTTTTTACTGCGTGACTTCTTGTGTGGCTACTCCTCAGTCCGTCTTCAATTCATCATCCTAGATAGCGCCGGCTGCATCGGTCAAAGTGCGGTCGCTGTGGATTTCTTTGCCGATTTCTTTGTCGCGAACAATGAATTCAGGATTGCATCGATCATCGATTCCTGGACTGCCGGGTAAGCAGGCGTGCTGTTTCCCTGCTCGGTTGAGGTAAAGCAGACGGTGCCCAATGCGCTTACCCAAAGCAATTGGGCAGTAAGCTTGGGCGTGTAATTCAGGACAACCTGCGTTTTCATGCGGGACAAATCTTTGACGATGCTTCGCAATATGCCATCAACCGCTTTTGGTGGATCGCCGGCGAGGATGTGCTGAATAATAATGCGGCACATGAGCGGTTCTTCGTGGGCGAAGTGGATGAATAAAGTCCAGATGTCGCGAATTCCTTGCAGCGGTCCTTTGGTCTTGGTGGTGCGTCTGTAGGTTGTCGCCATCTGGCGAAAAGCCTCGTTGATCGCCGCCTTGTGCAGGCCTGCGAGGTCGCCGTAATGATGATAGAGGGTTGGCGCGCCGACACCGACCTCATTGCAAATGGCGCGCGCCGTGGCGGCCTCACGCCCGAGCGTGCTCAACAGGCGTATGGCGGCCTTCAACAAGTCACGTTTGACCGACCCCGGGCTACCAAGAGGGCGATTGCTCTTAACTGGTTTGCGAGGGCTCAAGTGATATCCCCGATCGAGGCAAGATGCATAAATTTCTAAAATGAATATTCTACACCAGCACATGGATTAACCGATCGGATTGCTATTTACCGATCGGTTATTTTTATCTTGACATTCCAAAAGGACGTTCTTATTATTCGAACAGTATTCAAGAATACGTTTAGACAAGGCGGGCGGCGACGCCTTCGGTAGTCGGAGCGACATGACGCTTAGTCGAGCCGGTGCGCGACTGCTTGGGCAGGGCAGTGGTCGTCGCCTTGGCGACGGATATGAAGCGACGAATAGAACTAGAACGTAACTAGACAGACAAGAGGAGCCAACCATGGAATCGAAATCGACAGGAAAGAAAGGGCAGGAATACTGGAGTTGGGATGCGGCGACCTGGGGGACGCACAGGGTGAACTGCTACCCGGGCTCATGTCCCTACCAGGTGTATGCCAAGGATGGCAAGGTGATCCGGGAAGAGATCTCCTGCACCTATCCGGAGTACGACGACCCCGAGCACCGGGTGCCGGACTTCAATCCGCGCGGTTGCCAGAAGGGGTGTAATCACAGTCAGGCCATGTACGGTCCGGATCGTCTGCTGTATCCGATGAAGCGGGCGGGAGAACGCGGCAGCGGCAAATGGGAGCGGATTTCCTGGGAACAGGCGTTCGAGGAGATCGGCGGCAAGCTCGCCCAGATCATCGTCGAAGATGGCCCGCGGGCTCTCGTCTGCGAGAGCGGCTCGAACGGGGTCGGCAATGCGCGCGGCGCTTCGGAGATCAGCGCGCTCGCCCTCTGCGGGATTCTTGGCGCGTCCACCTTCGACCTGGACTTGATCACAGGAGACTTCAACGTTGGCCAGTACCTGACCTTCGGTCAGATCCATGCGTCTCCCGGTATCGAGGGCTGGTTCCTCGCCGACACGATCATCATCACGGGGGCGAACCCGGTCTATGCCAACATCCCGGACTTCCACTACGTCCTGGAGGCCCGCTACAAGGGCGCCAAGATAGTCGCGATGTGCCCGGACAAGAACCCGAGCGCGCAGTTCGCCGACGAGTGGATTCCGGTCGACTATTCATCCGACCCGGCGGTCTGGATGGGCGTATGCCGGATACTGCTCGAGCGGGGCTGGGTCGATGAGGCGTTCATGAAGGAGCAGACCGACCTGCCGCTGGCGGTGCGCACCGACACCAAGCGTTTCCTGCGCGAATCGGATCTCAAGGCGGGCGGGGATGGGGAACTTTTCTACGCCGTGAACGCGGCGACGGGCAAGCTGGGGGCGGTTCCCAAGGACACGCTGCGGTCGCCGTTCGACTACGACCTGAAGGGCAGTGGCAGCGCGACCCTCGCCGACGGCAGCAGCGTCGCGCTGACCACGGTCTACAACATGTTGAAAGAGCGCGTCGCCGAATACACCCCGGAGCGGGTGCGCGAGATGTCGGGTGTCCACCCCGAACAGGTCGAGCGGCTCGCCGAACTGTGCCGGCCACCGCGCAAGGTCTTTGTGTTCGTCAACTTCAACGCTGGCAAGACCTACCACGGCGATCTGCTGGAGCGTGCCTACTCCTACATGCTGGCGCTGACAGGGAACCTCGGCAAGCCGGGCACCGGGACGAAGAGCCATGCCTTTGGGTCGGAGCTCCTTCTCAGCACGGGGATGGTGTCGGGGATGTCGAAGGATGTCCTGGAATCGGAGGACACGCTCGGCGATGCGCTAGCCTTCATTCAGAAGTTCGTCGAGGACTACCGAGACCGCGTCAAGATGGACCCCACGATGCCGCCCATCGAGGCCATGTACGGTGCCTACACCACGTTGCTCAAGGGGGCGGGTTCGCTTACCCCGCCGGCCTACTATTGGTACAACCACTGCGGTTACAAAGATGTCTGGGACAAACAGCTGGACGACCCCTTGGCGCCGCACAAGATCAGCGAGTACGCCGACCAGGCCGCCGCCGCGGGCTGGCATGACGGACAGATGAACCCCCCGGCCGACCAGAAACTGCGCGCTTGTTTCGTCTCGGGCTCGAACCCGCTGCGCCGGACGCGCGGCCGCAGTTACTTCGAGACCCTGTGGCCGAAATTGGACCTGATCGTGGTGGCCGACGCGCGGCGGTCGACGACGGGCCTTTGGGCCGATTACATGTTGCCGGCGGCTTCGCATTACGAGTATGCGGACAGCAAGCCTTCGAGCGCGCAGACCCGCTTTGTGCATTTCACCGACCGGGCGGTACCGATGATCGGGGAGTCCAAGAGCGACCGGGCGATCGTGCTCGGGATACTCCAGAAGGTCGAAGAGCACCTGAAGCGCCGTGGCGTAAAGAGCTACAAGTCCCTCGAGCGGGAGATCCTGGTCGACGAAATCTACTATCGGGCCACATTGGGTGGCAAATACGGCCCGGGCGATCTCGAGGAGGAAGCGCTGGCCGACGAAAGCTGGAAGGCGCTGTCGTCGCTCGGCTGGCTGGCATGCAACGACGGGTCCGGCGATGAGGTCAATCTAGAGTCCATGCGCCGCGACGGCATGGCCTGGCTGTCCGGCCGGTCGGCATGGGTCATGACCGCCGCGCTCAACTCGGACATCGTGCCCGGCGAGGTGCTCTATCCCTGGCGCGACCAGGTCGAGCAGAAGATTCCCTACAAAACCACGACGCGGCGCATCCAGTTCCTGGTGGACCACCCGTGGTTCGTCGAGGCCGACGAGCATTTGGTGCGCTATAAGCAACCGCCCAACATCGGCGGCAAGCAGGGGATGCGGCTGACCAGCGGCCACCTGCGCTGGAGCGTCCACGCGATGTGGGTGGCCTCGTCCGCGATGATGAAGCTGCACCGTGGCGAGCCGTTCTGCTTCCTCAACAATACCACCGCCGCTGCCAAGGGCGTTGCCGACGGCGACTTCGTGCGGGTGTTCAACGACTACGATTCATTTACCGTGCGGGCCAAGCTGTCGTCCACCGTCCGCCCGGACCAGCTCGTGATCTACCACGCCTGGGAACCGTATCAGTACCCGGACTGGAAGTCCTACGACACGTTGTTGCCCGGACCGCCGAAGGGTCTCCACTTCGCCGGCGGATATCGGCACTTCGAGTTCTGTCTGATGAACTGGGCGCCCACGCAGAGCGACCGGCAGACCAATGTGGACTTCGAAGCCCGATCCATCCCGACGGGCCACGCGGGAGGTTCCGTCAAGTGATCGAAGCCTCGGCGTGGTGAGCTAGCCCGGATATTTCATGAGAGGAGGTCGGCGGAACAGCCGTGAGGCACGTTAATACTGGTGTCTAGACAGATATTAACGGGGTTCCGCCGATTCCTGGAGCGTCGCGTGTCTGGAGTTCGGCGCACAGGGGATCACCCCGCGCTTCGTGGTGACCACCTCGATCTGCCCGCCGAGGTTCTTTACGACGAACTTTACTGCCTGCGCGGTGAGGCCGAGAACCGCATCAAGAAGACCCAGCTGAATCTTTTTTGCACTCGCGCCAGTTGCTACAAGTTTCACGCCAACTGGCTGCGCCTGATGTTCGCCGCACCCTCCTACACCCTGATCCAGCGGCTGCGCATCGTTTTCCTGCGCGCTGCGCAAACCCTCGCTCCGTAAACCCCACTGAGTGCTGGCTCCGGCACGATGACAAACAACGGGGGGGAAGGGGGCAGTGCGCCCCAGTTCTTCGTGCTCCAGTACATTGCTGGATCCCGGCTTGCGCCGGGATGACGCATTTATCTATCTTCCACCGGAACGACGGGCTATTCGAGGTGTGTGTCTACGCTAGGCGTGGTGAGAGAGGGCCAGCGCGCGATGTGCGAGAACCGGTGGCCCGTCACGGATACACAAAGCTAGGCAAAAAACCATAAAGCACGGGCTGGCCTGTGCTTTATGGCGATGGGGCAGAAGCTGAATTAAATGCTGTGCGCAGCGACAGGCCGCACGCTTTCCTTCTGGTTCTTGACTGCCTTAATCACGAAATAGCTGTACGGCAAATAGAAGGCAAGTAACCATACACCAAAAACGATGTAGAAATTCCACAGCCCCGAAACGGCAAAGGGCCCTTCCTTCGCAAAGGGGATGAGCATGCACGAGACGAAAATAACCCCCGTGGCAAGGGAACACCAGCCTACCCATGTCGGGAAGATCGTCTGCTTCTTGTTCAGCACGGTATAAAGACCCACCCCGGCGCACTGCACGGTGGTCACCATGAATGTGCAGTCATACATGATCCATGTGACGACATGCATCATTTTGATGACTGTCGGATCAACGCCGCTGGTCGCGAATAAGGCACAGGCGGCCCAAAAGGCAGGGCAGTAGATGACCGACCAAGAGGTCAAAATACCACCGGCGACTTCCAGCAGGCCAGTCAAACCAATGTGTCCATCCTCATCACGCATCATCGATGCCAGTTGCATGGAAAAAATGATGTAAAAACCAGCCACTGCGCAACAACCGATCATGCCGATCGCAATGTCGTTTTGGTATTTGCCGTAATACTCGGAAATCAATTGCTCCGGCGTCAGTCCCATCATGCTGGGTGGCGGAATGTTGTGTCCCAGGATCCCCCAGAAAATAGTATAACTAACCACAAACAATGGCCCGCACCAAGCCGCCGCGAGTGAAAGAATTCTCTTCGTCTCTTTATCCATTACCATCCTCCTTTTATATGACTACACTAATTAGACGACAAAATCTGTTGCGGAAGTGAGTTAAGCGATTCTCAAGAACCATACTGCCATGTCTCATCCTCCTATTCGTTAGGAACTCTGCTTAACTATGGTATGTGTTTTCTGAACACTGTTCTATAATTGCACTGTAGACATGGCCGCGGAGCCTGTCAACATATTTTTTACCAATTGGTTAAATATAGCTAAATATTTAAATAGCATTATTGATTTGTGCGTATGACAGTTCCCCAGCCCAGGGGTGCTGTCATGCAAAATCTGGAAATTGCCGCCCCTGAAGTCATACGAATCGCCATCCAACAAGAAATTTCCAGCTCCGATGAATCGCGCAGGGCTATTGACTGCACGGCCTGCTTCTAGTGACCAGCGGCAAGAGCTGCCAACAGGATGCCGAACTGTTTGGCGGGATTATCGTACGCTCCAGCGCTGGATCATGACTTGCGATTAGCGCTGGAGGAGAGAGAGTTCGAGTTGCATTACCAGCCTAGCCCGCCGGGACGGGAGCGAGTTCAAAGTCCACACTGGTATGCCGGTCACTCTGCTGAGGTGTCCAGTTTAGCAGACTGTACTCGAAATGCCGGTATCCGCCGGCGAGATGAAGGCCCTTCGGCGGCCCGGGCAGCAGCGTGTCGTAGGACTTCCAGTCCGGGTACTGATACGGCTCCCAGGCATGGTAGATCACGAGCTGGTCCGGTCGGGTGGTAGACGACAGCTTGGCCCGTACGGTAAATGAGTCGTAGTCGTTGAACACCCGCACGAAGTCGCCGTCGGCGACACCCTTGGCGGTGGCGGCGGTGGTATTGAGGAAGCAGAACGGCTCGCCACGGTGCAGCTTCATCATCGCTTCCGAGGCTATCCACACCGCGTGGATGCTCCAGCGCAGGTGGCCGCTGGTCAGCCGCATCCCCTGCTTGCCGCCGATGTTGGGCGGTTTCTTGTAGCGCACCAAGTGCTCGTCGGCCTCGACGAACCACGGGTGGTCCACCAGGAACTGGATGCGTCGCGTCGTGGTTTTATAGGGAATCTTCTGCTCGACCTGGTCGCGGTAGGGATAGAGTACCTCGCCGGGTACGATATCCGAGTTGATCGAGGCTGTACAGAGCCACGCTGGCCGGCCGGCCGGACTCGATATGCCATCGCGGCGCATGGATTCCAGACTGACCTCTTCGCCGGGTCCGTCGAGGGGTTCTATCCAGCCGAGCGAGGACAGCGTCTTCATCGCGTCATCGAAGAGCATTTCCTCCTCGAGATCGCTCGGGCCGTACTTGCCGCCCAAGGTGGCCCGATAGTAGATCTCGTCGACCAGGATTTCCTTGTCGTCTGACTTGTAACTCTTTACGCCACGGCGCTTCAGGTGTTCCTCGACCTTCTGGAGTACCCCGAGCACGATCGCCCGGTCGGTCTTGGACTCCCCTAGCATCGGCACTGCCCGGTCGGTAAAGCAGGTAAAGCGGGTCTGCGCGCTCGAATACTTGGAATCCGCATACTCGTAATAGGAAGCCGCCGGCAGCAAGTAGTCGGCCCAAATGCCCGTCGTCGACCACCGCGTGTCGGCCACCACGATCATTTCCAGCTTCGGCCAGATGGTTTCGAAATAGCTGCGCCCACGCATCCGGCGCAGCAAATTCGAGGCTGAGACGAAACAGGCGCGCAGTTTCTGGTCGGGCGCCGGGTGCGTCCATCCGTCATGCCAGCCCGCGGCGGTGGCCTTGTCCACGTACTCGCTGATCGTGTGCGGTGCCAAGGGGTCGTCCAGCAGCGCATCCCAGACGGCTTTATAACCGGCATGGTGGTACCAGAAATAGACTGGCAGGGCGAGCGTGCCCGCCGCCTTGAGCAACTGTCTGTAAGAACCATAGACAGCCTCGATGGGCGGCATCGTGGGGTCCATCTTGAGACGGTCGCGGTAGTCCTCGATGGACTTCGATAGGAAGTCAAGTGCATCGCCGAGCGGATTCTCCGACTCCAGGATTTCCTTCGGCATCCCCGACACCATCCCCGTGCCAACAAGGAACTCGGTCCCCCAGGCAGAGCTCTTCAACCCGGTACCCGCCTTACCGATATTCCCCGTCAGCAGCAACACGTAGCAGTAGGCGCGCTCCAGCAGGTCGCCGTGGTAAGTCTTGCCGGCGTTGAAGTTGCCGAACATGAAGACCTTGCGCGGCGGCCGGCACAGTTCGGCGAGCCGCTCGACCTGTTCGGGGTGGACACCCGACATCTCATGTACCCGCTCCGGGGTGTATTCGGCGACGCGCTCTTTCAACATGTTGTAGACCGTGGTCAGCGCGACGCTGCTGCCGTCGGCGAGGGTCGCGCTGCAACTGCCCTTCAAGTCGTAGTCGAATGGCGACCGCAGCGTGTCCTTGGGGACCGCCCCCAGTTCGCCCGTCGCCGCGTTCACGGCGTAGAAAAGTTCCCCATCCCCGCCAGCCTTGAGATCCGATTCGCGCAAGAAACGCTTGGTGTCGGTGCGCACCGCCAGCGGCAGGTCGGTCTGCTCCTTCATGAACGCCTCGTCGACCCAGCCCCGTTCGAGCAGCAGCCGGCACACGCCCAGCCAGACCGCCGGGTCGGACGAATAGTCGACCGGGATCCACTCGTCGACGAACTGCGCCGTCGGGCTCTTGTCCGGGCACATTGCGACCACCTTGGCGCCCTTGTAGCGGGCCTCCAGGACGTAGTGGAAGTCCGGGATGTTGGCGTAGACCGGGTTCGCCCCCGTGATGATGATTGTGTCGGCGAGGAACCAGCTCTCGATACCGGGACACGCATGGGTCTGACCGAAGGTCAGGTACTGGCCGGGATGGAAGTCCCCAAAGCCGCAGTTCATGTCAAAGGTGGACCCGCCGAGTATCCCGCAGAGGGCGAGCGCGCTGACTTCCGAAGAGCCGCGCGCGTTGCCGATCCCGTTCGGGCCGGTTTCGCAGATGAAAGACCGCGGTCCGTCTTCCACGATGACCTGGGCGAGCTTGTCGCCGATCTCGTCGAACGCCTGTTCCCAGGTGATCCGATCCCATTTGCCGCTGCCGCGTTCTCCCGCCCGCTTCATCGGGTACAGCAGGCGATCCGGCCCGTACATGGCCTGGCTGTGATTACACCCCTTCTGGCAGCCGCGCGGGTTGAAGTCCGGTACCCGGTGGTCGGGGTCATCGTATTCCGGATAGGTGCAGGAAATTTCCTCCCGCATCACCTTGCCGTCCTTGGCATACACCTTGTAGGAACATGAACCCGGGTAGCAGTTCACCCTGTGTGTTCCCCAAGTCACCGCGTCCCAATTCCAGTATTCCTGGCCCTTCTCTGCCGACGTTTTCTCCATGGTTCTCTCCTCTTTATTTTCTCCACTTATCAGGGACATGTTCGTCGCCTGTCTTATGCCTTCCTCGTCGCCGGCGGCGCCACTGGCACTTCCCGTGGCGCCACTACTTCGAACGGCTTGAACGCGTCCGCCCAGCGGTAAATGATCAGCATCTCGGCCAACTCGGAATGTTCGCCCCGTGTCGCCATTTCCCGGTGCTCGCGCAGCGTCGCCAGGGCCTTATTCACCCCAGGGCCGAAGTATTCGCGTAGCAACTCGACCGGAATATCGGTTTCCTCAAGCGGCTGGTTCCCTTCTCCAAACCGCTTCGGCCGTATGAACGGTGGTATGTAATACACGTTCGGCTTGGTCCCATAGTCCGGCCGCAGCGGCAGCGCCACCTTGTACTCCTCGACGAGCTTGTGTACCCAGCTCTCCTTGTCGTCGAGCCAGCCAAAGTACATGGCTCGGGCCGGGCAGCTCTTCGCGCATACCGGGGCATAGCCGCGATCAGTCCGCTCCGCGCAGAAGTTGCATGCTTCGTAGCTCCCCGAGGCCTGGTTGCGCATCGGGATCTTGTACGGGCAGGCGCCAACGCACATGCCGCAGCTGTCGCAGCTGTCCTTGTCGATCGTCAGAGTCCCGTCCGCAGCCCGCTTGGACATCACCGGTGGGGAAATCGAGACATCCTGACAGTGTTCGGCGCAGGCTTTTATGCACGGTGCGTCCGTGCACTGGTTGCACATCCGCGGCATGTAGAAGTAGTAACCGTTCGGCCACTCGCCGCCGCCTTTGTCGTCCTCCCACACCGGACCCCACTCGACCGGCTTTCCCGTCTCCTTGGCCGTCGCATGCAGGTAGGTGCTCCGCGCCGGAGAGTTGTAGACTTCCTCCCAGTTGAACTGCCAGGTGCCGCCGTAGTCTTCCAGCCAGCGCGGCTGCTGATCGCCCATGTTCATCCAGTCCTTCGGCCAGCCCAAACCGGGTTTCGTTTCGCACCACATGTAGTAGATGTTCTCCGCACCTTCCTTGTCCGCTGTCCAGTGGGTTTTGCACGAGACGGTGCATGTCTGGCAACCGATGCACTTGTCTAGATTGATCACCATCGCAAGCTGTCGTCCGGTCGTCATCTTGGACTCCTCATCACATGCCTGCACAACTGTTCTGCCATGTCTCATCCTCCTATTTATGAATAACTCACGAAACTGTAACAAAGTTACATATTTTCTGAACGTCGTTCTATAACGGCACTATAGGCATGGCCTCGGGGTCTGTCAATACATTTCTTTACCGATTGGTTAAACGTGACGGCATATAGCCTGTGGGATGGCAAGACACTTTCCGAACACCTGCGGCAGCAGTATGGCGTTGTTCTGGGGGTGCGTCAGTGCCAACGCGTCTTTGGACGGATGACGGGTATTCACTTCGCCGGCGGACACCGGCATTTCGCGTACAGTTTGTTGAACAGGATTTAAGAAAAGACTCCAGGAGTGCGTGATCGGCTCAAGGATTCCTGCGGATGATCAGCGCTGAGCCTGTCTTCTGAAGCAGCGAAAAAAAACGGCGCCAGTGCGATACGCACTGGCGCCGGGGGGATTGCGGGCTTGTTTCCCGGTGTTATCGATGCAATTAATTAATCAGGTAATGGTCCAGGTCTCGCCGCTGTTGAGCAAATGTGCCAGATCGCCGCGTCCCTTGGCGGCTCGGGCGGACTCGGCCAATTGATGGTTGAGTTTGTGGTAACTTGGCTTCTCAACCGAACGGAACACGCCGAATGGAATCGGGAAATCCGGCGCTTCGAACTGCCCGAGAGAAAATGCCAGACCGCTGTGGGCGGCACTTTCGTTATGCACCAGGATGTCGGCTTCGGTAACGCCGTTCTCTCCGATCGTGACCACTTCCGTATCCATGCCGCGCAGGCGGATGCCTTTGTTGCGCTCCTTGCCGAAGATCAGCGGCTTGCCGTTTTCCATGACCAGCCGCGTATCGTCTCGCGTGGTTTTGTCGGTCAGCGCGTCGTAAGCCCCGTCGTTGAAGACGACGCAGTTTTGGAGTATTTCCACGAAGGCAGTGCCCTCGTGCGCGGCAGCCCGTTCGAGAATGCTGGCCATCATGGCCTGGTCGCCATCAATCGCGCGTGCCACAAAAGTAGCGCCAGCACCCAAAGCCAGTGCCACCGGGCTGAAAGGACGATCGATGCTGCCGAGCGGCGTCGTCTTGGTCTTCTTGCCCATTTCCGAAGTCGGCGAATACTGGCCTTTGGTCAGGCCATAGATACGGTTGTTGAGCAGGATGATTTTCAAGCCGATGTTACGGCGCACGGCATGGATGAAGTGATTGCCCCCGATGGCCAATGCGTCGCCATCTCCCGTGACGACCCAGACCGATAGTTCCGGACGAGCCAGTTTGAGTCCACTCGCAATCGCCGGCGCGCGACCGTGGATGGTGTGCAATCCGTAGGTATTGACGTAGTAGGGAAAGCGGCTGGAACAACCGATGCCTGAAACGAAAGCGTATTTCTCTCGTGGGATGCCCAGTTTGGGCATGAGCTTGGTGATCTGGGAAAGAACGGCATAGTCGCCGCAGCCGGGGCACCAACGCACGTCCAAGCCGGACTCGAAATCCTTTTTCGTCAGCGCTTGAACGGGTTTTTCTGCAGTCATATCATTCATCATCGTTTCCTTAGCACAATTCCAGGATGCGGTCGTAAATTTCGGTAACCATGAGAGGTTTGCCTTGTATCTTATTCAGCTGGATCACATCCAGTAGATAGCGTTCGCGCAGCAGCCTCGAGAGTTGCCCCAAATTGGTTTCAGGGACCAGTACCTTCTTGTAACGGCTAAGAACCTTGCCGAGATCGGAAGGCAGCGGGTTGAGGTGGCGCAAATGGACGAAGGCTACCGACTTGCCGGCTTTATTGGCCTTTTGCCAGGCTTGGGCGATGGAACCGTAGGTGCTTCCCCAGCCGATCAACAGCAGTTCGCCCTGCTCCGGTCCTTCGACCTGGAGTGGAGGGATGTCCTTGGCAATGCCGGCCACCTTGGCCGCCCTTGTTTCGCACATGAGTTGATGATTGAGCGGTTCCGCCGAAATATTTCCGGTGAGGGCGTCCTTCTCCAGGCCACCGAGACGATGTTCCATGCCGGGCGTACCGGGACGTACCCAAGCACGGGCCAGATTCTCATCTCTCTCGTAGGGCTTGAATCCCTCGGGATCGGTCCGATAGCGAACTTCCAGCTTGGGCAGACTCGCCACATCCGGAATCAGCCAGGGCTCCGTGGCCTGACCAATGCCGCCTTCGGTCATCAAGATCACCGGGGTCATGTACTTGACCGCAATGCGGCAGGCTTCAAGCGCTGTATCGAAGCAATCGGATGGGGTACTGGCGGCGATCACGGGAATCGGGCATTCGCCATTGCGGCCATATACCGCCTGCAGCAAATCGGATTGCTCGGTTTTGGTCGGGATGCCCGTGCAAGGACCGGCACGCTGGACGTCGACGATCACCATGGGAATTTCCAGAATGGTCGCCAGGCCCATCGCCTCGGTCTTAAGCGCCATGCCCGGGCCGGAGGTCGTCGTCACGCCCAGGGATCCGCCATAGGCGGCGCCGATGGTCGAGCAGATCCCGGCAATTTCATCTTCTGCCTGGAAGGATGTCACATTGTAGTGTTTGAGGCCGGATAGTTCCTGCAGGATTTCGGTTGCAGGGGTGATCGGGTAGGAGCCGATGAACAATGGCACCCCGGACAATTCGGAGGCGGCGACGAATGCCAGTGCGGTTGCCTGGTTGCCGGAGATGCTGCGGTACTTGCCCGGTTTGACCACCGATTCGCGCATTTGGTAGGAGACGGCGAACATCTCGGTGGCTTCGGCATAAGCGTAGCCAGCCCGAAACGCCATGATGTTGGCTGCGGCAATATGTGGCTTCTTGGCAAACTTTTTCTCGATGTCGCCGATTTCCTTGTCCACTGGGCGGCTGTACAGACACATCATCAGGCCCAGGGCAAAATAGTTTTTGCACATGCCCACTTCTTTTTTGCTTAATCCCGAGCCTTCCAGGGCATTGGCGGTAAGCGTGGAGATATTGATTGCGTATAAACGATAGCCTTCGAGGCTGCCATCGGTCAGCGGGTTGGCTTCATAAGTGGCCTTGGTCAAGTTATTGTCGGTAAAGGCATCGCTGTTGGCGATGACGATGCCGCCGTGTTTGACATCTGGCAGATTGGTCTTGAGAGCAGCCGGGTTCATTGCCACCAGTACGTCTGGCGCATCGCCGGAGGTGAATACTTGGCCGGATGAATACTGAATTTGATAGCCGGAAACGCCGTACAGCGTACCTGTCGGGGCCCGGATTTCCGATGGGTAATCCGGGTGAGTGGCGAAATCGTGGCCGGCTTTGGCGATTGCCTTGGAGAACTCGGTGCCGGTAAGCTGCATGCCGTCGCCGGAATCTCCGACAAAGCGAATCACTACGCTTTCGAGTTCCTCGACCGGACGAGCCGGTATTTTCTGTTGGGCTTGTTTTGCGCCGGAGTTTGCAGACGCAGAGGGCTTTGCTTGGGGGGTGGAGTGGCTCATTTCGTATCTTGTCTCAGGTTATCTATCCAGTGGGCATTTAACAAGTCCTGAAAGCAAACTGGGTCAGTAAAATTCGTTTGCCGTTCAGCGCCAGAAAACATGCTACTTTCCATCAAATTTGGTTGGATACCAAACAGTATATTCTATAACAATGCTGGAATTGGGCATCTGATTTGGGTCAACTAAGCACTTATTTCAGTCCTTGGACTGCTCTGCGTTCCCCCACTGAAATAGGTGGCTCTCCGTCGAAAATATGCCATCATGCTGTCATGGCATGACATGCGGTTTATTTTTGCCGAAGGACGAGGCCTGGAATAGGCTGCTTACCCAGTCTCAATTCGCGGGTATCCCCGCGGCCAGGGCTTTGTCAGCTACCATAAAATGGAGCGTCAGCCACTCTTCCAGCACCTTGAGTTGCGCGCTTGATAGGGTGATGGCATGGCTGTCGAACCTGGTCTTGAATACGTCAATCTCATGCAGCAGACTGGTATGCTCCCTCTTGTGCTGTTCAGTCTGCGGGTAGTGATGCATTGCCATCAATTGTTCCTCATAGGCGAAATGCGCCCACGTGCTGGCGATCAATTCGTTGAGTACCTTGCCGTAGGTTTCCAGGCCCATGTGATTGACAACAGCATCCTCCAGTTGATCGAGAATATCCACAAGCTTGCGGTGGTCAGCATCGATCTTGCTGTGACCGACAATCAGACGATCCTTCCATCCCGTCAGCGCCATGTTGAGTCCTCTTGAGGTCAATTGTCGTTGATTTTTTTCAAGTCACATATTTCCTGTGGCTATGCATTGAATTTCAGGGTCTTGCCTTCTCTCATGAGGAGGGCGTAATCATCAGCTGGCAACGGCCAGCTGAAATAGTAGCCCTGTATCTCGTCGCAGCCGTTCTGGCGCAAATAATCGAGTTGCCCTAGTTTTTCGACCCCCTCGGCGATAACAGTGAGCTTCATGTTGTGGGCAAGATTGATGATGGCAAGGCAGATGGCCGTATCGTCCGCATCGCCGGGTACGTCACGAACAAAGGTCTGGTCGATTTTCAGTTGGTCGATAGGAAAGCGCTTCAGGTAACTCAACGATGAATAGCCTGTGCCGAAATCGTCCAGCGACAGCTTCAGGCCGAGTTGCTTCAGTTCCGTCAAGGTGACCACTGCCGCATCGACGTTGTTCATCAGTGCGCTCTCGGTGATTTCGATACCCAGATAGCTGGCATCCAGATTTTGATTGCGCAGGGAATAACGGATCATTGCCGCGAGGTTTTCCTGGCGGAACTGGTGTGCGGAAAGATTCACCGCCACCGGCGGCACGCTTAATCCGGCATCCAGCCAGCTACGCAACTGTTTGCAAACGTTCTCGATCACCCAGTCGCCGAGCGGACGGATCAAGCCGGTTTCCTCGGCTAGGGGAATGAATTCCGCTGGCGACACCATGCCGATTTTCGGGTGGCGCCAGCGTATCAAGGCTTCAGCTCCGGTCAGTGCACCGGTGATCAGGCTCAGCTTGGGCTGGTAGTACATCAAGAGCTGGTCGCGGTCGAGCGCCCGGCGCAGGTCGGCTTCCATGCCAAAGCGGGCCGTCGCACGCTCGTTCATCTCGGGCGCATAGAAGCAGAAACAGTCGCCGCCTTGGGATTTGGCACGGTAGATGGCGGCGTTGGCGTTTTGGAACAAAGTGTCTACATCTGCGCCGTCCTTGGGAAAGAGACTGATGCCCATGCTGGCGGTGACAAGTATCTCTTGTCCTGCCATGATCAGCGGATTCATCACTGCTCCCAGCAGCTTGCGCGCGACCGGTGCAACATCTTCTTCCTTGCCGATATCGTTCATGATCACGGCGAACTCGTCCGCGGACAAGCGTGCCACGGTGTCGCCGGTACGCAGGCCGGCGGACAGGCATTGTCCGACATGTTTCAGCAAGGCATCGCCGGTGCTCTGACCAAGGCTGTCATTGATGGCCTTGAAACGATCCAGGTCGAGCAGCATCAACGCCACCAGATTGCGGCTGCGTGAGGCGCGCAGCAAGGCTTGCTGCAGCCGGTCCTGGAACAGCGTGCGATTGGCCAGACCGGTGAGTGCATCGTAGTTTTGCTGGTGTTCGAGCTCCCGCTCGATGCGTTCGCGGGTGATGGCTTCGCGGATATTGCTGATGCCATAGCCAAGGTCGTCGGCCAGCTCTTCGAGCAGCTTCATTTCCTCGGCATCGAAAGCATCCGCTTCAGGCGCGTAAATACGCAGCGCGCCGATGGTCGCCCCGCTGACGACGATAGGCAGACTGATGGTCGATGCATAACCTTGTTGCATAGCGGCATCCCGCCAGCGGGCATAGCTGGGATCGGCCATGATGTTGCGAACGATGACGCTTTGCCCGGTGCGGATGGCCGTACCGGTCGGGCCGCTGCCGCTGGGTTGGTCTCCCCAGGAGATATCCAGCGCATCGACATAGCCCTGGTCGTCGCCGGCCTTGGCCATCATCTTGATGCGTTGATCCTTGCCGGGATCGGCGTAGCCGACCCAAGCCAGCGGGTAGTGTCCGATCCCGACTATTTCCTGGCAGACGTTGTCGAGCAGCGCTTGTTCATCGGCCGCCCTGATCAGCGAACGGTTGACCGCACTGAGGACACCGAGCGCGCGGTTGGCGCGGCGTAGTTCCTCGTCGGCGCGCTTGATCCTGGCTTCACGCGAAGCCAAGGTCTCGCCCATCTTGTTAAAGGCTTCGGAAAGTTGTCCCAGTTCGCTCTGGTCCGGCGGCAGCAAAGTGCGGGCCTCCAAATCGCCACTGGACAAGCGCCGTGCGACTTGCGACAAATCACCGACCCGGCGTAGCAGCAAGCGGGTACCGACGATCCTTCCTAGGGCAAGCACCAGTATGGCGGCAATTCCCATCAGGAGAAGCTTGCGGTTCTGGGTGCGATTGATTTCAGCGTAGGAAATCTTGCTGGGGATTCCGATCCAGAGATACAGATTCCCGCCATAGCCGGGGGTGAGCGGCGTCACCATCGTCAGGCGTTCTACGCCATCGGACAATTTCCTTTCACTGACGATAGTGTCGGATTCGTCATGGATGGCCCTGAGCTGATCCCATTCGATGGTACCGCGTCCAACCTGTTCGGCCATATTCTGATAGCCGGCAAGAATGTTCCCTTTGCTATCCAGTAAGGTGAGAATGGAGCCGGAAGGCAGCTCTGTGCGCAACAGCATGCTATGCAGCCAGGAAAGATTGACGCTGATCGAAACTACCGCGGCAATTTCCTGATTCTTGTCGATTACCGCTTTTGCCAGGGGGATCGTGCCCTTTCCGGTAATTCGGTCGGTCTGGTAATTGCCGATGATGAAGCTGCCTAGCTTGAGTGCATTCTTGAAATAATCCCGATCGGATATGTTGACGGGGTCATGCAGCGGGTAGGCACTGCAACGTATCCTGCCCAACGTGTCGGCAACGATCAGGTCCTCATATTGATCGTGCAATTGCAAGGTGTCGGAGAGCAGCTTGTCGCACTGGCCGGCGGCTGCCTGTCCGCGTAGCTCGGGCATGCTCCCCAGGTTTTGCAGCATGCCGTGGCTATGCTCCAGCAGCTCCTGCATGCGCGAACGTATCTCCTGCGCCAGGGCTTCAACCTGCCTTTGGGAGTCGGCGACTGTTTTCAGGCGTTCTTCGTAGGCTGAGTAGAATATCAGCGCGAACGCGGGCGCCACCGCCAGCAGCAACAGCAGCAAAATTCTGCTATGGGTGCTGGCCAGCCAGGCTTTGCTTCGCTGGATGATGCGGCTTGGCATGGTTCGGCTAGAAAGGAATATACGCACGGAGAGGTGTGAGTGCGCCGGCGTTCAGCGAACCCAGCGCATATTGCACAGTCCCGCAAACAGACAAAATGCCGGCAGAAAACTTCTGATATGGCGATTGTTTTTCAATTACCCTCCTCCCAAACACGGTATTGGAACGTCAGTGTCGGCTAAAGTCAAACGCGTTGGTCAAATCTCCGGCATTTTGACGCACCCCTGACAGCGGTTCCAGTCCGAAACGGCGGGTGATGAATTTCAGGATCGAGGTGGTGTCATAGGGCGTCGAATCGATGCTGCCCTTTTTCGCATAGGGAGAGACGATGATCAAGGGTACCCTGGCGCCGGGTCCCCAACGATCGCCCCAACCTGTGCCGCTAGGCGGCGGGACATGATCCCAAAAACCGCCGTTCTCGTCGTAGGCGATGATGATCGCCATTTTTGGCCACAGCGGACTGGCTTGGAGGCGTGCCACCAGTTGCGCAATATGGGCGTCGCCGCTAAGGACATCGGCATAGCCGGGATGCTCGTTCAGATGGCTGCCGGGTTTGTAGAAGACGACTTGCGGCAGGCTGCCGGCTTCGATCGCGCTGAAAAGCTCGCTGGCGTCCAGCAAGTGCTTTTCCCGCTCCGCCGTGCCTGGGGCGAAACGGACGAAGTAGTTGAACGGTTGGTGGTGCGCTTCCAGGCTCGGGCCGCCGGCCTTGCGAGCATAGATCACCGCTCGCTGCTGCGCGGGATGCGCGCTATCCGCCAGCGCTGCCTGCCATGCGCCTGCATACCATGCCCAAGCGATTCCCTTGGCTGACAGGGTGTCGCCGATGGTGCGAAAATTCTGCGGTGGCAGCGGGTGGCCGGCCGGATCGGCGTAGCGCGGATCGCCGTCGGGCGCTGGCGATATGCCACTCGGCTGAAAAGCCGGCTGCATGGTGTTCACCGCATAGCCATCGGGAGTCAACTCGCCGTCATACAGTCTGGGTGGGCCATCCAGAGAACTTGCCGGCGAATCGTTGCGACGCTTTAGTTTGCCGTTGGAATCGAGCTGGGCTTTCAGATTTTCCGGCGCATCCGGAAAATACGGAGTGCAGGCGCAGACCAGCCAGAAGTGGTTGAGAAACGAACCGCCAAATGCCGCCATGAAGAATCGATCGGCCAGCACATACTGTTTGGCATAGGCCCACAGCGGCAGTTTCGATCCGTCATAGTGGCCCATCGCCAGGCCGCCCGCATTCGACAAGGCTGCGTAGCGATCGAGCCGTCCGCCGTTGATCTGTTCGATGTTCTGATAGTAGCGGTGCACCAGGTCGGGGGTTTTGAGATGCAGACCTCGATTGAATGGTGCGTCATCGAGGCGGAAAGGACGATTGGGTATTGCGGTGCCGAACAGGTTCTCCTTGTCGTTCCAGACCTTGGGCAGTTGCGGCAGCGCTTGGCCGTCATGGTCGGTTTGCGTCCGTGTGGCCGGTGTGGCCCGAGCGATGCCGTCGGCGCCGGGAAAGAGCCCGTAGAGGTTGTCAAAACTTCGGTTCTCTGCGTAGATCACCACGATATGCTCGATGCGTTGCAGTGCGCTGTCGATGTCGGCAGGCGATACCGCGGCTGCCCTACCAGGGACAAACGGGCAGAGCAGGGCGAGGGCGAGTGCGGCAAGCTTGCCTACACGGCGATGGTGCATGGAAATCATGGAATATCTCGGCCAGGCGAGTCGGCGGGTGTTCAGGTTCGGAAGCGTGCTATGCTTTGCCGCAGATGCTCGGCGAGCTGTTCCATGTCGGCGGCCGCCCCCGAGGTTTCCTGGGCCTGGTTATGGTTGACCTCGGCCTGGTGGGCGATGCGTTCGACGTTGCGCGCGATGTCCTGGCTGGCGGCAGTCTGCTCGCGCAGCGCGTCCGAGATGCCGACCACCGCATCGTCGACCCGGGAGGCGCCGGTCTTGATCTCGGCGATGCTGCTGCCGGCCTTGTTGGCGAGGCCGACGCCTTCTTCGACCAGGTGCACGCCGACGTTCATGCTGTCGACGGCGTTCTGTGCGCCCGCCTGAATCTCCCCGACCATAACGGCGATTTCCTGAGTCGACTGTGTCGTACGCTCGGCGAGTTTTCTCACCTCGTCGGCGACGACGGCAAAGCCGCGTCCCTGTTCGCCGGCGCGGGCTGCCTCGATGGCGGCATTGAGCGCCAGCAGATTGGTTTGGTCGGCGATATCGCGAATGACATTGACAATGCTGGTGATTCTTTGCGACTGTTCGCCGAGTTGCGCCACGGCAGTCGAGGATTCGCGCACCGTGGCGGCGATGCTGTCCATGCTGCGAATCGCGGAATCGATTACGACTACGCCGCTGTCCGAGATGGCGCCGGAACTTTCCGCCATCGCCCGGGCATCCTGGGCATGCTGGGAGACGACATCGATGCTGGTGGTCATCTCCTCCACGGCGGCGGCCATCGCGGCCGCCGCGCCGCTCTGTTCGCCGGAGCCGGTGGCGACTTCCTGCGAGGCGGCGGCCAGTTTCTGGGCCCCGTCGGCCAATTTGCCGATGCCGGCATTGACCTCGCCGATCATGCTGCGCAACTGAGCGCACATTTCATCGGTCGCAGTCAGCAACTGTCCCACTTCGTCCTGGTTTCCGGCGCGAATGGATACGGACAGATCGCCGTTGGCAACGCTTTGCGTTACCTTCAGCGCCTTGGCCAGAGGCTGGCTGACCCAGTGGCGGGTACTGAAAAAAACCACCGAAACCAACACTACTGCGACAAACAAGGCGGCAATCGTGAATTGGATCTGAACGCCGCGCACATCGCGCGTGAACTCGTCGAGGTAGCTTCCTGTTCCCACCAGCCAGCCCCATTTCTCAAAAGTGTCTACGGCCGTCACCTTCTGCCGCGGCGTTGTTTCCCCGCGTTCGGGATTCGCCCAGTCATAACGGATGACGCCGCGTTTCATCTCCAGCATTTCCCGGACGAAGAAGCGTCCGTTGCTGTCCTTGGCATCGAACAGGCTCTTGCCTTCCGCCGCTGGATGAATCATGGCCTTGCCCGGCTCCTTGACGGCATCGAGCGCGAAAACATAGCCGGTTTCACCAACCTTGATCGCCATCACTTTCTTCTTCAGTGCCGCCATGCCTTCGGTGAAATCGATGCCGATGAAAGAAACGCCGACCACCTGCCCGGCTTCGTCCTTGAGAGCGATGTAACGCGTCATGTAGTCGCGGCCGAAAAGCGTTGCCCGACCGGTATAGGAATTCCCCGCCATGAGTTGGGCAAAGGCCGGATGCTTGCTGCCCAGCGGCGTCCCCATGGCCCGCTCGCCGTTTTCCTTCTTCAGCGAAGTCGTCACGCGAATAAAGTCGTCGCCGTGACGCACGAACACGGTGGCGACGGCGCCGGTCGAGGCCGTGAATGCATCGACAATGCCGAAGTTGTTGTTGAGCGTCGAATCGCCGCCGTGCAGGGCAGGGAAGTTCCCGTTCGCGGTTTGCAGGGGATGCCCGCTGTCCAGAACCAGCCGTTTCGGCAGACCGGAAGCAAACTCGGCACCGAGCATTTCTGCGGAGCGCTCGAGTGCCGAAGAATAGGCATCGATCATGTCGACGACTTGTCGGTTGGTACGTGCCAGATCGGCGAGGCTGCGCTCCTCCAGTTTCTGCCCCAGCCAGTGGCTGAGGAGAATGCCGGCCACACCCATGACCAAGGCAATGGCGGCGATCAGAACCATATTGAGCTTGCCGGCGATTGGCAGATCGCCAAAGGAAAATTTATTCATTTCGGTTCCCTTATGATAGAAGACATTATGCCGAGAGAATTATCAATGCCCTGGATTAAAATACGGGCACTAGTACCCCAGATTCACAGGCGGGCACTAGTACCCCAGATTCAAATGCGGGCACTAGTACCCCAGATTCAAATGCGGGCACTAGTACCCCAGATTCACAGGCGGGCACTAGTACCCTAGATTCAAATGCGGGCACTAGAATTCTTCGCCATCGCGCAAGTAACGCCACTTGCCGGTCGGCAAATCGCCGAGCTTGACTTTGCCGATGCGGACGCGCTTCAAGCCTAGCACTTTCAGTCCGACCAGTTCGCACATGCGGCGAATCTGGCGCTTTTTCCCTTCGCGCAGCACGAAGCGCAGCTGGTCGTCGTTCAGCCATGCGACCTGGGCAGGCTTGAGCGCCTCGCCATCCAGGCTCAGGCCGAAATTCAGCAGTGCCAGGTTGTCTGCCGAAAGGCTGCCTGCGACGCGCACCAGATATTCTTTTTCGATTTCCGTATCTTGGCCGATCAAGTGCTTGGCGATGCGCCCGTCCTGAGTCAATACCAGCAAGCCGATAGAGTCGATATCCAGTCGTCCGGCAGGCGCCAGACCTTTCAAATGCATAGGGCTGAAGCGCAGCGGCGAGTGGTCGCCGCCGTGGCGGGAATCGGCATTGATCAGGGTATAGGCAGGTTTGTGCTGGTGGTCGGCCTGGCCTGAAACATAGCCGATCGGCTTGTTCAGCAGGATGGTTACGCGCGAGCGCTGGCTGGCTTGTGCGGCTTTGTTCAGCGTGATTTTCTGGTGCGGATAAGCCCGACTGCCCAGTTCGGTGACCTGCTCGCCATCCACGAATACCCAGCCGCGCTCGATATAGCTGTCCGCTTCGCGCCGCGAACAGAGGCCTTGTTCCGACATCAGTTTGGAAATGCGTACCAGTAGCGTCATCAAAACAACTCGATTTTCTTTTCGCGGGGCTTGCTTGGGCCGAGCAGGCTGTTTTCATATGCCACCTCTTCTTGCGCTACCTGCGTGGTAATCGCTTGCGTACTGACAATCCGCTTGCAAAAAGCGTCGCCGCTAGCCGGCGCAAATATCACTTTGCGCGCCCAGGGACCACCGAAGTCGGAAGATACCAGCGTGATGCCTTCGCGTTCCAGCCAGGATTTGGTGAAGTTGATATTGCCATCGCCGATCGACTTGCGCAGCGAACTGACGACATTGCCGCCGCCAAAAGCTTTGGCGATCATGCGTTGCTTTTGGGCACCCTTGTTCAGCATGGCATTCACCAGTACTTCCATGGCATAGTCGCCGCGCAGTAGCGAGTCGTATTCGCTGTCGGTGCTGCGCGTGCGCACCGGCAGCATGAAATGGTTCATGCCGCCAAAGCGCAGTTTCGGATCGAACAGGCACACCGAAACGCAAGAGCCGAGCAGCGTGGCGATCGGCTTGTTTTCTTCGACCGCCCATTGCCCGGGGTGGATGTTCTTGGCACTTTGTTCGAGTTCCTTGCTCGACGGAGTGGGTGACGAATTCATGTGAAGTTCCGGCGATATCATCCGTAGGCGATGATCTCACGTGCGACCAGTTCGAGTGGCACGATCTTGTCTACCCCTCCGAGCTTGATCGCTTCCTTAGGCATGCCGAATACCACGCAGGTGGCTTCATCCTGCGCCACGGTTTTTGCGCCGGCCTCATGCATCTCGTGCATGCCGCGCGCGCCATCATCGCCCATGCCGGTCATGATGATGCCAAGCGCATTTTTTCCGGCGACCTGGGCGACCGAGCGGAACAGCACATCGACTGAAGGCTTATGCCGATTGACGAGCGGGCCGTCGGCGACTTCGACGATGTACTGGGCGCCGCTGCGACGCAGCATCATGTGGCGTCCGCCGGGAGCAATCAGCACCCGGCCGGGGATCACGCGGTCATTGTTCTGCGCCTCGCGCACTTCGACCTGGCACAGCGTGTTCAAGCGTTCGGCAAACAAGGCGGTGAATTTTTCCGGCATGTGCTGTACCACGATGATACCCGGACAGACGGCCGGCAGCATGGTCAAAACGACTTCCAGGGCTTGCGTGCCACCGGTCGAGGTGCCGATGGCGACGATGCCTTCGGTGGTCTTCGACATGGCCGTGGATGCCGCCGCGCGCGCCGCCAGCATCGCATCGGCGGTCAGCTTGGGGGGAGGGGCAGCGCTTGTTCGGGCGCTGGGGTGGATATTGCGCACATTGGAACGGGCTGCCGAACGCACGGCGGTGACCAGATCGTTGGAAGCATCCTGAAGAAACTGCTTGACGCCCATTTTGGGCTTGGTGATGATGGCCACGGCCCCCGCGGCGAGCGCTTCCATGGTGGTCTCGGCGCCTTTTTCGGCCAGCGAGGAGCAGATCACCACCGGTGTCGGATGCTCGGACATGATTTTGCGCAGGAAGGTGATGCCGTCCATGCGCGGCATTTCGACATCCAGCGTGATCACGTCGGGCCAGTCATTCTTCATCCTGTCCAGCGCGAATAGCGGGTCGGCTGCAGCGCCGATCACCTCGATATCGGATTCCCTTTCCAGGTTTTCACGGATCACCTGGCGCACCACGGCGGAATCGTCTACGATCATTACCCGGATTTTAGGCATGGCGCTGCTCTTTCGTTTTATCGGCAAAGCGCATCTGCACTTCACCCGTGGCAAGATCGAAAATCAGTTTGCGATGGCCGGCACCACCGGCATGTTCGGCCAGCAGCGGGATGCCGCGTTGCTTGAGAAGCGAACGGGCCGCCAGGATGTTTTGCTCTCCCACGCTGAGGTTGGAGTTCGTCCCTGAAAACATGTCGCCGCCGCCGAACAGTTTCGCCTGAAATTCTTCGGGACGACAACCATTGCGGAGTATGGCCTGGTCGAACAGGGCAAAGGCTTCATCGGCAAAATGACCATCCAGTGCCATCCCCGGCTGCCGGGTTCGCTTAGGTACCAGAAAATGGCACATGCCGCCGATCTGCCGGCGCGGATGCCAGAGCGTCACCGTGACGCAGGAGCCCAGCAAGGTGGCCAGTTGCAGCGGCGCCGTGCCGAAGTGAAATTCGCCCGCATTGAGAAAGACAGGCGATGGCAAAGGGGGTGTCGCCAACAGGGGGGGGCTGGTCATGGCAACTGGTAAATGGTCGGCTGCACCGGTTTCACGCAGTCGGTGATGCCGTTGAGGCTTTCCGAATGGCCGATGATCAGGTAGCCGCCGGGCAGCAATTGCTTGACGAGACGTTCTACTACCTGTTTCTTGGTCTCGGCGTCGAAGTAGATCATGACATTGCGCAAGAATATGACATTGAACTTCGCCATGACGGGCAGGGCAGTGTTGAGATTCACCTGCATGAACTGGGTATGGCTGCGCAGTTCCGGGGCGATGATGAAGCTGCCCTCGTTTTCGCGCACGCCTTTCAGGCAGTATTTGCGCAGATATTCCTTAGGCAGGCCGCGGGTGCGGTCCAGCCAGTAGAGACCGCGCTTGGCTATTGCCAGCACCGACTGGCTGATGTCGGAGCCGGTGACGGTCCAGGGGGCATTGATTCCCAACTTGTCGGCCAGCACCATGGCGATCGTATATATCTCCTCTCCGGTCGAACTGGCGGCGCTCCAGACATCGAATTGCCGACCGGGTGGATGCTTGGCGAGGATGGTGTTGGCGAGATATTCGAAATGTTTTTCTTCGCGAAAGAAATAGGTCTCGTTGGTGGTGAGAAGATCCACCATCGTTTGCAATTCCTCTTCCGCACCGGGTGCGGATACCATCCGGAAATATTCGGCGAAAGTTCCCAGCCCGTAATGCTTCAGTCTGCGTCCAAGACGGCCCACCAGCAGTACCTGTTTCGATTCGGCCAGACTGATGCCGGCGATTTTGTAGATCAGTTTCTGGAACTGCGCAAATTCGGCATTGGTGATGTTGGGACTGTCGATCATGATAAGAAAAATTATAGCCTTTGAGTCCCAGGTGAGCTTGATTCACAGCAAGATTGTCCGGAAAAGCAGGCTCATGGCCTGGTTTCCCGGCGGGTTCTGATCAGCAGGTTTCGATGTTTATTTGAAGCGCCATGTGATACCCGCTGTCACTGAATTGGTTGTGGTCTTCAGCGTATCCCACGACGGGATTGCCGCTGCTGCTGGCGTCCACGCCGGGAAGATTCGAAGTGATGCGGGTATGGTCAACCCCGACGAAGACATCCAGGGTTTCGCTGAGGCCGCGGGTATAGGTGAACGGTAGCACGTTTGTGGCCACGCTGACGCCGGCTTGTTCAGCCTTGTCGCGGTTGTAGGCGAGCTCAAGTTGATTGCCGCCGATCCCCTGGGTGCCGGTGTCGTCGGTGATCAGTGGCTGGAAAGCCCAGGTGGAAGTGGCCGCGGCGGTCAGCAACAGCCCGCTTAGTCGAGTCGGGGTACGCAT